>NZ_JBPJZU010000022.1:0-1026 GCF_051216635.1 Variovorax sucrosi | reverse complement strand
TGCACGTTGACGATGTCGTGCGCCACGCCCATCTCCTTCATCAGCGCCATCGGCACCACGGCGAAGGCTTCGTTCACTTCCCACAGGTCGACGTCCTTCACGCCCCAGCCGGTCTTGGCGAAGAGCTTCTGCACGGCGCCCACCGGCGCGGTCGAGAACCACTCGGGCTGCTGCGCATGCGTGGCGTGGCCGACGATGCGCGCGAGCGGCTTGGCGCCGATCTTCCTGGCGTGCGACTCGGTCATCAGGACCAGCGCGGCCGCGCCGTCGTTGATCGACGAGCTCGACGCGGCGGTGATCGTGCCGCCGTCCTTCTTGAAGGCCGGCTTGAGCGTGGCGATCTTGTCCAGCTTGACCTTGCCCGGGCCTTCGTCGATGGCCACCACCGTTTCGCCGCTGCGGCCCTTGACCGTGACCGGCACGATCTCGGCCTTGAACAGGCCATCGGCCGTGGCCTGCCTGGCGCGCTCGACGCTGGCGGTGGCGAAGGCGTCCTGCTGCTCGCGGGTGAAGCTGTACTTGGCGGCGCAGTCCTCGCCGAAGGTGCCCATGGAGCGGCCCGGCTGGTAGGCGTCTTCCAGGCCGTCGAGCATCATGTGATCGAAGATGCGGTCGTGGCCCATGCGGTAGCCGCCGCGGCCCTTGAGCATCAGGTAGGGCGCGTTGGTCATGCTTTCCATGCCACCGGCGACCATCACGTCGTGCGTGCCGGCCATCAGCATGTCGTACGACAGCATGGCGGCCTTCATGGCCGAGCCGCACATCTTGCTGAGCGTGACGGCGCCCGCGCTGTCGGGCAGCCCGCCCTTGTAGGCCGCCTGGCGCGCCGGCGCCTGGCCCTGGCCGGCCATCAGGCAGTTGCCGAACAGCACTTCGCCGACGATGGCCGGGTCGATGCCGGCGCGTTCGACCGCGGCCTTGATCGCGGCGCCGCCGAGGTCATGCGCTGCGAGGGAAGAGAAGTCGCCCTGGAACGCGCCCATGGGGGTGCGGGCAGCGCCGACGATGACGATGGATTCGGACATG
>NZ_JBPJZU010000021.1:0-1301 GCF_051216635.1 Variovorax sucrosi | reverse complement strand
CTGCTCCAGCGAGCTGGCCTGCTCTTCGGTGCGCGAGGACAGGTCCTGGTTGCCCGAGGCGATCTGGCTCGACGCCGTCGCGATGGTGTCGGTGCCCTGGCGCACTTCGCCCACCACTTTGGCCAGGCTGTCGTTCATGCCACGCAGTGCACGCATCAACTGGCCGGTCTCGTCCTGGCTCGTCACCTCGATGCGGCTCGTCAGGTCACCGGCAGCCACGGCCTCGGCCACGGCGACCGCGCGGCGCAGCGGATGCGTGATGCTGCGGACCAGCAGCCAGGCGAGCAGGATGCCGAGGACCGTGGACACGGCGCCGCAGATCATCAGCGTCAGGCTCGTTGTGGCGCGCAACGCTTCGGTACGGCCGGCAGCGGCATCGAGTTCGGCCCGTTCGCCGTCCACCAGTTGCTGGACGCCGACCAGATAGGCGCGCGAGGCCGGCTCGAAGCGTTCGGTGAAGATCTTGTCGGCACCTTCCGCGCCGGCCGCGAGCTTCGCCTTGCTGACCTCTTCCCGGGCCGCCAGGTAGCCCTTGCGCAGTTCGCCGATCTTGTCGTAGATCTGACGCCGCTCGGGCGTGTCCATCCGGGACTCGAGAAACTTCTGCAGTTCGGTCGTCTCCTTGATGTTCTGGGCACTCGCGGGCGCAAAGTAGTCGATGAGGCTGGCGTCGCTGCTCTTGGCGATCGCAGCCGCGCGCTGCACGCCGGCGGTCACGTAGCGCAGCCAGTCGGAGCCGGCTCGCTCGATCTTGATGTTCTGCTCGACCATCGCATTGATTTCGTCACCGAGTTGCCTCAGTTTCACCACCGCTAGCACGCTGCTCGCGAGGGACAGCGCAAGGATGAGGCCGACCGCGAGGGACAGCCGCTTGCCGATGGAAAGATTGCTCAGAAACATGCTCATTGACTCCAGAGATGAAAAGTGCGGCAGCAGCTGCCGCTCAAAAGGTTTCCCACCCGTCGCTGGCGGCGACGGGCGCGGTGGAACGGGAGGCGGCGGCCGCGCGCGGCGCCACCGGCAGGCGCTTCGCGGCAGCCTTGGGGCGGGGCGCGGCACCGGCGCCGCGCGGGCTGGCGCGGTGCACGGCCTTCGGCAGCGCGCCGTCCAGCTTGAACACACCCACCACCTGCGACAGGCTGCCGGCCTGCTCCTGCAGCGAGGCGGCGGCGGCCGCGGCCTCCTCCACCAGCGCCGCGTTCTGCTGCGTCACCTGGTCCATCTGCGTGATGGCCTGGTTGATCTGCTCGATGCCGGAGGTCTGCTCCTGGCTGGCCGAGGAGATCTCGCCCATGATGTCG
>NZ_JBPJZU010000020.1:0-1775 GCF_051216635.1 Variovorax sucrosi | reverse complement strand
GGCAGGTACACGTACTGCTTGGTGCCCGCGCTGTGCGCCCCGCCCAGGCCGTACTCGCCGATCAGGCTGCCCTGCTCGTCGTAGGCAAACACATAGCCCAGCGCCTCGGCCTGGCGGGTGGCCGGGCTCCACAGCTGCTTGAAGAAGTTGAGCAGGCCCTGCATGAAGCCCGCATCGGTCTCGTCACCTTCGGCCGGTGGGTACTGCGGCTCGGTCTTGAAGACCCGCTGGCCCAGCGCGTTGTGGGCGTAGCGCGTGGTCGGGCTGTAGTCGGTGGCGCCCGTGGTCGCCGTGCTCAGGCGCCCTTCGGCGTCGTAGGTGTAGGTGCGCAGGCCATCGCCTGTCATGTCGCCGTTGGCGTTGTAGCCATAGACCACGCTGGTGCTCGTGCTGCCGATGACCTGGCTGAAGCCGGTGAGCTGGTTGGCGCTGACGCTGTAGCTGCGGCTGGTGGTGGTGCCGCCGACGACCCGTGTGCTGGCGCTGCGGTTGCCGTTGGCGTCGTAGCTGAAGCCGGCGGTGTCGACCGGGGCACCGGTGCCGCTCTGGTTGAGGCTGGTGAGCCGGCCCGTGGCGTCGTAGCCGGCCAGCCAGCTGCGCAGGGTCGTCGTGACGGCGGTGTTGGGGTCGTTCGGGGTCACCGGCTCGGTCAGCAGCTGGCTCAGCGAGGTGATGCGGCTGGCCGCGTCGTAGACGTAGCCCAGCACGGTTTGGCCACCGGCGGTGACGTTGGTCAGGCGCCCGGCGGTGTCGTAGCTGCGCGTGGTGGTCTGATTGACGCCATTGAGGCCGCTGACGGCACCGAAGGCCCAGGTCCAGCCGGTGGGCTGGCCCATCGGGTTCCAGGTGATGCCGGTGATCAGTGGCTGGCCCTTCCAGTTCATGGCGGTGAGCCGGCCGGTGGCGTCGTACACGTGCTGCAGGAGGTGATCGGCGCCTCCGGGGTACTGGGTGGCGCTGAGCAGGCCGGCGGCGTTGTAGCTGTAGCTGCCGGTGCCGACTGCGCCGTTGACCAGTGCCTGGGTCTTGCGGATCACGCGGCCGAAGGCGTCACGCTGGTAGCTGGTGGTGCCTGAGCGGTCCTGGATCTCGCTGAGGTACCCGATGCTGGCATTGGCGGCGCCTGCGGCGTTGTAGTTGCCGCCGGTGAGGTCGTAGCGCAGCGTGGTGATCTTGCCGTCGGCGAAGCTCAGTCGCGTCGGGCGGCCCAGGGCGTCGCGCTGGATGGTGGTGGCCTGGCCCAGCGCATCGACGATCTGGCTGGGCAGGCCCAGTGCGTCGTAGGCGGTGCTGCGGGCGCCGATGTCGGCGCTGCTCTCGGCGGTGGCGTTGCCCTGGGCATCGCGGGCGTAGCTGGTGGCCACACCGTTGAAGTCGCTGGCCTGCGTGACGGCGTCGAGTGCGTTGTAGCTGAGGGCGGCGCTGGCGTTGGCGGCGTTGGTCAGGGTCTTGACCCGGCGCAGGCCGTCCAGGCCGTACTGGGTGCTCTGGTTCAGGCCGTTGGTCTCGCGGATGCGCTCGCCGTTGGCGTCGTAGCCGAAGGTGTTCGTCTGGTTCGAGCCTTCGGTCTGGGCGGTCAGGCGGTTGATGTTGTTGACGGTGCGCGCGGTGGTCCAGGCGATGGCGCCCGCGCTGTTGAGAATCTGCTCGCCCGTGCGGTTGCCCATGGCGTCGAGGGTGAAGCTGCCGCTCTCGCCGCGGTTGTTGCTCCAGCCGGTCAGGCGGTGGGCTGCGTCGTAGCTGTAACTCAAGCTCAGGCCGGTGGGCAGCGTGAG
>NZ_JBPJZU010000001.1:0-654245 GCF_051216635.1 Variovorax sucrosi | reverse complement strand
GTTGCCCATGGCGTCGAGGGTGAAGCTGCCGCTCTCGCCGCGGTTGTTGCTCCAGCCGGTCAGGCGGTGGGCTGCGTCGTAGCTGTAACTCAAGCTCAGGCCGGTGGGCAGCGTGAGGGTCGCGATGGCGCCGAAGGGGGTGTAGCTCAGCGTGGTGGTCAGCGTGGTGCTCTGTTGGCCGCCGACGGTCTGGGTAAGCAGGCGGTCGCGGGCATCCCAGGTGTAGGTGGTGACCAGGCCGTTGGGGGCGGTCTGGCTGAGCAGGCGGTTGGCGCTGTCGTAGGTGTAGCTGGTGACGTGGCCGAGGGCGTTGGTGGCGCTCAGGACGTTGCCGGCCGCGTCGTAGGTGTAGCTGGTTGCCGCGCCGTTCGGTGCGGTCTCGGTGGCGGCCAGGCCCGCTGGGTTGTAGGTCCAGCTGGTGGTCTGGGTCTTGTTGCCGGCAGCGGTGTGGGTGACGGTCCGCGTGAGGGGGCGGCCCTGGGTGTCGTAGGTGGTCGCGGTGGTGCGGCCGGCTTCGGTGATGAGCACCGGCAGTGCCCAGGTGGCGTGCCACTGGGTGGTGGTGGTCTGGGCTTCGGGGGTTCCGGCGGCGCGTGTCACGGTGAGCGGCAGGCGGCGTGCGGTGTCCCAGGTCGTCGTGGTCTGCACGCCATTGAAGTCGGTCTCGCTGGTGATCAGGCCGTTGGCGTCCTGCACGCGGCTGGCGGCGTCGGCTTTTCCTTCTCCGGAAGGCAGAGTGCCTGCGGTGACGGCCAGCTTTCCGGCCACGGTGCTATAGCTATACCAACGGTTCGTGCCCCGTGGATCCTGAACAGCAGCCCTATTTGGATCGGGATAGCTCACTTTGTAGCTGTCCACGGAGCCGGCAAGCGCAGAGCTGACGGCGCGACCCGCGCTGTCATACGCGAAGGTGGCCCAACGGGCGCTGGTTTCATCAAAGATGCCCGTCAGGGCTTGAGGAAACGCCGTATTCTCATAAACAAAATTCCGGACCTTGCCGTCAGGATAGGTCACCGAAGACAGTCGGTCGGCACTATCGTAGGCATAGCGGATGACACGCGCGTCCGACGTGGTGGCGGTGCTCAACTGTCCCTTGGGGTTATATGCGAGAGTGAGCGTCCGGCCAAAGGGATTGGTGATTGAACCCAATTGGCCGAACGTGTTGTAGCCATAGGTATTCGCCCAACCATTGCGCTCGGTGAGGGAGCGCAGCTTGCCATCTGAGTCAAAAACAAAAGTGCGATCTTCATCCGCACGTCGAAACGACCAACCACTGGCAATGGCAGTCAGGCTGTCAGCGCCCGTACTGGATTTCCACCCTGCCCCTGACGCGAAAGTAAACTGCTGAAGGCCCCCTTCCGGACTGACGACAAGCACGACAGGTGGATTTGCACTCGCACGGACGTCCAAACGCAGCGCGTGGTCATGGGTCCAGGAAGCGCCCAGGCCAGATTTAGGCTCGGCGCCCGCGACCCAAGTGCTTCGATAGATACGCGCGAAGCTCAAGGCGCTTGCCCCCCCGTCACTCCAGTCTGTTTCGTGACGGTATTTGACTCCGGACGCAGGAAGGATCGGGTTGCGGGTGCACATGCCTGCAATGGCGCTCCCCGCAGTAATGGCGGGTATCGTTGGAGCCGGCTCAGCTGCGGCAACGTTGTCGCTCCCGCCAATGCAGGAATTGCCGGCTTCGGCAAAGCTCATTGCGCATCGACATACAGGGGCATTGCCAGCGTTGGCATCGGATGAGACATCGGCATTGGCCGGGCACGATACGTTCCGATAGCCGAGCGTAACGTCATACGGGCCGTTATAGCCACTCTTCATTGAAATCTTGAAATTGCAATGTACGCCGAAGACATTCGTCAGCACAGCCTGTGCATCCGGGCTGTTGAAGGCGTAGCGTTCGTGCGCCTCCAAGGCAGGTTGAATAGCTTGGCACGCCGCTTGCGCACTGTCGTAGTCAATGTTGATCGCTGCGGGAATGGCGAAGCCGGTACCGAAGGCGTAATAGTACTTCGCACTCACCGGCTCCAGCGCTGCGTACCCAGCCGGGGCGAAAAGCAGCGACAGTGCAAAGGCGACCAGCAATCGCCCCAACCCATCGGCAAGTCGCTTGCGCCGGCCACCCGCACTCAAACTACGACGCACGGTGGCGCCAACAATCGCTGTTGTCATGGTTTCAATCCCCCTGTAATTTTCTTGTCGCCGGTCACGCTCTGCGCGCGGCTTTTTCTCATCGCTCCAAACAGGCCTCAGGTTCGTTCACCCCGAGCTGCAAGCGCAAGATTTGACGCCGGAGCCTACCCAGTTACTGGCCGCAGCTCAAATTGCGTTTCATGGCAGTTGACATTGATCGCCGTTTGTCACATCTGAACGCGCTTTGATCAGACCATCGATAACGATGGGGTTGTCGCCCCGGCATCCCGACGCCGCGCGGGCGAGCGCCTAAAATCGGTCCGTGCCTTCCATCCTCAATGCCGACCTGCACTGCCATTCCGTGGTCTCCGACGGCACGCTCACGCCCGAGGCGCTGGCCGAACGCGCGGCGGCCAACGGCGTCGAGTTGTGGGCGCTCACCGACCACGACGAGGTCGGCGGCCAGCACCGCGCCATGGCCGCGGCCAAGGCCCACGGCATGCGTTACCTCACCGGCTGCGAGATCTCCGTGACCTTCGCCGGCGAGACGGTGCATATCGTCGGCCTGGGCTTCGACCCCGACGACCCCGGCATGCGGGCGGGCCTGCAAGCCACCCGCGGCGGCCGCGGTGCGAGGGCGCAGGAGATGTCGGCCGGCCTGGCACGGGTCGGCATCCCCGGCGCCTACGAGGGCGCCCTCAGGTTCGTCGGCAACCCGGAACTGATCTCGCGCACCCACTTCGCCCGCTTCCTGGTCGAGAGCGGCGTCTGCCGCGACACCTCGGAGGTGTTCCGCAAGTACCTGACCGAAGGCAAGCCGGGCTATGTGCCACACCGCTGGGCCACGCTGAAGGATGCGGTGCACTGGATCACCGCCGGCGGCGGCATCGCGGTGGTGGCGCATCCCGGACGCTACAACTTCAGCGCCAACGAGGAGCATGCGCTCTTCACCGAATTCCAGGCCCACGGCGGCCGGGCCATCGAGGTCGTGACAGGCAGCCATGCCCCGGCCGAGTACGTCGAATACGCCGACAAGGCGCTGGAATACGGCTTCGCCGCATCGCGCGGCAGCGACTTCCACAGCCCCGACGAGAGCCATGTCGACCTGGGCAAGCTGCCCTGGCTGCCGGGCACCCTGACACCGGTCTGGGAACTGCTCGAAGACCGCTTCCAGTGAGCGACGCGCCAGCAGGCACGCGCGACCGCGAGTCCGAACGCATCCTGGCAGGCATCGGGCTGGTGGTGCTGGCGGTCGCCTGCTTCTCGACACTCGACACCGCTACCAAAATTTCGGTGACCACGGTGCCGATCCTGATGGGCGTGTGGTTCCGCTATGCCTTCCAGGCAGTGGCCACCTCGCTGGTGCTGCTGCCGCGCCACGGCACGGCGCTGCTGCGCACCGCCCACCCCCGCTACCACGCGCTGCGCGGCGCGCTGCTGCTCGTCACCAGCGTCTTCGCCTTCTTCAGCCTGCGCTACATGCCGTTGGCCGAGTTCACCTCGATCGTGCTCATCGCACCCCTGGCCGTGACGCTGCTGGCCGCCACCGTGCTCAAGGAGCAGGTGTCGCCGCTGCGTTGGGCGCTGGTGGCCGGGGGCTTCGCCGGCACGCTGGTGATCCTGCGGCCGGGCGGCGGCGCCTTCAGCTGGGCGATGCTGCTGCCATTTGGCCTGGTGGTGACGAACGCCTGGTTCCAGGTGCTGACCAGCAAGCTGGCGCAGACCGAGAATCCGCTGACGATGCACTTCTACACCGGCTGGGCCGGCACCCTGCTGGCGTCGGTGGCGCTGCCCTTCGTGTGGCAGAGCCTCCCCTCGTGGCAGTGGTGGGCGCTGCTGTGTCTCATGGGCCTGATGGGCACCGTGGGGCACTTCATGCTCATCCTGGCCTTCCAGCGGGCGCCGGCCTCCACGCTGACGCCCTACCTCTACGCCCAGATCGCCTTCGCCATGCTGGGCGGCTGGCTCATGTTCGCGCAAGTGCCCGACGTCGTCTCGCTGGTCGGCATGGGCATGATCGCCGCCTGCGGCGCGGCCGGCGCCTGGCTGACGGTGCGCGAGCGCCGTGTCCCTATCGAACCCGCAGAAGGATGACCGCATGGCCCAATATTTCGAAGTCCATCCCGACAACCCCCAGCAGCGGCTGCTGAAGCAGGCCGTGGCGCTGCTCGAGCGCGGCGAAGTCGTCGCGGTGCCGACCGATTCCAGCTACGCGCTGGCCTGCCACCTCGACGACAAGGACGCGGTCGACCGGCTGCGCCGCATCCGCCAGGTCGACGACAAGCACCACCTGACGCTGCTGTGCCGCGACCTGAGCGAGCTGGCCAACTACGCCAAGGTCGACAACAAGCAGTACCGGCTGCTCAAGGCGGCGACGCCCGGGCCCTACACCTTCCTGCTCGAAGCCACCAAGGAAGTGCCGCGGCGGGTGAGCCATCCGCAGCGCAAGACCATCGGCCTGCGGGTGCCCGACCACAAGGTGCTGTCGGAACTGCTGGCGCTGCACGGCGCGCCGCTGCTGGCGACCACCCTGATACCACCCGGCGAGACGGAGCCGCTCAACGACGCGCAGGAGATTCGGCAGCGCTTCGAGAAGCTGATCGGCGGCGTGATCGACGCCGGCGCCTGCGCGTCGGAGCCGACCACCGTCGTCGACCTCACGCCGATGGGCGACGGCGACGAGCCGGTGGTGGTGCGCCTGGGCCGGGGTCCGATCGCGGTGCTGGGCTTGTGAACGCCGGCGAGGCGACGGAGGCGTCTGACACAATGGAACGATTTCGCGGCGGCTGCGCTTGCGATCGCCTTTTGCCAGTTTCCTGTTTGCCATGACTTCGCCTTCCCCGACCCGCTTTCTCACCGGCATCACGACCAGCGGAACGCCGCACCTGGGCAACTACGTGGGTTCGGTGCGCCATTCGGTGCGCTTCAGCCGCCGCGCCGACGTTCAGAGCTTCTATTTCCTGGCCGACTACCACGCGCTGATCAAGGTCGACGACCCGGTCCGCATCCAACGCTCGACGCTGGAAATCGCGGCCACCTGGCTGGCCTGTGGCCTCGACCCGGAGCGCGTCACCTTCTACCGCCAGTCGGACATCCCCGAGATCCCCGAACTCACCTGGTTCCTGACCTGCGTCACCGGCAAGGGCCTGCTCAACCGCGCCCACGCCTACAAGGCGTCGGTCGACAAGAACGTCGCCAAGGGCGAGGACCCGGACGCCGACGTGAACGCCGGCCTCTTCATGTACCCGGTGCTGATGGGTGCCGACATCCTGATGTTCAACGCGCACAAGGTGCCGGTCGGCCGCGACCAGGTGCAGCACATCGAGATGGCGCGCGACATGGCGCAGCGCTTCAACCACCTGTACGGCGAGCACTTCACCCTGCCCGAGGCCGAGATCGACGATGCCGTCGCCACCCTGCCCGGCCTCGACGGCCGCAAGATGAGCAAGAGCTACGACAACACGATCCCGCTCTTTGCGCCGCGCGCCCAGCTCCAGAAGCTGATCGGCGGCATCGTGACCGATTCGAAGGCCCCTGGCGAACCGAAGGACACCGAGGGCTCGGCGCTGTTCCAGATCTACCAGGCCTTCGCCGACGCCGAGGAAACCGCGGCGCTGCGCCGCGCCTATGCCGAGGGCATCGCCTGGGGCGACGCCAAGCAGCGGGTGTTCGAGCGCATCGACCGCGAGGTCGGTCCGATGCGGGCCCACTACGAAGCCCTGATCGACGACCCGGCGCAGATCGAGCGCATCCTGCTGGCCGGCGCCGAAAAGGCCCGAGCGCTGTCGCAGCCCTTCATCGGCCGACTGCGCCAGGCAGTCGGCCTGCGCCGCCTCGAGGCGCCGACGGCTGCACCCGCGCGCAAGTCGGCCAAGGTGGCGCGGCCGAGCTTCAAGCAATACCGCGAGGCCGACGGCCGCTTCTACTTCAAGCTGCTCGACGCCCAGGGCGAACTGCTGCTGCAAAGCCGCGCCTTCGTCTCGCCGCAGGATGCCGGCCGCGCCATCGGGCGACTCCAGCAGGAAGGCGGCGCCGCGCTTTCGGCACTCGCCGAACAGCTCGAACCCGCAGACAATGAGAGCATGCGTGCCGCGACGTACGCATTGGAGGCACTGGCCCACGAGGCCAGTGGTAACTAAGGGGCGGAATCTCGCCCAGGTCCAACCATACGGGCCGGGCGATCACAGAAGAGAAAGCAGACCATGAGCATTTACGTCATCGACGATCATCCCTTGATGCGCGACGCCATCGTGATGGTGCTGCGGCGCCTGCGGCCCGCGGAGAACATTGTCGAACTGGAACGGCTGGACAAGCTGACCAGTGCCGTCAAGCAGCATGGGATGCCCGACCTGTTCTGTCTCGACCTGAAACTGCCCGACACCACCGGTTGCTCGGGCGTGATCGCGGTCAAGCAGATCTACCCGGACGTGCCGATCGCGGTGTATTCCGCCTCGCCGGCCGCCGACATGGAAGAGGCCTGCATCGAGGCCGGCGCCGACACCTACATCGAGAAGTCGGCCAGCTCGGCCGAACTCACGGCGGTGCTGCGCGGGCTGCTGATGGCCGACGCCGACGTCGAGGAGCCGGTGGCTGCCGCCAACAGCGGCAAGCTGTCGAAGCGCCAGACCCAGCTCATCGCCATGCTCGACAAGGGCATGAGCAACCGCGACATCGCGACCGAGCTGGAGATCAGCGAGCACACCGTCAAGGTGCACCTTTGGCGCCTGTTTCGCCGGCTCGGGGTCAAGAGCCGCACGCAGGCGCTGCACCACGCGCGCAACCACGGCCTGCTGTCGTCCTCCAGCTCGATGTGAGGCCGGTGAGGCGCCGGCCGCGAGCGGCTGGCGTCCGACCGGGCGCCTCGCCCGTTCTCAGCCGACGGCGCCGGAGATGCGGGTTTGCGCCTGCGACTCGTCGGCGTCGTTGAGCGCCACGCGGAACACGCTGCCGCGCCCCAGGCGAGAGCGCACGCTCACCGGATGCCCCAGGGCGTGCGACAGGCGCGCCACGATGGCCAGGCCCAGGCCGAAGCCATCGGACGTGCCGGCATGGTCGGCCACCTTGTAGAACTCCAGGAACACGTCGCGCAGGTGCTCCCGGGCGATGCCGATGCCGGTGTCCCACACCTCCACCCGCAGCCCCTCCTTGGTCTGGCGCGAGGCCAGCAGGATGCCGCCCTCCACGGTGTACTTGATGGCATTGGCCAGCAGGTTGCCGATCATCCGGCGCACCCGGATCGGGTCGGTGAGCACGGTGCCGCGGCTGATGTGGACCCGAAAGCGCAGGCCCTTGGCCTCGGCCACCGGCCGGTACTGCAGCTCCAGGTCGTGCAGCAGCTGCGCCACGTCGACACGCTCGATGTGCAGCCGGACCTGCCCCGAGTCGATGCGCGCCAGGTCGAACAGCGAATCGAACAGCGCGTTCACCGCATGCGTCGCGCGGACGATCTTCGGTGCGATCTCCTGGACCAGTTCCGGCTCGTTGCGCAGCCAGTCGGCATAGAGCGAGAGCGCCAGCACCGGTTGGCGCATGTCGTGCGCCGCACTCGCCAGGAAGCGGTTCTTCATGGCGACGGCCGACACGGCGGCCTGGCGCTGCTGCGTCAGCGAATTGATCAGGATGTGGTTGTGGAACAGCAGTTCGAAGCTGTTGCGTGCCGTCTCGTGGATGCGGCGGCCGGCACGCAGCAGCAGCCACCAGTGCAGGATCGGCAGCATCAGGAAGCCGTAGTGAAAGTGCGGCCGCTGAAAGTTGAGTTCGACCACGCGGAAGGCCACGGCCGTCATCATGGTGACGAAGAGCACATTGACGTAGCGGCGCAGCAGGGGCGGATAGAGCGCCAGGCCGTTGAGCGGGAAGGTGGCGGCGCCGGCCACGAGGAGCCAGCTCATGAACTGGTTGACCAGCGGCGTGCGCTCGAAAAAGATCAGGATCGACAGGCCCCAGGCGAAGGCGCTGGTGCCCCACAGGAACCGGTAGCGGTCGACGAATTCCTGCTGCGAGGCCGAATCCTTGTCGGCATAGTCGCGCACATAGATCCGTTCCCCCCAGACACGGCAGCCGGTAGCCGCAATGCCGATGGCCAGCCAGACGAAGAGTTGCCAGCGCGGCACATGGCCCCAGCTCAGGCCAATCATGGCGGGCATGAGCGCAGCGGCCAGCAGGTAGGAGCCCCGCGCCGCACGCATCAGGCTGCGGATCAGTTCCCCCCGAACCCAGGGTTCGGCCTCGTCCGCCGTGGCGGGGGCTGGCGTCAGACTCGCAAACGACGAGTTGCCGAGACCCACGAACGACGAATTACCCTTCATGGCTCAACACCCTCTGTCTGCGGACCTTGGAATTGCCCCCTCCGAAGGGCTAGCTTGGCCGCGATTCTAGGGGCTGCCCCCCCAGCGCCGGGCCGCGGTGTTGTGCCGGCCCAACCCACTCGGCGCGGAGCGGTCCGTGACGGGCAGTGGGCGGCCAATGCGACAACTCGGCCGCTTCGCACAACAGACTCAGTCGCTGGCCCACGATGGCAATAGAAATAGGAAGAGGACTGACGAGACTCATCAACAGTTAAAGTCCCCCTATCTTCGAATATCAAGGACTTCGCACATGACACAGAATTACCAGCAAATCCAGCGACAAATCGAGGCGCTTCAGCGGCAGGCCGAGAAACTCAAGACCAAAGAGGTCGCGGGCGTGATCGAGCGCATCAAGGTCGCGATCGCACACTACGGCCTGACTCCCGAACAATTGGGTTTCGGTACCAGCCAATCGACTTCCCGGAAAGCGGTGAAGTCAGACACGCGCTCTGTGTCCAAGGACGCCGGCACGGCGAAGTACGCCGACGGTCAGGGCAAGGAATGGTCCGGCCGAGGTCCGCGCCCCCGTTGGCTGCGTGATGCGCTTGCGGCCGGCAAGTCACTCGAAGACTTCGCCACCTCGTCGCCAGCCAATGTCCGGGCCCAATCAACGAGAGCCATGAAAACGACTAAAGCAGCGCCCAAGCGCACGGCACAGCACTATCGCGACCAAAGCGGAAACTCATGGACTGGATTTGGCCCCAAGCCGCGCTGGTTGAAAGAGGCGTTGGCCGCAGGCGGCACGCTCGATCAATTCATTGCCAACTAAGCTGGACATCACCGACCGGCCAAGCTGCAAGTCACACCATCTTTCCCTTGGAGAGAAAACCGACACAGCCATTCAGTTACCTTGTCGTTCACTGAACCGAGTCTGGAAATGCATCAAGACCCTTTACCCGAGAAAAAGATGCATTCGGACTTTCGGTGAGAGAGTGCGAGAGGAAAAGGCATCGGCGGGCAAACGGCAGCGGCGGGCAAACGCGCACAAAAAAGCCCCGTCTGGCGGGGCTTTAGCGCTCGATCGTGGCCGGTTGCGGCCCGTCGAGAATCCATTTCTGGAGGAGAGGGAGGGATTCGAACCCTCGGTACGTTTCCGTACGCCTGATTTCGAGTCAGGTACATTCGACCACTCTGCCACCTCTCCGGTGTCTGTCGAGCCTTCGATTCTAGCAGCAGAATTCGGCAGCCCAAGCGCCAAACGTCTCAGGCGCGCAACGTGTCGAGGCCGCCAAGGTAGGGGCGCAGTGCCGCCGGCACACGGATCGAACCGTCCTCGTTCTGGTGGTTCTCCAGCACCGCCACCAGCGTGCGGCCGACCGCCAGGCCGGAGCCGTTGAGCGTGTGCACCAGCTCGTTCTTGCCCTGTGCATTCTTGAAGCGCGCCTGCAGTCGGCGCGCCTGGAAGGCCTCGCAGTTCGAAACGGAGCTGATCTCGCGGTAGGTGTTCTGCGCGGGCAGCCACACCTCCAGGTCGTAGGTCTTGCTGGCGCCGAAGCCCATGTCGCCGGTGCACAGCAGCACCACGCGGTACGGCAGCTCCAGCGCCTGCAGCACGGCCTCGGCGTGGGTGGTCATGGCTTCGAGCGCTTCGTAGCTCTTCTCGGGATGCGTGATCTGCACCATCTCGACCTTGTCGAACTGGTGCTGGCGGATCATGCCGCGGGTATCGCGCCCGGCGCTGCCGGCTTCCGACCGGAAGCACGGCGAATGCGCGGTGAGCTTCATCGGCAACTGCGATTCGGCCACCACCTCGTCGCGCACGAAGTTGGTCAGCGGCACCTCGCTGGTCGGGATCAGGTAGAGCGCCTGATTGTCGGGCACCGGCTCGCCGTCCTGGCCGCCTTTCTTCGCGGCGAAGAGGTCGCCTTCGAACTTCGGCAGCTGGCCGGTGCCGCGCATCGAGTCGGCGTTGACGATGTAGGGCACATAGCACTCGGTGTAGCCGTGGCGCTCGGTTTGCGTGTCGATCATGAATTGAGCCAGCGCCCGGTGCAGGCGGGCGATCGAGCCCTTCAGCACGCTGAAGCGTGAGCCGGCGAGCTTGGCACCCATCTCGAAGTCCAGGCCCAGTGGCGCGCCGAGGTCGACATGGTCCTTGGGCGCGAAGGCCAGCGGCGTAGCGTCGGCACCGGCACCGCCCTGCGGGCTCCAGCGGCGCACCTCGACATTGCCGCTCTCGTCCTCGCCCACCGGCACGCTCTCGTGCGGCAGGTTGGGCACGGCCAGCAGCAGGGCCTGCAGTTCGGGCTGGATGGCCTCGAGCCGGCCTGCTTGCGATTCCTGCTCGGCCTTGAGGGCATTGACCTCGGTCATCAGCGCATCGATCGGTTCGCCCTTGGCCTTCAGCGGCCCGATCTGCTTGTTCAGCGTGTTGCGCCGGGCCTGCAGCTCCTCGGTGCGGATCTGCAGCGTCTTGCGCTCGGCCTCCAGCGCCGTGAAGGCATGGACGTTGAGGTAGGGCTGGTTCTTCTTGCGCGTTTCGAGGCGGGCCACGGCCGAGGCCAGGTCCTTGCGCAGCATGGTGATATCGAGCATCGGGCGATTTTAGGTGGGCGCCGCGAACCCACCGCGCGCTCAGGCCAGTGTGGCCGGGTCGACGTTCGCGCCGCAGACGATGAGGCAGACCTTCTCGCCTGCGCGCGGCACGTAGGCACCCGTCTGGAGCGCCGCCAGCGGCAGCGCCGCCGCCGGTTCGACGGCCAGCTTCATCTCTTTCCAGAGCCACACCTGCGCCGCGCGGATCGCGTCGTCGGACAGCAGCAGCGCGTCGCGCACCTCGCGCTGCGTGATGGCCCAGGCGTGCTCGCCGATGCGCTTTGCGCCGAGTGAATCCGCGGCCACGCCGCCGACCTCGACGTCCACCGGCTCGCCGGCTTCGCGGGCGCGGAACAGCGTCGGCGCACGCTCGGGCTCGAGCGCGACCACGCGGCTGCGCGTACCGAACCAGGCCGCCAAGCCACCGATCAGCCCGCCGCCGCCCACGCTCACCAGCACTGAATTCGGCAGGCCGCCCTGCGCCTCGATCTCGCGACCGAGCGTGCCGGCACCGGCCACCACCTCGGGCTGGTCGTAGGCATGCGTCAACAGCGCGCCGCTCTCGCGCTGGCGCGCCAGGCAGGCGGCGAGCGCATCGGCATAGGCCTCGCCCACCACCGTGACCTCGGCACCCAGCGCGCGCAGCCGCGCCCGCTTGGCCTCGGGCGACACGCCGGGCAGGAAGACCTCGCAGCGCACACCGAGCGCACGTGCCGCGGCGGCTGTCGCGATCCCGGCGTTGCCACCCGACGCCACCACCACACCCGCGGCCGGGATGTCGTGGGCCAGCAGCCGGTTCATCATGCCGCGCGCCTTGAAGCTGCCGGCGATCTGCAGGTGCTCGAGCTTGAGCCAGACCTCGACGCCTTCTGCCGCCGACAGCCCGAAGGCGTCGGGCGAGAGCTTCCACAGCGGTGTCTCCCGCAGGTAGGCGCCGCGGTGTGCGGCCAGGCGTTGGGCAGCGCGCTCGATGTCGGCGCGCCAGTCGATGTCGTTCAGATTCAAGAGATGTGTCCGGGTGCGGGAATGTGGTCGAGCTTCAGGCCCTTGGGCAGCGGGAACTTCAGCGTTTCCTCGATGCCGTCCATCTTGCGGACCGACACCGCGCCGAGCGCCTTCACCCGGTCGATCACCTCGCGCACCAGCACTTCGGGCGCCGAGGCGCCTGCGGTGAGTCCGACGCGCGTCTTGCCCTCGAACCACTCGGGCTTGAGTTCATCGGCCGAATCGACCATGTAGCTTTCGGTGCCCAGACGCTGCGCGAGTTCGCGCAGGCGGTTGCTGTTCGAGCTGGTGGGGCTGCCGACCACGATCACGATGTCGACCTGCGGGCTCATGATCTTCACCGCGTCCTGGCGGTTCTGGGTGGCGTAGCAGATGTCCTGCTGCTTGGGCTCGCGCACCTTCGGGAAGCGGGCGCGCACGGCGGCGGCGATCTCGGCGGCGTCGTCGACCGACAGCGTTGTCTGGGTCACGACGGCGAGCTTGTCGGTCTGGCCGGGCTGCACGGTGGCCACGTCGGCCACGTCTTCCACCAGATGGATGCCGCTGGACAGCTGCCCCATCGTGCCCTCGACCTCGGGATGGCCCTTGTGGCCGATCATGATGAATTCGTAGCCCTCTTTCGCGAGCTTGGCGACCTCGACGTGCACCTTGGTGACCAGCGGGCAGGTCGCGTCGAACACGTCGAAGCCGCGCGCGTGCGCCTCGGCCTCCACCGCCTTGCTCACGCCATGTGCGCTGAAGACGAGCGTCGAGCCCGGTGGCACGTCGGCCAGGTCCTCGATGAAGATCGCGCCCTTGGCCTTGAGCTCGTTCACCACGTAGGTGTTGTGCACGATCTCGTGGCGCACGTAGATCGGCGCGCCGAACTTGGCGATGGCGCGCTCGACGATCTCGATGGCGCGGTCCACGCCCGCACAAAAGCCGCGCGGCTCGGCGAGCAGGATTTCCTTTTCCATCGGGCCGGTCACAGCACGCCGATCAGCCGCACTTCGAAGGTGACGGGCTGGCCGGCCAGCGGGTGGTTGAAGTCGAACTGCACCGCGGTGTCGCTCGACGCGATGACCGCGCCGGCATAGCTGCCGCTGCCGTCGGGCGTCGGGAACTGCACCACGTCGCCGACGGCATAGCGCTCGTCGGGGTCGCCCATCTTCGCCAGCAGCGTGCGCGCGACCCACTGCTGCATTTCGGCATTGCGTTCGCCGAAGGCTTCGCCGGCAGCCAGCTCGAAGGTGGCATGCGTGCCCTCTTCCAGGCCCATCAGCTTTTGCTCCATGGCCGGCGAGAGTTCGCCGGTGCCCAGCGACAGCGTGGCCGGCTTGTCGGCGAAGGTGTTGATGATGTCGCCCGCGGGCCCGGCCAGCCGGTAGTGCAGCGTGAGAAAAGAGCCAGCGGTGACAACGGCGTGAATGGTGGGCGAGGACAAGGTGGGATCGGCCGCGAAGGCCCCGGTACACTGAATCCGCCATTTTAGGGAGTGGGGCACAAGCCCCGTCTGCGCCATGTCTTTCAAGGATCTGCCGGCAGAAGCCAGGCCGCGCGAGAAGCTGATCGCACGCGGCGCCGCCGCATTGGGCGATGCCGAACTGCTCGCGCTGCTGCTGCGCACCGGCATGGCCGGCAAGAACGTGCTGCAGCTGGCGCAGGAACTGCTCGACAGCTTCGGCGGCATCGCCGGCCTGCTGCATGCGGGGCTGGACGACCTCGCACGCATCAAGGGCCTGGGCGGACCCGCCAAACGCGCCGAGATCACCGCGGTGCTCGAACTGGCGCGGCGCGCCCTCGCCGAGCGGCTGCGCGAACGCACGGTGTTCGACTCGCCCGATGCGGTCGGCGACTACCTGCAGCTGCACCTGGCGGCCCGGCCGCACGAGGTCTTTGCCGCCCTCTTCCTCGATGCGCAGCACCGGCTGATCGCGATGGAGGAACTCTTCCGCGGCACACTCAGCCAGACCAGCGTGTACCCGCGCGAAGTGGTGGTGCGCGCCCTGCACCACCATGCCGCAGCGGTGGTGCTGGCGCACAACCATCCGAGCGGCGGCGTCGAGCCGTCACGCGCCGACGAACTGCTCACGCAGACGCTCAAGGCGGCACTGGCGCTGGTCGATGTGCGGGTGCTCGACCATGTGGTGGTCGGCCGCGGACAGACCCTGTCCATGGCAGCCCGCGGGCTGCTCTGACGAGCGCATCCTGCCGGCGGGTTAACCTGTGGTCTGGATGAGGGCCACGCACGCGCGACGGCGAATCCGAGATGTTCCAGCCATGCCCCGTTCCACCCCGCCCCTGAAAAGCCTCGCCGACCTGCAGCAGGTGCAGCGCGCCCTGGCCGAGACGCGGCAACGCGAGGCGACCGCGGCGGCGGCCCGCGCCGTGGCCGAGAAGAAGCGACAGGCCGAGCAGAACCTCTTCGCTCGCGCCATCGGCGCGACCCAGCCGCTGCCCAAGCGCAACGCCGCGGTGCCGCTGGCGCCAGAGCCGCCGGCGCCGATCCCGGTGCAGCATCAGTTGGACGAGCAGCGCGTGCTGCGCGAATCGCTGTCCGACGAGTTCGATGTGACCACCCTGCTCGACGTCGACGACGCCATGAGCTTCCGCCGCCCCGGCATCGGCACCGACGTGACACGCAAGCTGCGCGCGGGCGAATGGACGATCCAGAAACAGGTCGACCTGCACGGTCTGCGCAGCGACGAAGCGCGCGAGGCGCTGGGCGCCTTCATCCGCAGCGCGCACAAGCAGGGCGTGCGCTGCGTGCGCGTGGTGCACGGCAAGGGCCTGGGGTCGCCCGGCAAGCAGCCGGTGCTCAAGACCAAGACCCAGCGCTGGCTGATCCAGAAGAACGAGGTGCTGGCCTTCGTGCAAGCGAAGCCGGCCGAAGGCGGGGCGGGCGCGCTGGTGGTGCTGCTGGCGCCGGTCAAGCGCTAAGCCACACGGGCCACGTTGCCCAAAGAAAAAGCCCGCGACCTTCCGGTGGCGGGCTTTTCCTGATGCCGGCAAGCCGGCGCGGCAATTACAGCGCGTTGGTACGGGTCGCGTTGCGTGCATCGGCACGAACCGCAGCGCGGTCGATCTGGCTGCCGCCGACGGACAGCACGCCGGCCGAAGCGACTTCACCGTAGATGTTGCCTTGGCGTGCGGTCTGCACGGCCTGGTTGCGCACCGTGGCGCGGTCGGCGCTGGCCGTCAGCGCAGGGGTCACACCGGCGAACGAAGCTTCCGAAAACACGTCGCCTGCACGGGCCGTGGCGCGAGCTTGCGCATCGACGTCGGCGCGGCTGGCGACCGAGTTCACGGTCAGCACGCCGTCGTACGTTTCGGCTTGGGCGCCCACGGCGGCCAGGAGGGACAGGGTTGCTGCGGCGATGATCTTCGAGGTCTTCATTTCGTTTCTTTCAATAGGTTGGATGATTTCGAACCGGTATCGGGGGCACCGCCTTCGTGGCGGCCACCGCTCGGTGCCTAGCTCACCCAGAACAGCGTCTTCAACTTGTGGTGTCTGCTGCTCTGATGGATGAATTGTGCGCCGACATCTAGGTGAAAACCCTTGCCGAAATGAACCACGCTATTCACAAAACTGAAACAATCGCGGGCCGTTTGCCTACAGGACGCTGCAATCGGCCTTCGTACTGCCGAGCCGGCGGCGGGTCAATGCCGCATCCAATCCGCCGTCTTGAAGAAGGAATCGCGCAGCCGCGCACGCAGCGCCTCGTCGACGCCGGTCTCACCCATCGCCTGGTCCATGCAGGCCAGCCACTGGTCGCGCTCGGCGATCCCGATCGTGTGGCCGCCGATGCTCTGCGGCAGATGGCGCGCGCGCAGCATCGGGTGGCCGAAGCGATCGGTGTAGTGCTGCGGGCCGCCGAGCCAGCCGCAGAGAAACCAGAAGAGGCGCTGGCGCGCGTTGTCGAGCGTGTTGCCGTGCACCGCGCGAAGACGCGCGTACGCCGGCTCCAGGTCCATCAGGTCGTAGAAGCGGTCGACCAGCGCCTGCACGGCGGGCTCGCCGCCGATCCACTCGAAGGGCGTGTCGACGGGGGGCTTGTCTTGAATCTGCATGGGGCAATTGTCGGCGGGTGCCCCATCCCTTACTTCGCGTTGGGGAAGAATAGCTGCTCGCCGCCGATCTTGTAGCTCGCGATGGTCGACTGGCCGGCCGGCGACGTCACCCAGTCGACGAACTTCTGCGCGTCGGTGCTGTTGAGGTTCGGGAATTTGGTCGGGCTCACCACCATCACGCCGTATTGGTTGAAGAGCCGCTTGTCGCCCTCGACCACCACCGCCAGGTCGGCCCGGTTCTTGAAGCTCAGCCAGGTGCCGCGGTCGGCCAGCACATAGCTGCCACTCGACGCCGCGATGTTCAGCGCCGGGCCCATGCCGCAGCCGCATTCCCTGTAGCCGGCGCCCTTGCGCTCGTTCGGCACCGGCTGGCCGGCATCGGCCACGCCGGTCTGCGTCCAGAGGCGGCGCTCGGCGGCATCGGTGCCGCTCTTGTCGCCACGCGAGACGAAGGGGGCGTTGATGCCCGCGATCTTCTTCAGCGCCGCGGCGATGTCGCCACCCTTCACGCCCACCGGATCGTTCTTCGGTCCGATCAGCACGAAGTCGTTGTACATGACCGGATGGCGCCGGGCCGCGAAGCCGTCGGCAACGAACTTCTCTTCGGCCGCGGTGTCGTGCACGAAGAGCACGTCGGCGTCGCCGCGCCGGGCCATGTCGATGGCCTGGCCGGTGCCCACGGCCACCACCTTGGTATCGACGCCGGTCGCCTGCTTGAAGGCCGGGAGCAGATGCGAGAACAGGCCCGACTGCTCGGTCGAGGTGGTCGAGGCCATGGTGAGGGTGCCGGCCTGTGCGACGGTGCCGAGTGCGACGAAAGCCCAGGCCAAGGCGGTGACGACCGGGCGCAGCGCGCGGTTCCGGAATTTCAAGCTCACGCGAGCTCTCCTTTGACGAACAGATGGGCCGCTTCGGGCAACGGCCCGTGAAAGAAATCGTGCACCGGCAGGTCGGCCATGACGCGGCCGTGCTCCAGGTAGACGACCCGCGTGGCGAGCCGCTTGACCTGCCCGAGGTTGTGGCTGGCAAAGACCAGCGTGCGGCCCTCGGCCGCCTCGGCGATCAGCGCCTCGACCTCGCGCTTGGCGTTCGGGTCGAGGCTGGCGGTCGGCTCGTCGAGCAGCAGCATCTCGGGGTGCAGTGCCCAGGCGCGCGCCAGCGCGAGTCGCTGCTGCTGCCCGCCCGAGAGCGTGCGCGCATTGCGCGTGGCCAGGTCCGACAAGCCGACACGGGCCAGCGCCTCGCGCGCCGCCTCCCGCGCGACACGCCACCCCCGGCCGCGCAGCCACAGCGCCAGCGCGACGTTGCTCAGGACGCTGGCGCGCAGCATGTGTGGCCGCTGGAACAGCATGGCCTGGCGAGGCTGCGGCGCCCGGCGCAACAGCGCGCCCGATGCATGCGGCACCAGCCCGTGCAGCAGCCGCAGCAAGGTGCTCTTGCCGCTGCCGTTGGCGCCCACCAGCGCCACGCGTTCGCCGGCATCGATGGTCAGCGCCACACCCTGCAGCGCGCAGACGCGGCCGAAGCGCACCTCGACGTCGTGCAGCGCGAACAGCGTTTCGGAAGGCTGTGCGACGCTCATGCCATCTGCCCTTTGCGCAGCGCCTCGACCACGCCGCCGTCGACCCGTTCGCGCCAGGTGCGCAGCGCCGCGATGGCGAGGTTCAGCACCAGCACCACCAGCAGCAGCACGATGCCCAGCGCCACCGCCAGCGGCAGGTCGCCCTTGCTGGTCTCCAGCGCGATCGCGGTGGTCATCACGCGGGTGAAGCCATCGATGTTGCCGCCCACCACCATCACCGCGCCGACCTCCGACACCGCGCGGCCGAAGGCGGCGATGAGCACCGTGACCAGCGCATAGCGCTCGTCGGCCGCCAGCAGCAGCGCACGCACCAGCGGCCGGGCGCCGAGCGAACGCAGCTGCTCGCCGTGCCCGCGGTCGGCGTCTTCGATGACCTGGCGCGTCAACGCGGTGACCATCGGCAGCACCAGCACCGTCTGCGCGAGCACCATGGCCTTGAACGAAAACAGCCAGCCCAGGAAGCCGAGCGGCCCCGAGCGCGACAGCAGCAGGTAGATGACGAGGCCCACCACCACCGAGGGCAACGCCAGGAAGGTGTTGAGCACCGCCAGCACCACCGCGCGGCCCTTGAAACGCGCCACGGCGAGCCAGGCGCCGAGCAGCAGGCCGAAGCCGCAGGCCAGCATGCAGGCACTCGCGCTGACGCCCAGCGAACGGCCGACGATGGCGAGCAGCACCGGATCGGTGGACGCGATCAGGTGCGCAGCGGCGGTGACGCTGTCGGTGAATGTGTTCATCGTGGGTGCGGGCGAGTATCGGGTCGCACCCACCACCGACCTATGCACGGCGTTGCATAGGTGGATGCGCATAATCGCGCCGCGGGCCGACACCCGCCCCTCCTCCCATTTCTTCGTGCACGCCATCGAACTCTCCTACGCCATCGCCCCGCGTCGCAGCGGCCGCGCCATGGTGCGCAACCCGTTGATGACGCTGCTGCAGGCGGTGCGCGACCACGGCTCGATCTCGGCGGCGGCGCGCGCGGTCGACCTGTCGTACCGCCATGTCTGGGGCGAGCTCAAGCGCTGGGAAGAGACGCTGGGCCACGCGCTGGTGGTGAGCGAACAGGGCCAGCGTGCGCACCTCTCGGAGTTCGGCGACAAGCTGCTGTGGGCCGAGCGCCAGGCGCAGGCCCGGCTGGCACCGCAGATCGAGGCGCTGCATGCCGAGCTCGAACGCGCCTTCGCAGTCGCCTTCGATCCGCGCACCCACGTGCTGAGCCTGCAGGCCAGTCACGACGATGCGCTGGCGCTGTTGCGCACCCAGGCCGCCGGCGCGCGGCTGCAGCTCGACATCCAGTTCACCGGCAGCGTCGATGCGATCCGCGCGCTGAACCAGGGCCGCTGCGTCATGGCCGGCTTCCACACGCTGGAGCAGCCGGCGCGCGGCTCGCTCGCGCAGCGCACCTACCAGCCGCTGCTCAAGCCGGGGCTACACAAGCTGATCGGCTTCGCGCGGCGCACGCAGGGGCTGATCGTGGCGGCCGGCAATCCGCTCAACCTGCGGACGCTCGGCGACGTGGTGCAGCGCCGCGCCCGCTATGTGAACCGTGCCATCGGCACCGGCACGCGGCTGCTGCTCGACGAACTGCTCGCCGCCGCCGCGCTGTCGCCGGACACGCTCGATGGCTATGCGCGCAACGAGCCGTCCCATGCGGCCGTGGCCCATGCGGTCGCCTCGGGCGAAGCCGACGCCGGCCTGGGCCTGGAATCGGCGGCCCGCGAGGCCGGCCTGGGCTTCGTGCCGCTGGTTCAGGAGCGCTACCACCTCGCCTGCCTGAAGGAAGCGCTGCAGCAGCCGGCCACGCAGGCGCTGCTGACGGTCCTGCGCGGCGCCCAGTGGCAGCACCTGCTGGGCACCCTGCCCGGCTACGAGAGCGTCGCCGGCGGCCAGGTGCAGTCGCTGCGCGCGCTGCTGCCGTGGTGGACCTTCAAGGACCGCAAGCCGGCGGCGTGAAGCGCCCGCCGGCGCCGAACACAGCGCCTATTCGGCAGCCTGCCGCAGCGTCGCGACCACCGGCCGCCGCAGCACTTCGCGCAACCCCCACCAGCCCGCCGCCAGCGCCAGCACTGCGCCGGCCAGCGCACCCGCGACCGGCACCCACAGCGACGCCGTCCAGGTGAAGTCGAACACGTAGCGCGCCAAGGCCCAGCCGATGGCCGAGGCGGCGATGCTCGCCAGGAAGCCCGCCAGCAGCCCGACGCCCGCCAGCTCGGCGCGCTGCACCTGCCGCAGCAGCGACGCACGCGCACCCACCGCACGCATCACCGCGAACTCGCGGGCGCGTTCCTCCCGCGTCGCCGTGACCGCCGCGAACAGCACCACCAGGCCGGCCGCCAGCGTGAAGCCGAACAGGAACTCCACCGCGCGGATCACCTGGTCGAGCACCCGCTGCACCTGGCCGATGGTCGCGCTCATGTCGACGTTGGTCACGTTCGGGTAGGCGCGCACCAGCGCGTTGTCGAAGCCCTTGGTCTCGGGCGCGCGGAAGGCGCCCATGTAGGTCACCGGCACGTCGGGCAGCTCGGCCACCGTGTACATCACGAAGAAGTTGGCGTGCAGCGAACCCCAGTCGACCTTGCGCAGCGAGGTGATGCGCGCGTCGTTCTGAATGCCGCCGATGTCGAAGCGCACGCGGTCGCCGAGCTTCAAACCCAGCGTCTCGGCCAGGCCGTCTTCCACGCTCACCTCGCCCGGCGCGTTGGGCTTCCAGGCGCCGGCGGTGATGCCGTTGTGCGGTGGTGCCTCGGCGCTGTTGCTGAGGTTGAACTCGCGGTCGACCAGGCGCTTGGCGCGGTCGTCGGCGTAGTCGTCGGGCGAGACCGGCTTGTCGTTGATGGCGACCAGGCGGCCGCGGATCATCGGGTACCAGTCGAACTTGGCGACGCCGCCGTCGCGCAGCGACTTCTGGAAGGCCTCGCTCTGGTCGGGCATCACGTTGATGACGAAACGGTTGGGGGCGTCGGGCGGCGTTGCGCGGCGCCAGCTCGACACCAGGTCGGTGCGCAGCAGCACCAGCAGCACCAGCGCCAGCAGGCCGACCGCCAGCGCGCTGACCTGCACCACCGCGTACACCGGCCGCGCCGAGATCTGCCGCGTGGCCAGCACCAGCCAGCGCGGCGCCGTCGTCTCGTTGACGCTGCGGCGCAGCACCTTCACCGCGACCCAGCTCAGCGACGCGAACACCGCCACCGCACCGGCGAAGCCGCCGACCGCGATCAGGCCCAGCTTCAAGTCGCTGCTGGCCGCCAGCAGCATCGCGACGAAGCCCAGCGCGCCGATGCCCAGCACCGCGATCGACGCCGGCTTGAGCCCGCCGACATCGCGCCGGATCACGCGCAGCGGCGGCACGCGCGCCAGCTGCAGCACCGGCGGCAGCCCGAACGTAAAGAGCAGCACCAGCCCCATGCCGAGCCCGAAGGCCACCGGCCACAGCGTCGGCGCGGGCAGCGCGGTTTCGACCAGGCCGGCCAGCAGCAGCACGAAGACGTAGTGCACGCCGAAGCCGATGGCCACGCCCAGCCCGCTCGCCACCAGCCCGACGATGAAGAACTCGAAGGCGTAGGCGCCGGCGATGGTGCGCTGGCTCTGGCCCAGCACGCGCAACATCGCGCAATCGTCGAGGTGGCTGGCCGCGAAGCCGCGCGCCGCCAGCGCCACCGCCACCGCGCTCAGCAGCGCCGCGAGCAATGCCACCAGGTTGAGGAATTTCTCGGCCCGATCGAGCGTCTGGCGCATCTCCGGCCGGCCGCTCTCGAAGGACTCGAGCCGCGCACCGCGCAGTTCGCCCTTCTTCAGCACCTCGTCGGCCCAGTCGCTGAAGGTCTTGACCGCGCGCTCGTTGCCGGCCACGGCGAAGCGGTAGTTGACGCGGCTGGCCGGCTGCACGAGCCCGGTGCGCGCCACGTCGGCCTGGTTGAGCATGACCCGCGGCGAGAAGCTCGCGAAGCCGCCGCCCCGATCCGGCTCCAGCGTGATCACGCGCGACACGCGCAGGCTGGTGTCGCCCAGCAACAGCGTGTCGCCGACCTTCAGGCCCAGGGACTCGAGCAGCGAGGCATCGACCCAGGTCTCGCCCGGCGCCGGCACGTCCCGCGTGGCCTGGCCGGGGCCGTCGCTCGTCGTCGCGACCTGCACGCTGCCACGCAGCGGATAGCCAGTCGTCACCGCCTTCAGCGACACCAGCTTGCTGGCGCCGCCCTGCGCGTCGGACGCACGGGCCATCGTCGGGAAGCCGTAGGTCGAGCTCGTCGCCAGGCCGA
The DNA here is from genome assembly GCF_051216635.1 of Variovorax sucrosi. Lineage (NCBI taxonomy): Bacteria > Pseudomonadati > Pseudomonadota > Betaproteobacteria > Burkholderiales > Comamonadaceae > Variovorax > Variovorax sucrosi. Next base: position 632,331 of record NZ_JBPJZU010000001.1, on the reverse strand, counting down.
GCGACTTGGCGCGCTCGACGAAGGACGCCGGTGTCGGGTTGTCGCTGGCCAGCACCGCGTCGCCGCCGAGCAGCTGCCGCGCATCGCGCTGCAGACCGCCCTTGAGCCGGTCGGCGAAGAAGCCGACAGCCGTGAGCGCGGCCACCGCGAGCAGCACGGCAACGATGAGAAGCCGCAGCTCGCCAGCGCGCAGATCGCGCCAGAGGGTGCGCCAACCGAGGCGGAGGGAGGAAGTCATGGGTGGACGATAGCTGAGGTGGGGTGGGCCTACGGTTGTGGGGTAATGCGCTTACCCGTTCAACCGCTGCTGCATGAAGTCGATGAACACCCGCAGTTTGCGCGGCATGTGCACGCGGCTCGGGTAATAGAGATAGAAGCCCGGAAAGCTCGGCCACCAGGCCTTCAACAAGGGCACCAGCCGGCCGGCCGCGATGTCGTCCTGCACCTGAATCTCGAACGCGCAGGTGATGCCGGCGCCAGCGCGCACGGCGGCCAGCAGGATGTCGCCGTCGTTCGTCAGCAAGGGGCCGGTGGTTTCGATGTCGAAGTCGCGGCCCTTGTGCGAGAACTCCCAACGGTAAATGTTGCCGCTCAAGCGGGCGTTGAGGCAGCGGTGGGCCTTCAGGTCGTCGGGCGTTCGCGGTGGCGTGCGGCCGTCGAGGTAGCGCGGCGCCGCCACGGTGGCGATCCGCTGCCGTCCGCCCAGCGGAATCGCCACCACGTCCTGGGCGAGGTTCTCGCCGAGCCGGATGCCCGCATCGAAGCCGTTGCCGACCAGGTCGATCAAGGCGTTGTCGCAGTTCATCTCCAGCGTGATGTCGGGGAAGGCGTCGTTGAACGCGACCAGGTGCGGCATGACGAGGATGTCGGCCGCGGTGCGCGACAGGTTCAGGCGCAGCAGGCCGACGGGCCGGTCGCGACTTTCGTTCACCGCGTCGATGGCGGCTTCGAGCGCCGTGAGCCCGAGCCGCGCGTCCGACAGAAAGCGCTGGCCGATCTCGGTGACGCCCACACGGCGCGTCGACCGGTCGAGCAGCCGCACGCCCAGCCGGCCTTCGAGCGTGCGTACCGTCTGGGACAGCGCCGACGGCGACACGCCCAGCTCTGCCGCGGCTCGAGTGAAGCTGGCGTGATGCGCGACGCGTGCGAAGGCTGCAATGGCGGGAAACAGGTCGGAAGACATGGGCCATTGTGAAGCGGGTCTTCATGCCGCGTCCTGTTGCACCCCATTTATCTGCAGCGACGTCCGGACTAACGTGCGTCCTTTCTCTGACCTCTCTCATTTCAAGGACAACGTCATGCGCAATCTTTCGGGCAAGGTCGCCCTCGTCACCGGTTCATCCAAGGGCATCGGCGCCGGCATCGCCAAGCGGCTCGCTGCCGACGGTGCATCGGTCATCGTCAACTACACGCGCAGCGCCGAAGACGCAGAGGTCGTCGTCCAGGCCATCGCTGCAGCGGGCGGCCGGGCCTTCGCGGTGCGGGCCGACGTCGGCAAGCCGGAAGAGATTCAACCGCTGATCGATGCCACCGTGAAGCACTTCGGCCGGCTCGACATCCTGGTCAACAACGCCGGCGTCTACCAGACCGATTCGCTGGAATCGATCACCACGCAAAGCATCGACCGGCACTTCAACATCAACGTGCGTGGCCTCCTGCTCGTGACGCAGGCGGCAGCACGCGTGCTGCCTGCAGGCGGCGTCATCGTCAACATCAGTTCGGGCCTGGCCAAGAGCCCGCTGCCTGTGGTGCATGTCTACTGCGCGACCAAGGGTGCGGTCGACACGCTGACGCGCACACTGGGCACGGAGCTCGGGCCACGCAGGATCCGCGTGGTCGGTATCGCACCGGGCTTCGTCGCCACCGAGGGCAACGCCGAATCCGCCCGAGACGTTGCAGACCACTTGGTGGGCAAGACGCCGCTCGGCCGCGTCGGGCAACCAAGCGACATCGCCGCAGCAGTGTCGTATGCGGTGTCCGACGATGCGGCCTGGGTGACGGGGACCACCCTCGATGTGGCGGGCGGGATGGTGTTCTAGAGTTTGCTGCCTGCAGTCCCGGGGAGCCACGCGTCACTTCACTCGTATTTGGCTCTACATGCGAAGGACGCGAACGGTGCGCTCCTTCTTGAAGACTTCATAGACGAGCCGGAGCTGGATGTTGATCCGCCGGGAGTAGGCACCGTCGAGGTCACCGACCAGCTTTTCATAAGGCGGCGGGTTCTGGAATGGATCGATTGCCAGAACGTCGAGAAGAGCCTGCGCCTTGCCCTTCAAATCGGCCGACGCGAGCTTGCCTGCGTCCTTAGGGCATGCTTTGCATAAACGACGCTCCACATCACCAATCAAGCTTCCTTGCGCTCTTACCCAAGGACTCTGCCCGGCCTTGCTGGATGGATTTCCGCATGCCGGGGGGTCGACCCGATCAGCCGATACAGGCTGGCGCGGGCTTCACTTGCGGTGATCGGGGGGTACCTGGCCATCGACAAATGAAGGGCCGCCATCACTGCTACTCCCCCAGAATGCACAGCGCATGCCACTGCAAGACGCGGTGGTTGCAGTAGTGCGACGAAATGCGCTTTGCGAGAGTGAGGTTCGACGCTGCATACAGGTCTCGATCGATCCAGACAACCGCCTCGAACAGATCGTCGTTATCGCCATTGAGGTCATACCGGTCCAGCAACAGCGTCGCCAAATCTCCGCTGACAGCCTCGTTGCCGAGCAGCGAACCTTGGCGCAGCCCGTCAAGCATCGCAGACGTAGCCGTGGGTCTTTTCGCCACCGGGGCGTGTTGCGCGAGGACGGAGGAAGGCGCCGAGCTCGAGTGCGAAGCCAGGCTGAGCCCGAACGCACCGCCGACGGTCAGAGAAAGCAGGATCGCCCCAACCCAAGCTGCATGTTTGCGCGTTGACCAGATCGACATCGTTTCCCCTTCCGGCCGGAACACAGCCATTCCAAATCGAAGGACCGCTCTTTCGAGCTGTTTTTTTGTGGCTGGCACCTGGTGCGCCTTCAGAGCACCGGCGGCAGCGCGCGGCGCGTCTCCTGCGCGCGCTCCCAGGCCACGCTACGGCACTCCAGGTCGGCCGGATCCGTGGCTTCGCTGAGGAAGCGGTTGCGGGCCAGTTCGGGGTCGGAGCCAGCGACCCACTCGGTTGCTTGGGCTACCGCCTTGCGCAGATCTGCCATCAGCGTGGACGCTTCTGGAATGCGGAGTGCGGGCTCGTGGCCGGCGTCGGCGGCTTCGAAGTTGGCGGTTGAAGGAATGGTCCTGAAAATAATCATGAAGCTCTCCTCGGGTTGAACAACAAACGGAAAGAACAGCGGGATCTCTGGCGCAACTGTGCGGACCCGCTCATCAATCGGCACCGCCCTATGCCGCCGCAGCCCTGCCAGCAGCCGCTCACGAAGCAGTCGAGCTCACCCGGTTCACGATCGCAGGCAGCCGGCAACACCTAGCGAAGAGCGGACGGGTGAGCATCGGCAGCGTGAAAGTCGGCGAGACGCTGGCCGCCAGGAAGAGCGACTTCATCGTGAGATTTCCTTCAAGGGTCTGGGGTGGTTGCCCGTTGAAGGCATGGTCGCGGCGCCTGAGCGATCCGGCGCACCAACGTTCAATACTGACCGATGGGCTCTGGCGTCCTCGTGAGGCTGCTCAAGGAGAAGGCCGCCGGCCGGTCCCCGCCTCCGGCAGCGTCCACGCCGCCGGTCACCGCGCTACCTTTCGTAGCGCACGACGCCGTCCCACCGGGACAGCTGCTCGGGGTCTTCCAACTGTCTGCACTGTGCTTGCAACCAGCGCACGCGGGGGTCGTCCGCCCAGGCGAGCGCGCCAACCGCCGCTTGGAGTTCTTGCAGATCGGCTACCTGGCGCACCCCTTCCAGCATGCCCAAAAGGGCCTCCCAGCGTGCTGCTGGGCCGGCCGACGACAGGACTCGCGTGGGCTCGAGCACCTCGTAGACATTGACGAGGGTTTCCATGCCTGCCAAGGCCACGCACGCTGCCCGAACGAATGGCGTGCGCGTCACGTCCAGAAGCCTGGCCACCTCTTCGGTGACGAGCAGCGGCGCGTCGAGTCGGCCGGGTTTGGTGAGCTCCTCCACACGGGAGGCGCAGTTGACCGAGGTGCCCAGCAACCCGTACTTGAAGTGCCGGCTCGATGTCATCGAACCGGCCAACACCTGCCCCTTGGCGATGGCGATGCCACAAACGGGGCCGGACGGCGACGACAAGGACTGCAAAGGGGTTGTCTTCAACTGCTCAAGGATCCGCAGCGCGCAGTCAACGGCCAGTTGGGCTTGGCCGGGTTGCTCGAACGGCACCCCCCAAGCGGCGAAACACCCATCGCCCTGGTAGTCGATCACCGTTCCCTCGTGAGCAAAGACTTCCCGAGAGACGATGTCCATCGTGCTTCGGAGTTCTTTCTGCCATCGAAGCAAGTCTGTTGCCGCCGCCTCGGTGGAAAGGCAGAAACCTCGAAGATCGAAAATCAGGCTGGTGGCCTCCATGATGCGAGGGTCGCCCTCGGCGCTCGAACGTCCGCCAGGGCGCATGAGCAGATCAACGACCTTGGGCGAAAAGTACTGGGTCAAGTGGGCCTGCCTTTGGGCCACCAGGTGTTGGCGCGTCAGCGTGCTGACCAGGCTGAGGTAGCCGGCAGCGATGTCGGTGTTGTTGCTCGGCAAGGCTCGCTCGCCGACGACGTAGATGACGATGGGCTCGCCGGCGGTGCTGCGCTCGATGAGGCAGGCCCCGACGGTCCGCGTCGCCTCGTGGACGGTGGCATCGATTTCGGTCGATGTGACGTGGTTGAAGAAAGCGACCGAACCGTCAAGGTGGAGCGCGCCGCCGATGACTCGACGGCTAAGCACCGGGGCGCGTTCTCCGTTCAGTGAGTACGTTGCGAGCATGCGCGACGACTCTATGTTCTCCGAATGCGCCTGGACAACATAGGCCGAACTCACGACGGGCGAGAGCACTTGCACCAAAAAGGCGCAAGCCTTCTGCAGCACCTCGCCTTCGGCATGCGCCTCACCGAACAAGCGAGGCAGTTCCAGCGCCGACTTCAGGATCAATTGCGGGTCCAGCGTCGCGAAGTTGACCGCCGTCAGGGTGAGCTCGGTGGTCAGCGTCTGCTCGATTTGGACCTCGAGCTCAATCACCCGCAGGCGCAGTGGCCCGACCCGCACCTCGTCGTGCATGCGCAGCGCACAACGCTGTCCATGCACGAGTTTCATGTTGTTCACCAGGGTTCCGACCTTGCTGTGATCCTCCACCACCCAGCCTTGTCCGGTAGGCACGAGCCGTGCATGCAGCCGAGAGACACTGCTCTGGTCGGCGTCGATCTGAATCTGGCAGTTGGACGAGCGCCCGATCGTCACGGGTTCAGCGGTGCTGAAGTCCAGGCGCTCGACTGCACCTGCTCCGGTGGCTTCCAGGATCAGGCGCACGGTGCACTCGAAAGGAATCGCGACGGAGGTGAATCCGCAGCGGATCCCGGTGACGGGTCACAGACAGACACAATGTTCATTGATAATGATTTAAGCACTCCCATGGTGGTTGCGAGAGCGTCATGTCACAAAAAGAAGGCGAAACAGCCCGACTCGATCTCACGGTCGAGGGTCGCGACGGGTCGTTTCTGGAAATGCTTCAGCAAGCCTCGCCGATCCCCGGGGCGCAGTCGTTGGGCTCGGGCTTTCGACCGCTGCCCGGAACCAGCGTGCTCGACGGCAGATTCAGCATCCTGCGCCAGATTGGCGAGGGCGGCATGGGCGTGGTGTTTGAAGCCTACGACGCCCTCAGGCGCAGCGCCGTCGCCATCAAGACCCTGAGTCGGCTCGACTCGGGCAGCGTGTATCGGTTGAAGAGCGAGTTCCGTGCGCTCGCCGACATCAACCACCCGAACTTGTGCCGCCTGCACGAGTTGTTCAGCGACGAGGGCTGGTTCTTCAGCATGGAGTTCGTCGACGGCGAGCGCTTCAACGAGTGGGTGCGTCCCAACGGGCGGCTCGATGCGCGGAGGTTGCGCGCCGCCCTGAAACAGTTGCTCCGGGGCGTGGCAGCGATCCATGGCGCCGGCATGCTGCACCGAGACCTGAAGTCGTCGAACGTCCTCGTTGAAAAGGACGGGCGTGTCGTGATCTTGGACTTCGGGTTGGTCGTGGACTGGCGTGCCAGCGCGGCCCAGCGCCCCGCAGTCGACGCTGGGTTCAGCGGCACACCCGGCTACATGGCACCCGAGCAAACGTCGAACGCGGCGAACGTGGCTCCGACGACCGCCAGCGACCTGTACGCCATCGGATCGATGTTGTTCGCTGCCCTGACCGGAAGGCTGCCATTTGAAGGGCCGGTCAGTGACGTGCTCGACCTCAAACGGCACCAGGCCGCACCCCAGGTGCAAAGCCTGTGGCCGGAGGCGCCCCACGACTTGGCCAAGCTGTGCGATGCGCTGCTGCAGCGCGACCCCGCACTGCGGCCTGACGCGGCGCAGTTGCGGGCAGCCCTTGATCGGGCGGACGCGGAAGACGCGCAAGGCCAGGTGGTCCCCGTGGTCGATGTCGTCCTGTCGGGCCCCGCACAGGCGGAACTGACGGGCATGGCGCTCCGGGCCGACATCCTGCTCGGACGCGAGAGCGAAATGGCCGCACTGCACGCGGCCCATGCGTCCATGCTTGCCGGCCGTTCGGTCGTGATGTTTGTGAGCGGCGACTCTGGCATGGGCAAGAGTGCGCTGTTGCACGCGTTTCTCGACCAGGTGAGAGCCAGTGGGCGCTCAGTCACGCTCGAAGGACGCTGCTACGACCGTGAAAGCGTGCCTTTCAAGGTCTTCGACTCGGTGATGGACGAGCTCAGCAGCCACCTGCGCGGGCTGACGCGCGAAGAAGCCGGCGATCTGATGCCGCGCGAGATGTACGCCTTGGCCCGTCTCTTCCCCGTGCTCGAACGTGTCGATGCCGTGGCTCAGGCGCCGAGGAAGGTCATTCCCGATCTCCAGGAACTGCGGCTGCGCGCCTTCGCCGCGCTGACTGAACTGCTCGGACGCATGCGCGACCGGCGGCCGTTGGTCATCTTCGTGGACGACCTGCAATGGACCGACAGCGATTCGACCGTCATATTCGAGTACCTGCTGAACCAGCCCGAACCGACGCCATTCCTGTGGGTGGCGACGCACCGCAGCGAAGGCGCCAAGGACAACGCGCTCTTGCAGCAAACACTGGATATCCCGGCCAGGAGTCCGCGGGTGGAGTGCCGCTCACTGCATGTAGGCCCACTGCCGCCGGCGGTTTCGGTGCTATTGGCGCGGCGGCTGCTCGGTTCGGCCAGCACCGTGGACTCCGCGTTGATCGCAGCCGAGGGCCGAGGTAGCCCCTTCTTCGTCGGTGAACTGGTTCGCCAGGCGCTCTCGGCCCGGCTGACGGAGGCCGGCCCGACCGCGCTCACGCTGAGCCAGACCGTGGACAGGCACGTCGGCTTGCTGCCTGCGAAAGCGCGCGATGTGCTGAATGTGCTGGCAGTGGCCGGTCGCCCGATGGCAGCGCAGTTGGCCGTGGATGCCGCTAATGCCACGCATGAAGCCCTCGACGCCTTGTTGTTCGAGCGGCTCGCACGCACCACAAGGGTCAATGCCCACAGTCGCGTGCTGGAGTGCTATCACGACAAGATTCGCGAATCCGTGGCCGACGCATTGGCGCCCGACGCCCTGCGTCGCATACACGCCCGCCTGGCCGAAACGCTGTCCTTGCAAGAGGGCTCGGAGCCGGAGCACTTGGCGGTGCACTTTCATGGCGCGGGGGACAGCCAGCGTGCAAGCGTTTACTACGAGAAGGCTGGCGATGTCTTTGCCGCCGCACTGGCCTTCGAGTTCGCTTCCCGCCAGTATCGACAGTGCCTGGACCTGATCGGGGTGGACCCCGCACGGTTCCGGCATGTCCAAGTCAAGCTTGCCGCGATGCTGGCGTCGAGCGGAAGTAGCCGCGAGGCCGCAGAGGTTTATCGCGCTGCGAGCATCGGTGCTCCTCCGCAGGAAGCGCTAGAACACACGCGCGCAGCGGCGCATTTGCTCAGCACGAGTGGGTACATCGACGAGGCGCGCGTTTTGTTAGGTGAAGTGCTTGCCGCCGTCGGCCTGTCCATGCCGCGGTCGCCATCGGCAGCGATCGTCGCGGCGTTGACTTCGCGCTTTCTGCTGATGTGCAGAGGGCTGAAGATCGACCCGACCGCAGCACCCGGACCAAGCGACCAAGCCCGGCTGGGCGCGATGTGGTCGGTGGTCCAAGGCTCAGTCGGCAATGATCCGTTCGTGATGGTCGACATGGCGGCCCGCTATGCTCGGCTGGCCCTGAACACGGGCTCCCGTGCGCATGCTGCACGGGCCTTGTCCATGGAGGCCTACATGGCCAGCTTCAATGGCCCGGGCACGAACGCAAAGACGGAACCGATCCTGCTGCAGGCCGAGCGTTTGGCCAGCGAGGTGTCGCAGAACGAATTGACGGGCTGGGTGCGCCAGATTCGCGGCTGTGTGCTGGCGCACGAAGGTCGGTTTGCCGAAGCCCGGCCGGTACTGCAAGAGGCCCTGGCGTGGTTGGGCTCTCAATGCTCGCAGGTGCCGTTCGAGTTGGCCGGCACCCATCTCTACACCGTGAATGTGGCGAATCATCTTGGCGACTATGCCCAGACCTCGACCACGGCGCCCGGCATCGTCGAAAACGCCTTGCGACGGGGCGACCAGTATCTGGCGTGCGGCGTGGTCGGTTTCGCGGCACCTGCCTTGCTGGCGCACCGCGGTCTTGCCGACGCGGGCCCACGGATCGACCAGGCCAAGGCCAGTTATCGCGTTCAAAGCGTCTATCAATGGGCTGACTACTTGATCCTCTTGGCCGATCTGAACCTGGCGCTTTACGAGGGCCAGCCGGCGCGAGGCGTCTTGCTGGCAGCGCAACAGTGGTCGGCGCTTGAGAAATCGCAGCTCTTGCGCATGAAGACTGCGTTCGGGTTGGTGAGTTATTACCGAGCTGCCTGCGCGCTGGCGGCCGCGCGGCAGCAGTCGACGAACGTCAGCGAAGGTCTGGCTATGGCGAGAGCGACTGCCAGGCAGTTGAACAATACCCGCCTGCCCCACGTGCCCGGTTGGGCAGCGGTGCTCGAAGCGGGCCTCGCGTGCGAGCAGCGACAACCGACGCGTGCGGTAGAGCTGCTGCAGGCTGCGACAGTCACCTTCGACGCCACGGGATTGAAGCTGTATGGCGCAGCTGCGCGGCGCAGGCAGGGGCAGTGGATGGGCGGCGAGGCCGGCCGCGCGCTGGCGGGCGCTGGAGAGGCCGTCATGCAGAGCCAAGGCGTGATCGACATCGAAGCAACGACCGAGATGCTGGCACCCGGTTGCCGGACCGAGGTCCATTGAGGCCCACGATCACGGCGGTCACGCGCGGCCGGCGCTAGATGCTGATGCTGTTGGGTACCCTGGACGGCAACTGGAAAAGATAGGGAATCGGCCGTCCGAGGTTGCGCTGGTGGATCGTGATCTCGGCCTGCGCCAACGCAACCCGAAAAGCCTCGAGGGCCTTCTGGGCCGAACGGTCCGCGAAGTGCGGGTATTGCGGGTTGCTGGCGTAGTGCCCCAGCGCGTCGAACTGGATGCTGCTGAGCAGGTACGTGAACGACAGCGTGTACAGCGCGACGTCCAGCGGCGGGAACCACGCCAGGCACTGCACAGCGTCATCGATCAGGTCTTCGCGCGTTGGCGCTGCTTTGTAGATCGCCGCGGCCACGCTGGGCGCGAAGCCCGCGAAGGCATACTGACCGTAGTTGACCGACGCGTGCAGCGGGCCTGCGGTGTAGATCATCTGCGCGACGACGTCAACGAGTTGCTCCCGGGTGCTCAGCGTCGCGGGAAACCCCGGCAGGTTGCCGTGCTGCGGCGAGCCGAGTTCGTGCACCCAAGCCATGAGTTCCGTGTCGCAATTGACAGCGTCGTCGTCGGCGTAGCAACTCGCCACGTAGCCGGTGACGAAATCCTGGATTGCCTTCCACAGCAGCAGGGTGTCGTCGCGAAACGGGTAGGCCGCCAGTTGGTCGACACCGCGCAGGGAAAAGATCCTGTCCGGGCTGTTCTCGCCCCAGCGCCAGGCCTTGCGCGCGTCGTTGACCATCTGCAGCGTCCAATCGATGTGGACGCCGACGTTGGCGGCCACCACGCCACCTGGGACGATGAGGTTGTGTGCGGCGCCATCGTTGATGCCGATGGTGAACCGCAGGTGGGGTTCGAGCAGATGGAACAGCGGATGGTTCTTCGCCAACTGGCGGTGCGTGGCCACCGCGACGGCCTCCATGATCAAGTGGCAATCTCCGAGATGGGCGACCGATTCGTGTTGAATCGCGCAGGCCACGTTGACGAAGTACTTGGCGACCTTCCACTTCAGATGCTTGGCATCGTTCGCATCGAAGGCATCGTTCGGGCTGAAGATGGCCGAGCCCGGGGTCTGCCCCAACTGGATCGCGATGGGCTGCAACACGCCCGCTCGGTCTTTGTCCGGCCCGTAGGCCGACGGGTAGCCCTCTGGGGGTGACTCGTTCCAATAGAACAAGGCGATGGGCGCCGGCAGATAGCGGTGCTTGCCGTGCAGGCAGCTCTCTTTGGGTTGCAGATTCCCGTCGCCGATCAGCGCGGCGTAGTCGCAGGCGTAGAGCTTGCCGGCCTTGATCACCTCGGCCATCGTGAGGGTGGTGTGGCCGCCTCCGCTCAGGATCGTCAGCGTATCGGGGATCGCCATTTTTGCCTTCAGCTCGCTCCAGGCCAGGGCCTTGCTGCCCGCGGGCGTGTCGTGCACGACACGCCGCAAATTGGTCGTGTTGAAGCCGGCCAGTTGGAGATAGCCGAAGAACCAATCGTGCTCGCATGGCCTGCCTTCCCTCGGCATCCATTCCTTCGGCTCGATCGCCGACATCTGAGGCGCGGGCAGCGTGGCGATCAGGTTTTCGTAGTCCGATTCACTCTTGGCCTGAAGGTGGTCCGACCGCACCATCTCGAACAAGGTCGACTTCAGAATCGCCGTCGGTCCTTCCCGAGCCGCCTCGGCGGCGGCCTCAAAGATGCCCTCAACCAGCTTTTGAACATCCTGCTCGAGTTGGAGCAGATCCGGACCAAGTTTGAGGAGTTGGCCCGCCATGTCTTTTTGGATGGCGTCCAAGTCGGTCTTGATTTCCCGCTCCAGGAACCAGCGCGCATTGCAGGCGAAATTCTCGGCGATCTGCGCGCTGGTCTGCGCGACCAGCGCGCTATAGGCGGCACTGAATTCCTCGCCAGGCGGTACCCCCGCGCACAACGGCACTGCCTCGAGATGAGGGTAGCTTCGAACGTAGTTGTAGGCCGTGCGGGCCAACGCCAGCTGCAACGCGCGCGCCTCCTGTTGCGCCGTGCTGCCCTGACCTGGCAGGGTGGGAATGGGCTCGTTCATCGATGGCATGAAAGGTTCTCCAGGTCCACTCACGGTTTCACAGGCGCTTGGCCCGCAAGCGTAGCGGCTTCGTAGGACTTCGTGTGGTTTACATGTAGGACCGCCGGCCGCCCCGTTAGAGTCTCGGCGTCCGGTGCAAGCGAGGAGCAGGCATGTTCGAAGAGTCAATGGCAGAGAATTCCGGTGACTTTCTGGCCGAATTGGCGCGGCTGGGCGAGACACGTACCTGGGAGCCTGGCACCTCGGTGGTGACCGAGGGCGACATTGCCGACTCCATGTATCTCATCCACGACGGCGAGTTGCGCGCGTTCGTGGTCGGGGACGGCGGGCGCGTGGTGGAACTCAATACGCTGCACGCGGGCGAACTCTTCGGCGAGCTGATGCTCAGTGGTGAACTGCGCTCCGCCACGGTGCAGGTCATCACGCGAGCGCGGCTGACGCGCGTGACACGGGCCCAGGCCGAGCACGTGCTGTCGCAGCGGCCCGAGCTTGCGTTTCAGTTGATCCAGCGCCTGGTGCAGCGTGTGCGCACCCTGGGTCGCCTGGCTTCGGTGGACGTCTACGGCCGGCTCGTAGGGCTCTTCGACGCCTTGGCGGTCGACGACAAGGGCCTGCGCGTGGTGCCCGGACCGCTGAGCCAGCAGCGCATCGCTGAGCGCGTGGGCGCTTCGAAGGCGATGGTCAACCGGCTGCTGACCGACCTGGCCAAGGGTGGCTACATCGAAGTCTCGCGCGAGCGCATCGTGCTGCTCAGAAAATTGCCGCCAAAGTGGTGAGTCGATCGGCGCAAACCACCGCCGCGCGCTCAGCGCGGCGCGTCGCCCTTGCGAAACTCGGTGGTGAGTTCGTCGAGCTTCGCTTTCAGCGCCGGGTCGAGCTTGTACTCGGCCGCGGCCAGCGTGGCATCGAGTTGCTCCGGCCGGCTGGCGCCGAGCAGCGGCGCGGTGATCAGCGGGTTGGCCATCACCCAGGCCACGGCCAACGTCGCGAGCGGCACGCCGGCTTCTTCGGCGACCGCATGCAGGCGCTGCACGGCATTGAAGCTGCGCTCGTTCCAGTAGCGGTCCTGGTACATCGCGCCGGCGGTGCCGAGGGTGAAGCGGGTGTTCTCCTCAGGCTTCGCACCCGGTTGGTACTTGCCGGTCAGCAGGCCGCCGGCCAGCGGGTTGTAGGGGATCACGCCAAGGCCCTCTTCGCCGCACAGCGGCAGCAGCTCGCGCTCGATCTCGCGGAACAGCAGGCTGTAGCGCGGCTGCACCGACACGAAGCGGGTGAGCCGCAGGAAGTCGGCGCGGCCCAGCGCGCGCGCCAGTCGGTAGGCCAGGAAGTTCGAGACGCCGATGTAGCGCGCGCGGCCCGACTTGACGATGGTGTCCATCGCCTCGATGGCTTCGTCGAGCGGCGTCTCGCGGTCGTCGCTGTGCAGTTGATACAGGTCGACGTGGTCGAGCTGCAGGCGCTTGAGCGAGGCGTCGATGGCGCTCAGCAGGTGCTTGCGCGACGCGCCCTGGTCCCAGGCGTTCGGGCCCATCTTGCCGACCGCCTTGGTCGCGACGATGAAGTCGCCGCGGCGGCTCGCGCCCTGCGCCTTCAGCCAGCGACCGACGATCTCTTCGGTGCGCCCGGCCGTCTCGAGCCCGCCGCCCAGTGGGTACACGTCGGCGATGTCGATGAAGTTGATGCCGCCGTCGGTCGCCTTGTTCAGGATGGCATGCGAGACCGACTCCTCGGTCTGCAGACCGAAGGTCATGGTGCCGAGCGCGAGGCGCGACACGGTGAGGCCGGTACGGCCGAGGCGGGTGGTGGGGATGCTCATGCGAATGCCCTTCGGGTGACGGTGGTCGCCCAGTTTAGACAGTCGGCCTCCGCCATGCGCGCGCCGGGCGCGGCCCCCTCACTTCTTGGTCGCGGGAATGGCCTCGGAGGCCTTCTGGTTGGTGTTGGGCGGCGCCGTCGCCGTCGTGGCCGGCGAATGGGCACCGGCGGCTTCGATCGGTTTCGGATCGACCGGCGGCACGTAGGCGAAGGGGCCCGGGTCGGTGCATGCCGGTGTGGCGACGGGCGCGGGCACCGGTTTGCCGGCGGCGGCCGCGCCGGCGCGGTACTTGGCGGCGACCCGGTCCTGCGCCTGGCACAGCTTGAGGTTGTCCACTTGTGCGGCCCAGGCGGTCTTGGCGGCTGTTTCGGCAGCCTTGGCCTTGGCTTCGGGGGTCGGGTTGGGCGCGGGCAGCTTGGCGAAGGCCAACGGCGCAGCCAGGACCAGGGCCAGCACGGCGGGGGCGAAGGTGTTCATCGGGAAAGTCATGACGGTGTTCCTTGGACCGGCTCGCTGCGCGGCGCCGGTGCCGTGCGGGCCTCGGCCGAGCGCTGCGCCGGGATCTTGCCGGCCACGATGTCGTCGTACCAGAGCTCGTGGTGCTCCTTGGCCCAGGTCTCGTCGACGTAGCCGGTGCGCATCGCCTTGTAGGCGCCCGACATGCCGAGCGTGCCGATGTAGATGTGGCCCATGATCATCGCCATCATGCAGAGCGTGGCGACGGCATGGATCATGTGCGCGATCTGCATCTCGCCGCGCGTGTAGACGAAGCCCGGCAGCAGCTTGTCGAGGAACAGGCCCGAGCCGATGACGAAGGTGCCAAGGAACAGCACGCCGCCCCAGAACACCGCCTTCTCGCCCGCATTGAAGCGGTGCGACGGGACTTCCTTGCCGCCGAACAGGCCGCCAGCATGACGCAGCCACTTCAGGTCGGCCATGGTCGGCCAGTTGCTGCGGATGAAGGTGACGATCATGAAGATCGTCGTCACCACGAACAGCGGGCCGACGAAGTTGTGGATGGTCTTCAGCGCATAGGTCAGGTAGCCGAAGAGCGCCGTGCCGAGGATCGGCAGCAGGAAGAACTTGCCGAAGGCCATCACGATGCCGGAGATGGCCAGCGTGACGAAGGCGATGGCATTCGACCAGTGGGTGGCGCGCTCGAAGGGCGTGAAGCGCTGGATCTTGCGGCCCGTCTCGGCGCCGTGCAGCCCGATGGTGCCGCGCGCGAAATAGAAGATGGCCAGCGCCAGCAGCGTGACGAAGAGCAGCGCCGCGCCGTACGGAATGATCCAGTTGTTGCGCACCTGGCGCCAGGCTTCACCGGCATTGGTGAAGCGCGAGCCTGGGTACTGCACGAAAGGCTGGATCAGGTTGCCGGCCTCCGGCGCCTCGCTCTTGGGCAGGCTGCTGTAGCCGGTCGTGCCCTGCCCCACCTGGCGCCACATCGGCGCGTTGTTGCCGGGCTGCACCTTGGCGCGCTCGCCGTTGCTCTGGTTCAGGTAGTTGGGGTCGGCGCTGGCCTCGGGCTTCACGTCGAAGATGTTCTGGCTGCGGATACCGCCGGTGGCCGCCGGTGCGGCGGCCGGTGCGGGCACCGCCGCAGCGGGTGCCTCGGTCACCGCACCGCTGACCGACGCGCCGGCCGGCTGCGCCGCAGCCGTGCCCGCGCCGAGCGCCATTGCCAGAACCAGGGAAGCTGTCGTCAGCACGTGTCTCATACGGCCTCGCTCAGTTCTCTTTGTTGTATTCGTTCTGGCCCAGCATGCGGGTCTTGATCTGCTGTTCCCAGGCGGTCTTGTCGCCGACCTTCCAGCCGGGGGCCGTGAAGACCGTGCCGGTGTCGGCCTTCTCGCCGCTGCCGCTCCAGGGCACGGCGTCGAACTTGACGCCCTGGGCATTGGTCTGCGGCTTCTCGCCGCAAGCCGCGAGCAGCGCGCAGCCGGTCAGCGCGACCGCAACAACGCCGACGCGGCTCATTGCTTCACCCCGTTGGTCGGTGTACCCGCCTGCTGCGAACCGTAGGCCGTGCCCCAGCCCCACACCTCGGCGCCCTTGCCGCGATGCAGCACGCGGGTGCGGAAGATGTCGGCCACCACGTCGCCGTCGCCGGCCAGCAGGGCCTTGGTCGAGCACATCTCGGCGCAGGCCGGCAGCTTGCCTTCGGCCAGGCGGTTGCGGCCGTACTTCTCGAACTCGGCTTCAGAGCCGTTGGCTTCGGGGCCGCCGGCGCAGAAGGTGCACTTGTCCATCTTGCCGCGGGCGCCGAAGGTGCCTTGGGTCGGGAACTGCGGCGCGCCGAAGGGGCAGGCGTAGGAGCAGTAGCCGCAGCCGATGCAGACGTCCTTGTCGTGCAGCACCACGCCCTCTTCGGTGCGGTAGAAGCACTGCACCGGGCAGACCGCCATGCAGGGCGCGTCGGAGCAGTGCATGCAGGCCACCGAGATCGACTTCTCGCCCGGCACCCCGTCGTTGAGCGTGACCACGCGGCGGCGGTTCACGCCCCACGGCACCTCGTTCTCGTTCTTGCAGGCCGTGACGCAGCCGTTGCATTCGATGCAACGCTCGGCGTCGCAGACAAATTTCATTCGTGCCATGGCCGGTCCTTAGGCTTTCTCGACGTTGCAGATCGTCGTCTTGGTTTCTTGCATCATCGTCACGCTGTCGTAGCCGTACGTGGTGCCGGTGTTGATCGCCTCGCCACGCACCACCGGGTGCGCACCGGCTGGGTAGTAGGGCAGCATGTCCACGCCCTGCCAGTGGCCCGAGAAGTGGAAGGGCATGAAGACGGTGTCCGGCCCAACGCGCTCGGTCACCAGGGCCTGCACGTTCAGCTTCGCGCCCGTCGGCGTGTGGACCCAGGCGCGCGCGCCGTTGACGATGCCCTTCTCTGCCGCGACCTTCGGGTTGATTTCGATGAACATCTCCTGCTGGAGTTCGGCCAGCCAGGGGTTCGACCGGGTTTCTTCACCACCGCCTTCGTACTCGACCAAACGACCGGAGGTGAGCACCAGCGGGAACTTGTCGGCCACCTTGTCGGCGATGTTCTTCTGCTGGATGGACTTGTACAGCGTCGGCAGCCGCCAGAACGCCATCTTGTCGTCGTGCGTCGGGTACTTCACCATCAGGTCCGGCCGATTGCCGTAGAGCGGCTCACGGTGCTGCGGGATCGGGTCGGGGAAGTTCCAGACGACGGCACGCGCCTTGGCATTGCCGAAGGGGTGGCAGCCGTGGTTCTTCATGAACACGCGGATCATGCCGCCGGAGTTGTCGGTCTTCCAGTTCTTGCCCTCGGCTTCTTTCTTCTCGGGCTCGGTGAGTTCGTCCCACCAGCCGAGCTTCTTGAGCAGCAGGTGGTCGAGCTCGGGGTAGCCGGTCGTGATGTCCGCGCCCACGGAATAGGAGCCGTCTTCGGCCAGCAGGTTCTGGCCGTCGCGCTCCACGCCGAAGTTCGCACGGAAGTTGCCGCCGCCGTCCATCACGTGCTTGCTGGTGTCGTACAGGTTGGACGAGCCCGGGTGCTTGAACTCGGGCGTGCCCCAGCACGGCCACGGCAGGCCGAAGTAGTCGCCCGCGATGTCGTAGCCGTTGACCTTGTCCTTGACCGAGCCCTTGGCCTTGAGCGTCTTCACGTCGAAGGCGCCCATGTTGCGCATGTGGGCCTGCAGGCGTTCGGGGCTCTGGCCGGTGTAGCCGATGGTCCAGACCGACCGGTTCATCTCGCGCAGGATGTCGTCGGGCACCGGCTCGTCCATGCCGTGGACCTTCTGCATCTTGTAGTTCTTGCTCAGCTCCTTGCCGAAGCCGAGGCGGTCGGCGAACTGCTGCATGATCATGTGATCGCTGCGGCTTTCCCACAGCGGCTCGATGACCTTCTCGCGCCACTGCAGCGAGCGGTTCGACGCGGTGCACGAACCGCTGGTCTCGAACTGGGTGCAGGCCGGCAGCAGGTAGACGGCGCGGTTCGGGTTCAGGTCGCCGGCCGCACCAGGCATCGCCGCCATCGCCGCCGTGGCTGACGGGTACGGGTCGACCACCACCAGCAGGTCAAGCTTGTCCATCGCGCGCTTCATCTCCAGCCCGCGGGTCTGCGAGTTGGGCGAATGGCCCCAGTAGAAGACGCCGCGCAGGTTGGAGTCCTGATCGATCAGCTCGTTCTTTTCCAGCACGCCGTCGATCCAGCGCGACAGCGTGATGCCGGGCTTGCTCATCATCGCGGGCGAGGCGAACTGCTTCTTGATCCACTCGAAGTCGACGCCCCAGGCCTTGGCGAAGTGCTTCCACGAGCCTTCGACCAGGCCATAGTAGCCGGGCAGCGAATCGGGGTTCGGGCCCACGTCGGTCGCGCCCTGCACGTTGTCGTGGCCGCGGAAGATGTTGGTGCCACCGCCACTCTTTCCGACGTTGCCCAGCGCCAGCTGCAGGATGCAGGAGGCGCGAACGATCGCGTTGCCGATGGTGTGCTGGGTCTGGCCCATGCACCAGACGATGGTGCCCGGGCGGTTTTCGTTGAGCCAGGTCGCGACCTTCAGGACCTGCGCTTCCTTCACGCCGCAGGCCTCTTCGACCTTGTCCGGCGTCCACTTGGCAAGCACTTCCTCGCGGACCTTGTCCATGCCGAAGACGCGGTCGTTGATGTACTTCTTGTCTTCCCAGCCGTTCTTGAAGATGTGGTGCAGCACGCCGAACAGGAAGGCGATGTCCGAGCCCGAGCGGATGCGCACGTATTCGTCGGACTTGGCCGCAGTGCGGGTGTAGCGCGGGTCGACCACGATCACCTTGCAGCCGTTTTCCTTGGCATGCAACAGGTGCAGCATGCTCACCGGATGCGCCTCGGCCGCGTTCGAGCCGATGTACAGCGCCACCTTGGCGTTGCGCATGTCGTTGTACGAATTGGTCATGGCGCCGTAGCCCCATGTGTTCGCCACGCCTGCGACGGTGGTCGAGTGGCAGATGCGCGCCTGGTGGTCGCAGTTGTTGCTGCCGAAGAAGCTGACGAACTTGCGCAGGAGATAGGCCTGCTCGTTGCTGTGCTTGGAGGAGCCGATCCAGTAGACCGAATCCGGCCCGCTGGCCTGGCGCAGGTCCTTGATCTTGGCGGTGATCTCGTCGAGCGCCGTGTCCCAGCTGATGCGCTCGTACTTGCCGTTGACCAGCTTCATCGGATAGCGCAGGCGGTATTCGCCGTGGCCGTGCTCGCGCAAGGCGGCGCCCTTGGCGCAATGCGCGCCGAGGTTGATGGGCGAATCGAACACCGGTTCCTGGCGCACCCAGACGCCGTTCTCGACGACCGCGTCGGCCGCGCAGCCGACCGAGCAGTGCGAGCAGATCGTGCGCTTGACTTCGATCTTGCCCTTGCCGACGGCCGTCGGGCGGCTCGCGTCGGCGGCGTTCGCCTTGCGGATCAGTGTGAGCTGGGTAGCGGCGAGGCCGACGCCGACGCCCAGGCCCGAGCGGCGCAGGAAGGCGCGGCGGTCCATCGTCGGGAGGGCGTTCGACAGGCCGCGACGCAGGCTGTGGACGAAGGGCGAAGCGCCGGCGGCGCCGGATATGCCGGCGAGGGATTGGCCGGCGCGCGCAGCGCTGGCATTCTTTTTGGTCAACAACATGGTGGTGCGGTCCTCAGGCCGAAGCGCTCTGGTAGTAGCGCTTGACGTGCTCGCTGAGCGAGTAGCCACCCCCGTTGTCGGGCGCCGGGGGCAGCGCCGGCGCGGCCTCGGCGGCCACGGGCGACGAGGCGATCTGCGGCCGGGCCGTCACCACGGCGGCGGCAGCGCCCACGGCGGCTGCACCTGCGAAAAATTGGCGGCGCGAGCCCGGCGTGGGCTGCTTCGGTTGGCTGTCCTGCATCAAAACTCCAGGAGTGGCTGGCGAAAACCAGATATGAACTCAATTACATACGTTTGGATACTAGTCGAGACCCTGAAGTCCGACCCCACCGCTGCGCTATTTAACTGTCGAGCATGTCGAAGCCCTGCGCCTCGACGTGGATGAATGCCTGCGTGAATTCGGCCAGCGCCGCATAGAAGCGGGCCTTCGGATGCTGCGCTGCGGCATCGCACAGCGCTGGCAACCAGGGCATCACATGCGTGGCGAAAAATGCACGCTGCCGGGTGAGATTGGCAACCGCCACGTCGTCACCGGCGATCAGGTAGCGCATCACCTCGAACAGGCAGGCGACGTGGTCTTCGGTTTCGTAGACGCCCTCTTCCCGGGCCAGGCCCAGCGCGTCGAGGTCGTTGCGCAACTGCGCCACTGGCTTGTCGTTCAGGAAGCCGCTCAGGTAGTGAGAGCCGAAGAGATACACCTCGGGCTTGCCCATGCCGCCGAAGAGCGCGTCGTACTCGGCGTAGGCCGCCGCGGCGTCCATGCCGCGTGCCACACCGACCAGCGCACGCCACGGCTCTTCCAGAAAGGCACCGGACACCGGCGCCTCGGTCACGGCGACCTGCAACGCGTCGAGCAGCGCGGCGTCGGGCGCGGCGTACCAGAGCCGCGCGAGCAGGCCGTAAAGCTCGGCGCGGGCGACCTCTTCGTCGAGGGCCGAGGAAACATGGGGGGTGGAGTCGCTCATAGCGGGGTGATCTTCTGTTCGTTCGACGCGCTGTAAAGGTCGATGACCCGGCAGTCGCTGCACATCTTGAGCCGCTCCAGCGCCTCGCCCTGGAACATCGCATGGCCGGCCAGCTTGCTGAGCATCGCCTCGATGGCCTTCACGGTGCCGAAGGGCTTGCTGCAACGGATGCAGGCCCAGGGCTTGGCCTCGTTCAGCACCACGGGCTGGCGGCGCTCGGGGGCGGCGAGCAGGCGCGGCACGAGCTGGATCGCGTTCTCCGGGCAGGTGCTTTCGCAGAGGCCGCACTGCACGCAGTTCTTCTCGACGAAGCGCAGCTGCGGTGCGTTCTGGTTGTCCTGCAGCGCGCTGGCCGGGCAGGCGCTGACGCAGGCCAGGCACAAGGTGCACGCGTCCTTGTCGACGGTGATCGCGCCGAAGGGCGAGCCGGCCGGCAGCGGAATGGCCAGGGATGTCTCGCGTGGGGCCTCGCCGCGCGCCTGCAGCGCCGGGGCCGCGTCCATCAGATGGTCGAGCGTCATCTCGAGCGTGCTGCGCTTGTCGGCACTCACGGCGAAGCGGGCGGGCTGTGCAGGGACGTGTTGCCGTGTCTGGCCGAGCGCGGCCAGCGCGGCGTCGAGCGCGGCCGGCGTGCCTGCCTCGATCAGCTGGAAGTGCGTGCCGGCGTAGCCCAGCCCGCGCAACAGCGACTGGGCGACGTCCATCTGCTGCTTCAGCGCGGCCAGGTAGTCGGGTGCTTCCTCGCCGGTCGACAGCACCGCGACCTGCGTGGCGCCGAAGGCGACCGCGCTCAGCCACAGGTCGATGCCGGTGCTGGCGGCATGCCACAGCGCGACCGGGATCACCCGGGCCGGCACGCCGTTCGCCTTGCCGAGTTGGGCCTGCCGGCCGAGCTGCTCGACCAGTGCCTGGCCGGCCTCCTGGCTGTGCAGCAGCAGCGCCGGCTCGCGCCCGCCCGCCTTGGCGTAGGTCGCGAGCAAGGTGCGCAGCTTGAGGCCCTGGTCGGGTGCGCGCGGGTAGGTGTAACCCAGCGCGCCGGTCGGGCAGACGGTGGTGCAGGCGCCGCAACCGACACACAGGTTGGGGTTGACAACGATGCGCTGGCGTTCCTTGTCGCTCGAAATGGCATGCGCCGAGCAGACCTCGACGCAGGCGTTGCAGCCCACCTGCTCGTTGCGACTGTGGGCGCAGAGCTTCTGTTTGTAGTCGAAGAACTTCGGCTTCTCGAACTCGCCCACCATCTCGCGCAGGCGCAGCAGCGTCTGCAATGCCTCGGCGGTGCCGAGCCCGCCCGGCAGGCGGAAGTAGCCCTGCGGCGGCGCATGCCAGTCGACCAGCGGCGTGGCGCCGAGGTCGAGCACCAGGTCGAAGGCCGCGTCGAGCGTCTCCGGCGCGCGGCCGAAACGGATCGCGCCGGCCACGGTGCAGGCCCGCTCGCAGTCGCGGTGCGAGGTGCATTGGGTGTCGTCGATCTGGTAGTCGAGCCCGATGGCCTGCTCGGGGCAGGCGGTGACGCAGGCGTTGCAGCGGGTGCACAGGTCGAGGTCGATCGCGT
Organism: Variovorax sucrosi; assembly: GCF_051216635.1. Lineage (NCBI taxonomy): Bacteria > Pseudomonadati > Pseudomonadota > Betaproteobacteria > Burkholderiales > Comamonadaceae > Variovorax > Variovorax sucrosi. The sequence continues at coordinate 610,936 of NZ_JBPJZU010000001.1, read as the reverse complement.
TGCTGCGCGTCCACTGCAGCTTGAAGGCGCCGAGCCAGCCGGTGAAGGCATCGACCCGCCCGGCGACCACCGGCCAGCGACGCTCCTGCATGCCGCCGGCCACGCCCGGGCCCTGCGAGAGGATGGTGACGTCCAATGTGTCGGCCACCAGCGCGGCGGCCTGCTCGGCCTGATCGAGCGGGCCGACGATCACCAGCCGGCCCTGGCTGGCATAGCTCACGGTCGCGACCGGGTCGGGCGCGGGCAGCGCGGCGGCGGCCAGCAGCGCGGCGATCTTCGGCATGGCCTGCTTCGCGTCGCGGCTCCAGCCGCCGGTCTCGCGGATGTTGACGAAGTGGATGGGCGAGGTCGCGTCGGGCGTCTGCTCGGCCAGCTCGCCGAAGAGGCGGCGTTCCTGCGTGCAGGCGACGATCACGTCGTCGCCCGACTGGATCGCGCGCTGGAAGGCGCTCGCCTCGCGGCGGCACAGCGCGGAATGAAGGGGCAGCGTCTCAGCCAGTGCGGTGCCGAGCGCCTTCGGCGCGAGCGGCATCGTCTGGTTGCAATCGCAGATCAGCGTTTGGGTCATCGGTCGGTTGGCTGGCAGGTTGCGCATCGGCAACCAGCGGGCTGGGAAGGGTCCCGGAAGGCTCGGACTGTGCCACGGCGGACGGGGCATCGTCGTGCGGGGTTTCTCCGGACATTGGTGAGGCAGCCTCGTCCTGCGCCTCGGGGGCTTCGGGCTCCTCGTCGAACAGCTTCAGGAACTTTGCGCTCGCCATCTGGCGCAGCACGCTCTCGGGCAGCGGCGACGGGATCGAGTAGTCGTCGATGTAGATATCCATCCGGTCCATCACGTTGAAGTGCGGGTCGGCGAAGAGCTTCTTGAAGGCGGCGTTCTTGACCTCGGGTGCCACGCCCTTCGCCATGAAAGGCTTGAAGTCGGAGTCGATGGTGAGCGCGGTGGTGTCAGCCAGCGTGGGCGGCGGCGGTGCGCCCGGCTCGCTGGGCGCGACTGGCGCAACGGGCGACGTCACAGCCACGGGCGCATCCGGCGAGACCGGCGGGACCGCATCAGGCACGGCGCCGGCGGGCACGGGCACCGGTGCGTCGCTCTCGCGCGCCTGCTGCTTGCGGCGCGACCAGCGGTCGAAGAAGCCTTCAGACATCGCCGGCACCGCGCCCGCGCTTCTTCTCGGTGGACACGCTCGCCACATTGCCGAAGCGGTCGGTCAGCGGGCGAAAGCTTTCGGGCCGCTTGCGGCGCTTGGGCTCGATCACGTAGTGCTCGGCCGCGAAGGCACGCACCCACTCGACCACTTCGGGCGGCGCCGGCACCTGCTCGACCGTCTCCTGCGCATCGAGCCAGCGCCCGGCTTCGTTGTAGCTCAGGCTCACCACCACCGGCACGGGGATCGGCTCCGCCGCAAGTTGCGCTTCTTCCTCCATGCGCCATAGCACGAACCAGCATGGCGCCGGCGTGGTCACGTTGAGGTGGTAGCCCTCCGCATCGTCGCGGAAGAGTTCGGCCTTGAAGCCCGGATGTAGCCAGCGCTGGGCCCCGTCCTGTTCGTGCAGCAGCCGCGGCGCGCTGCCGAAGGCGGGTTCGTCCGGCACCACGCTGTCGAGGATCCAGCGCCAGGGCTGCCAGTGGGCCGACGGCCCCTGCACGCGCTCGCGCCGCATGACCACGGCCACGTCGAGCGCGGGCCGCCCGGCCGGAGAAAGGGATTGCGGTGTCGACATCCCCGGGACGATAGCCGATGCACCAAGGTTCCGCGGGGCGGCAATGGCGCGAGAAGGGGCACTTCCCCCCGTCTGTTCGAACTTTGGTTCTCGGCCTTCCCGCCCTACATTGCAGGCAACGAGGACCGACGGAGAACGCCATGCCGAAATTGATCGTCATCAACCAGCGCGGACTGACCAAGCTGGTGCCCCTGCACACCGGCCAGACCACGGTGGGTCGGGGGTCGCTCAACAGTGTCGTGATCGACGCCGAAAGCGTCAGCCGGCATCATGCGGTGCTGACGCGCCAGGGCGCCACCGTGCGACTGCAGGACCTGAACAGCCGCAACGGCACCTATGTGAACGACGTACGCGTGCGGACACGGCGGCTGCGGCACGGCGACAGCATCACCATGGGCGATTGCGTGCTGCGCTTCCTCGATGCCACGCCGGTCCAGGCGCTGGACGACCCCCTCGACCTCCAGGCGCTCAGCTCCGAATTCCACAGCGTGTATGGCGCGCCCCAGCCCGCACCCGCCGGCTGGGACGCACAGCCCTGAGACTCAGGACGGCGCCGGCACGCCGCCGCCGGCGTAAAGCACGGCACGCGGCGCGCGGCACAGCCCCCACAGACGCAGCCCGGCCAGTTCGGCCACGTGCACGCCCATCGCCGTTGGCGCGGAGATCGTGGCCAGCACGGCGATGCCCACGCGCGTGCACTTGCGCACCAGCTCGTGGCTGCCCCGGCTAGACAGCACGACGAAGCCCGGCTCGCCCAGCCGACCCATGCGGGCCAGCGTGCCGATCAGCTTGTCGAGCGCGTTGTGGCGGCCGACGTCTTCGAGCACCGCGACCAGTTCGCCCTCCAGCGTGGCCCAGCCGGCCGCATGGATGGCGCCCGCCTCGGCGTTGAGGCGCTGCCAGGCCGGCAGCGCGTCGATGGCGCGCAGCACCGTCGGCAGGTCGACACGCGACACCCAGTCATGGGGCGGCAGCGGCTCCGACTGCAGCTCCAGGCCGGCGAAGCTCTCGACACCGCAGACACCGCAGCCGGTGCGCCCCGCCAGGCTGCGGCGCCGGCCCTTGAGCCGCTCGAAGCTGCGGGTGGATATCTCGAGCTGCACCTCGATCGCGTCGACGCCTGTCGGCAGGCCGGCTTCGGCGGCGGCGACGGTGTTCACCTCGATGCCGCGGCAGTCGGCCGCGGCATCGAGGATGCCTTCGCTCAGCGCGAAACCGAGCGCGAAGGCCTCGATGTCCTGCGGCGTCGCCATCATCACCGCGTGCGAGATGCCGTTGAAGACCAGCGCCACCGGCACCTCGGCCGCGAGCACGTCGTGGCGTGCCGTGCCATCGGCATCGGCATCGGCCATGCCGCCGAAGACCTGCACCGTGCGGTGCGACAGCGACGGCAGCACGGGGCGTGCGTCGGCGTTCACGACGCCGCTTCCTGCGGCGGCAGCGCGGCCGCGAGGGCGCGGCCCGGCGCCTCGAGGTGGACCACCCAGCGGTCGTCCAGCTGCACCACGCGCACCCAGCCCGGCCCGCGCACGCCCGCGAGCGTGGCGTCGCCCATCAGCGTGAGCTGGCGCATCAGCACGCTTGCGCCCTGCCCCAGCTGCTTGCCCAGCCGCGGCAGCGACACGCCGCCTTCGCGGGGTGCGTCGGCCAGCGCGCGCAGGATCGATTCAGAAAGCGGGTCGAGGTCGGTGCCGATGCCGGTGGTGGTCATGCCCACACCTTAGCCGATGGCGTAGGCGCTGGCCTCGTGGTCGGCCCGGGCCGCGATCGGTGCGGTGTGCGGCGTGAGGATCACGGGAATCGACTTCGAAGCCGGCGTGCCGGCATTGAGCGCGACCGAATCCAGCGGCACCAGCGGATTCGTCTCGGGGTAGTAGGCGGCGAGGTTGCCGCGCGGGATGTCGTAGGCCACCAGCTTGAAGCGGTCGGCACGCCGAACCTGATTGCCGTCGCCGGCGTCTTCCCACACCGTCTGGATGTCGACCCAATCGCCGTCCTTCATGCCCAGCGCGCGGATGTCGGCTTCGTGGATGAACACCACACGCCGCTGGCCGAACACGCCGCGGTAGCGGTCGTCGTGGCCGTAGATGGTGGTGTTGTACTGGTCGTGCGAGCGCGTGGTGAGCAGCGTGAAGACCACGGTATCGCCCTTGGCCGCGAAGCGCGCGCGGGCGCGGTGCGACGGCGTGTCGCGCGGCACCGCATGCGCCACGAAGTTCGCCTTCTTCGTCGCCGTGGTCCACACCCGCTCGCTCGCGGTGTTGCGCAGGCGGAAGCCGCCGGGCACGGCCACCCGCAGATTGAAGTCCTTGAAGTCGGCGAACACCGCTTCGATCTTGTCGCGGATGCGGGCGTAGTCCTCGACCAGCCAGAGCCAGGGCGTGCTGCTGCTGTTCCGGCCGACCGCACCGAGGGTGGCTGCCGCCAGCCGCGCGACGATCGCCGGCTCCGACAGCAGGTGCTCCGACGCCGGCGGGTTGATGCCGGTGGAGATGTGCACCATGCTCATCGAGTCTTCCACCGTCACGCCCTGCGCGCCGCCGGCCTGGATGTCGATCTCTGTGCGGCCCAGGCAGGGCAGGATCAGCGCCTCGCGCCCGTGCACCACGTGGCTGCGGTTGAGCTTGGTCGTGACGTGCACCGTCAGGTCGCAGCGGCGCAGCGCCTTCCAGGTCTCGTAGGTGTCGGGCGTGGCCGCCGCGAAGTTGCCGCCCAGCGCGAAGAAGACCTTTCCCTTGCCGTCGCGCATGGCGGCGATCGACTCGACCGTGTCCCAGCCGTGCGCGCGCGGCGGCTCGAAGCCGAAGACCTCGCCCAGCTTGTCGAGCAGCGCAGCCGGTGGCTTCTCCCAGATGCCCATCGTGCGGTCGCCCTGCACGTTGCTGTGGCCGCGCACCGGGCACGGGCCGGCGCCGGGCCGGCCGATGTTGCCGCGCATCATCAGCAGGTTGACCAGCATCTGGATCGTGCCCACCGAGTTCTGGTGCTGCGTGATGCCCATGCCCCAGCAGAAGATCGCGCTCTTCGCGGCGCCGTAGATGTCGGCGGCGGCGCGGATCTGCGCCTCGGAGAGGCCCGACTCTTCTTCGAGCACGGCCCAGGTCTCGCCACGCAGGCGCTCGGCCACATCGCTGAAGCCGGTGGTGTGCTCGCTGATGAAGTCGAGGTCGAGCAGCGACTCCCCCGCGTCCTGGCGGTCGATCAGGTGCTTCATCATCCCGGCGACGACGGCCATGTCGCCACCCACGCGCAGCTGGAAGTAGTGCGTGCTGATGGCCGTCGAGGTGAGCGTCGCCATCTCGTACTTGTCCTGCGGATCGGCGAATCGCTCCAGGCCGCGCTCGCGCAGCGGGTTGAAGCTGACGATCTTCGCGCCGCGCTTGTGGGCCGCGCGCAGCTCGCCCAGCATGCGCGGGTGGTTGGTGCCCGGGTTCTGGCCGAAGATGAAGATGGCGTCGGTCTTCTCGAAGTCGTAGAGCGTCACCGTGCCCTTGCCCACGCCGATCTGCGGGCGCATGCCGCTGCCGCTCGGCTCGTGGCACATGTTCGAGCAGTCGGGGAAGTTGTTGGTGCCGTACTCGCGCACGAACAGCTGGTAGAGGAAGGCCGCCTCGTTGCTGGCGCGGCCCGAGGTGTAGAAGATCGCCTGGTTCGGGTCGGGCAGCGCGTTGAGATGCCGGGCGACCAGCGCGAAGGCGTCGTCCCATGCGATGGGCAGGTACTTGTCGCTGGCCGCGTCGTAGACCAGCGGGTGCGTCAGGCGGCCCTGGTCCTCGAGCCAGAAGTCGCTCTGCTTCGCCAGCTCGGCCACCGTGTGCTTGGCGAACAGCTCGGGGCCGGCCCGGCGCGCGGTCGCTTCGGCCGCGACGGCCTTCACGCCGTTCTCGCAGAACTCGAAGGTCGACGCGTGATTGCGGTCGGGCCAGGCACAGCCGGGGCAGTCGAAGCCGTCGGGCTGGTTGGCCGACAGCAGCGTCTTCGCGCCCTTCACCGGAATGTCCTGCCTGAGCAGCGCGTTCGTCACGCTGCGCAGCGCGCCCCAGCCACCGGCGGGGCCCTTGTAGAACTCGATCTTCTGTTCGCTCATCGCGGTCTCCTGACGACTTCGGGCCGGCGTCCATGGGACGCCGGCCCTGAAAGGCTCACGGCCAATTGCTGCAGCTTCTTCAGTGGAAGAATTTGGCTGCGCTGATCAAGGTCTTGTACACGCCCCACGCCAGCGGAATGCCGACGGCAGCCCATGCCAGCGCGACGACGATGGTCGGCGTCTTGTCGGCGCGGCCCGAGCCGCTGCCCACTTCGGACGCGGCAGCCTTCTCGTGTGCGAGCTTCTTCTCGACGGCGAGTTCCGCGTCGCTCATGAAGTGCTTGTCGGCCACCGGGCGCACCAGCAGGTTGGCGATCAGGCCGATCACCAGCATGCCGACCAGGATGTACATGGTCTGGTTGTAGACCTGCTCGCGCGGCAGGCCGAGGCCCAGCTGGTATTCGCGCATGTAGTTCACGACCACCGGACCCAGGATGCCGGCCGTGGCCCAGGCAGTGAGCAGGCGGCCATGGATGGCGCCGACGAACTGCGTGCCGAACAGGTCGGCCAGGTAGGCCGGCACGGTGGCGAAGCCGCCGCCGTACATCGACAGGATGATGCAGACCGCGCCCACGAAGAGCAGCGTGTTGCCGGCCGCGGCCGACGACGGCAGGCTGGCGTAGAGCACGCCGCCCAGCAGGAAGAAGACCGTGTAGGTGAGCTTGCGGCCGAGCTTGTCCGACAGGCTGGCCCACACGAAGCGCCCGCCGATGTTGAAGAGCGACAGCAGCGCGGTGAAGCCGCCGGCCACCACGGCGATCGCCGCGAGTTGGGTCTTGTCGAGCTCACCGAACTTCTTCGGCACGTCGATCAGCCCGCCGCCGAAGACTTCCTGCAGCATGGGCGAGGCCATGCCGATCACGCCGATGCCGGCCGACACGTTCATGCACAGCACGACCCACACGAGCCAGAACTGCGGAATGCCCCACACCTTCTTCACGTGCACGTGGCGCTGCGTGATCATCGCGTTGCTGGTCTGCGCGGGCGGCGGCGTCCAGCCGGCGGGCTTCCAGCCGGTGGGCGGCACGCGGTAGCCGAGCGCGCCGGCCATCATGAAGACGAAGTAGACCAGCGCCATCACGACGAAGGTCTGCATCACGCCGGCATCGGTCGGCGTGCCGAAGTGCTTCATCAACTCGACCGCCAGCGGCGAACCGATCATCGCGCCGCCGCCGAAGCCCATGATGGCCATGCCGGTGGCCATGCCGCGGCGGTCGGGGAACCACTTGATCAGCGTCGACACCGGCGAGATGTAGCCCAGGCCCAGGCCGATGCCGCCGATCACGCCCGAGCCGAGGATCATCATCCAGAACTGGTGGGTGTAGATGCCCAGCGCCGACAACAGCATGCCGCCGCACCAGCACAGCGCGCTGACCACGCCGGCCTTGCGCGGGCCGGCGCGCTCGAGCCAGCCACCCCAGAGGGCGGCCGAGCAGCCGAGGAACACGAAGAACAGCGTGTACATCCAGCCGAGCGTGGCAACGCGCCAGTCGCAGCCGGTGGCGAACAGCTCGGCGAAGAAGCTCATGTCCTTGCCGCAGGCCGCAGCGCCGGTGCCGGCCGTCTGCAGCATTTTCGACAGCGGCAGCCAGAACACGGAGAAGCCGTAGGCCATGCCGATGCACAAATGGATCGCGAGGGCCGCAGGCGGCACCACCCATCGGTTGAAGCCGGGGCCCGCGATGATGCGTTCCTTGTCCAGCCAACCGGGAGCACCGTCCCCAGCGGAGGGGAACTGCCCCGGTGTCGCGACGGCTTCGTTGAAAGCCCCCGTAGATGATCCTGCCATAGCACTCCTCGTTGGTTTTGTCCCTCGATCCGGTCAAGGTTTCGACCGTCGGGGCGCGCGGAGTCTACGATTGGTGACAATTTGCATCCAATTGGATCGAGACATGGCCCGATTCAATTCAGAAATGAATGCGAAAGGTTCTCAAAGGCGGGCCAGCCGCGAGGCCGACCGGGCACTCAGGCGCGCTTCGGGGCCTTGCCAGCCACACCGGGCTGCAAGGTTTCCAGCCACTCGGAACTGGCCGCGAGGTCGACCGCCGCCTGCAGCGCGCGCGTCATGCGGTCGCTGGCGTGCGTCATGAAGCCCAGGGGCGTCTCCAGCAGCGGCGCGATCAAGGGGCGCGCCTCATAGGGGCCGTCGTCGCGCGAGAGCAGCTCCAGTGCGGCCTGCGGCAGCACCGACGCCAGCGCGCCGGCGCCGACGCTGCTGGCCAGCGTGTGGATCGAATTGGTTTCCATGGCCGCATCGACGCGCAGGCCGACCGCCTTGAAGGCGCGGTCGACGATCGCCCGGTTGTGCATGTCGGGGGTGAGCAGGCACAGCGGCAGGGTGGCGGCCTCGGCCCAGCCGATCGGTTCGCCGATGCGCACCGGCCGGCCGGCCCGCACCGGACCCGGCTTGCGCTGCACCAGGTAGTAGGTCTCGACGCACTGGGGCCAGACCGCCAGGCTGACGTGGCGCACGCGGGTGCGGTCGGTGTAGCCGAGCGCGAGATCGAGCGACATGCTGTCGAGCGCCGTCTCGATTTCGAGCGAGCTCAGCGACACCACCGTGGGCGCCACGCCCGGGTGGCGCTTCTGCAGCGCGATGGCGAAGCGCGAGAGGATGGTCATGCCGGTCGGCACCGCCGCCAGCCGCAAGCGCCCGCGGGGCTGGCCGGCCTCGCTGCGCAGGCGCTCGCGCAGCAGTTCCTGCTCCTGCAGCATGCGCTGCGCGGTGGCAAGCACCGCTTCGCCCTCGACGGTGAAGCCTTCGAAGGCGCGGCCCCGCTTGACGATCAGCACGCCGAACTCGCCTTCGAGCGCGCGCAGTGCGTTCGACAGCGCCGGCTGCGTGATGTGGCAGGCCTGCGCGGCTCGGCCGAAGTGGCGGTGCTCGTTGAGCGCCGCCAGGTAGCGCATGGACGCGAGGACGTTCATGGCGCCGCGCCGACGTTCAGGTGTCTTTGCTGACGGTGATCGTCGGGAACTTGGCCGAGAAGTCCTTCGCCTTCTCGGCGATGCCCACCGCGACGGTGCGCGCCACCGCCTTGTAGATGGCCGCGACCTCGCCATCGGGGTCGGCCACCACCGTGGGCTTGCCGCTGTCGGCCTGCAGGCGGATGTTGATGTCCAGCGGCAGCGCGCCGAGGTAGTCCATGCCGTACTGCGCCGCCATCTTCTTGCCGCCGTCGGCGCCGAAGATGTGCTCGACGTGGCCGCAGTTGGAGCACACGTGGACCGCCATGTTCTCGACGATGCCGAGAATGGGCACGCCCACCTTCTCGAACATCTTGATGCCCTTCTTGGCGTCGAGCAGCGCGATGTCCTGCGGGGTGGTGACGATCACCGCGCCAGTCATCGGCACGCGCTGGCTCAGCGTGAGCTGGATGTCGCCGGTGCCGGGCGGCATGTCGATGATCAGGTAGTCGAGGTCTTTCCAGTTGGTCTGTCGCAGCAGCTGCTCCAGCGCCTGCGTGGCCATCGGGCCGCGCCAGATCATGGCTTCGTCCTGGTCGACCAGGAAGCCGATCGACATCACCTGCACGCCGTAGTTCTCCAGCGGCTCCATGGTCTTGCCGTCGTCGCTCTCGGGGCGGCGGTCGATGCCCAGCATCATCGGCTGGCTGGGGCCGTAAATGTCGGCGTCGAGCAGGCCCACCGAAGCGCCTTCGGCCGCCAGCGCCAGCGCCAGGTTGGCGGCGGTGGTGCTCTTGCCGACCCCGCCCTTGCCCGAGGCCACGGCGACGATGTTCTTCACGTTGGGCAGCAACTGCACGCCGCGCTGCACCGCGTGGCTGACCACCTTGGTCGTGATGTTGACCGACACGTTGTCGACGCCCGGCACGGTACGCGCCGCCGCCACGAAGGCCTTGCGCAACGCCGCATGCTGGCTCTTGGCCGGGTAGCCGAGCTCGACATCGAAGGACACGTCGCCTTCGCTGATCTGCAGGTTCCTCAGCGCCTTGGTGCTGACGAAATCCTTGCCGGTGTTGGGATCGAGGACCGCCGTGAGCGCATCCTGAATCACCGCTTGCGTGACTGCCATTGACAACTCCTGAATCGGGGTAGTCTACGTGCCGATCCATGCCCCGCCCCACCTCCACCCCAATGCCCTCACTGCCTGCCACAGCGCTGCTGCTCACCGGCGGGGGGGCCCGCGCCGCCTACCAGGTCGGCGTGCTCGAGGCGGTTGCCGAGCTGCGCCGCGGCGCCGGCCTGGCGGCGGGGCGCAACCCGTTCTCGATCATCACCGGCACCTCGGCCGGCGCCATCAACGCCGCCGCGCTGGCCTGCGGTGCGGACGATTTCGATGCCGCCGTGCAGCGCATGGCCGAGGTCTGGCGCCGCCTGCGCATCGAGCAGGTCTACCGCACCGACACCTTCGCGATGCTCGATGCGGCGGCGCGCTGGCGCCTGATCCTCGGCGTCGGCCAGCTGCTGGCGCGCTGGATGAAGCTCAAGCCGCGCTCGCTGCTCGACAACGCGCCGCTGGCCGAACTGCTGGCGCGCATGGTGCCCTTCGATCGCCTGCCCGGGTTGCTGGCCGACGGCCACCTCGACGCGCTGGCCGTGACCGCGTCGAGCTACAGCTCGGGCGAGCACGTGACCTTCTTCGAAGCGCGCCAACCCATGGCGCCCTGGACGCGCTCGCAACGCAAGGCCGTGGCCGACCGCATCACGCATGCGCACCTGTTGGCGTCGTCGGCGATCCCCTTCGTGTTCCCGGCCACGGCACTGCCGATGCAGGGGCATGTCGAATACTTCGGCGACGGCTCGATGCGCCAGACCGCACCGACCGCCGCCGCCATCCACCTCGGTGCGGAGCGCATCCTGGCCGTCGGCGCCGGTCGCATGAACGAGCCCTTCGACGCCGACAGCCCCCACACACTGCGCGGCGAGCCGACGCTGGCGCAGATCGCCGGCCATGCGATGTCGAGCATCTTTCTCGACGCGCTCGGGGTGGACGTGGAACGCGTGCGCCGCATCAACGACACGCTGGCGCTCATTCCGCCCGAGGCCCGCGCCGGCACGCACCTGCGGCCGATCGAACTGCTGCTGATCGCACCGTCGGAACGCATCGACACCATCGCCGCACGCCATGCCGACGCGTTGCCCAGCGTGGTGCGGCGCCTGCTGGCCAGCGGCACCGGCCCGGGCGAAGGCAAGTCACCCGCGCGCAGCGCTGCGCTCGCGAGCTACCTGCTCTTCGAACCCGGCTTCACGCGCGAACTGATGGCCCTGGGCCGCGCCGACACGCTGGCGCAGCGCGATGCGGTGTGCCGCTTCTTCGGCTGGCCCGCGACTTAGCGACCTAACTGCCGGTCGCCATGCCCAGGTCGGCAGCGATGCGGTTGACCAGCGCTTTCAGGTCGCCCAGTTCCGCTTCGAGACGCCCGACATTCGCCTTGAGCGCCGCCATCTCGCCCAGCGACACATCGGCGCCGGACGCACCAGCGCTGGCCGGCATGTCTTCGATCACCGGCTCGCCGCTCAGCAGATGCGCCCACCGGCTCTCTCGCGCGCCGGGCAGGCGAGGCAGCTTCATCACCAGCGCGCCGGCCGGGCGTTCAGCCAGTTCATCGAGGAAGGCCTCCACCGACGAGATGTCGGCGAAGTTGTGCATGCGCTCGCTGGCGATGCGCAGTTCACCGGCGGTCTGCGGGCCACGCAGCATCAGCACCGTGAGCAGGATGCTCGACTGCGACGGAATACGCAGCAGGCGGTCCATGTTGTGGGCGTAGCGCGAAGCCCGGCCGCCGCTGCTCTCGTCGACGAGGCTGTAGGCCTTCAGGCTGTCGACGGCGGCCTGGGCCTGCGCGTCGCTCACCTCCAGCACCGGGTTGCGGCTGGTCTTCTGGTTGCAGCCGGACAGCACGGCGTTGAGCGTCAGCGGATAGCTGTCGGGCACGGTGCGCTGCTTCTCGACCAGCACGCCGAGCACGCGGGTTTCCAGCAGCGAGAGGATCGGCAGCGGCCGCGCCGCGGACGCGTCCGACACTCAGTTCGCCCCGCCGATGCGGGCCACCAGCGCCCTGGTGAAGGCCGCCGTATTGGCCGTGCCACCCAGGTCGCCGGTGCGCACCTTGTCGATGTTGAGCGTCTCGTCGATCGCGCGGCGCAGGCGCGTCGCCTGGTCGATCAGCTTGCAGTGGTCGAGCATCAGCGCACCGGCCAGCAGCAGCGCCGTCGGGTTGGCGATGCCCTTGCCGGCGATGTCGGGTGCCGAGCCGTGCACCGCTTCGAAGATCGCCGCGTCGGCGCCGATGTTGGCGCCCGGCGCCATGCCCAGGCCGCCGACCAGGCCGGCCACCAGGTCGGACAGGATGTCGCCGAAGAGGTTGGTCGTGACCACCATGTCGAACTGCCACGGATTGAGCACCAGCTTCATCGCGCAGGCGTCGACGATCATGGTCTCGAGCTCGAACTTGCCCTTGTAGCGCGGCTCTTCGTACAGGCGCAGGCCGGTCTCGAGGAACAGGCCGGTCAGCACTTTCATGATGTTGGCCTTGTGCACCAGCGTCACCTTCTTGCGGCCGGTGGCGATGGCGGTGTCGAAGGCGTACTCGAGCAGGCGGTGGCAGCCCTGGCGGGTGTTGATGCCGGTGGCCATGCCCACGGCGTGCGGGTCGTCGTCGATGCGCACGTAGTGCTCGTGCCCGATGTAGAGGCCTTCGAGGTTCTCGCGCACCACCACCAGGTCGATCTTGTCGTAGCGGCCACCGGGAATGACGGTGAGCGCGGGGCGCAGGTTGGCGTAGAGCTGGAACTCCTCGCGCAGCCGCACGTTGGACGAACGATAGCCGCCGCCCGAGGGCGTTTCGAGCGGCCCCTTGAGCGCGAGCCGGGTACGGCGGATGCTGTCGAGCGTGGCGGCCGGCAGCGGGTCACCGGCCTGCTGCACACCGCCGAGGCCGGCGACCTGGCGGTCCCATTCGAACGGGACCTTCAGCGCATCGAAGGCCGCCAGCGTGGCGTCGACGATTTCGGGGCCGATGCCGTCGCCGGCGATCAGGGTGGCGGGAATGGTGGTGGTCATCGGCAGCTTTCGGTGAATCGATGCGCAAAGCATAGCCGCCTAAAATGGCCGGCTGCCTTTGCCCTCTCCTCGAAAGCGCCCTCTCCCATGTCCGCCCCGCGCAAGCTCTTCGTCACCACCGCCCTGCCCTATGCCAACGGCAAGTTCCACATCGGCCACATCATGGAATACATCCAGGCCGACATCTGGGTGCGGGCGCAGCGCATGCATGGCGCCGACGTGGCCTTCGTCTGCGCCGACGACGCGCACGGCGCGGCCATCACCATCGCGGCCGACAAGGCCGGCGTGACGCCGCAGGCCTTCGTCGCCGAGATCGCGGCCGGCCGCAAGCCCTACCTCGACGGCTTCCACATCGCCTTCGACAACTGGAGCTCGACCGATTCGCCGGAGAACCACGACCTGGCGCAGGCGATCTATCGCGATCTGCGCGCCGCCGGGCTGATCGAGACGCGCAGCGTCGAGCAGTTCTACGACCCCGAGAAGGGCATGTTCCTGGCCGACCGCTTCATCAAGGGCGAATGCCCGGTTTGCCATTCGAAGGACCAGTACGGCGACAACTGCGAGGTGTGCGGCGCCGTCTACGCGCCGACCGAGCTGATCAACCCGTACTCGGCGCTGACCGGCGCCAAGCCCGAACTGCGCAGCTCCGACCATTTCTTCTTCAAGCTGTCCGACCCGCGCTGCGAGGCCTTCCTGAAAGACTGGACCGCCGCACCCGGCCATGTCCAGCCCGAGGTGCAGAACAAGATCCGCGAGTGGCTCTACAAGGACGACGAAGGCAAGGGCGGCCTGGGCGACTGGGACATCAGCCGCGACGCGCCCTACTTCGGCATCGAAATTCCGGATGCGCCCGGCAAGTATTTCTACGTGTGGCTGGACGCGCCGGTGGGCTACCTCGCGTCGCTCAAGAACCTGCTCGACAAGACCTGCGTCGAAGCCGCGGGTGACGGCATCTCGTACACCGAGTACATGGCCGACCCCGAGCTGGAGCAGGTGCACTTCATCGGCAAGGACATCATCACCTTCCACACGCTGTTCTGGCCGGCGATGCTGCACTTCAGCGGTCGCAAGGCGCCGAACGCGATCTACGTGCACGGCCACCTGACGGTCAGCGGCGAGAAGATGAGCAAGAGCCGCGGCACCGGCATCGACCCGCTGAAGTACCTGTCGATCGGCCTCAACCCCGAGCACCTGCGCTACTACCTCGCAGCCAAGCTCAGCGGCCGCAACGAGGACATCGACTTCAACCCCGAGGACTTCGTCGCCCGCGTGAACAGCGATCTGGTCGGCAAGTACATCAACATCGCCAGCCGCGCGGCGGGCTTCATCGGCAAGCGCTTCGGTGGCAAGCTCGGTGTGGTGTCGGACGACGGCGCCGCGCTGCTCGCGACGCTGCGCAGCGACGCAGAAGCCCTGCGCGTGCTCTACGACGGCCGCGACACCGCGCGTGCGCTGCGCGACACCATGGCACTGGCCGACCGGGTGAACGAATACGTCGACGCCAACAAGCCCTGGGAACTGGCGAAGAAGGAAGGCATGGAAGCGCGCCTGCACGACGTGTGCACCGTGTGCATCGAGGCCTTCCGCCTGCTCACGCTGTACCTGAAGCCGGTGCTGCCGGCGCTGGCGGAGAGCGTCGAACGCTTCCTGGCCATCGAGCCGCTGGAATGGGCGCACGCCACCGTGGCCCTGCCGCCGGGCCATGCGATCGGCGAATACAAGCACCTGATGCAGCGGGTCGATCCGAAGGTGCTCGACACGCTGTTCGAGGCACCCGCCGAAGTGGCCGCGCCCGCTGCCGCCAGTACCGACGCGCTGCCGGGTGGTGAAGCCATCGCCCCGACGATCGGCATCGACGACTTCACCAAGATCGACCTGCGCATCGCGAAGATCGTGAACTGCGAACCGGTCGAGGGCTCGACCAAGCTGCTGCGCCTGACGCTCGACGTGGGCGAAGGGCAGACGCGCAACGTCTTCAGCGGCATCGCCTCGGCGTACACGCCGGCGCAACTGGTCGGCAAGCTGACGGTGATGGTCGCCAACCTGGCGCCGCGCAAGATGAAGTTCGGCGTCAGCGAAGGCATGGTGCTGGCCGCCAGCCACGCCGACGAGAAGGCCGCGCCGGGCATTCACGTGCTCGAGCCGTGGCCGGGCGCGGTGCCTGGCATGCGCGTTCGCTGAAGCGCGCCACCCTGGGCGCTCAGGGCGCTTCGGTGCTCCGATCCGGCGACGAGCCGCTGCGCAGCACGCGCAGGTCCTCGTTCAGCACGGCGGTGAACACCATCGGCGAATTCGGCGGCTGGACCCAGCGCCAGTCCCATTCGGTCTCGCGCTTGAGCGGATACGGCGTGACCTTGGCGGGTTTGCCGAGCATCTTGCGCAGCGCTTCCATCGACATGCCGGGCTGCACCTTGGCGAAGTTCTCGGGCGTGAGCACCTGGCGCAGCGCGCGCATCTTGCCGTCCGGGCCGATGGTGATCATGTAGTTCTTCTGGCCGGCAGGCTGGCGGTTGTATTCGAAGACCCGGCCATCTGCCGCATCCCAGACGTTTTCCGGCTGGCCGAAGCGCGCGACGACGTCGGCTTCGGTGGAGACGCCCTCCTCCAGTTCCTTGATGGCCTGGTTGTCGCAGCCCGCGAGGGCCAGCAGTGTCGCCAGCATGCCCATGGTGATCGCCTTTCGCCAGTTTCCCTGTGTCATGTCCGTCCCCGGTAAAATCAGCCGCAAAGGTCCAGTCTATGTCCATCTTCAACCGCCCCCACTACACCTCCGAAGCCACGCAGTTCATCGACGAGCTGAAGCGGAAGAAGCCCTCGCTCGAGGCGGAACAGCGCGCCGGCCGCGCCCTGCTGTGGGACAAGAAGCTCGATCGCAGCCAGCTCGACGAATACGGCCAGGCCCGCGTGCCGCAGCAGCCGTACGTCTACCAGAACAAAGTCAAGTAAGTGCGGGCTGCCGCCGCGCAGGACGACAACGCCCCGCCGATCGCCGCCATGCCCGAGGTGGTCGACCAGGTGGCGCTGGCCCGGCTCTACGGGGAGCCGCTGTTCGCGCTGCCCAACGACCTGTACATCCCGCCCGAGGCGCTGCAGGTCTTTCTCGAGGCCTTCGAGGGACCGCTCGACCTGCTGCTGTACCTGATCCGCAAGCAGAACTTCAACATCCTCGACATCCCGATGGCGGGGCTGACGCGCCAGTACCTGACCTACGTCGACCAGGTGCGCCGAACCAACCTCGAACTCGCGGCCGAGTACCTGCTGATGGCGGCGATGCTGATCGAGATCAAGTCGCGCATGCTGCTGCCGCCCAAAAAGACGGCGGAAGGCGAGGAAGCCGAGGACCCGCGCGCCGAGCTGGTGCGCCGCCTGCTCGAGTACGAGCAGACCAAGCTGCAGGCCGCGTCGATCAACGCCATGCCGACCTACGGCCGGGACTTCTGGAAGGCGCAGGTCACCATCGAGCAGTCGCTCAAGCCGCGCTTCCCCGAGATGAACGTGGTCGACCTGCGCGATGCCTGGGCCGATATCATGAAGCGCGCCAAGCTCGTGCAGCACCACAAGATCTCGCGCGAAGAGCTCAGCGTGCGCGAGCACATGAGCATCGTGCTGCGCCACCTGCAAGGGCGGCAGTTCGTCGAGTTCGAGAAGCTGTTCGACGTGAGCCGCGGCGTGCCGGTGCTGATCGTCACCTTCATCGCGCTGCTCGAGCTGGGCAAGGAAACGCTGGTCGAGATCACGCAGGCCGAGGCCTTCGCGCCGATCTACGTGCGGCTGGCGTATTCGCCTGTATAAGGCGCGTCCTCCGTCTTCGCGCACTTCGTGCCGCTTCGTCGACCGGCCCCCCTCGGAGGCAACGCCCGTGGCCCGCAAATCCGGCCCCCGGCGTTCTACGAAGTGATGCAGGATTGAAGGCGTTGTGTCCCTGATGCCGAACCTGCCATTTCGCCCAAGCACCGGTGCACGGCAGCGCCGACCTGCCATGGGACGACAGCCGCGTCAACGACCCGCCCGTTTTCATTCTCTTTATCCGAGGATGCCCGGCCACCAACGCCCGCAGGAAGAAAGCCAACCATGTCGAACACACATCCCTGGCCGGAGACACCGCCGGCCTCGCCCTACGGCACGCTGCCACCCGCCTCGACGCCCGCGTCGCGCAAGCCCGTGAGCCTGCCGCGCCTGGCCGACATGCACGCGCGCGGCGAGAAGATCGCGATGCTCACTGCCTACGACGCCACCTTCGCCGCCATGGCCGATGCGGCGGGCATCGACTGCCTGCTGGTCGGTGATTCGCTCGGCATGGTCTGCCAGGGCCTGAACAGCACCGTGGGCGTGAGCCTGGACACCATGCGCTATCACACCGACAGCGTGTCGCGCGGCCTGCGCCGCGTGCAGGGCACGGCCTGGTTGATCGCCGACCTGCCCTTCGGCAGCTACCAGGCATCGCGCGAGCAGGCGCTCGCCAGCGCCAGCGTGCTGATGCAGGCCGGTGCCCACATGGTCAAGCTCGAAGGCGGCGGCTGGACCACCGAGACGGTGCGCTTCCTGGTCGAGCGCGGCATCCCGGTCTGCGCCCACCTCGGCCTGACGCCGCAGACCGTGCATGCGCTGGGCGGCTACCGCGTGCAGGGCAGGGGCGATGCCGGCGCACTGTTGAAGCAGCACGCCCATGCACTGCAGGACGCCGGCGCCGCGATGCTGGTGCTCGAGATGGTGCCGGCCGCGGTGGCCGCCGAACTCACGAATGAACTGAAGCACTGCGCCACCATCGGCATCGGCGCGGGCAAGGGCACCGCCGGCCAGGTGCTGGTGTTGCACGACATGCTGGGCATCAACCTCGGAAAGATGCCGAAGTTCGTGCGCAACTTCATGGCCGACGCACCGGGCGTACTGCCCGCCCTCAAGGCCTACGTGCAGGCCGTGAAGGACGGCAGCTTCCCCGACGATCAACTGCACGCCTGGTAAGGAACAGAGACCATGTACATCGCACACACCATCGCCGAACTGCGCAGCCATCTGGCCGCTTTCAAGCACCCCGCCTTCGTCCCCACCATGGGCAACCTGCACGACGGCCACCTTGCGCTGATCAGGCAGGCCAAGCCGCTGGGCGACGTGACGGTGGCGAGCATCTTCGTCAACCGCCTGCAGTTCCTGCCGCACGAAGACTTCGACACGTACCCGCGCACCTGGGACAGCGACTGCGAGAAGCTGCGTGCGGCCGGCTGCGACGTGCTGTTCGCACCCGACGAAAAAGCCCTCTACCCCGAGCCGCAGACCTGCAAGGTGCACCCCGACCCGGCGCTGGCCGACATCCTCGAAGGCCAATTCCGGCCCGGCTTCTTCGTCGGCGTGTGCACCGTGGTGATGAAGCTCTTCAGCTGCGTGCAGCCGCGCGTGGCCGTGTTCGGCAAGAAGGACTACCAGCAGTTGATGATGATCCGCCACATGGTGCGGCAGTTCGCGCTGCCGATCGAGATCGTGGGCGGCGAGACCTTCCGCGCCGGCGACGGGCTGGCGCTGTCGTCGCGCAACGGCTACCTGAGCGAGAGTGAACGCGCCGAGGCCGTGCAGCTGTCGCAGGCACTGAAGGCGATGGCCTCGGCCATGCACGCGGGCGAGCGCGACCTGGCCGCGATCGAAGCGCGGGCCATGCAGACGCTGACGCAGCGCGGCTGGCAACCGGACTATCTTGTGCTGCGGCGCCGCACCGACCTGCAGGCGCCCACTTCCGATCTATCGGACGAACCGCTCGTGGCGCTGGCCGCGGCGCGCCTGGGCAGCACACGGCTGATCGACAACCTGGAAATCGACACCCCCGCTTCATGACCTACAGCGTCAAGGAAATCTTCTACACCCTGCAAGGCGAAGGCGGCCAGGCGGGCATGCCGGCCGTGTTCTGCCGCTTTGCGGGCTGCAACCTCTGGACCGGCCGCGAAGCCGATCGCGCCACGGCTGTCTGCCGTTTCTGCGACACCGATTTCGTGGGCACCGACGGCACGCTGGGCGGCAAGTTCAAGGACGCCGACCAGCTCGCCGACATCGTCGCCGCGCAGTGGCCGGCGAACGACGCCGAGCACCGGCTGGTGGTGCTCACCGGCGGCGAGCCGCTGCTTCAGGTGGATGCCGCGCTGGTCGATGCGTTGCATGCGCGGCGCTTTCGCATCGCCGTGGAGAGCAACGGCACCGTCCGGGCGCCCGAAGGCATCGACTGGCTCTGCATCAGCCCCAAGGCCGGCGCGCCGTGGGTGCAGCAGCGCGGGCAGGAGCTGAAGCTGGTGTGGCCGCAGACCGAATTCGACCTCGACACCATGGCACGCACCGGCGAGTTCACGCACCGTTTCCTGCAACCCATGGACGGCCCCGACCGCGTGGCCAATACCGAACTGTGCATTGCCGAATGCATGCGCCAGCCGGCCTGGCGCCTCAGCGTGCAGACCCACAAGATCACCGGCATCCGCTGAGCGCGGAGAAACTTTTCAGATGCGATTCACCATCAGCCAACGCTTTTTCTTCGATGCCGCGCACACGCTCAAGCGCGACATCGAGGTCGCAGGCAGCCGCCGTATCCACGGCCACACCTACCACGCCGAAGTCTGGATCGCGGGCCAGCGCGATCCCGTGACGGGCATGGTGATCGACCTGGGGCTGCTGCGGCGCCGGCTGGACGAGGTGCGCGAGCTGCTGGACCATCACCTGCTCGACGACGTGGCGGGGCTGCATCCGCCCACGCTCGAGAACCTCTGCCTGTTCATTGCCGATGCGCTGCCGGAATTCCACGCTTCGCTCGCGCGGGTGCGCGTCTGGCGCGAGGCGCTGGGCGACAGCTGCACGATGGAGTTCTAGGCTGGGGTAGGGGCAGGCGGCCTTCACTCTCGCGCAGCCTCGAAGGCGGGGGCAGCACCCGGCCGGACCGATTCCGGCACCGGGTCGCGGCCGGTGAGTGCGGCGACGGCGTCCTGGGGGCTCACACGGCCGTCGAGCAGCGCCACCACGCCTTCGGCGATGGGCATCTCGATCCCCAGGCCACGGGCGCGCTGCACCACGGCGCGCGCGCAGTACACGCCTTCGGCCACGTGGCCAAGCGATTCGACCGCCTGCGCCAGCGTACGGCCCTGGGCCAGCAGCAGGCCGACCTTGCGGTTGCGCGACAGGTCGCCGGTGGCGGTGAGCACGAGGTCGCCCAGCCCCGAAAGGCCCATGAAGGTCTCGGCCCGGGCACCAAGCACGAGGCCGAAGCGTGTCATTTCGGCCAGGCCGCGCGTGATGAGCGCCGCGCGGGCATTGAGCCCCAGCGCGAGGCCGTCGCACAGACCAGTGGCGATGGCGAGCACATTCTTGACCGCGCCGCCGACTTCCACGCCCACGATGTCGTCGTTGGCATAGACGCGCAGCGCCGCTCCGTGGAAGGCATCGACCAACGCGTCGCGCACGGCCGCGTGCGGGCTGGCGGCCACCAGCGCGGTTGGGCGCCCTTCGGCGACCTCCTGTGCAAAGCTGGGGCCGCTGAGCACGCCGGCCCTCAAGTCAGGCGCGACCTGCGCCCATATTTCGTGGGCGAGCAGGCCGAAGGATGCGGGGGAGGTGTCGCGCGCAGGCTCGATGCCCTTGCACAGCCACGCCACCGGCGCGGTGTTGCCGCGCAGTGCGATGAGCTGTTCGCGCAGGGCGGCCATGGGCGTGGCCACGATGACAAGGTCAGCGCCGGCCTGTGCCTGCCGGATGTCGCCCGCACGCACGTCGAGCGATGCCGGCAGCGCCGACCCTGGCAGGTAGCGGGTGTTTTCGCGCGCCTTCGACATCGCATCGGCCTGGCCAGCGTCGCGCGCCCAAAGCGTGACCTCGTGCCGAGCGGCGGCATTGACAGCCACGGCCGTGCCCCAGGCACCGGCGCCATGAACGCAGATCTTCATCGGCGTTGGCGGCGTGATGCCCGCTTACTGCGTGAGGATGGGCGAGGGCTGGCCGGCGGCTGCCGCCTGCTGCTGCTCGAACATGGCCTGGAAGTTGATCTCGGCCAGGTGCACCGGCGGGAAGCCGCCGCGCTGGATCACGTCGGCCACGTTGCCGCGCAGGTAGGGGTAGACGATCTGCGGGCAGGCGATGCCGAGGATCGGGCCCATCTGGTCTTCCGGCAGATTGCGGATCTCGAAGATGCCGGCCTGCTTGGCTTCGACCAGGAACACGGTGCGGTCCTGCACCTTGGTCTGCACGGTGGCCGACACGGTGACTTCATAGATGCCGTCGGTCACGGGCTGGGCATCGACGCCGAGCTGGATGTCGACGGTGGGCTGTTCCTGTTCCAGCAGGATGCCCGGCGAATTGGGCTGCTCGAGCGACAGGTCTTTCAGGTAGACGCGCTGAATCTGGAACACGGGATCTTGGGTGTCGGCCATGGCTGAACTTTCGGGGATCAAGACAACGCCCGCCCGGAAGGTGTTCCGTCGCGGGCTGAGAGGATGAATGGACGATTATCGCCCTTGCGAATGACAGCCCTTCAGGCCGCCTGCAGCAGCGGAACCAGGCCGCCGCGGCCGTCGAGCGCGATCAGGTCGTCGCAGCCTCCGACATGCGTGTCGCCGATGAAGATCTGCGGCACCGTACGGCGCTGGGTGGTTTCCATCATGACGGCGCGGGCCTGCGCGTCGGTGTCGATGCGGATCTCCTCGATCTGATCGACACCCTTGCTCTTGAGAATTTGTTTCGCGCGAATGCAGTAGGGGCAGACGGCGGTCGTGTACATCTTGACGACTTGCATGGTCACTTCCAATCCGGTGGCCCGGCGGAATGCTCAGGCCTTTTCAATGGGCAGGTTAGCGTCTTTCCATGATTTCAGCCCGCCGCCCACGACTTGGGCCTGCTCGTAGCCGAGTTTTTTGGCCGTCGCCAGCGCGCGCTGGGCGCGGGCACCCGAAGCACACATCAGCAGCACCGGCAGCGACTTGTTCTTGACCGTGCCGGGCAGCTTCTGTTCGAGCTGGTCGAGCGGCACGTTGCGGGCGCCGGTGGCGTGGCCGGCGGCGTATTCCGCGGCATCGCGCACGTCGATCATCACGGCGCGTTCACGATTGATCAATTGCACCGCACCCTGCGCCGTGAGCGACCCGCCACCCGTGCCGCGAATCAGCGGCCAGGCGAGCATGCTGCCCGAGCTGACCGCAATCAGGATCAGCATCCAGTTGTCGACGATGAATTTCACGGTGTTCCTTGAATGGCAAACCGCAGATTTTAGAATGGCGCATCCGGCAGTCGCCTGCCCTCCCCCTCCACCCCCCCGCTCAAAGGCCTTTTCCCATGCACAAACTGGTACTGATCCGCCACGGCGAATCGACCTGGAATCTCGAGAACCGCTTCACCGGCTGGACCGACGTCGACCTGACCGAGACCGGTATCGAGCAGGCCAAGCAGGCCGGCCGGCTGCTCAAGGCCGAGGGCTACGACTTCGACGTGGCCTACACCAGCGTGCTCAAGCGCGCCACCCGCACGCTGTGGCACACGCTCGACGAACTCGACCGCACCTGGCTGCCGGTGGTGCATTCGTGGCGCCTGAACGAGCGCCACTACGGCGGCCTGCAGGGCCTCAACAAGGCCGAGACCGCGAAGAAGTACGGCGACGAGCAGGTGCTGGTCTGGCGCCGCAGCTACGACACGCCGCCGCCGCCGCTGGAGGCGACCGACCCGCGCAGCGAGCGCTCGGACCTTCGCTACGCCAAGCTGTCGCCCGAGCAGATCCCTCTGACCGAGTGCCTGAAGGACACGGTGGCCCGCGTGCTACCGTTCTGGAACGAATCGATGGCACCGGCCATCCGCAGCGGGCGCCGCCTGGTGGTCGCAGCGCACGGCAACTCGATCCGCGCGCTGGTCAAGTACCTCGACGGCGTCTCCGACAGCGACATCGTCGGCCTGAACATTCCGAACGGCATTCCGCTGGTCTACGAACTCGACGACGAGCTCAAGCCGCTGCGCCATTACTACCTGGGCGACGCCGCCGCGGCCGAAAAAGCCGCGGCCGCCGTGGCCGCCCAGGGAAAAGGTTGATCGCGCAAGGAACCCCGGCAAGCGAATTGCTTCAAAGCTAGCTATATTGCCTCGACCCCCGACTAGGACATCCCCCATGGGCCAGAAACTCAAAATCACCGGCTGGGTTGCAGCCGGCGCCGTCGCCGGCGTGCTGACCACCGTTTCGCTGCAGACGGTGGCGCGCGGCTCCTTGGCCCCCCTTCCCCTCGAAGAACTGCAGCAGCTCGCGGCGGTCTTCGGCATGGTGAAGAGCGATTACGTCGAAACCGTCGACGAGAAGAAGCTCATCTCCGACGCGATTTCCGGCATGGTGGCCGGGCTCGATCCGCACTCGCAGTATTTCGACAAGAAGTCCTTCAAGGAATTCCGCGAAGGCACGACCGGACGCTTCGTCGGCGTCGGCATCGAGATCTCGCAGGAAGACGGCCTGGTGAAGGTGGTGTCGCCGATCGAAGGCTCGCCGGCCTTCCGCGCCGGCCTCAAGCCCAACGACCTGATCACCAAGATCGACGACACGGCGGTGCGCGGCCTGTCGCTCAACGACGCAGTCAAGCGCATGCGCGGTGAAGCCAACACCAAGGTGCTGCTGACGATCTTCCGCAAGGACGAGAACCGCACCTTCCCGGTGACGATCACCCGCGAAGAGATCCGCACTCAATCGGTGCGCGGCAAGGTCATGGAGCCGGGCTACGGCTGGATCCGCCTGTCGCAGTTCCAGGAACGCACGGTCGACGACTTCGTCAAGAAGGTCGAAGAGATCTACAAGCAGGAACCCAACCTCAAGGGCCTGGTGCTCGACCTGCGCAACGACCCGGGCGGCCTGCTCGACGCGGCGGTCGCCATCTCGGCGGCCTTCCTGCCCGAGAACGTGACGGTGGTGTCCACCGACGGCCAGCTGGCCGAGAGCAAGTCGGTCTACAAGGCGGCGCCGGAGTTCTACCAGCGCCGTGCCGGCAGCGACCCGTTGCGCGGTCTGCCGGCGGCCCTCAAGACGGTGCCGCTGGTGGTGCTGGTCAACGAAGGCTCGGCTTCGGCCAGCGAGATCGTGGCCGGCGCCCTGCAGGACCACAAGCGCGCCACCGTGATGGGCAGCCAGACTTTCGGCAAGGGCTCGGTCCAGACGGTGCGCCCGCTCGGCCCCGACACCGGCCTGAAGATCACGACCGCGCGCTACTACACGCCAAGCGGCGCGTCGATCCAGGCCAAGGGCATCGTGCCCAACGTGCTGATCGACGAAAGCATCGAGGGCAGCCCCTTCGCTGCCCTGCGCATGCGCGAGGCCGACCTCGAGAAGCACCTGGCCAGCGGCCAGGGGCCCGAGACGAAGGACCCGGAGCGCGAGAAGGCCCGCGACGAAGCCCGCAAGCGCCTCGAGGAAGAAGCCAAGAAGCCGCCGCAGGACCGCAAGGTGCCCGAATTCGGCACCGACAAGGACTTCCCGCTGGTCCAGGCGCTGAACCGCCTGAAGGGCGCGCCGGTGCTGGTCAGCAAGACGCAGGTCATCGTCGAGAACAAGGACGAGAAGAAGGACAACTGAGGAGTCCAGGCGCGTGGACGACGACGCACTGTTGCGCCATTCGCGCCATGTCCTGCTGGAGGAATACGGCATCGACGGCCAGGCGCGCGTCGATGCCGGGCATGCGCTGGTGATCGGCGCCGGCGGGCTGGGCTCGCCGGTCTGCCTCTACCTCGCGGCCGCCGGTGTCGGCCACATCACGCTGGTCGACGACGATCATGTCGACCTGACCAATCTCCAGCGCCAGATCGCGCACACCACGGCGCGCGTGGGCCAACCCAAAGTGGCCTCCGCCGCCGAGGCCATGCGTGCGATCAACCCAGGCATCACGATCGAAACGCACGCGCTGCGCGCCGACGCGGCCGGACTGGCCGAGTGGGTGGCGCGGGCCGACGTGGTGATCGACTGCAGCGACAACTTCGCGACCCGCCACGCAGTGAACCGCGTGTGCGTAACCCTCGCCAAGCCGCTGGTGGCCGGCGCCGCAATCCGCTTCGATGGGCAACTGAGCGTCTACGACACGCGCGATGCGGCGTCGCCCTGCTATGCCTGCGTGTTCCCGCCCGATGCCGATTTCGAGGAAACGCGCTGTGCCGTGCTGGGCGCCTTCGGACCGGTGGTCGGAACCATCGGCACCCTGCAGGCGAGCGAAGCCCTGAAGCTGTTGGCGGGCATCGGGCCCTCCATGGCGGGCCGGCTCCTGATGTTCGATGGCCGCGCCACAGCGTTCGACACCGTGCGCTTGGCGCGCGACCCCGGCTGCCCGGTGTGCGGCCACCGACCGTTGGCGGCCTGAAGCCTGAGGCGCCCGCCCGCCGCCGCTTTCTACTGCTTCGCTGTCTTGCCCTTGGCGGCGCCGTCCACCGCGGCCTTCGAGACCGGCTGACGCGCCTGCCGAAGCACCTCCTGGCAGTCCGCATCCACGCCGGGCCCGGTCTCGATGGTGGCGGCGAGCGCCAGCAACGGGTTGATGGCGCCCAGCGCCAATGCCGCCAGGGCGCGTGCCGCGAGCGGGCCGGCCTTGACGCCACCCGAGGGCGAGCCGAAGGTGCCGCCGATGACCAGCGGCGTGCGCAGCGACAGGATGCTCATGTCCTTGGGTTCCTGTCGCACCACGAAGTCGAGCGTCTCGTTCGCCAGGTTGGCCTGACCCTCGGCATGGAAGACCGTGTCGGCGGTGTCGAACACCAGGCTCCGCCCGGCCATCACGCCCTTGTTGACGTCGAAGGCGACGGCGGCGCAGCGCAGGGTCACGTTGTTGTCGCCGCGCAGCAGGAACTTCACGATCTCGGCCCCGTCCAGCCCCATGAACTCCAGCAGGAGGTTGCTGAACTGGCCGCGGCCGGTGATGGCGCTCACGTCGCCCGAAGCGCCGCCGAGCCAAGTGGCCACCGAGTTGCCGCGGCCCGACAGGTTGATGCGGCCATCGAGCCGGCCGAAGCTGGTGCGCAGGGTCTCGACCTTGGGGATCAACCGATTGAGCTGCACGGCCCGGATCTCCAGCGACGCGCGGATATCCGCGGGCGTCTGGGTCGCGTCGATGCGGATCGCGCCCACCAGCTTGCCCGACGCCACGCCGAGATCCAGCGGGTCGAGCGTCAGCACGCCGTCCTGCAGTTTCACATGCACGCTGCCTTTGTCGAGCGGTACCTCGCGCACATTCCGGATGCGGTCGGCGACGTAGCGGACATCGGCGTTCATCGCGCGCAAACGCTGGAAGTCCAGCGTGGCGGTCGGCAGCACCTTGTCACCGGCCCGCGTGGCGCGCCTCACCTGTTCCACCGACGCCGGCGGCGCCACGCCTTCCACCGCCTTGGCCGAGCGCTCGGTCGGCGGCAGGCCGATCAGCGGGCCGAGGTCGTCCATGTCCATCACCGCAGAACGCAGCGTTCCGGCCAGGCGCGGAACCTTCTGGCCCTGGTCGAACTGCATGTCCCCGCCGATGTCCGACAGCCCGAGCTTGCCTTTCATGCCCTTCACCGTCCACACGGTGCCATGCTTGCCGAGCTGGCCGCGGAGGGCATAGGGCGAGGTCTCGGGCAGCGCAATGCCCAGCAGCCGGTAGAGGTCGCCGAGGCTCTGGCCGCGCATGTCGAAGGTGGCCTCGACGCCGTCGAGTCCACTCAACGCCGACACCGTGCCCTTGGCTTTGAGCTGGGTCTGCCCGGCAGCGGCGTTGATCTCCAGCGGAAACGGCGGCTGGCCCGTCTCGGTCAGTTGCAGCACGTTGCCGGTGCGTCCTTGCGCCGTCAACGGCTGCCGCTGATAGGTGCCTTTGATGCGGTAGTCCAGCGGCATCTCGCCACGGCTGCTGTCGAAATCGACGTCGGCATGGAGATCGATGCCGAGATGCGTCGCCAGAAAGCCGATGCTGCCGCGATCCACCTGGATCAGGCCGATGGTCGGCACCGTGCCCTCGTCCGAGGTGTCCTGGCCCATCGCCCAGGTGCGGCGGCCATCTTTTTCCATCTGCAGGCCCACAGTGGGCGACACCAGCGACAGCCGCGGGATCACCACCTCGCGCCGCAGCAACGGCCAGAGGCGAAGCTCGAACTCGGCGCGCTCGGCCTTCACCAGATAGGGGTCGCGCGCCCAGGCCGGATTGGCGAACTCGATGCCATCGAGCTTGACGGTCGCGCCGCGCCAGCCGAGGTCCACATCGAGCCGCCGCGTGATTTCGAACGTGCGGCCGGTCTTTTCGCTCACGTAGCGGTTCACCGGTCCCCGCAGCGTGTCCCATGGAAACAGGAGGACCACCAGCACCAGCAGGAGAAGGAATGTCGCGAGGCCGATGCCCACGATCGCTGCCCAGCGCCGCATGCGCGGGGTGCCGGAGGATTGGTTCTGCATGGCTGTCCCTTTTTTTTGAGTATGTCGGCCACCAGAGCGGCATCAGAGACGGGGTGCCGAGAGCACCGCGCACGCCCTCCCTCTCACTTCGCCTCCCTTCGGGGAAGCAAGCTACCGCCCATCGAAAGCCTATGCGCCGCCTGTGACGGCGCCGGTCGGCCTCGCCCGTCTGGAGGTGTGGGCAATTGCCTACGGTTGACGGTCTTGAAATGGAGTGAGAATTGGCCTACAGGCCCAAACCGTGCCGCCTTGCAGAACCGTCCTGCAGGGTCGTTAGGATGGCGTTCTATGCTTTTCACTCGCACAGCGGACGGTACGCAGGCGCGCCAATTCGTCGGCATGGAAACAAGATTGAGAACCTATATCGTCGAAGACAACCTCACGATCCGCGAGAACCTCGTCGGCACGTTGGAGGAACTCACCTGCATCGAGACCATCGGCTATGCCGAAGCCGAGAGTGAAGCGCGCCAGTGGCTCGATGCCCATCGTGACGATTGGGAGCTGGCCATTGTGGACCTGTTCCTCAAGCAGGGAAGCGGGCTCGGCGTGCTGCAAGAATGCGCCACCCGTCAGCCGCACCAGAAGGTGATCGTGCTGAGCAATTACGCCACGCCCGACATCCGCAAGCGCTGCGCCGAGCTGGGCGTGGATGCGGTGTTCGACAAGTCCAACGAGATCGATGCGCTGATCGACTTCTGCATTGCCCAGGCCGCGGCACGGCAGCCCAAGAGCAGCACCCACGGCGCCCGCTGAGCATTACGCTGGGCGAGCGCCGACGCGCAGGACAGCGCGCGCCTTGCTGCGCAGGCCGGCAGTTCGCCGGCCGCGCCCGATCAGTCGATGAGCTTGTTCTTCAGCGCGTAGTACGTGAGGTCGCTGTTGGATGAGAGGTTCATCTTCTCCATCAGGCGCGTGCGGTACGTGCTCACCGTCTTTACCGACAGCGACAGGGTCTTGGCGATGTCGCCTGCCGTCTCGCCCTTGGCCAGCTTCAGGAAGACCTGGAACTCACGCTCCGACAGCTGCTCGTGCGGCGCCGCGTCGTCCTTGCGGTCGAGCTGGCGCGCCAGCAGTTCGGCGACGGCAGGGGTGATGTAGCGGCGGCCCAGCGAAATCGTGCGAATGGCGTTCACGATCTCCATCGGGTCGCACTCCTTGTTCAGATAGCCGCTCGCGCCCTGGCGGATCAGGTTCATGGCGTAGTGCTCTTCGGGATAGCCGCTCAGGATGAGGATGCCCACATCCGGCGCCTTGGCGCGAATCATGGCGAGCGCGTCGATGCCACTCTGGCCGGGCATCGACAGGTCCATCACCAGCACATCGAGTTCGGTCGTTCGAACGAGCTCGATGGCTTCTCGCCCCGTTCCGGCTTCGCCGACGACACGCAGGTCCACATGTTCCGAGAAAAACTGGCGCAAGCCGGAGCGCACGATGGCGTGGTCATCCACAATTCCGATCTTGATCATCTGTTACCTTCTTTGTTGTCTGCGCGTTCGACCGTCGCAAATATGCTGACCCCTGAACGGCATCGATTATTCACGAATTTGACTGTCAGGCGTCTTGCGGAGACCTCATGCGCTGGTTAGCTTTCCCGAAGATGGCCTTGAGTCTCGCGCTCGCCACGCTGGCCGCGCTGTTGCTCGTCGGCATCAACGAGGTGGGCTTCCGGCAGTCGCACCAGGCACTCGTCGAAGTGCGGGAGGCCCAAAGCGTTCGGGAAGCACTCAGCAAGCTCCTCTTGAACGTCGTCGATGCCGAAACGGGTC
The DNA here is from genome assembly GCF_051216635.1 of Variovorax sucrosi. Lineage (NCBI taxonomy): Bacteria > Pseudomonadati > Pseudomonadota > Betaproteobacteria > Burkholderiales > Comamonadaceae > Variovorax > Variovorax sucrosi. The sequence goes on along the minus strand of NZ_JBPJZU010000001.1, from coordinate 581,951 downwards.
AGCGCGGTTATCTGTTGACCGGCGAAGCCCGCTATCGCGAACCCTATGACCAGGCGGTTCGGCAGGTCGACGGCCACCTGGGCTTGCTGCGCACCCTGTATGCGCGCCGTCCGACCGAAAACGCCCGGCTGAGCGAGCTCGCGACCCACGTCGGCCGCAAGATGGCCGAGATGGACATGAGCGTGCGCCTGCGCAAGGACGGCAACGAAGACGCCTGGAAGTTCGTCATCACCACCGACGTCGGCCGGGAGGAGATGGAGGCGATCCGCACGCAAGCCAATGCGCTGATCCACCGCAGCGACAACGCCTTGCGCGAGGGCCAGGCGCAGATCGCCACCTCGCTTCGCCTTGCACGCGCGGGCATCGCGCTGATCGCCATCGTGGCCCTGGTCGCGTTCTACCTGTATCTGCGGCAGACCCATATGCTGCGTTCCATCGGCGAGCGCCAGCAGGAAGCGCTGCAGCGTGAACGCAACGCGCTCGAAAACGAAGTGCAGGAACGAACCGCCAGCCTGGCGGAACTCGCGACCCACCTGCAGGACGTGCGCGAAAGCGAACGCGGCTACCTGGCGCGCGAACTGCACGACGAGCTGGGCTCGCTTCTGACTGCAGCGAAGCTCGACGTGGCACGCCTGAAATCGCGCCTGGCCGATTCGCCCGATGCCATCCAGCGGCTCCAGCACCTGACCGAACTGCTCAACAGCGGCATCGCGCTGAAGCGCCGAATCATCGAGGACCTGCGTCCTTCGTCGCTGTCGAACCTCGGCGTGGTGGCCTCGCTCGAGATCCTGGGCCGGGAGTTCGCCGACCGCTCGGGCGTGCAGATCGAGATGGCCCTGGAGCCGGTCGTGCTCGACGAACCGCGGCAACTGACCATCTACCGGATGGTGCAGGAGAGCCTCACGAACATCGGAAAATACGCCGAAGCCACCGAAGCCACCATCGTCATGAAGGACTACGGCACCCATGTGACCGTGGAGGTGGCCGACGACGGCAAGGGCTTCGATCCGCAGCGCCTGCGGCCCGCCACGCACGGCCTCGCCGGCATGCGCCACCGTGTCGAGGCCGCGCAGGGCAAGTTGACGGTGAGCTCGGCCCCGGGCAAGGGCACGCGGGTGACGATCATGTTGCCGGTGGGTGCATTGCCGGTGGCTGCGGTGCGTGAGATCCGCTGACGTTCCTCTCCTACGAAGCCCACCCGCGGCTGCTGACAGGCCCCAGAGGCCGGGGCGTTAAGGTTGTCACCAGCCGCTTCTCCAGCCGCGCTGCGTGGGACCGCAACGTCGTAGGATGGACAGGCCTTGCACATCAAATCATCCTCAGAAAGGAACTTCCATGAACACCAAGACAGCATCGCAACTCGCGGACGACGCCAGCCGCACGGCGAACGAGGCCATCGAATCGACCCGCGCCTATGCGCAGAACGCGGTGAACGCCGCGGGTGAAAAGGTGCGTGACCTGCGCCGCGAAGCCGAGCCCACCGTCGAGCAGATCGCCGCACGCGTGCAGCAGGCCGTGCAGCGCGGTCTCGATGCCGCCTCGACCACCAGCGCACGCGCGCAGCGCCGCCTCGAGCAGGCCGCCGACGTGACCGGCAAGTACATTGCCGACCAGCCGATGCGCTCGGTGCTGCTCGCTGCGGCGGCCGGCGCCGCCATCACGGCGCTGATCGTGCTGGCCAGCCGCCGCGGCCCCCGCGACGACTACTGAGCCACCGCCTGACTGCCGCGCCCCTGTCGAACGCCACCATGCCGATCGACAGGGAGCCGCTTCGCCGACGTCTGGACGCATCCCGTCGGGCGCTTCGCGACGAAGCAGGCGGGCAGCGGGCTGATCGCCCCGCCGGGCGCATCGCCACGCCTTCTGTTGCCACGCGGCGTTCGCCGGCGGCACCGTTTCCTTGGGAAGAGAAGAGTGCGCACGTAGCGTCGGCCGGCGCTGGTGGCGACACTATCCGGCCCACGTGGCCGCGCTGTTGGCGCACCCGGCATTTGCGCGGTACGCGGCGGCGGCACATCCGGTGAAACTCATCGCCGACTGGGTGACCAGGCTCGCGGCGCACGACCACAAGACCCCACGAAAGGATCCACGATGAACAACGTACAACCCGCGACGTCCTCTCCCAGCGCACGGCTCACGCTGGACGAAGGCGCCATCGACGCAGCGCGCAACAGCCTGGACGACGGTGCCGTCACGCCCAGCTATGGCGCCTGGCGCGACGACGTGGTGAAGCTGCTGAACGACGCACTTGCCACCGAACTCGTGTGTGTGCTGCGCTACAAGCGCCACTACTTCACCGCCAACGGCGTGTCGTCGCCGGCCATTGCCGACGAGTTCCTGGTGCATGCGAACGAGGAAGCCGCCCATGCGGACCGGATCGCCGAGCGCATCGTCCAACTGGGCGGCGACCCGGACTTCTCGCCCGCCACCCTGCTGCAACGCAGCCATGCGGACTACGACGAATCGGAAGACCTGCAGGCGATGGTGCGCGCAAACCTGATCGCCGAACGCATCGCCGTCGAGACCTACCGCCAGATGATCGTCCTCATCGGCGACAAGGACCCGACGACGCGGCGGATGCTGGAAGACATCCTGGCCGACGAGGAAGAGCATGCCGACGAACTGAAGGATTGGCTCGCCCACTGAGTCGGACGTCCGAACGCCCAACGACAAAGCCCGGCCATGCCGGGCTTTGTCGTTGCGGCACCGCGTGGGCGCACCTCGCATCGATTGCACCGATCACATCGGCTTGACCTCGAGCGCGTTGTCGACACGCTGGACACCCTTCACCGCCTTGGCGATGTCGCCGGCCCGGGTCTTCGCGGTGGCACTCGGCGCGGGACCCTGCAGTTTCACCGCACCGCCGTGGGTGTCGACATCGATGCGCGCTGCGCTCAGTTCGGGATCTTTTGCCAGATCCTTCGACACCGCCGCGCTGATGGCCATGTCGTCGGCCGTTTTCGTGACGGCAACGCCGGCCTCGCGAGCCGCCTGCCCGGCAGCCGCTGCGCCGTCCCGAATGGCAGGCTCTGCGGCCACCACCTTGTCGCGCGCGACTTCGGCCAGCCCCTGCGCCTTGTCGGCGGCGCGGCCGGCGACATCCTGGGTCTTCGCGATGGCGGCATCGACCTTTTCGCCGGCCGTTCGGCCGTCGTTGCGCTCGCCGCAGGCCGCGAGGGCCAACGCCGCGGACATCACGCCGACCGACGCCCAGCGAAGCGCACCGGGGGCGACGCCTGCGCGTTCGCTCACAGCTTGTCGGCGCCCGACTTGATGGCGTCCTTGGCCTTTTCCTTGGTGTCGCCGTAGGTGCTCTGCACCTTGCCGCCGGTCTTCTCGGCCATGCCCTTGGCTTCGAGCGACTCGTTGCCCGTGGCGCGGCCCGCAACTTCCTTCACCTTGCCCTTGGCTTGATCGATGCGGCCTTCGACTTGATCCTTGTTCATCTCGAACTCCTTGCGTTGGTTTCAACGGTTCGACCGAACCGCCTGAGCCAATCTAGAGTGGGCCTCGACGCTTCACAGCGGGGTGCGGGGCGCGAGCGGCTGTAGGACAGCGACAGACTCGGCCGTCGCAATCCAGCCCTCGAGCGCGTCGAGACCAGCGGGCAGGCCGTAGCCCGGCCCAGGGCTGTCTCGGCGCGCGTGGCTCCAGGCCGCCTGCACCAGGCACAGAACGGCGTCCAGCGCGTCGCCGCGGGCGTCGGCCAGCAACTGGTCCCGCTGCGCATGGGTCAGCGCCAGCCGCAGACCGAGGCGCGTCTCGCCGCGCTCCAGCCTGGACAGCAGATCGCTGCGAGCGACCCAGCGCGCGGTGTCCTGCCGCGCCCTGTCGTCGCTCTTGTAGCTGCGACGGCCGATCAGCTCGCGGGCCAGCAGCCCCGGGTAGGCCTCCAGCGCGATCCGCGCGGCGTCCAGCGGGCCGAACTGCACCGTCGGCAGCGAAGCGCCCGCCGCCAGCAGCCGCGGCACGCCGGCGTGCAGCATGAAGGCCACCGGCGGGTTCACCCACTTCATCGAGGGGCTCGAGCCGGCAGGCCCATCGGTCTGCCGATGCGCGAACTTGCCGCCCACCGGGCGCGCATCGCAGAAGGCCGCGAAAGCGCTGCGGATCTCGGCGCGGCTCAGGCCGGCGTAGTGCGCCATGCACTCCGGCCAGGTGGCGGGCCAGCCGAGCTGCAGCACCAGTTCGCGCGGCAGGCCGAAGGGAAAGTCGAAGCCACCGAGCCATTCGGGCGTGTCGGCCAACCATTGGCCCCAGCCATCGAGCGTCGCGAATGGCAGCACGCGTGCCAGCGTGACGCGACCGGCGCGCTGATGGCCGAGTGCGACGACGATCGGCTTGCGTGCGGTGGGGGCGCTGGAGAAATCGCATCCCAGCAGCAGCGTCATGCGGCGGTCTCCCTCAGCCGAGCGCCAATGCGATCACGCCGGCGGCGATGAAGGCCGCACCGGCGAGCCGCAGCAGCCGGTCGCCCTCCTGCAGCAGGTGGCCGCCGATGAGCGCTGCAAACAACATCGAGACCTCGCGCGCCGGCGCGACATGCGAGATGGGCGCCTGCTGTACCGCATAAAGCACCAGCACGTACGAGACCGGGCTGATGAACGCCACCAGCAGCGCGTACTTCCATTGCGCGCGCCAGAGGCGTGCGGTGGCCGGCCGGTCGCGCAGTGCCGCCGGCAGCAGCAGCGCGATGCGCACGAAGTTGCCGAAGTAGTCGACCAGGATCGGTGACATCGCCAGGAACTTCACCGCGTAGCTGTCGACCAGCGTGTAGGCGGCGATGAAGGCCCCGGTCAGCACGCCGTAGCGGATGCCTTTGTGGATGCGGGCGCGCTGCGCGGCGTCGTGCGTGCCGCGCCACAGCCCGGGCCCGCCGGCCACCAGGAACACGCCGACCACGACCCCGAGGATGCCCGCGAGCCCCGTGGCGCTGATGCGCTCGCCCAGGAACAGGATGGCCACCAGCGACGACAGGAGCGGCCCCGAACCACGCGCCAGCGGATAGACCACCGTCAGGTCTGACTTGCGGTAGCCGCGCAGCAGCGTCACGTAGTACACGACGTGCAGCACACCGCTCAGCACGACGAAGGCCCATTCGGTGCGGCCCCACTGCGGCACCACGCGCCAGCCGAGCCACAGGCCCACCGGTGCCCAGACCACCATCATCAGCACGCCGCTCTGGAAGGCGAAGCGGGCGTCGCCGTTGGCCTTCTTGGCCGCGATGTTCCAGCTCGCGTGAATGATCCCGGCGAGCAGGATCAGCGCGAAAGCGGAAAGAGGCACGCCGCCGAAACCGAGGCGCGGCGGCTCAGTTGCGGCCGACGATGGCGGCGGTCGCCATCAACTCTTCGAGCAGGGCCAGCGAGACCTTGCCGGAGACGGCGTAGGGGTCGAGTTCCGGCCCCTCCGAATAGCGCAGCAGGATGGCCGCATGCACCTTGCTGAGGTGCACCTGCCCCATGGTCCAGCCGCCGAAGCGCCGCTCGGCGATCTCTTCGTAGTGCAGCAGCACCACGTCCTTGTGGCGCACGTCCTTCTGGATGTGGCCATAGAGCTCGCTCACCGCATTGCGGCCGCCCTCGATGGCCTGCAAGAAGATGCCGGCACCGTAGCAAAGGATGCCGGTGATGCCGCAGCCCGTGTTGTGCGCCCGCGATTGCGCGAGGATCGCATCGATCGCCGGGCTGCTGGTGTCGACGGCGCGGCTGGCGTAGAGAAGGCGTACGAGCATGGCGTTCAGCGATTGCGCGGCAGGAGGGAAAGGAATTCGCGGCGGAGGTTCGGGTCTTTCAGGAAGACGCCGCGCATGACGGAATTGATCATCTTGCTCCCCGTTTCCTTCACGCCGCGCCAGCTCATGCAGAAGTGCTCGGCCTCCATCACCAGGGCCAGGCCATCGGGCTGGGTCTTTTCCTGGATCAGGTCGGCCAATTGCACCACCGCCTCTTCCTGGATCTGCGGGCGGCCCATGATCCACTCGGCCAGGCGGGCGTACTTCGACAGGCCGATCACGTTGGTGTGCTCGTTGGGCATCACGCCGATCCAGAGCTGGCCGATGATCGGGCAGAAGTGGTGCGAGCAGGCGCTGCGCACGGTGATCGGCCCGACGATCATCAGTTCGTTCAGATGCTCCGCGTTCGGGAATTCGGTCAGCGAGGGCGCGTGCACATAGCGGCCGCGGAACACCTCGTTGAGGTACATCTTCGCGACCCGGCGCGCGGTGTTGTCGGTGTTGTGGTCGTGCTCGACGTCGATCACCAGGCTGTCGAGCACGCCCTTCATCTTGACTTCGACCTCGTCGAGCAACGCCTCGAGTTCGCCGGGCTGGATGAACTCCGCGATGTTGTCGTTGGCATTGAAGCGCTGGCGCGCGGCCTGCACACGCTCGCGGATCTTGACCGAGACCGGCGTGCCCTCGTCGTCGGCCGGCGTGTCGGAGGGCTGGGGGGCGTCGATCTTCCTGAGCATGCGGGAATCGTACCAGCGAACGCCGGCGCTCCGGGGCAGCCGGGGCGCTCGCCCCGCCTTCCAAGAGCGCTACTGATCCGATAGCGCGAAGTCGGTCAGTAGCGGCAGGTGGTCGGACATTCGGGCCCAGATCGGACCGCGCGGAACGCTGCAGGCGGCCGGCGTCAAACGCCGCGCATAGATGAAGTCGAGTTGCGCGACCGGCAGGCGCGACGGGTAGGTCAGCGTCGACGGGCCGCGCAGGTCGCTCGAGTCGCGCAGGCCCATCGCATTCATCGCGTAGCGCATGCGCGCGCCCCAGTCGTTGAAGTCGCCAGCGACGATCAGCGCCTCCTCCGGCGGGATTTCACGGTCGATGAAGTCCTTCAGCTGCGCAATCTGCCGCACCCGGCTGCCCTTGATCAGGCCCAGGTGCAGCACGATGGCATGCACCGCCCGGCCGTCGACGTCGATCTGCACATGCAGCAGGCCGCGCTGCTCGAAGCGATGGTCCGAGATGTCGCGGTGGCTCTTGCGCACCACCGGCCAGCGCGTGAGCAGCGCGTTGCCGTGCTCGCCATGGCGCGTGATGGCGTTGGTTTCGTAGATGGCGGTGTAGCCCTCGGGCGCGAGGAAGTCGGCCTGCGGCATGTCGGGCCAGCGCGCGAAGCGCAAGGCACCCTGCCGGTTCATCTTGCGCACTTCCTGCAAGCAGACGATGTCGGCGTCGAGGCCCTCGATGGCGTGGCCGAGGTTGTGGATTTCAAGCCGGCGGGCCGGGCCGATGCCCTGCACGCCCTTGTGGATGTTGTAGGTCGCCACCCGAAAGGTGTTCGCGGTCGCGTTCATCGTTGAAATTGTGGCAGCTGCAGGATGGCTTCGGCATTCGAAGGTGAAAAGCAGGCGTCGGCGGCGTCCCGGTAGGGCAGCCACTGAAAGGCGGTGTGCTCGCGTGGCGCCAGCACCGGATCGACGCGCTCGGGCAGGCACAGGCCGAACAGGTGCTCGGTGTTGCGCGTCACGCCAGGCGCATAGCGCGCGCGCCAGCGGGGGTAGATCTCGTAGACGTTCTCGAGCTGCCAGTCGCGCAGGTGCGGCGCCAGCGGGGTACCGGGGCGGCAGTCGATGCCGGTCTCTTCCAGCACCTCGCGCGCCGCAGTGAGCGCCAGCGGCTCGTCCGCCAGGTCCTTGCTGCCGGTGACCGATTGCCAGAACTCGTCGGCGTCGGCCCGGCGAATCAGCAGCACGTCGAGCGCGGGCGTGTGGATCACCACCAGCACGGACTCGGGAATCTTGAAGGGCTTGGTTGTCAAAGAGGGCACCGTTGATGCACGTTGCTGCGGCGTCCGGGGAGCCACGAAGCGCTCAGGGGCTTGGCGGGCTCACGAAAACGCGCCGAACGCGGCCCCGTAAAATACCCGATTGACACGATCGACGTTGCAGCTTTTCCTACTTGCAACCTGAGCGAGTGCACCGCGCGTGCCAGCGCTCCCTGGGCGTTTGCCCCTTCAACCCGAAGACCATGCTGAAGAGAACATACCCGGCCCTCCTGGGCCTTGCCCTGTCGCTCGCCGCGATCACCGGCCATGCGGCCGACACGAAGAAAGTGGATGTCCTGCTTATCGGTGGCGGCATCATGAGTTCGACCCTCGGCGTCTGGCTCAACGAACTCGAGCCGAGTTGGTCGATGGAGATGGTCGAGCGACTGGATGAAGTGGCCAAGGAAAGCTCCAACGGTTGGAACAACGCCGGCACCGGCCATTCGGCGCTGGCCGAGCTGAACTACACGCCCGAGGGCAAGAACGGCCAGATCGAGATCGCCAAGGCCGTCGAGATCAACGAGGCCTTCCAGATCTCGCGCCAGTTCTGGGCCTGGCAGGTGAAGAACGGTGTGTTGAAGAACCCGCGCTCGTTCATCAACTCGACGCCACACATGAGCTTCGTCTGGGGCGACGAGAACATCGGGTTCCTGCGCAAGCGCTACCAGGCGCTGCAGGCCAGCCCGCTCTTCGGCGGCATGCAGTATTCCGAGGACCCGGCGCAGATCAGCCAATGGGTGCCGCTCATGATGCAAGGGCGCGACCCGCAGCAGAAGATCGCGGCGACCTGGACGCCCATCGGCACCGACGTGAATTTCGGCGAGATCACGCGCCAGTTCGTCGGGCATCTGCAGTCCAAGCCGAACTTCTCGCTGAAGGTCTCGAGCGAGGTGCAGGACATCAAGCGCAACGATGATGGCACCTGGCGCATCGGCTACAAGAACCTCAAGGACGGTGCCGTCACGCAGACGGACGCCAAGTTCGTCTTCATCGGCGCCGGTGGCGGCGCGCTGCATCTGCTCCAGAAGTCGGGCATTCCTGAAGCGAAGGACTACGCGGGCTTTCCCGTTGGCGGCTCCTTCCTGGTCACCGACAACCCGGCGCTCGCCAACCAGCACCTGGCGAAGGCCTACGGCAAGGCCTCGGTGGGCTCGCCGCCCATGTCGGTGCCCCACCTCGACACCCGTGTGCTGGACGGCAAGCGCGTGATCCTCTTCGGACCGTTCGCGACCTTCTCCACCAAGTTCCTGAAGGAAGGTTCGTACCTCGACCTGCTGACCAGCACGACACCGCACAACGTGTGGCCGATGGTGAAGGTGGGCGTGGCCGAGTATTCACTGGTCGAGTACCTGGCGGGCCAGGTGATGCTGTCGGACGACGACCGCATGAAGGCGCTGCGCGAGTACTTCCCCAACGCGAAAAAGGAAGACTGGCGGCTGTGGCAGGCCGGCCAGCGCGTGCAGATCATCAAGCGCGACAAGGACAAGGGCGGCGTGCTGAAGCTGGGCACCGAGATCGTCAGTTCGCAGGACAACAGCATCGCCGGCTTGCTGGGCGCCTCGCCGGGCGCATCCACCGCGGCGCCCATCATGCTGGACCTGCTGCAGAAGGTGTTCAAGGACAAGGTCGCGACGCCCGCCTGGCAGACGCGCCTGCGCGAGATCGTGCCCAGCTACGGCACCCAGCTCAACGGCGATCCGGCGCGTGTGGCTGCGGCGTGGAAGGCCACCGCCGACGTGCTGCAGCTGACGCCGCCGCCGGCGATCCCCACGACGGCGCCAGCGCCACAACAGCCAGCAGCACAGCCGGCGCCGACAGCCGCACCGCGCGGTGAACCCGCTGCGACGAAACCGCAGCGTCAACCCGCCGACATCGCGCTGTAGAAACGCGGCGCGCAGAACGAAAAAAAGGGCACTTCGAGTGCCCTTTTTTTTCGCGGCGCCAGCCGCTGAACCTCAGACCGCGGGTTGCGTGTTGCGCAGCTTGATGTGCAGTTCGCGCAGCTGCTTCTCGTCGACCGGGCTCGGCGCCTGCGTCAGCAGGTCTTGCGCGCGCTGGGTCTTGGGGAAGGCGATCACGTCGCGGATCGACTCGGCGCCGGTCATGAGCATGACGAGGCGGTCAAGGCCGATGGCGATGCCGCCGTGCGGCGGCGCGCCGTACTGCAGCGCGTCGAGCAGGAAGCCGAACTTGGAACTCGCATCTTCGGCGCTGATCTTCAGCGCGCGGAACACCTTGCTCTGCACCTCTTCGCGGTGGATACGCACCGAGCCGCCGCCCATCTCGATGCCGTTGAGCACCATGTCGTAGGCCTTGGCGATGCACTTCTCGGGCGCCGTGTCCATGAGGTCTTCATGACCGTCCTTCGGTGCGGTGAACGGGTGGTGCACCGCGCTCCAGCGCTGGCCTTCCTCGTCGAACTCGAACATCGGGAAGTCGACCACCCACAGCGGGGCCCAGCGGTCGTCGAACAGGCCCGACTTCTTGCCGAAGGCGCTGTGGCCGATCTTCACGCGGAGCGCGCCGATGGCGTCATTCACCACCTTTTCCTTGTCGGCACCGAAGAACAGGATGTCGCCGTTGCGGGCGCCGGTGCGGGCGATGATCTCGGCCAGCGTGGCATCGTCGAGGTTCTTGACGATCGGGCTCTGCAGGCCTTCGCGGCCGACCGCCGCGTCGTTGACCTTGATGTAGGCCAGGCCCTTGGCGCCGTAGATCTTCACGAACTCCTGGTAGGCATCGATCTCGCCGCGCGACAGGCCGCCTTCGGCACCGCCGCCCGGCACGCGCAAGGCCACCACGCGGCCGTCCTTCATCGTCGCGGCGTTCGAGAACACCTTGAACTCGACGCGCTTCATCAGCTCGGTCAGTTCGGTGAACTCGAGCTTCACGCGCAGGTCGGGCTTGTCCGAGCCGTACTTGAACATCGCATCGCCATACGTCATGGTCGGGAACACCGGCAGGTCGATGCCCGCGGCGTTGCGGAACATGGTGCGGACCATGCCTTCGAACATCTCGCGGATTTCCTCTTCCGAAAGGAAGGAGGTCTCGATGTCGATTTGAGTGAATTCGGGCTGGCGGTCGGCGCGCAGGTCTTCGTCGCGGAAGCACTTCACGATCTGGTAGTAGCGGTCGTAGCCCGCCACCATCAGCAACTGCTTGAAGAGCTGGGGCGACTGCGGCAGCGCGAAGAAACTGCCGTCGTGCACGCGGCTGGGCACCAGGTAGTCGCGCGCGCCTTCGGGCGTGGACTTGCCGAGCATCGGCGTCTCGATGTCGATGAAGCCGTTGGCGTCGAGGAACTTGCGCGTTTCCATCGTCACCTTGTAGCGCAGCATCATGTTGCGCTGCATCGCCGGGCGGCGCAGGTCGAGCACGCGGTGCGTGAGGCGGGTCGTTTCCGACAGGTTGTCGTCGTCCAGCAGGAAGGGCGGCGTGACCGAGGGGTTCAGCACCTTGAGCTCATGGCACAGCACTTCGATCTTGCCGCTCTTCAAGCCGTCGTTGGTCGTGCCTTCGGGGCGCGCGCGCACCAAGCCCTTGATCTGCACGCAGAACTCGTTGCGCAGGTTCTCGGCCACGGCGAAGGTGGAGGCCCGGTCGGGGTCGCACACCACCTGCACGTAGCCTTCGCGATCGCGCACGTCGATAAAGATCACACCGCCATGGTCGCGCCGGCGGTTGACCCAGCCGCACAGGGTGACGGTTTCGCCCATCAGGGCTTCGGTCACGAGACCGCAATAGTGAGAACGCATGGCCATAGGTCGATTCCGGCGCCGGAGGGCGCGTTATTTGTTGGCTGCGACGAGTGCGGGGCCGCCGGGGACCACCACACCCATCGAGACGATGTACTTGAGCGCGTCGTCCACGCTCATCTTGAGTTCGATGCAGTCGCTGCGCTTGAGCATCACGAAGTAGCCACCGGTCGGGTTCGGCGTGGTCGGCACATAGACGCCCAGGTAGTCGCCGCCGCCCAGGTGCTCGACCACGTCGGCGCCCGGCGTGCCGGTGACGAAGGCGATGGTCCAGACCCCTTCGCGCGGCCACTGCACCAGCACTGCGGTGCGAAAGGCGTTGCCGTTTTCCGAGAAGAGCGTGTCGGACACCTGCTTCACGCTCGAATAGATCGAGCGCACCACCGGAATACGCCGCACCACCGCGTCGCCCCAGCCCAGCAGGCGCTTGCCGACGAAGTTGCTGGCGACCGCACCGACCACCAGCAGGATCGCCAGCGTGAACAAGACACCAAGACCGCGCACGCGGTGCTCGGTCAGCCAGGCCTGCCACTGCTCAGGCAGCAGCCAGAGCGTCTGGTCGAGGGTGCCGATGATCCAGTTCAGCACGCCCAGCGTGATCACCAGCGGGACGATGACCAGCAAGCCGGAGAGCAGCCATTTGCGCAGCGCGTGCATGCGGGTGCCTCAGTCGCTCTTGGGGGCAGGCGCCGGCGTCGGCGCGGGGGCCGGTGCCGGGCTCGGGGCCGCTGCCGCCGGGGCCGCTGCCGCCGGTGCGGCGGCCGGGGCCGTCGCAGCGCCTTCGGCTGGCTTGGCAGCGCCCGCCGCATCGGCGGCCGGCGCGGCGGTCTTGCCGCCACCATCGCGGAAGTCGGTCACGTACCAGCCCGAGCCCTTGAGCTGGAAGCCGGCGGCCGTGACCTGCTTTTCGAAGGCACTCGCTCCGCATGCCGGGCACACCGTGAGAGGGGCGTCGGACATTTTTTGCAACGCGTCTTTGGCAAAGCCGCAGGCGCTGCACTTGTAGGCGTAGATAGGCATGGGAATGGAGCGAAAAAGAAGCGGCGCAGCTGCCGCTCGCAAAGCCCGCGATTATAAGGTCGGCGCCCTGCCCGCCGGCCCTTGACGCTCAGGCCAGGTCGACAGCCAGGGGGCGGTGCGGCGTGCGGCTGTTGGCCACCCACTGGGGCGCCAGCGATCCCGCCACCATGCCGACGAAGGCCGCAAGCACGCCGGCGAGCTGGGCCGGGAACTCGGCACTCCAGGGCATCGCCAGGAAGAGCAGCCAGGTGCCGATGCCCAGAATCACGGCGGCCACCGCGCCTTGCGTGGTGGCACGCTGCCAGTAGAGGCCGCACACCAGCGGGACGAAGGCGCCCACCAGCGGTACCTGGTAGGCGCCCGAGACGAGTTCGTAGATCGGCGTACCCTGCATCCGGATCGCGTAGGCCAGCACCGCCGCGCTGAAGACCAGCACGGTGATGCGCATGGTCCGGAGGTTCTCGCGGTCAGTGCCGGCCGGGCGGAACTGGCGCCAGATGTTCTCGGTGAAGGTCACGCTCGGCGCCAGCAAGGTGGCCGAGGCGGTCGACTTGATGGCCGACAACAGCGCGCCGAAGAACAGCACCTGCATCACGAAAGGCATCTTTTCCAGCACCAGGGTGGGCAGCACCTTTTGCGGGTCGTCCTTGAGCAGCGCAGCGGTCTGCTCCGGCATGATGAGCAGCGCACTCGCCACCAGAAACATCGGCACGAAGGCGAACAGGATGTACGCGATACCGCCGATCACCGGCCCGCGAGTGGCCGCCTTCACACTGTTGGCCGACATCACCCGCTGGAACACGTCCTGCTGCGGGATGGAGCCCAGCATCATGGTGATGGCCGCGGCGAAGAAGAACACCATGTCCTTGTAGTTCGGCTCGGGCCAGAACTTGAACAGGTCCTTGCTCACCGCGAAAGCCACCACCTTGTCGGCGCCGCCGGCCATCTGACCCGCGAAGACGGCAATCACCGCCAGGCCGACGACCAGGATGATCATCTGGATGAAGTCGGTCACGGCCACCGACCACATGCCGCCGAACAGGGTGTAGGCCAGGATCGACACCACGCCGATCACCATGCCCATCGCCACGCCGATGGCGCCGCCCGACAGCACGTTGAAGACCAGGCCCAGCGCCGTCACCTGCGCCGACACCCAGCCCAGGTAGCTCAGCATGATGATCAGCGAGCAGGCCACCTCCACCACCCGGCCATAGCGTTCGCGGTAGTAGTCGCTGATGGTCAGCAGCGTCATGCGGTAGAGCTTGCCCGCGAAGAACAGGCCGACCAGGATCAGGCAGGTGCCGGCACCGAAGGGGTCTTCCACCACGCTCCCCAGGCCGCCGTCGATGAACTTGGCCGGGATGCCGAGCACCGTTTCGGAGCCGAACCAGGTGGCGAAGGTCGTCGTGACGATCATGAAGAGCGGCAGGTGCCGCCCGGCGATCGCGAAGTCGGTGGTGTTCTTGACGCGCTTGGCGGCGTACAGGCCGATCGCGATGGTGATCAGCAGATAGACGATGACCAGGGTCAACAGCACGACGGACTCTCCTTGACGGGGCTCAGAACAGGCGGATGCGGACCACGGCCTGCATCACGATCAGACCCAATACAAAACCTATGCCAACCGCGATCACGATCTGCAGCAGACGGTTGGTCCGCTTCTGCGCCGCCAGCAGTTCGAGCAGTTCCCGGCGGTGGTCGGCCGGCCGGTTCTCCAGGAATTCGTGCAGCAGACGCGGGAACTGCGGCAACAGCTTGGCGTAGCGCGGCGCCTCGGCGCGCAGCTGCGCAAACAGCCGGCGCGGGCCGATCTGGTCGATCATCCATTTCTCTAGGAAAGGCTTGGCCGTCGCCCAGAGGTCGAGTTCGGGGTCGAGCTGGCGCCCGAGCCCTTCGATGTTGAGCAGCGTCTTCTGCAGCAGCACCAGCTGCGGCTGGATCTCGACGTGGAAGCGGCGCGAGGTCTGGAACAGGCGCATCAGCACCATGCCCAGCGAAATCTCCCTCAGGGGTCGGTCGAAGTACGGCTCGCACACGGTGCGGATCGCCGCCTCGAGTTCGTCGATGCGGGTGCCCGGTGGCACCCAGCCACTCTCCAGGTGCAGCTCCGCCACCCGCTTGTAGTCGCGCCGGAAGAAGGCGACGAAATTTTGCGCCAGGTACTCCTTGTCGCTTTCGGTGAGCGTGCCCACGATGCCGAAGTCGAGCGAGATGTAGCGCCCGAAGGTGGCCGGTGCCAGGCTGACCTGGATATTGCCCGGGTGCATGTCGGCATGGAAGAAGCCGTCGCGGAACACCTGGGTGAAGAAGATGGTCACGCCGTCGCGCGCCAGCTTGGGAATGTCGACGCCGGCGGCGCGCAGTCGATCGAGCTGGGCGATGGGGACGCCGTTCATCCGCTCCATCACGATGACTTCCGGATGGCAGAAGTCCCAAAGCATTTCCGGGATCAGGACCAGCTCGAGCTTTTCCATGTTGCGGCGCAGCTGCGCCGCATTGGCCGCCTCGCGCACCAGATCGAGCTCGTCGTGCAGGTACTTGTCGAACTCGGCCACCACCTCGCGCGGCTTCAGGCGCTTGCCGTCGGCCGACAGGCTCTCGACCCAGCCGGCCATCATGGCCATCAGCGCCAGGTCCTTCTCCATCACGCCGCGCATGCCGGGCCGCAGGACTTTCACGGCCACGTCGCGCACGGCGCCCGTGCGATCGCGGATGGTGGCGAAATGGACCTGCGCGATCGAGGCGCTGGCCACCGGCGTCTCGTCGAACTGCACGAAGACCTCGCCGACGGGCCGGCGGAAGGCGCGCTCGATGGTCGCGATGGCGATGACCGACGGGAACGGCGGCACGCGGTCCTGCAGCCAGGCCAGCTCATCCGCGATGTCGGGCGGCAGCAGGTCGCGTCGGGTCGACAGCACCTGGCCGAACTTCACGAAGATCGGCCCGAGCCGCTCCAGCGCCTCGCGCAGGCGCTGGCCGCGCGGTGCGTCGAGATTGCGCCCGACCGACACCACCCGCGCCACGATGCGCAGCCAGGGCTTCTGGAAGCTCGTGAGCACCAGTTCGTCCAGGCCGTAGCGCAGTGCGACCCAGACAATGAAAAGGCCGCGATAGAAGCGGCTCATTCAGCGCTCGCGCTGCCAGAGCCCGGTTTGCCCGCCTTGCCGGATGCGAACTGACGCACCGCGCCCGCCACCTTGCGCGCGACACCGGCCACCGTGTGGGCCGGCACATCGCCGATCAGCCGCGCCAGGTCGTCCTCGACGTCCCAGCGCACATGGTCGATCAGCCAGTTCACCTCGGCCGCCAATTGCACGTCGCCGACGATGCGCACCGCCGGCTTGTCGCCGCGCAGTGTGCTGCGTGCAATGTCCAGCGGCGACGCGTCGGCCACCACCAGCGTGAGTTCGGGCACGGCGCCCTCGGGGGCCAGGTCGAGCAGCCCGGCGGGCGTGGCGATGAGGCGCATCGTGACGAAGCGCCATTCGAATTGCACCACGCGGCCTTTCTGGCGCACCAGTCGTTGCTGGGCCTCGGGCTCCTGCTGCAGCACGTGGTTCAGGAACAGGACCGCGCGATGCTGCATCTCGTGCACCGCCCAGGCGGGCGGCTGGAAGCGGCTGCCGATGCGGTCGAACAAGCCGTCGAGAAAGGAAAATGGGGACGATGGTGTGGCCATGTCCCCATTATCGATGGCGCCGGCGGCCTGCAGCCGCCGGACGGCGCCGCTTTACTGCAGCGCCTGGACGCCGGCCACCAGCCAGCCGCCCGCACCGCTCACCGGCTTGGTCATGTTCCAAACCTCGCGGAAGGGACGCGGGCCGGCCGAGGCATCCTCACGGATCATTCCGGAGAACTCCACGCTCGCCATGTAGGCATCGGGCAGTTCCTCGATGCCGAGCAACTGGGCGTCGAGCATCACGACGTCGGTCTTGTTCGGCTGACCGCCGGTGTGCGTTTCACGCTCTGCCAGCTGCGAACGGATCTCGCCGAGCATCGCGTCGGTCATCATCAAGCGCAGCGCGTCGAGGTCGGAGCGGTCCCAGGCGTCCTGCAGCGTGACGAAGTTGCGCTTCGCTGCGGTCAGGAAGCCGTCGGCATCGAAGCCTGCCGGGATGCCCCAGCTCTGCGCGCCGCTCAAGGCGGAGCCGATCATGCTGCCACCAGCGGCACCCGCCATCGAAGAGCCGGCGCTGCGCTCCGGTGTCGCGTCGAAAGCGGCGCTGTTGCTTTCCCATGGGCGGGCCGAGGCGTCGTTGCCGACCTTGGCCGGGCTGTACTGCGTCGGCGTGGCGGGGTCCGACGGCGTGGCGCCGGCGCCCTGGAAGGCAAAGCCGCCCTGGTTGCTGCGCGTCGCGTTGTTGCGCCGTGCCGCGAAGACGCGCCATGCCACGAACGCCGCCATCACCAGCAGCCCGATCAGCAGGATGTTGCCGAAGCCGGCACCGAGGCCGAGCGAGTGTGCAAGCCAGGCCAGGCCCAGGCCGGCGGCCAGGCCGCCGAGCATCGCGCCCCAAGGACGCTTCGGTGCGGCAGCGGCGGCCGGCGTGCCGGGGCGCGCCGCCGGATTGGCGTTCTGCGCTGGCGCGGCGGGCGTGGCCTGGTTGGCCGGCGGCGTCGCCTGCCGCTGGGTCACGTTGCCCGACTGGCGGCCGACGGACTTGCCGCCGCCGATGCGGGCCGCGTCGGCCTGCACGCTCGCCAGGGCCAGCACACAGACCAGGAAAAGGGATCCCAACTTTTTCATTTCATCTCCTCAGTCGCGAAGAAAACGCTTCGCCGATTCAGCACTTGATTCCAACATGCAGGGCGACCACGCCGCCCGTCATGTTGTGATAGTCCACATGACCGAAACCACCCTCTTTCATGAGGGTCTTGAGCTCTTCCTGGGCGGGATGCATGCGGATCGACTCGGCCAGGTAGCGGTAGCTCGCGTCGTCGCCCGCCACCGCCTTGCCCAAGCGCGGCAGCACCTTGAACGAATACCAGTCGTAGGCCTTCTGCAGCGGCTTCGCCACCTTCGAGAATTCCAGCACCAGCAGCTTGCCGTTGGGCTTGAGCACGCGGTTCATTTCCTTCAACGCCGCATCCTTGTGCGTCATGTTGCGCAGGCCGAAGGCCACGGTGACGACGTCGAAATGGTTGTCGGGGAACGGCAGCTTTTCCGCGTCGCACACCATGGTCGGCAGCGACACGCCCGCGTCGAGCAGGCGGTCGCGGCCGGTGCGCAGCATGGCTTCGTTGATGTCGGTGTGCACGACCTGCCCGCTGGTGCCCACCTTCTTCGAGAACGCCAGCGCCAAGTCGCCGGTGCCGCCGGCGATGTCGAGCACGCGCGAGCCTTCGCTCACGTTTGCCGCCATCACGGTGTAGGCCTTCCAGGCGCGGTGCAACCCCATGGACATGAGGTCGTTCATGAGGTCGTAGCGCGTCGCGACCGAGTCGAAGACACCGCGCACGCGACGCGCCTTCTCGCTCTCGTCGACGTTCTCGAATCCGAAATGGGTGGTGCTCATGGTTGCTCAGATGTTAGGCCGTTGGCGCGGCGATCGAGCCGACGACCCCGCTCGGAAGCCGGGCTTTGGGGAAAGGCGCTCAGTGGCTGCCGCAGGCATGGCCGCCCGCGGTGGCCGTGGGCGCCATGGGAGCGTCGCGATCGACGCCGGCGGCGCTCAGGCGGCGCTCGTATTCGGCCCAGAGCTCATCCTGCTTCTGGCCGAGTTCGTAGAGCAGGTTCCACGAGAAGATGCCGCTCTCGTGGCCGTCGGTGAAGACCGGCTTCACCGCGTAGTTGCCGATGGGCTCGAGTTCCAGCAGGCCGACGTTGCGCTTGCCGGTCTGCAGGATCTCCTGCCCCGGGCCGTGGCCCTGCACTTCGGCCGACGGCGAGTAGATGCGCATCAGCTCGAAGGGAATGCGGAAGCTCGCGCCGTCGGAGAAGCCGACTTCCAGCACCTTCGACTTGTTGTGCACCGTGATCGATTGCGGCGTCGGCGCGCCGGCTTGCAGACCTGCCATCAGGATGTCCTTTTGCTGAGTGCCGCGATCATCGCAGCCTCGGCCGCCGGCAGTCCCGCCCGCACGGCGGCCTCCCTGTCGGCGTCGCGGTCTCGCTGTGCTGGCGCCCAGACCGGCGCGGGGAAATGCGTGTCCCACTCGTACCGCGCGATCACGTGCCAATGCAGGTGCGGGACCATGTTGCCAAGCGCGGCCAGGTTGATCTTGGTGGGTGCCAGATGGTCGCGCAGGCAGTGCTCGACGGTGACCACCGCCTCCATGCACGTCACGCGGTCGGCCGCCGACAGGTCGGAGAACTCCGCTGCATGGTCGCGCCAGATCACACGGTAGAAGCCGGGGAAGCCGGCCTCCTCCGCATGGATCACGCGGAACTCGGACGCCTCGAACACCAGGCGCCCGCCAGCGCCTTCGCACAGTACGCAACCCGAAACGCTGGTCACACGAGCACCCGCTCGATGCCGCCACTGTTGGCCGCGGCCACGTACTCGGGCAGCCACTGCTCGCCGAGGATGCGGTTGGCCATCTCGACCACGATGTAGTCCGCTTCGAGCAGGCCGTTGTTCAGGTCGTTGCCGTAGCGGGAAAGCCCCTGCAGGCAGCTCGGGCAGCTGGTGAGGATCTTCACGTTGTCGGTGGCGCCGACCTTGCCGCTGTCGCGCAGCGAAGCCTCGCCCTTGCGCAGCTCCTCTTCCTTGCGGAAGCGGATCTGCGTGGAAATGTCGGGCCGCGTCACGCCCAGCGTGCCCGACTCTCCGCAGCAGCGATCGTTCTTCTGCACGTTCTCACCGACCAGGGCCTTCACCGTCTTCATCGGATCCTGCAGCTTCATCGGGCTGTGGCAGGGGTCGTGGTACAGGTAGCCGCCGCCGCTTGCCGCGCCGAGCGTGATGCCCTTTTCCAGCAGGTACTCGTGGATGTCGATGATCCGGCAGCCCGGGAAGATCTTGTCGAACTGGTAGCCCTGCAACTGGTCGTAGCAGGTGCCGCAGCTCACCACCACGGTCTTGATGTCCAGGTAGTTCAGCGTGTTCGCGACGCGGTGGAAGAGCACACGGTTGTCCGTGATCATCTTCTCGGCCTTGTCGAACTGGCCGCTGCCGCGCTGCGGGTAGCCGCAGCAGAGATAACCCGGCGGCAGCACCGTCTGCACACCGGCGTGCCACAGCATCGCCTGTGTCGCCAGGCCGACCTGCGAGAACAGGCGCTCGGAGCCGCAGCCGGGGAAGTAGAAGACCGCCTCGGTCTCGGCCGTCGTCGCCTTCGGGTTGCGGATGATCGGCACGTAGTCGGCATCCTCGATGTCGAGCAGGGCGCGCGCCGTCTTTTTCGGCAGGCCACCGGGCATCTTCTTGTTGATGAAGTGGATGACCTGTTCCTTGATCGGCGCCGGGCCGAGCGTGGCCGGTGGTGCCGCGGTCTGCTTCTTCGCCGGCAGACGGAAGAAATCGTTGGCCAGGCGCTGCGCCTTGAAGCCGATGTCGACCATGCCGACCCGCATCGCCTTGATGGTCGACGGGTTGGTGGCATTGAGGAAGAACATCGCCGCGGCGTTGCCCGGGCGGAAGCTCTTCTGGCCCATCTTGCGCAGCAGGTTGCGCATGTTCATCGACACGTCGCCAAAATCGATCTTCACCGGGCAGGGGGAGAGGCACTTGTGGCAGACCGTGCAGTGGTCGGCCACATCCTCGAACTCCTCCCAGTGCTTGATGCTCACGCCGCGGCGCGTCTGCTCCTCGTACAGGAAGGCCTCGACCAGGAGCGAGGTCGCGAGGATCTTGTTGCGCGGGCTGTAGAGCAGGTTGGCACGCGGCACGTGCGTGGCGCACACCGGCTTGCACTTGCCGCAGCGCAGGCAGTCCTTGACCGAATCCGCGATGGCGCCGATGTCGCTCTGCTGCATGATCAGCGACTCGTGGCCCATCAGGCCGAAGCTAGGGGTGTAGGCGTTGGTCAGGTCGGCGTGCAGACCGTGCGAAGCCGGCGTGTCCGCGCGCAGCAGCTTGCCCTTGTTGAAGCGCCCTTCCGGGTCGACGCGCTGCTTGTAGTCGGTGAAGGGCTGCAGTTCCGCATCGGTCAGGAACTCCAGCTTGGTGATGCCGATGCCGTGCTCCCCCGAGATCACGCCGTCGAGCGAGCGCGCCAGCGCCATGATGCGCACCACGGCGGCATGCGCGCTCTGCAGCATTTCGTAGTTGTCGCTGTTGACCGGAATGTTGGTGTGCACGTTGCCGTCGCCGGCGTGCATGTGCAGCGCGACCCACACGCGGCCCTTGAGCACGCGCTGGTGGATGGCGTTGCACTCGGCCAGGATCGGCGCGAATTCTGCGCCGGTGAAAATCTGCTGCAGCGGCGCGCGGATCTGCGTCTTCCAGCTGGCGCGCAGCGAATGGTCCTGCAGCTGCGGAAACAGCGCATCGACGTCCTTCAGCCACTCGGCCCACAGGGCGCGCACGTCCTGCACCAGCGCAATGGCCTGCGCCACGCGGTCTTCCAGCAGCTCGGCCGAGGGAATGTCGTTGGCATCGTCGGTCTTGCCCAGCGGCAGGTTGCCACGGGCGAAGAAGGCTTCCAGCGCATCGGCGAAGGCCAGCTTGTTCTGCAGCGACAGCTCGATGTTGATGCGCTCGATGCCGTCGGTGTACTCGGCCATCCGCGGCAGCGGGATCACGACGTCTTCGTTGATCTTGAAGGCGTTGGTGTGGCGGCTGATGGCCGCCGTGCGCTTGCGGTCGAGCCAGAACTTCTTGCGCGCGTCGGGGCTGATGGCGATGAAGCCTTCGCCGCTGCGCGAGTTGGCGATGCGCACCACTTCCGACGTGACGCGCGCCACGGCGTCGGCGTCGTGGCCGGCGATGTCGCCGAACAGCACCATCTTCGGGAGGCCACCGTGCTTCTTCGACTTGGTCGCGTAGCCGACGGCCTTCAGGTAGCGGTCGTCCAGGTGTTCCAGCCCGGCCAGCAGCACGCCCGAGCGCTTCTGCTCGGCGAACATGAAGTCCTTGATCTCGACGATGCTGGGCACCGCGTCCTTGGCGTTGCCGAAGAACTCGAGGCATACGGTGCGCGTGTGCGCCGGCATCTTGTGGACCACCCAGCGGCAGCTGGTGATCAGGCCGTCGCAGCCTTCCTTCTGGATGCCCGGCAGGCCCGAAAGGAACTTGTCGGTCACGTCCTTGCCGAGGCCCTCCTTGCGAAAGGTCTTGCCGGCGATTTGGAGGCGCTCGGCGCGCAGTTTGGTCCGGCCGTCGGCCGCGAAGTACTGCAGATCGAACACGGCGCTGTCGACGTCGTGGATCTTGCCGAGGTTGTGGCCCACGCGCGTGACCTCGAGCCACTCGGCCTGCGGCGTCACCATGCGCCAGGAGGCCAGGTTGTCGAGCGCGGTGCCCCACAGCACGGCCTTCTTGCCGCCAGCGTTCATTGCGACATTGCCACCGACGCACGAGGCCTCGGCGGAGGTCGGGTCGACCGCGAACACATAGCCCGCGCGCTCGGCCGCGTCGGCCACGCGCTGCGTGACCACGCCGGCCTCGGTCCAGATGGTCGGCACCGGGTCCTCGAGCCCGGGCAGCGCCATCAGCTCGACCTCGGTCATCGCCTCGAGCTTCTCGGTGTTGATGACCGCGCTGTTCCAGGTCAGCGGGATCGCGCCACCGGTGTAGCCGGTGCCGCCGCCACGCGGGATGATCGTCAGACCGAGCTCGATGCAGCCCTTGACCAACCCTGCCATCTCGGCCTCGGTGTCGGGGCACAGCACGACGAACGGGTACTCGACGCGCCAATCGGTCGCGTCGGTCACGTGCGACACGCGCGAGAGGCCGTCGAACTTGATGTTGTCCTTGGCGGTCAGGCGGCGGAAGGCGCGGGTGGCCTTGCGACGCAGCGCGGCCACGTCGTGGAACAGGGTGTCGAAGGCCGCAATGGCGCCCGACACCAGGTCGGACAGTTCACCCACCAGAACGTCCCGCTGTGCGTCCACCTCGGGCGTTCGGCGCTTGCCGACCTCGGTCAGCCGGTGATTGAGGGCATCCACCAGTTGCCCGCGCCGGCGCGGGTTGTCCAGCAGGTCGTCGACCAGGTACGGGTTGCGCTGCACCACCCAGATGTCGCCCAGCACCTCGTACAGCATGCGGGCCGATCGACCGGTGCGGCGTTCGTCGCGCAGCGATTGCAGCAGCACCCAGCCGCGTTCCCCGAGCAGGCGAATGACGATTTCGCGGTCGGAGAAGCTGGTGTAGTTGTACGGTATCTCGCGGAGTCGGGCGGGCTCTGCGGCCTGCGTCAACAACGCAGTCAGCGCGATCGGAGCGTTCATCGGGGAGCAGCCTCGGCAGGACGCTGCGCGCCCTTGAACCGGGCCGGTGATTTTAAGTCAGTGCGCTTCTTCCGCGTCAGCCGCCTAGAAAAGCACCCGGCTGCGGATGGTCCCGGGCACGGCAGCGAGCTTTTCGAGCGCCAGGTCCGACGACGCAGCGTCGATGTCGGTCACCACGTAGCCCACCTTCTCGTTGGTCTGCAGGTACTGCGACGCGATGTTGATGCGGTTGTCCGCGAACACCTGGTTGATGGCCGACAGCACCCCGGGCACGTTGTGGTGGATGTGCAGCAGCCGGTGCTTGCCCGGGTGGGCCGGCAGCGCCACCTCGGGGAAGTTCACCGAGGTGATGGAAGTGCCGTTGTCGCTGTACTTCACCAGCTTCTCGGCCACCTCGCCGCCGATGTTGGCCTGCGCCTCCATCGTCGAGCCACCGATGTGCGGCGTCAGGATCACGTTGTCCAGCCCACGCAGCGGCGACTGGAATTCCTCGTTGTTGCTGCCCGGCTCGACCGGGAACACGTCGATGGCCGCGCCCCAGAGCTTGCCGCTCGTGATGCCTTCGGCCAGCGCGTCGATGTCGACCACCGTGCCGCGCGCGGCGTTGATCAGGATGCCGCCGGGCTTCATCGCGGCGATCTCGGCCGGGCCGATCATCCACTTCGTCGACGGCAGCTCGGGCACATGCAGGCTCACGATGTCGCTCTGCGCCAGCAGGTCGTGCAGCCGCGGTACCTGGCGCGCATTGCCCAGCGGCAGCTTGCTCACCACATCGTAGAAGGCCACCTGCATGCCCAGCCCTTCGGCCAGCACCGACAGCTGCGTGCCGATCGAGCCGTAGCCCACGATGCCCAGCGTCTTGCCGCGGATCTCGTGGGAATTGGCAGCCGACTTCATCCAGCCACCGCGATGCACCAGCGCGTTCTTGGCCGGGATGCCACGCAGCAGCAGGATCGCCTCGGCCAGAACCAGCTCGGCCACCGACCGGGTGTTGGAGTACGGCGCGTTGAACACCGCCACGCCGCGCTCCCGCGCCGCGTTCAGGTCGACCTGGTTGGTGCCGATACAGAAGCAGCCGACGGCCACCAGCTTGGGCGCGGCCGACAGCACATCGGCGGTGAGCTTGCTCTGCGAGCGGATGCCCAGGAAGTGAACGTCGGCCAGCTTGGCCTTCAGTTCCTCCCCCTGCAGCGCCTTCGGCAGCATCTCGATCTGGGTGTAGCCCGCGCCGCGGATGGCCTCCACCGCCGAGGCATGGATGCCTTCGAGCAGGAGGAACTTGATCTTGCTTTTGTCGAGGGAGGTCTTGCTCATGGCGGTCATGAAGGCCCCCGACAGGGCTCGGAGGCAGAGCCGAAAAACGAAGCGGAAATGCTAGCATGGTGCAGCGCAGCACGCAGATGGGGCATCGTTGGCACACATGGCACCAAAAGGGTTTCCCCGCTTGGATGCCGAGCCAGCGCCATGCGACAAATATGACGCGGTTGTGTCACACGCAGCCCCTAGCATCCGCGCTTCTCACTTTCCCCCTCAGGAGTCTTCATGCGATTCAAAACGCTCGCCCTGGCCTCAGCACTGGCAGCCACCCTGTTCAACACAGCCCAGGCCCAGACCGAGATCCAGTGGTGGCACTCGATGACCGCCGTCAACGGCGAGTGGGTCAACGACCTGGCCAAGCAGTTCAATGAAAGCCAGAAGGACTACAAGATCGTGCCGACCTACAAGGGCACGTACGACGAATCGATGACCGCATCGATCGCCGCCTTCCGCGCCGGCAATGCGCCGCACATCCTGCAGGTGTTCGAAGTGGGCACCGCGACCATGCAGGCCAGCAAGGGCGCCATCGTGCCGGTCGGCCAGGTCATGAAGGACGCGGGCGAGAAGTTCGACCCGGCCGCCTACATCCCCGCCGTGGCCGGCTACTACACCGCGCCGAACGGCCAGATGCTGAGCTTCCCGTTCAACAGCTCGACGACAGTCTTCTACATCAACAAGGACGCCTTCAAGGCGGCCGGCATCGACACGGCCAAGCTGCCGGCGACCTGGCCTGAAGTGGCCGCCGCCGCCGCCAAGCTGAAGGCCAGCGGCCACAAGTGCCCGTTCACCACGGCCTGGCAGGGCTGGACCCAGCTCGAGAGCTTCTCGGCCTGGCACAACGTCGAGTTCGCGACCAAGAGCAACGGCCTGGCCGGGCTCGACGCGCGCATGAAGATCAACTCGCCGCTGCACGTTCGCCACATCGAGAACCTGGCCAACATGTCCAAGCAGGGCCTGTTCATCTACAAGGGCCGCGGCAACGTGCCCGAGGCCTCGTTCGTGTCGGGCGAGTGCGCCATGATCAACACGTCGTCCGGCTTCTACGGCAACGTCGCGAAGAACGCCAAGTTCGCCTACGCCGTTGCACCGCTGCCCTACTACCCCGACGTGCCCGGCGCACCGCAGAACACCGTGATCGGCGGCGCCAGCCTGTGGGTCATGTCGGGCAAGAAGCCGGCCGAGTACAAGGGCGTGGCCAAGTTCTTCAGCTTCATCTCGCAGCCTGAGGTGCAGTCCGCCAGCCACAAGCGCACCGGCTACCTGCCGATCACGACGGCTTCGTACAAGCTCACCGAAGACTCGGGCTTCTACAAGCAGAACCCGGGCACCGACGTGGCCGTGACGCAGATGGTCCGCAAGGTGACCGACAAGAGCCGCGGCATCCGCCTGGGCAACTATGTGCAGATTCGCGCCATCGAAGACGAAGAACTCGAACAGGTGTGGGGCGGCAAGAAGACCGCCAAGGAAGCCCTCGACGAGATCGTCAAGCGCGGCAACGAACAGCTGGAACGCTTCCAGAAGGCCAACAAGAGCTGAGCCTTGAAGCGGCCTCGGCCACAGTAGACTCGCCCCGCCGCGCTTTCGAGCCCGGCGGGTTTTCTTTATCCAGGGTTCCTATGGAAAAACGCGTCTTCTTCCGCTCCGGCTGGCTGCCGTGGCTTCTGCTGACACCGCAGATGCTGGTCATCCTGGTGTTCTTCTTCTGGCCCGCGGGTCAGGCGCTGTTCCAGTCGCTGCAGCAGCAGGACCCCTTCGGCACCTCGGTCGAGTTCGTCGGCCTGGACAACTTCCGGCAACTGTTCGACGACCCGAGCTACGTCGAGTCTTTCAAGACCACCGCGCTGTTCTCGGTGCTGGTGGCCGGCATCGGCATCAGCCTGTCACTGATGCTCGCCGTGTTTGCCGACCGCGTGACCCGTGGCGCCACCTTCTACAAGACCATGCTGATCCTGCCCTACGCCGTGGCGCCGGCCGTCGCGGCCGTGCTGTGGGTCTTCATGTTCTCGCCGTCCCTGGGCGTGGTGGCCTATGCGCTGGGCAAGTTCGGCATCGACTGGAACCACCTGCTCAATTCCGGCCACGCCATGACGCTGATCGTGATGGCCTCGGTATGGAAGCAGATCTCGTACAACTTCCTGTTCTTCCTGGCCGGCCTGCAGTCGATCCCCAAGTCGCTGATCGAGGCCGCCGCCATCGACGGCGCCCGTCCGTGGCGCCGTTTCTGGACGGTGCAGTTCCCCCTGCTCTCACCCACCACCTTCTTCCTGCTGGTGATCAACGTCGTTTACGCCTTCTTCGACACCTTCGCGATCGTCGACGCGGCAACGCAAGGCGGCCCGGGCAAGGACACGGCGATCCTGGTTTACAAGGTCTACTACGACGGTTTCAAGGCCATGGACCTGGGCGGATCGGCTGCGCAGTCGGTGGTGCTGATGCTCATCGTCGTCGCACTCACGGTCATCCAGTTTCGCTATGTCGAGAAGAAAGTGAACTACTGATATGGTCGAAAAACGCGGAACCCACGGGATCCTGGCGCACGTCATCATGGTGCTGGGCGTCTTCATCGTCGCCTTCCCGCTCTACCTGGCCTTCGTCGCCTCCACGCACACCGCGCAGGAGATCGTGCAGGCACCGATGCCGCTGCTGCCCGGCACCAACATGCTCGACAGCTACAAGGGTGCGCTCTTCGGCCGCGCGTCGGCGGCAGGCTCCAATGCGCCGGTGGCCCACATGATGTGGGTCAGCTTCGTGACCGCCATGGTCATCTCGATCGGCAAGATCACGATCTCGCTGCTGTCGGCCTTCGCCATCGTCTATTTCCGCTTCCCCTTCAAGAAGATCTGCTTCTGGGCGATCTTCGTGACGCTGATGCTGCCGGTGGAGGTGCGCATCCTGCCGACCTACAAGGTGCTGTCGGACCTGAACATGCTGAACACGTACGCGGGCCTCACGGTGCCGCTGATCGCGTCGGCCACGGCGACCTTCCTGTTCCGGCAGTTCTTCCTGACCGTGCCCGAGGAACTCACCGAGGCCTCGCGCATGGACGGCGCGAGCCCGATGCGCTTCTTCTTCGACGTGCTGCTGCCGCTGTCGAAGACCTCGATCGCGGCGCTGTTCGTGATCCAGTTCATCTACGGCTGGAACCAGTACCTCTGGCCGCTGCTGGCCACCACCGGCGAGGACATGTACCCGGTGGTCGTGGGCATCAAGCGGATGATCGCCGGCGGCGACGGCCAGAACGAATGGAATGTCGTGATGGCCACCGCCATCCTGGCGATGCTGCCGCCCGCGCTGGTAGTGGTGCTGATGCAGAAATGGTTCGTCAAGGGCCTGGTAGACACTGAAAAGTAAACAAGAAGATATGGCTGCTCTTTCCCTTCGCAACGTCATCAAGCGCTACGGCGTCGGCCCCAAGGCCAACCAGGTCATCCACGGCGTGAGCGCCGAGATCGCCGACCACGAGTTCATCGTCATCGTCGGCCCTTCGGGCTGCGGCAAGTCGACGCTGCTGCGCATGGTCGCCGGGCTGGAGGAAGTCTCCGCCGGCGAGATCCGCATCGGCGACCGCGTGGTCAACGACCTCGAGCCGTCGGAACGCGACATCGCCATGGTGTTCCAGAACTACGCGCTGTACCCGCACATGAGCGTGTTCGACAACATGGCCTACGGCCTGAAGATCGCCAAGGTGCCGGTGCCCGAGATCAAGACGCGCGTCGACAAGGCCGCGAAGATCCTCGAACTCGGCCACCTGCTCGAGCGCAAGCCGCGCGAGCTGTCGGGCGGCCAGCGCCAACGCGTGGCCATGGGCCGTGCGATCGTGCGCCAGCCGCAGGTTTTCCTGTTCGACGAGCCGCTGTCGAACCTCGACGCCAAGCTGCGCGCACAGACCCGCATCGAGATCCAGAAGCTGCACCGCGAGCTCGGCATCACCTCGCTCTTCGTCACGCACGACCAGGTCGAGGCGATGACGCTGGCCCAGCGCATCATCGTGATGAACGGCGGCGTGATGGACCAGTTCGGCACGCCCGAAGAGGTCTACAACCGTCCGGCCACGACCTTCGTCGCCAGCTTCATCGGCTCCCCGCCGATGAATCTGCTGAAGCACGCACCGGGCGTGCGCCCCGGCCACATCCTCGGGGTGCGGCCGGAGCACCTGAAGCTCGACCAGACCGGCTGGACGGTACAAGTCGAACACGTCGAACTGCTGGGCGCCGAGCGCCTGGTGTACGGCCGCATCGGCGACGAACAGATCATCATGCGCACCGACGCGGTCGACCACCCGCCGACGGCCGGCGACACGGTGCACATCTCGGCGTCGCAAGACCGCCTGCACTGGTTCGACGCCGGCTCCGGAAAACGCGCAGCCTGACGATGCGCGCTGACTGGCCCTACCCCCGCTGGGTCGCCCACCGCGGCGCCGGCAAGCTGGCACCGGAGAACACGCTGGCTGCTTTCCGGCTGGGCGCGCAGCACGGCTACCGCATGTTCGAGTGCGACGCCAAGCTGAGCGCTGACGGCGTGCCCTTCCTGATGCACGACAGCACGCTCGATCGCACGACCAGCGGGCATGGGGTCGGTGGCGACCTGCCCTGGCACGCCCTCTCGCAGCTCGACGCGGGCAGCTGGCATTCGCGTGCCTACGCCGGCGAGCCGCTGGCCACGCTGGAGAACGCCGCGCGCTTCTGCCTGCACAGCGGCCACCTGCTGAACATCGAGATCAAGCCGACGCCCGGCACCGAGCGTCGCACCGGGGAGGTCATCGCGCGCGATGCGCAGCGGCTGTGGGCTGTCCCGGCGATCCCACCGCTCCTCACCTCGTTCAAGCCCGAAGCGCTGGCCGGCGCCCGCGACGCCGCACCCGCGTTGCCGTGCGGCCTGCTGCTCGACACGCTGTGGGACGGTTGGCTGGCCACGGCACGCGACCTGGGCTGCGTGGCCATCGTCTGCAACCACGCACTTTGGGACGCGCACACCGTCGCGCAAGCCCGCGACGCCGGCCTGCGCACACTGAGCTACACGGTGAACGACGAGTGGGCGGCCGAGCGGCTGATCGCCCTCGGCACCGACGGCATCATCACCGACCGGGTCGACCTGTTCAGCCCCACCCGCTGAGCGTCGGCATCGCTGCCGCCGGTAGCGTTCTGTCACCGGCAGGGCTTCCATAATCGACCCGATGACATTCTTTCCACGCTGGCTCGCGGTCTGGCTTCTGGCGGCGCTGCTTGCCACCGCTGGCGTCGCCTGGGCTCAATCGACGACGACGACGACGGTCTCAGCACCGGCTGCAGCAGACAGCAGCGCGCCGCTCGACCCCGAAGTGACCGTGCCCGCACTGCGGGCGCGGCTCGACAAGATTCCCGAGACGGTCGAGCGCAACGAGGACATCACCGCCTTCGTCACGGAGACGCAGGACATCGTCACCCTTGCCCAGCGCTTCGTGGCCTCGCGTTCGGGTCCGCTGGCCGACCTCAACGCGCGCCTCGGCGAGCTGGGCGCGGCACCGCCCAAGGGCACCACCGAAGATCCCGACATCACGCGCCAACGCACCGCGCTCGAGAAGGAGCGCAACGCGCTCGATGCGGACATCCGCCTCGCGCGGCTGGTGTCGGTCGATGCCCAGCAGCGCGCCAGCGACCTCCGCTCGCAGCGCCGCGCCCTGTTCGAGGCACGGCTGCTCGAGCGCTCGCACTCACCGCTGAGCGGCGCTTTCTGGCGCAGCATCGCCACCGCATGGCCGGCCGACAGCGCCCGGCTGATGACCTTCGCAGCGGAAGTGCGCACCGGCGCCTCGACCGCCTTGCGCGGCGAGCATGGCGGCATGGTCGTCGCGGTCCTCATCGGCGCGCTGCTGATGGCCTTTGTCGGCACCTGGGCCGCCGAACACGCTCTGACGCAGCTGGCGTCACGGGTCTTTCCGAAGGGCCGCCTGCGGCGCTCGCTGCTGGCGCTCAGCACGGTGGCGGCGACAGTACTCATCGTCGGGCTGGCGGCGCAGTGGGCCTGGCAGTCGCTGCAGGACGCTGGCGACTGGGGCCCGATGGCGCAACGTCTGGGGGATGTCGTGGCCCGCTTCGCGCTCTTCGTGGGCTTCGTGATCGGCCTCGGGCGGGCGTTGCTGGCGCAGCGCCGGCCGTCCTGGCGGCTGCCGCCCATGGCCGACGGCATGGCCGCGCGCATGGCGTTCTTCCCCTGGCTGATCGCGGGCGTCAGCACGCTGAGCTGGCTCACCACGCAGATCAACACGATCATCGATGCGAGCCTCGCGGCCACCGTGGTCACGCATGCGGCGAGCGCGCTGACGCTGACCGCGCTCACGACCATCATGGTGATGCGACTGCGCCTGCCCGAGGCCGACCTCGGCACCGCCGACGCGGGCAAGCCGGCCGACGCCAAGCGCGCCGAAACGCCGGCCGAGGCGTCCGAAGCCCTGCCGGAGCGCCCCCTCTGGGTCGGTCTGTTGACCGGCGGCGTCGCGGCGGTGCTGATCGCGATCTGCGTGCTGGTGGCCGTCGGCTACGTGTCGCTGGCCAGCTTCATCGCCAGCCAGTTGGTCTGGACCGGCGTGGTGGCCGCAGCGGCCTACCTGCTGTTCAAGTTCGCCGACGATCTGGCCATGGCACTGCTGTCGTCGCGCAGCAACGTCGGCCAACGGCTCCAGAAAAGCCTGAACGTGGTACCGACGACGCTCGACCAGGCGGCGGTGGTGCTGTCGGGCGTGATCCGCGTCACGCTGTTCTTCTACCTGGTGATCGCGCTGCTGGCGCCGCTCGGCACCACGCCGGACGAACTGTTCGAGCGCAGCGGCAAGGTCGGCGCCAGCCTCAAGGTCGGGCAGTTCGAACTGGTGCCGGGTGCACTGCTCGGCGCGCTCGGCGTGCTGGTGCTCGGCTTCCTCGCGTTGCGGATCTTCAAGCGCTGGCTCGACAACAGCTACCTGCCGAGCACCACGCTCGAGCCCGGCATGCAGAGCTCGCTCACGACGCTGCTGGGCTACGTGGGCGGCATCCTGGTGATCGCTTCGGCTCTGTCGGCGCTGGGCATCGGCATCGAGCGCATCGCCTGGGTGGCGAGCGCGCTGTCGGTGGGCATCGGCTTCGGCCTGCAGGCCATCGTGCAGAACTTCATCTCCGGCCTGATCCTGCTGGCGGAGCGGCCGGTGAAGGTGGGCGACTGGGTGGTGCTCGGCAACGCCGAGGGCGACGTGCGCCGCATCAACGTGCGGGCCACCGAGATCCAGCTGGGCGACCGCTCGACGCTGATCGTGCCCAACTCGGAATTCATCACCAAGACGGTCCGCAACATGACACTGGCGAATGCGGAGGGCCGGGTGCTGATCCGCCTGCCGATGCCGCTGACCACCGACGCGAACCGGGCGCGCGAGGTGCTGCTGACGGCCTGCCGTGCGCATGGCGGCATCCTGCCGACGCCCGAGCCGTCGGTGATGCTCGACGGCATCGAGAACGGCTTCCTGATCTTCCAGGTGATCGCGTACGTCCAAAGCCCGCGGGTGGCCGGCGGGGTCCGCAGCGACCTGCTCTTCAGCATGCTCGACGGGTTGAAGCAGGCCGACCTGCCGCTGGTCGCCTACGCGGCGCCACCGCCGCCGCAGCCGACCGTGCCGGGCGAGCCGCCGCCGGTCACGGCTGCGCTACCACCCACCGCCTAGCGCCGATAGCCGCCCGCGACGAACCACTGGACGGTGCCGCACACCACGACCAGTGCGGCGTAGGTGGCCATCTTCCCGTCGCGGCCGAAGTACCCCAGGCCGATGGCCAGAACGGCGACGCCCGCGATGAAGTTGATGGCCAGCTGCGCCCAGAAGCTGGGTGATCCGGCCTGCCGGCGCAGCAGCCATCGAGCGGCTAGCACCAGCGTCAGCGCCATGAAGAAGGCGGGCGCGACGAAGTTGAGCAGGTGGTCGATCAAGGCGAGAGGCGGCATCTGGGAGACTGAAATGGACCATGCCGCAGCGGCGGGGCGGGACTTGCGCGGCGTCAAGCGGCACGACGCTCCACAAATTTTATAATCGCCGTCTATGTCAGTCTGGGCCCTCGGGTTGAACCACACGACCGCGCCGCTCGATCTGCGCGGTCGTTTCGCGTTCGCGCTCGACCAGATCGCCCCCACGCTGCAGAGCCTGCGCACCTCTTTCGCCTCCGGCCGGCACCCGGCCGTCGAGGCGGCGATCATCTCCACCTGCAACCGCACCGAGATCTACTGCGCCGCCGAGCATGCCGCCGCGCTGGACCACACGGTCGGCTGGCTGGCCGAAAGCGGCGGCGTCGCCCCGGCCCTGCTGCGTTCGCACGCCTACACCCTGCACGGCGACGCCGTGGCGCGCCACGCCTTCCGCGTGGCCAGCGGGCTCGACTCGATGGTGCTGGGCGAGGCCCAGATCCTCGGCCAGATGAAGGACGCCGTGCGCGCCGCTGAAAACGCCGGCGCGCTGGGCAGCACGCTCAACCAGCTGTTCCAGCGCTCCTTCGCAGTCGCCAAGGAAGTGCGCACCGCCACCGAGATCGGCGCGCATTCGATCAGCATGGCCGCCGCCGCGGTGCGCCTGGCGGGCCAATTGTTCGAGGACATCAAGGAAACGCGCGTGCTCTTCGTCGGCGCGGGCGAGATGATCGACCTGGCTGCGACACACTTCTCCGCCAAGGAGCCGAAGTCCATCACCATCGCCAACCGCACGCTCGAGCGCGGCGAGAAGCTGGCCACGCGCTTCGGCGGCACCGCCATGCGGCTGGCCGACCTGCCCGCGCGGCTGGCCGAATTCGACATCGTGGTGAGCTGCACCGCCAGCACGCTGCCGCTGATCGGCCTGGGTGCTGTGGAGCGGGCGCTCAAGCAGCGCAAGCACCGCCCGATGTTCATGGTCGACCTGGCCGTGCCGCGCGACATCGAGCCCGAGGTAAAGGCGCTGGAAGACGTGTACCTCTACACCGTCGACGACCTCGCTCAGGTGGTGCAGCAGGGGCAAGCCAACCGCCAGGCCGCGGTGGCGCAGGCCGAGGTCATCATCGACGCCGGCGTGCAGAACTTCATGCACTGGCTGAGCCAACGCGGCACCGTGCCGCTGATCCAGCAGCTCAATGCCCAGACCGACGAATGGCGCGCCGCCGAGCTCGCCCGTGCGCGCAAGCTGCTGGCCAAGGGCGAATCGGTCGACGCGGTGCTCGAAGCCCTGTCGCGTGGCCTCACGCAGAAGATGCTGCACGGCGCGCTGGCCGAACTGCATGCCGGCGACGCCGCCGCGCGCGAGCAGACGGCACAGACCATCTCGCGCCTGTTCCTGCGCAGCGAACCGCGCAAAGAGCGTTAGCGACGCGGGTTCGCAGGGTGGCCACAGCGGCCGCCGCTTCCAGTCGCCCATGGCGACGCCCTCTTTTTCTCCTGGTCGTCTCTCCGTGAAACCCTTCCTGCGCCACCAACTCGAGCGCTATGCGCAACGCCTCGGCGAGCTGGACTTCCTGCTCTCTCGCGAGGACATCATGTCCGACATGGCGCAGTACCGCGTGATCTCGCGCGAGCATGCCGAGGTCACGCAGATTGCCGGGCGCTACGCGCGCTACCAGCAGCGCGAGGCCGACCTGGCCGGCGCCCGCGAAATGCTCGACGACCCGGACATGGCCGAGATGGCGCAGGAAGAGATCACCGGCGCCGAGGAGGAATTGCTGAAGCTGGAAGATGAGCTGCAGCGCCTGCTGCTGCCCAAGGATCCGGACGACGCGCGCAACGCCTTCCTGGAAATCCGCGCCGGCACAGGGGGCGACGAATCGGCGCTGTTCGCCGGTGACCTGCTGCGCATGTACACGCGCTATTTCGAGCGCGCCGGCTGGCGCTGCGAGGTGGTGAGCGAGAGCGAAAGCGAACTGGGCGGCTACAAGGAGGTCGTGGTCCGCGTGGTGGGCGACGATGTGTTTGGCCAGCTGCGCTTCGAATCCGGCGGCCACCGCGTGCAGCGCGTGCCGGCCACCGAGACGCAGGGCCGCATCCACACCAGCGCCTGCACGGTGGCGGTGCTGGCCGAGCCCGACGAGACGGTGGCGGTGCAGATCAACCCGGCCGACCTGCGCATCGACACCTACCGTGCGAGCGGCGCGGGCGGCCAACACATCAACAAGACCGACTCGGCGGTGCGCATCACGCACATTCCGACCGGCATCGTGGCCGAGTGCCAGGACGACCGGAGCCAGCACCGCAACAAGGCGAAAGCGCTGCAGGTGCTGTCGGCCCGCATCCAGGAGAAGGACCGCAGCGAGCGCGCCGCCAAGGACGCGGCGCTGCGCAAGGGGCTGGTCGGCAGCGGCGACCGCAGCGACCGCATCCGCACCTACAACTTCCCGCAGGGCCGGCTCACCGACCACCGGATCAACCTCACGCTCTACAAGCTGCTGTCGATCATGGAAGGCGACCTGGGCGACGTGCTGGCCGCACTGCAGGCCGCGCGCGAGGCCGAGCAGCTGGCCGAATTGGAATCGAGCCTGCCGGCATGACCGACGCAGCCATCCCCATCGACGAGGCCGCGCCGGCCATGGTGTCAGAGGCCCTGCGTGCCATCGCCGCGCTGAGCATCGACCGGCTCGACGCCCAGCTGCTGCTGCTGCACACGCTGGGCCGCCCGGTGCACGAGCGCGCCTGGCTTCTGGCGCACGACGGCGATGCGTTGCCGGCCGGCGCCTGGCCCGCTGTGGCGGCGCTGTGCGCACGGCGCCGGGCGGGCGAGCCGGTGGCGTACCTGCTTGGCGAAAAAGAGTTCCACGGCCTGCCGCTGCAGGTCGACGCCCGCGTGCTGGTGCCGCGGCCCGACACCGAGACTCTCGTCGACTGGGCGCTCGAGCTGGCGCAGGGCCGCGAACGCCCGACGCTGCTCGACCTGGGCACCGGCAGCGGCGCCATCGCGCTGGCACTGCAGCACGCGCGGCCCGATGCCGTGGTCGACGCGGTCGATGCCAGCGCCGATGCACTGGCCGTGGCGCGCGAGAACGCGCGGCGGCTGGGCCTGCCTGTGCGCTTCGCCCAGGCCGACTGGCTGGCGGGCGCGGCGTCGGGCTACGACCTGATCGTCTCCAACCCGCCCTACATCGCCGCGGGCGACCCGCACCTGCCGGCACTGGCGCACGAGCCTGCATCGGCGCTGGTGTCCGGTGCCGATGGCCTCGACGACCTCCGCCGCATCGTCGCCAGCGCGCCGGCCCACTTGGCGCCCGGCGGCTGGCTGCTGCTGGAGCACGGCCACGACCAGGCCGCCGCGGTGCGCGCGCTGCTGGCGGCGGCCGGTTTCGGCGCCGTGCAGTCGCGCCCCGACCTGGCCGGCATCGAACGCTGCTCGGGCGCACGGCGCGCCGGGGCTTGACCCCCACGGGCGGCGGAAAAACCGCTGCAGTGAAATAATCCACCCAGCCCATTCCAGGAGTTCCCACCATGCCCGACGCTCAACAACGCATCGACGACCTCGTCAAGACCAACGACATCGTGCTCTTCATGAAGGGCAACGCCAGCTTTCCCATGTGCGGCTTCTCCGGCCGTGCGATCCAGATCCTCAAGGCGGTCGGTGTCGACACCAAGGCGCTCAAGACCGTCAACGTACTGGACGACCAGGAGATCCGCCAGGGCATCAAGGAATACAGCAACTGGCCGACGATCCCGCAGCTGTATGTGAAGGGTGAATTCGTCGGCGGATCGGACATCATGATGGAGATGTACGAATCCGGCGAGCTTCAGCAGGTGATCAACGCGCCTGTCTGAGAACGCCGACGCGCCGCACGGCTGTCGCGAACACGGGAAAGCGCGAAAACATCCACATCCGATGGTGTCCGGCACGGCTTATGCTGTGTTGGACTGTCCGCAATCGGAGGTGTTCATGGATTCCCGCTCGTCCCACGACCTGGTCCCTGTTTCGTCGTCGCAAACCTTCCCGTCCGCGTTCCAGCTGCCGGTGGCGCAGTTGCGCAGCGTGTTTCAACCGCAGGACGTCGAACGCAAGCTTGCCAAGCTTCCCGACCGCGATCACGAACATCTGCGCAGCACCTACGAGCGCATGCTCGAACGCGGCCCCGACCGCTTCCAGGTCAAGCCCAGCGGCGTGCCGGACATGGCATCGCTGTACGCCCAGCTCCCCAACTTCACCGAGGTGCTCGACGACGTGCGGCGCCACGTCGCGCTCGCGCAGGACAGCCGCGATGGGCTCGAAGTGACACCGATCCTGCTGCTCGGCCCGCCGGGCATCGGCAAGACCCATTTCGCGAAGAAACTGGCCGACCTGCTCGGCACCGGCATGTCGCTCGTGCCGATGAGCTCGATGACGGCCGGCTGGCTGCTGTCGGGCGCATCATCGCAATGGAAGGGCTCCAAGCCGGGCAAGGTCTTCGAGGCGCTGGTCGACGGCCAGTACGCCAACCCGGTGATGGTGATCGACGAGATCGACAAGGCCGGCGCCGACGCCCAGTACGACCCGCTCGGCGCGCTCTACAGCTTGCTGGAGCACGACACCGCGCATGCCTTCGTCGACGAGTTCGCCGAGGTGCCGATCGACGCCAGCCAGGTGATCTGGATCACCACGGCCAACGACGCGCGCGGCATCCCGGAACCCATCCTCAACCGGATGAACGTGTTCGAGGTCGAAGCGCCGTCGCACGAGGCGGCCCGGCAAATTGCGCGGCAACTCTACGCCGCGATCCGCGCCGACCACGACTGGGGCCGCCTCGTGTCGCCGGAACCGGGCGACGACGTGCTCGACCACCTGGCCGCCGTCGCGCCGCGCGAGATGCGCCGGGCGCTGATGACCGGCTTCGGCAATGCACGTCTGGCGCACCGCGAGGACGTGCAGGTGGATGACTTGCCGCGCAGCGCCGCGGGCCGCAGCCGCATCGGCTTCGTGCAGTAAGGGAGCGTCACGGCGGCAGGCGCCCGCCGTGGCACCATTGGCGGCCCCTGCGACCGCCAATGACCCTCACCCAAAGCCTTCTCCTCATCGTCGCGCTCATTGCCCTGAGCGCCTTCTTCTCGCTGGCCGAAATCACGCTGGCCGCCTCGCGGCGCCTCCGGCTGCGCCAGATGGCCGACGAGGGCGACGTGCGAGCCGAGCGCGTGCTGCGCGTGCAGGCACAGCCCGGCCACTATTTCACCGTGGTGCAGATCGGCCTGAACGCCGTCGCCATCCTGGGCGGCGTGGTCGGCGAAGGCTCGCTCAGCCCTTACTTCGCGCGGCTGTTCGACCTCTGGTTCAGCCCTGACACGGCCCAAGCGGCGGCCTTCGCGGCGTCCTTCGTCACGATCATCGCGGTGTTCCTGGTGTTTGCCGACCTGTTCCCCAAGCGGCTGGGCATGAACAACCCCGAGCAGCTCGCGGTGCGCATGGTCGGGCCGATGCAGGTGCTCATCACCACCTTCATGCCGCTGGTGTGGCTCTTCACCCGCAGCACCGACCTGCTCTTCAAGCTGCTGGGCATGCCGGCCCACCGCGACGAGCAGATCACCTCGGCCGACATTCTGGCCATGACCGAGGCCGGCGCGCGCGCCGGCGTACTGGCCGTGCGCGAGCAGCAGGTGATCGCCAACGTGTTCGAGCTCGACACCCGGCTGGTGAACAGCGTGATGACCTCGCGCGATCGCATCGCCTGGTTCCAGAAGGACGACCCCGAATCCGTGCTGCGCGCGCGCATCGTGGCCGAGCCCTTCTCGGCCTACCCGGTGTGCGACGGCGACATCGACCATGTGCTCGGCTACGTCGACGCCAAAGACATGTTCCAGCGCGTGCTGAGCGGCCAGCCGCTGGCGCTCGACCAGGGCGTGCCGCTGCACAAGGCGCTGGTGGTGCCCGACCGGCTGTCGCTCACCGAGGTGCTCGAGCAATTCCGCCACGCCCATGAGGACTTCGCGATCATCGTCAACGAGTACAGCCTGGTGGTGGGCGTCATCACGCTGAACGACGTGATGAGCACGGTGATGGGCGACCTGGTCGGCCCGCAGGACGAAGAGCAGCAGATCGTCCGGCGCGACGAGAACTCCTGGCTGATCGACGGCGTGACGCCGATCCAGGACGTGCACCGAGCGCTGGACCTCGACGCTCCCCTGCCGCATGCCGACGAGTACGAGACGCTGGCCGGCTTCCTGATGGTGATGCTGCGCCGCGTGCCCAAGCGCACCGACAGCGTGAGCTGGGGCGGCTACACCTTCGAGGTGATGGACGTGGACAGCTACCGCATCGACCAGGTCATGGTGACCCACGTCGAGCGTGCAGCTCAGGCGGTGGCGCGGTCGCTGAAGGCGTAGATGCGCTGATTGGCGAAGATGGCATCGGGGTACGGCGCACGGCCCCGGCTGCCGTTGTAGCGTCCCAGCGTCATGAACAGGTCGCCGCGCTCGCGGTCGAGGTAGTGGCGCAGGATGACACAGCCGAAGCGCAGGTTGGTCTGCATGCGGAACAGCGTGGCTGGGTCGCCGTCGCCGATGACGCGCGTCCAGAAAGGCATCACCTGCATGAGCCCACGCGCGCCGGCACTCGACACCGCGAACTTGCGGAAGTTGCTTTCCACTTGGATCAGGCCCAGCACGAGGCTGACCTCGAGCCCCGAACGCTTGCTTTCGTACCAGATGGTCTGGAGCAGCTCGATGCGCTCCTGCGCGCCCGGAATCTTCTTCTTGAGCCGTTCGCTCATCGCACCCAGCCAGCGCAGGTAGGCCAGGCGGGCCTCGGTGTGGGCGAATTCCGGTACCGGCGGCGCCTTGTTGTGGATGGCCGAACTGAGCGCATTGCGCACCGAGTCGATCAGCGGCTCTTCGATCTGCGCGCCGGCCAGGGCCCGGCGCGGCAAGGCCAGCGCCAGGGCGCCGGCGGCCACGCCACCCATGACCAGCCGACGGGACAAGGGCGAGCCTCGGTCCGCCGCCGGCTTCATGGTCATGCAGCGAGCTTGGATTGCAGGAAGCTCAGCGCGGCGGCGGCCGGCACCTTGGTGGCCGCCGTGTCGCGCCGGTGCTGGTACTCGAACTGGCCTTCCTTGAGGCCGCGGTCGGAGATCACCAGGCGGTGCGGCACGCCGATCAGTTCCCAGTCGGCGAACATCGCGCCGGGGCGCTCGCCGCGGTCGTCCAGCAGCACGTCGGCGCCGGCCGCCAGTAATTGTTCGTAGAGCGTTTCGGCGGCGACCTTGACCTCGGGGCTGCGGTCCATGCCGATCGGGCACAGCACCACCGTGAACGGCGCCAGCGCGTCGGGCCAGATGATGCCGCGCTCGTCGTGGTTCTGCTCGATCGCCGCGGCCGGCAGGCGCGTGATGCCGATGCCGTAGCAGCCCATCTCCAGGAACTGCGGCTTGCCGCCTTCGTCGAGGAAGGTGGCGTTCATCGCCTTGCTGTACTTGGTGCCGAGCACGAAGACGTGGCCGACCTCGATGCCGCGCTCGATGGCGAGCACGCCCTTGCCGTCGGGCGAGGCGTCGCCGGCGACGACGTTGCGGATGTCGGCCACCAAAGTGGGCTCGGGCAAGTCGCGGCCCCAGTTGACGCCGGTCATGTGGAAGTCGAGCTCGTTGGCGCCGGTGGTCCAGTCGGACATCACGGCGACCTCGCGGTCGGCCACTAGCTTCACCGGCTGCTTCAGGTTCAGCGGGCCGAGGTACCCGGGCTTGCAGCCGAAGTGATCGTCGATCTCGGCGGTGGTGGCAAAGCGGAAACCCTGGTCCAGGCCCGGCAGCTTGCTCACCTTGATCTCGTTCATGTCGTGGTCGCCGCGCAGCAGCAGCAGCCAGACCTGCGAGCCGGTGATGTTGCCGGCGTCGTCCAGCACGTCGGTCGCCAGCACCAGCGACTTCACCGTGGTCGCGAGCGGCATGCCGAGCAGTTCCGCCACGTCGGCGCAGGTGCTCTTGCCCGGGGTCGGCGTCTTGGCGAGCACCTTCGTGGCGGCACCGCGCGGCGCGGTCGGCGCCAGCGCCTCGGCCTTCTCCATGTTGGCGGCGTAGTCGCTGTCGGGGCAGTAGACGATGGCGTCTTCGCCGGTGGCGGCGATCACCTGGAACTCCTCGCTCAGGTCGCCGCCGATGGCGCCGCTGTCGGCCGCCACCGCACGGTAGGTCAGGCCGAAGCGATCGAAGATCCGGCGGTAGGCCTGCGCCATGGCCTGGTAGCTGAGCTTGGCGGCGTCGAGGTCGCGGTCGAAGCTGTAGGCGTCCTTCATCGTGAACTCGCGGCCACGCATCAGGCCGAAGCGCGGGCGGCGCTCGTCGCGGAACTTGGTCTGGATCTGATAGAAGTTGCGCGGCAGCTGCTTGTAGCTGCGGATCTCCTGGCGGGCGATGTCGGTCACGACCTCTTCGCTGGTCGGCTGCACGACGTAGTCGCGCTCGTGCCGGTCCTTGATGCGCAGCAGCTCGGCGCCCATCTTGTCGAAGCGCCCGCTCTCCTGCCAGAACTCGCCGGGCTGGACCACCGGCATCGTCAGCTCGACGGCGCCGGCCCGGTTCATCTCCTCGCGCACGATCGCTTCGACCTTGCGAATCACGCGCAGGCCCATCGGCATGTAGGTGTAGATGCCCGCGCCGAGCTTCTTGATCATGCCGGCGCGCATCATGAGCCGGTGGCTCGCGACTTCGGCGTCGGCCGGCGCTTCCTTCAGGGTGGAGACAAAGAAACGGGAAGCTTTCATCGGTCGCGCTCGAAAGGGGGTAACGAAAAAGGGGGGTGTCGGCAGGCTGCCGCAGGAACCGCTCACTTGCCGAGTGCGACCCGGCAGGCATAATCGAAGCAGTTCAAAAATTGGGGTTTGATTATGCTCGACCGGGACGGCTTCAGGCCCAACGTCGGCATCATCCTGCTCAACCAGAGAAACCAGGTTTTCTGGGGCAAACGCATACGCACCCACTCCTGGCAGTTTCCGCAAGGCGGCATCGATCGCGGCGAGAGTCCCGAGCAAGCCATGTTCCGGGAACTGCACGAAGAGGTGGGGCTCCATCCGGAGCATGTGCGGATCGTCGCCCGTACCCGTGACTGGTTGCGCTACGAGGTGCCGGATCGGTTCATCCGCCGAGACGCACGAGGCCACTACAAGGGCCAGAAGCAGATCTGGTACTTGCTCCAGCTGGTCGGTCACGACTGGGATCTCAACCTGCGCGCCACTGACCATCCCGAATTCGATGCCTGGCGATGGCACGACTACTGGGTGCCGCTCGACGTCGTCGTGGAGTTCAAGCGCGGCGTCTACGAAATGGCGCTGACCGAACTCGCACGCTACCTGCCACGGCAGGATTTCCGCAACCGCTTCCTGCGCAGCAATGTGCGTACGCGCGACTTCGACCATCAAGCGCCCGATACCGGACCCGCGCATCACTTCGACCTGCCTCCGGGCGCCAGCTTCGACCCGGATCCCAATGCCAACACCGCCACTGACCTCCCCTCACCGCCCGATCCGTTTCATGCACCGCGCTAGCCGCGCCCTTGCCCTGGCCTGTCTGCTCGGCGCGACCGGCGGCGCTTCGGCCCAGCTGTTCGAGAACCCGGAGTGGAAGGAGAGCGCCGTGCCACCGCCACCGGCCTTCGACGAAAACCGCTTGGTGCCGATCGATATGCCCCGCTACATGACGCTGAAGTTCGGCGTCGACCCGGCCACCATCGCCATCACCGGTGACGGCGTGGTGCGCTACGTCGTCGTGGCGAACAACAAAGCCGGCGGTGCGAGCAACGCCTTCTACGAAGGCGTGCGCTGCGCCACCGGCGAGATGAAGTCGTACGCCCGCTACGGCGGCGCCGGCTGGGAGACGGTGCCCAATCCGGAGTGGAAGAAGATGTTCTCGTTGAACTCGAGCTACACGCTGGCACTTTCCCAACAAGGGCTCTGCCGCGGTGCGGCACCGCGCGGTTCGGTCAACGAGATGGTGCAGCGGCTGAAGAATCCGTTGCCGGAAGTGCAGTAGTGCGCTTCAGCGGGGCGCCATGAGCACCATGTTGTCCCGGTGCACCATCTCCGGCTCGGCCGCGTAGCCGAGCAAGCGCTCGAATTCACCCGACGGTTTGCGACACAGCATGCGTGCTTCGGCACTCGAATAGTTGGCCAGGCCGCGCGCGAGCTCGACACCGTTCGGGTCGCGCACGGCGATCACGTCGCCGCGCGAGAACTCGCCGTCCACGCCCGTCATGCCGATCGGCAGCAGGCTCTTGCCTTCGCTTCGGACCTTTTCCGCCGCGCCGGCATCGACCGTGACCGCACCGCGCAGTTGCAGATGGTCGGCCATCCAGCGCTTGCGCGCCTGGTGCTTGGCGGTCTGCGCCACCAGCAGGGTGCCGATCGCCTCGCCAGCGGCCAGCCGCAACAAGGCATCGGGCTCGCGGCCCCACGCGATGACCGTCGAGGCACCCGAACCCGCAGCGCGCTTGGCGGCCAGGATCTTGGTGATCATCCCGCCGCTGCCGATGGCCGAGCCGACGCCACCGGCCATCGCCTCGAGCGCCAGGTCGCCCGCACGCGCCTCGTGCACGAACTGCGCATCGGGGTTCTTGCGCGGGTCGGCGGTGTAGAGGCCCTTCTGGTCCGTCAGGATGACCAGCGCGTCGGCTTCGACCAGGTTGGCCACCAGTGCGCCGAGCGTGTCGTTGTCGCCGAACTTGATCTCGTCGTTGACAACGGTGTCGTTCTCGTTGATGACCGGCACCACGCCGAGGCCGAGCAAGGTGAGCAGCGTGGAACGCGCGTTCAGGTAGCGCTCGCGATCGGCCAGGTCGGCATGCGTGAGCAGCACCTGCGCACTGCCGACGCCGTTCTCGCGCAGCTTCGTCTCGTACATCTGCGCCAGGCCCATCTGGCCCACGGCGGCCGCGGCCTGGAGTTCGTGCACCTCGTGCGGACGGGTGCGCCAGCCGAGGCGCTTCATGCCTTCGGCGATGGCGCCGCTGGACACCATGACGACCTCGCGGCCATCGCGCATCAAGCCGGCCAACTGGCGGCACCACTCGCCGATCGCCACCTCGTCCAGTCCCCGGCCCTCGTTGGTCACGAGGCTGGAGCCGACCTTGACGACGATCCGGCGCGCATCGCGCAGTGCATGGGTACCGAGGCTGCTGCTCATGAGAGGTGTCGATGGTCGAGAGGAAGCGGAGGCGCGCCGCACAGCGCTGTCAGGCGAACCGAGGATCGATATCCGCCGGCGGCTGCTCGGCCACCTGCTGCGCCTTCACGTGCTGGTAGATCGCCTGAACGAGCGGTTCGCAGCCTTCGCGTGTGAGTGCCGAGATTTCAAACACCGGGCCCTTGAAACGCAGGCGCTTCACGAAGTCCTTGACGCGCGCGTCGCGCTCGTCCGCGGGCACCATGTCGAGCTTGTTCAGGACCAGCCAGCGCGGCTTGTCGTACAGGCCAGCGTCGTACTTCTTGAGCTCGCCGACGATCGCCTTGGCCTGGGAGACCGGGTCCACGTCGTCGTCGAAAGGCGCGAGGTCGATCACATGCAGCAAAAGCCGCGTACGCTGCAGATGCCGCAGAAAGAGATGGCCAAGCCCGGCGCCCTCCGCGGCGCCTTCGATCAGGCCGGGCAAGTCGGCCACGACGAAGCTTTGCTCGGGGCCGACGCGCACCACGCCCAGGTTCGGGTGCAGCGTCGTGAAGGGATAGTCCGCGATGCGTGGGCGCGCGTTCGAGATCGCGCTGATCAGGGTGGACTTGCCGGCGTTGGGCATGCCCAGCAGGCCGACGTCGGCCAACACCTTCAGTTCGAGCTTGAGGCTCTTCTTCTCGCCGGGCCAACCCGGCGTCTTCTGGCGGGGCGCGCGGTTGATCGCGCTC
This sequence comes from Variovorax sucrosi, assembly GCF_051216635.1. Taxonomy (NCBI): domain Bacteria; kingdom Pseudomonadati; phylum Pseudomonadota; class Betaproteobacteria; order Burkholderiales; family Comamonadaceae; genus Variovorax; species Variovorax sucrosi. The sequence continues at coordinate 537,983 of NZ_JBPJZU010000001.1, read as the reverse complement.
TTGAAGCGCATGTTGCCGAAGCCGCCGTCGCCCCCCTTGGCGATGGTGATCACCTCGCCGGGCACCAGCAGCTCATACAGCACGTCGCCGGTTTCAGCGTCGGTGATGATGGTGCCGACCGGCATTTTCAGGACGATATCGTCGCCCGCCGCACCGAACATGTCGGAGCCCATGCCGTGCTGGCCGCGCTTGGCCTCGTGCCGGCGCGAGTAGCGGAAATCGACCAGGGTGTTGAGGTTGACGTCGGCCACCGCGAAGACATGGCCGCCGCGTCCGCCGTCGCCGCCGTTCGGGCCGCCGAATTCCTTGTACTTCTCATGACGGAACGACACGCAGCCGTTGCCGCCATCGCCGGCGGCGATGTCGATGAAGGCTTCGTCGACGAACTTCATGGGATGTCCAGTTTACAAACGGGAAGCCGGCTTGCGGCGAAGGGGTGGAAAACGAAGAAGCCCCGACAAGCGGGGCTTCGAGCAGATCGAAGTGACGAGGCTCAGGCCGGCGTCACGTTGACCGTGTGCTTGTTCAGTGCACCCTTGATGCCGAACGACACATGGCCGTCGACCAGGGCGAACAGCGTGTGGTCCTTGCCCAGACCGACGTTGACGCCGGGGTGGAACTGGGTGCCGCGCTGACGCACGATGATCGAGCCTGCGCTGATCAGTTCGCCGCCGAACGCTTTCACGCCGAGCATCTTGGGCTTGGAATCGCGCCCGTTTCGCGTGGAGCCGCCGCCTTTTTTCTGTGCCATGGTGCCTGCTCCTTAACCGGCGATCGCGCCGATTTGCAGTTCGGTGAACTGCTGGCGATGGCCTTGACGTTTCTGATAGTGCTTGCGACGGCGCATCTTGAAGATGTGCACCTTGTCGTGCAAGCCGTGCGAGAGCACGGTGACCGTGACGGATGCGCCGGACACCAGGGGCGTGCCGATCTTGATGTCCGAGCCGTTGCCGACTGCAAGAACCTGATCGAGCACGATTTCCTGGCCTACGTCCGCAGCAATCTGTTCTACTTTAATTTTTTCGCCGGAAGCAACGCGATACTGCTTGCCGCCGGTTTTTATGACCGCGTACATGTAAACCTCTTTGAAATTGAGTCTCGGCGGCGAATTCCGCAGAGCCCAAGATTCTAGCACGGCCGATCCCGGCCTCCAATGGGCCATGGATGGGCAGCGCGGGGACGCCGCGGCGCTCCCTATAATTTGCGGCTCCGGGCCGCCAGGCCTCGTCTTCACCTCACGCAGCGCCCAAGCCGCCTCCGCTTTGCCCAGTCCTGCCGCCGACTCCTCCCCGACCACCTCCGTCCTCGGCCTGATCGCCGCCGACATGACAGAAGTCGATCGCGTGATCGCACGGCGCCTAGACACCGGCGTGCCACTGGTCAGCCACGTCTCGCAGTACATCATCTCCGCCGGCGGCAAGCGGCTGCGCCCGGCCTTGCTGCTGCTGATGGCCGGGGCGCTCGAGTACAAGGGCGAACAGCGCTTCAACCTGGCGGCGGTGGTGGAATTCATCCACACCGCCACCCTGCTGCACGACGACGTGGTCGACGAGTCGACCCTGCGCCGCGGCCGTCCGACCGCCAACGAGTCGTTCGGCAATCCGGCCAGCGTGCTGGTCGGCGACTTCCTCTATTCGCGCGCGTTCCAGATGATGCTGGACGCGAACAACATGCGCGTCATGCAGATCCTCGCCGAGGCCACCAACGTGATCGCCGAGGGCGAGGTGCTGCAGCTCATGAACATGCACGACGCGACGCTGGACGAAGGGGCCTACCTGCGGGTCATCCGATCGAAAACCGCCAAACTCTTCGAAGCCAGCACCCGCCTCGCCGCCGTCCTGGCCGGCGCCGACGCGGCCACCGAAGAGGCCTGCGCCTCCTACGGCCAAGCCATTGGGACCGCCTTCCAGGTCATCGACGACGTGCTCGACTACGAGGGCGACGCCAGCGAGACCGGGAAGAACGTGGGCGACGACCTGCGCGAGGGCAAGACGACACTTCCGCTGATCCTCGCCATGCAGCGCGCCGCGCCCGAACAAAGCGCATTGGTCCGCAACGCGATCGAGAACGGGGACACCAGCCAGCTGGCGAACATCGTGGCCATCGTCCGGGAGACCGGGGCACTGCAAGCGACGCGCGCCGCAGCGGCGTCCGAGGCCCAACGCGCGATCGATGCGTTGCGTGGTTTTTCCGTGAATCGGCACTCGGAGGGTTTGCTACAATTGGCGGCTCAGTTGCTTGAGCGACGCGCCTAACCGGCTTCAACAGACGGTAAATCGACGGTTTCTCTTCTTCTGCACCACCATCGGGGTGTAGCTTAGCCTGGTAGAGCGCTACGTTCGGGACGTAGAGGCCGGAGGTTCGAATCCTCTCACCCCGACCAGCCTTTTGTGGCTGTAAAGCCAAATGCATGCCAAATGCTGCGCGGTCCTCGGCTGCGCCGGTTTACAGTCAAAGGGCGATCAGCGATGATCGTGAAGCACTTTTTCACGTTTTTTACATTCGCTGATGGCCGCTGCCGAACCTCCCGTCAAAGATAGCTCGACCGTCGCCCTGCCAGGCCTTGCACGCGCGCTGATCTCTGCCGGCAAGCTCCCAGCGAAGACGGCCGAAGAGATCTACCAGCGATCGCTCACCTCCCGGTCGAGCTTCATCGCCGAACTCACCGGCACCGGTGCGGTGTCCGCCGCCGACCTCGCGCACACCCTCTCCAGCGCCTTCGGCGCCCCGCTGCTGGACCTCGATGCAATCGATCCGCAGCGGCTGCCCAAGGACCTGCTCGACGCGAAGCTGTGCCTGGCGTACCGCATCGTCGTGCTGAGCAAACGCAACAATCGCCTCATCGTCGCCACCGCGGATCCGTCGGACCAGCAGGCAGTCGAGAAGATCAAGTTCGCCTCGCAGATGGGCGTCGACTGGGTCATTGCCGAGTACGACAAGCTCTCCCGCATGGTCGAGGCGGCGGCGGTCAGCGCCGCGGAAACCATCGACACCATCGTCGGTGCCGAATTCGAGTTCGACGAGGCAGCCGTCGACACGGCGAACGATGCCGCCGATCAAGCAGTCGCCGAGGTCGAGGACGCACCGGTGGTGCGCTTCCTCCACAAGATGCTGCTCGACGCCTTCGGCATGCGCGCCTCGGACATCCATTTCGAGCCCTACGAGCACCAGTACCGGGTGCGCTTTCGCATCGACGGCGAATTGCGCGAGATCGCCAGCCCGCCGCCCGTCATCAAGGACAAGCTGGCCTCGCGCATCAAGGTGATCTCGCGGCTGGACATCTCCGAGAAGCGCATTCCGCAAGACGGCCGGATGAAGCTCAAGATCGGCCCCGACCGCGTGATCGACTTCCGGGTCAGCACCCTGCCCACGCTTTTCGGCGAGAAGATCGTGATCCGGATCCTGGACCCGAGCAGCGCCCGCCTGGGCATCGACGCACTGGGCTACGACGCGGTCGAGAAGGAACGGCTGCTGTCAGCCATCGGTCGGCCGTACGGCATGGTCCTGGTGACCGGCCCGACCGGCTCCGGCAAGACGGTGTCGCTCTACACCTGCCTGAACCTGCTGAACAAGCCGGGCGTGAACATCGCGACGGCCGAAGACCCGTCGGAAATCAACCTTCCGGGCGTGAACCAGGTCAACGTGAACGAGAAGGCCGGCCTCACCTTCGCGACGGCACTGCGTGCCTTCCTGCGGCAGGATCCGGACATCATCATGGTCGGCGAAATCCGCGACCTCGAAACAGCGGACATCTCGATCAAGGCCGCGCAGACCGGGCACCTGGTGCTGTCCACGCTGCACACGAACGATGCGCCGACGACGCTCACGCGGATGCGCAACATGGGCATCGCGCCCTTCAACATCGCCTCGAGCGTCATCCTGATCACCGCCCAGCGCCTGGCGCGCCGGCTGTGCACCGTCTGCCGCGAGCCGGCCGACGTGCCGCGCGAAGCACTGCTCGACGCGGGCTTCAAGGAAGCACACCTGGATGGCTCCTGGAAACCTTACCGCCCGGTCGGCTGTTCCGCCTGCAACGGGGGCTACAAGGGACGCGTGGGCATCTACCAGGTGATGCCGATCTCCGAGGAGATCCAGAAGATCATCCTGCGCGACGGCAGCGCCCTGGACATTGCCAGGCAATCGGAAGCCGAAGGTGTCCGCTCCCTGCGGCAGTCGGGCCTGCAGAAGGTGATGCAGGGGCTGACGTCGCTCGAGGAAGTGGTCGCGGTCACCAACGAATAGCATTCAGAAGCGGAGATCTCCCATGGCAACGGCAACATCCACGCCCCGCGGACACAAGGAGTTTGTGTACGAATGGGAGGGCAAGGACCGCAACGGCAAACAGGTGCGCGGTGAACTCCGCGCGGCCGGCACGAACCAGGTGCAGGCGGCGCTGCGACGGCAAGGCGTGCTGCTCACCAAGGTCAAGAAGCGGCGCATGCGGGCCGGCAAGTCGATCAAGCCGAAGGACATCGCGATCTTCACGCGGCAGCTCGCCACCATGATGAAGGCCGGCGTGCCGCTGCTGCAGTCCTTCGACATCGTTGGCCGCGGCAACGCCAACCCGAGCGTGGCCAAGTTGCTCAACGACGTCCGCAGCGACGTCGAGACGGGCACCTCGCTGTCCGCCGCCTTCCGCAAGTTTCCGAAGTACTTCGACAACCTTTACTGCAACCTGGTCGAGGCGGGTGAAGCGGCCGGCATTCTGGAAGAACTGCTCGACCGCCTGGCCACCTACATGGAGAAGACCGAGGCGATCAAGTCGAAGATCAAGTCGGCGCTGATGTACCCGACGTCCGTGGTGGTGGTGGCCTTCATCGTGGTGGCGATCATCATGATCTTCGTGATTCCGGCCTTCAAGGAGGTGTTCTCCTCCTTCGGTGCCGACCTGCCGGCGCCGACGCTGATCGTGATGGCGATCAGCGAGTTCTTCGTCTCCTACTGGTGGCTCATCTTCGGCGTACTGGGCGGTGGCATCTACTTTTTCCTGCAAGCCTGGAAACGCAACGAGAAAGTGCAGCGCGTCATGGACCGCCTGCTGCTGCGCCTGCCGATCTTCGGCACGCTGATCGACAAGTCCTGCGTGGCCCGCTGGACCCGCACGCTGTCGACGATGTTCGCTGCCGGCGTGCCCCTGGTCGAGGCGCTCGACTCCGTCGGCGGCGCATCCGGCAATTCGGTGTACGCCGACGCGACCGCCAAGATCCAGCAGGAAGTCTCGACCGGCACCAGCCTGACCTCGGCCATGACCAATGCCAACGTGTTCCCGTCGATGGTGCTGCAAATGGCCGCCATCGGCGAAGAATCCGGCTCGATCGACCACATGCTGGGCAAGGCCGCCGACTTCTACGAAGCCGAGGTCGACGACATGGTGGCCGGCCTCTCCAGCCTCATGGAGCCGATCATCATCGTGTTCCTGGGCGTGATCATCGGCGGCATCGTGGTGTCGATGTACCTGCCCATCTTCAAGCTCGGCCAGGTCGTCTGATGTGGGTCTCGCAGGGGGTGGACGCCGCATTGGCGGGCGTTCTGGGCTTGCTGATCGGCAGCTTCCTGAACGTGGTGATCCACCGGCTGCCCCAGATGCTCGAGCGGCAATGGGCGGCCGACTGCGCCGGACTCGACGGCCCTGAAGCCGCGGCCCCGGCCGCCGAACGCTTCAACCTCATGGTGCCGCACTCGCGCTGCCCGCAGTGCGGCCATGCGATCCGCTGGTACGAGAACGTGCCGCTGCTCAGCTACGCCTTTCTGCGCGGGCGCTGTTCTTCGTGCAAGACACCGATCAGCCCGCGCTATCCGATGGTCGAACTGGTCACCGGCCTGCTCTTCGCCTGGTGCGTCTGGCGCATGCCCGGCCAGTGGGCGGCGCTGGCCTGGTGCGGCTTCTCGGCCGCGCTCCTCACGCTGGCCCTGATCGACTGGGACACCACGCTGCTGCCGGACGACATCACGCTGCCCCTGCTGTGGGCCGGCCTGCTGGCCGCTCTGCTCGGCTTCACCGGCATCAGCCTGGCGGACGCGGTGCTGGGCGCGGTGGCTGGCTACCTGTCGCTCTGGGCCATCTACTGGCTCTTCAAGCTCAGCACCGGCAAGGAAGGCATGGGCTACGGCGACTTCAAGCTGTTCGCGGCCTTCGGCGCCTGGTTCGGCTGGCAGGCGCTCGTGCCGATCATCCTGATGGCGTCGGTCATCGGCGTCATCGTGGGCATCGCGCTCAAGCTCAACAACAATCTGCGCGAAGGCGGCTACGTGCCCTTCGGCCCCTTCCTGGCGGGCGCGGGCTTCACCGCCATGCTCTTCGGCGCCGACACGATCCTGCGTGTCATCGGGCTCTGAGGCTGGTCGCGTCACCATGCGAATCGGTCTGACGGGCGGGATCGGCAGCGGCAAGAGCACAGTGGCGGCGATGCTCGCCACGCTCGGCGCCGCCTTGGTCGACACCGACGCCATCGCCCGCGCCATCGCCCTGCCCGGCGGTGCGGCCATGCCGGCCATCGAGGCCGAATTCGGCCCCGCGGTGCTCGGTGCCGACGGCGGCCTGGACCGCGCCCGCATGCGCGAGCTCGTCTTCGCCGACGCCGCGGCCAAGCGCCGGCTCGAAGCCATCCTGCATCCGCTGATCGGTGCCGAAGCCGAACGCCTGGCGGCGTTCGCTGGCGCTTCGCCGATCGTCTTCGATGTGCCGCTGCTGGTGGAGTCCCGGCGGTGGCGCCGCATCGTCGACCGCGTGCTGGTGGTCGACGCCAGCGAAGCGACCCAGCGCGAGCGCGTGATCGCACGTTCGGGCTGGGCGCCGGAAGCGGTCCAGGCGGTGATCGCGCAACAGGCCCGGCGCAGCGAACGGCGCGCCGCGGCCGATGCGGTGATCTTCAACGACGGCCTGAGCCTCGACGCCCTGGCCGACGAAGTCCGCAGCCTGTGGGTGCGCTGGACCCTGCCGCGCACGCACTGATCCGCGTACATCCCACGCGCGCGGCGGCCGGCGAAGCAACACGACACACCCGCCCGCTCACCCTGAGGCTATGATCCCGCGACAGGAAACAGATACACCGCGTGATTCTTTACGAGTACCCCTTCAACGAGCGCATCCGGACCTACCTGCGTCTGGAGCACCTGTTCCGCCGGCTGGGCGAGCTGGTACCCGCAGACTCCGCCCTCTCGCACCACTACGCCCTCGTCACGATCTTCGAGATCATGGACGTGGCCGCGCGCGCCGATCTCAAGGCCGACGTGCTACGCGATCTCGACAAGCACAAGAACGTCTTCAACAGCTACCGCGGCAATCCGGCCATCGCCGAGGCGGTGCTCGACCAGGTGGTCGGCCAGCTCGAGCGCAATTTCACGACGCTCAACACGGTGCCCGGCAAGGCCGGCCAGTCGCTGACCGAGAACGAATGGTTGATGAGCATCCGCAGCCGCGCGAGCATCCCCGGCGGCACCTGCGAATTCGACCTGCCGGCCTACCATGCGTGGCAGCACCGCCCGCCCCCGATGCGCCGCACCGACCTCGAACGCTGGTCGTCGACCCTGGCGCCGCTGGCCGAGTCGATCTACCTGCTGCTCAAGCTGCTGCGTGACGCCGACGTGCCGTACAAGGTCATCGCCACCGGCGGGCAGTTCCAGCAGACGCTGCCGCAGGGACGCAGCTTTCAGCTGCTGCGCCTTCGGATCGATCCGCGCCTTGGTCTGATTCCCGAGATCAGCGGCAACCGGCTGATGGTGTCGGTGCGGCTGATGCGCCACGCCTCGGACGACCGCCTCCACGCCAGCCACGACGACACCCCCTTCGAACTCACGCTGTGCGCCTGACGGGCGACAGCAAAGAACCGGCGTCGCAGCTTGCGGCACGACGCGCAGGAGAAAGCCCATGAAGACCCGCACCACCTCTGACGGCGACCGCATCGTGCGATGCCCGGCCTGCGCTCAGGACAGCATCTACGGCCCCGGTAACCCCTACCGCCCCTTCTGCAGCGCGCGTTGCAAGGGCGTCGATCTCGGTGCCTGGGCCAGTGAAGAATTCCGGATGCCGGCCGACACGCCGCCGGACGACGAGCCCTTCGGCGACCCGCGGCTGCAGTAGCCGCAGCGACCCAGAATCGCGCTCAGCCGGCCCGTGCGGCCCGCTCTTCGGCCAGCCAGGCCAGCACCGGCAGCGCACCCGGCAGCACCGGCGTGACGTCGAGCGGCAACTGCTGCCAGCGCATCGCCTGGCCTTCCCGCATCTCGAAGTCGCCGTCCCACTCGCGCACCTTGCACCAGTGCAGGCGCACCAGCGCGTGCGGATAGTCGTGTTCGGTGATCTTCCAGACCTCGGCCGCAGCGATGGTGATGCCGAGCTCTTCCTGCAACTCGCGGCGCAGCGCCTGCTCGACCGTCTCGCCGGCTTCGATCTTGCCCCCCGGAAACTCCCAGTAGCCGGCGTAGGGCTTGCCCTCGGGCCGGGTCGACAGCAGCAGGGCCTCGTCACCGCCGATCAGGATACCCACCGCGACCTCGGTGTGCTTGCGGCCTTCCACAGCGGCGCCGGTGCTCATGAGCGCCCCACGTAGTCGCGCGCGAACTGATAGGCCACGCGTCCGCTGCGCGAACCGCGCTCCAGAGCCCAGACCAACGCCTCGGGCCGCGCGGTCTCGATGGCCTTCGGATCGACGCCGAAGGAGGAGAGCCACTGCGCCACGATCGCCAGGTACTCGGCCTGGCTGAAGGGGTAGAAGCTCACCCACAAGCCGAAGCGCTCCGACAGAGAGATCTTTTCCTCGATCACCTCGCCCGGATGCACCTCGCCGTCGTCGGTGTGCGTGTAGCTGAGGTTGTCCTTCATGTACTCGGGCAGCAGGTGGCGCCGATTGCTGGTCGCATAGATCAGCACATTGGGCGTCGACGCCGCCACCGAGCCGTCGAGGATGGACTTGAGCGCCTTGTAGCCGGGCTCGCCTTCGTCGAAGCTCAGGTCGTCGCTGAAGACGATGAACTTCTCGGGACGATTCGCCACCACCTCGACGATGTCCGGCAGGTCGGTGAGTTCGGCCTTGTCGACCTCGATCAGGCGCAGGCCCTGCGGCGCATAGGCCTGCAGGCAGGCCCGGATGAGCGAGGACTTGCCGGTACCGCGCGCGCCGGTCAGCAGCACGTTGTTGGCCGGTTTGCCCTCGACGAACTGCCGGGTGTTGCGCTCGATCTTTTCCTTCTGAAGGTCGATTTCCTTCAGCGCCTCGAGCGGCATCGGCGCCAAGTGGCGCACCGGCTCCAGCGTGCCGTGGCCCGAGCTGCGCCGGCGGTAGCGCCAGGCGATGGCAGCGTTCCAGTCGGCCGGCGCCTGCAGCGGCTGCGGAAGAATCGACTCGATGCGGGCGATGAGCTGTTCGGCCCGCTCGATGAGGTGCTCGAACTTCTCGTTCATCGGCTCAGGAGCGGTAGTCGGCGTTGATCGACACGTAGTCGTGGCTCAGGTCGCAGGTCCACACCGTGTCGGTGGCACTGCCGCGCCCGAGCGCGATGCGCACGGTGATCTCGCTCTGCTTCATCACGCGCTGGCCGTCTTCTTCGCGATAGGCCGGATTGCGGCCGCCCTTGACGGCCACGTGCACGTCGTCCAGATACAGATCGATGCCCGTCGGGTCCAGGTCATCGATGCCGGCATAGCCGACCGCCGCGAGGATGCGGCCCAGGTTCGGGTCGCTGGCGAAGAAAGCCGTCTTGACCAGCGGCGAATGCGCGACCGCGTAGGCCACCTGACGGCACTCGGCACCATCGCGGCCGCCTTCGACGCGGATGGTGATGAACTTGGTGGCGCCCTCGCCGTCGCGCACGATGGCCTGGGCCAACAGGCGCGCGACCTTCTGCATCGCCTCGAGCAGCGTGCGGCCATCGGCCGAGTCGAGCGAATCGATGCGCGCATGCGCCGCCTTCTGCGTCGCGATGACGACGAAGGAATCGTTGGTCGAGGTGTCGCCGTCGATCGTCACGCGGTTGAACGAGGCATCGGCCAACGCCTTGGCCAGGGGCTGGATCAACGCCGGGTCGATTTGCGCGTCGGTCGCCATGAAGCCCAGCATCGTCGCCATGTTCGGCCGGATCATTCCGGCGCCCTTGCTGATGCCGGTGATGGTGACGGTCGCGCCACCGATCTGCACCTGCTGGCTGAAGGCCTTGGGCACGGTGTCGGTGGTCATGATGCCTTCGGCGGCGCGCGCCCAGTGCTGGGGCGCGGCATCGGCCAAGGCGGCCGGCAGGCCGGCCTCGATGCGCTCTACCGGCAGCGGCTCCATGATCACACCGGTGGAGAAGGGCAGGATCTGTTCGGGCGCGATGTTCAGTTCGCGTGCCAGCGCGACGCAACTCTGATGCGTGCGCGCCAGCCCGTCCTGCCCGGTGCCCGCATTCGCGTTGCCGGTGTTGATCAGCATCGCGCGGATGCCGTAGCCCTTGGCCAGATGCTCGCGGCACACCTGCACCGGCGCGGCGCAGAAGCGGTTCTGGGTGAACACGCCGCCGACGGCAGCGCCTTCGTCGATCAGCACCACCGTGAGGTCCTTGCGGTTCGCCTTGCGGATGCCGGCTTCGGCCACGCCGATGCGCACGCCGTCGACTGCATGAAGCGCTGCCGGGTTGGGAGGAGAAAGGTTCACTGGCATGGCGTCGTCTTCAGCAAAAACGGTGGGTGGGGATCAGGTCAGCTTGCCGTGGCACTGCTTGAACTTCTTGCCGCTGCCGCAGGGGCAGGGGTCGTTGCGGCCGACGCGCGCGAAGGCGGCCGCCTCGGCGCTCAGCCCGGCACCGGCTGCCACACGCCGCGTGCTGTCTTCGTCGACACGGACCTCGACCTCACCGGTCTCGGTGGGCGCGGTGTAGGTGATGTTCGTGATGGATTCGGCGCGGCTTTCCATGGTGTCGGCCGCCGCTTCGAGCTGCTCGCTCGATTGCACCCGCACCGTCATCAGCTGCCGGGTGACTTCGTTCTTCACCGAATCGAGCAGCTGACCGAAGAGTTCGAAGGCCTCGCGCTTGTATTCCTGCTTGGGCTGCTTCTGCGCATAGCCTCGCAGGTGGATGCCCTGGCGCAGGTAGTCGAGCGAGGCCAGGTGCTCGCGCCAGTGCGTGTCGATGCTCTGCAGCAGCACCATGCGTTCGAACTGGGTGAAGTTCTCGGCACCGACCAACGCCACCTTGGCATCGAAGGCTGCATTGGCAGCCGCCACCACCTTCTCGACGATGTCTTCGTCGCTGATGGCCGTGGCCGCTTCGACTTCCTGGCGCAGCGGCAGCTCCAGGCCCCCGTCGTTGGCCAGCGCCTTCTCGAGGCCAGCCAGGTCCCACTGCTCTTCGACCGACTCGGCAGGCACGTACTGCCGCACCAGGTCGGTGAAGCAACCTTCGCGCAGCGCCGCGATCTGGGCGCCGAGGTCGGTGGCGTCGAGGATGTCGTTGCGCTGCTGGTAGATCACCTTGCGCTGGTCGTTCGACACATCGTCGTATTCGAGCAGCTGCTTGCGCACGTCGAAGTTGCGCGCCTCGACCTTGCGTTGCGCGCTCTCGATGCTGCGGGTGACGATGCCGGCTTCGATGGCCTCGCCGTCCGGCATCTTCAGCCGGTCCATGATGGCCTTGACGCGGTCGCCCGCGAAGATGCGCATCAGCGGATCGTCCAGGCTCAGGTAGAAGCGCGAGGAACCCGGGTCGCCCTGGCGGCCCGAGCGGCCGCGAAGCTGGTTGTCGATGCGGCGCGACTCGTGGCGCTCGGTCGCGATGATGCGCAGGCCACCGAGGGCCTTGATGGACTCGTGGTCCTTCGTCCATTCGGCACGCACGCGCGCAATCTCGGCGGCCTTGGCCGTCTCGTCCAGCGCCTCGTCGGCCTCGACCGCGGCGATCGCCTTCTCGATGTTGCCGCCGAGCACGATGTCCGTCCCGCGGCCCGCCATGTTGGTCGCGATGGTGATCATCTTCGCGCGGCCGGCCTGCGCCACGATGTCGGCCTCGCGCGCATGCTGCTTCGCGTTGAGCACCTGGTGCGGCAGGTCGGCCTTGGTCAGCAACGCGTCGATGATTTCCGAGTTCTCGATCGACGAGGTGCCCACCAGCACCGGCTGGCCGCGTTCGTAGCACTCGCGGATGTCCTGGATCGCGGCCTCGTATTTCTCGCGCGTCGTCTTGTAGACGCGGTCGAGCTGGTCGTCGCGCTTGCTGATGCGGTTCGGCGGGATGATGACTGTCTCGAGCCCATAGATTTCCTGGAACTCGTAGGCCTCGGTGTCGGCGGTGCCGGTCATACCGGCCAGCTTGGCATACAGCCGGAAGTAGTTCTGGAAGGTGATCGAGGCCAGCGTCTGGTTCTCGGGCTGGATCTCCACGCCTTCCTTGGCTTCCACCGCCTGGTGCAGGCCGTCGCTCCAGCGGCGACCGCTCATCAGGCGGCCGGTGAATTCGTCGACGATCACCACTTCGCCCTGCTGCACCACGTAGTGCTGGTCGCGGTGGTAGAGATGCCGGGCGCGCAGCGCGGCATTCAGGTGATGCATCAGCGTGATGTTGGCCGGGTCGTAGAGCGACGCGCCCTCGGGCAGCAGCTTGAATTCCGACAGCAGCTGTTCGGCCTTCTCGTGGCCGGCTTCGGTGAGGAACACCTGGTGCGTCTTCTCGTCGACGGTGAAGTCGCCGGGCTTCGTCACACCCTCGCCGGTGCGCGGGTCTTCCTCGCCCTCCTGCTTCACGAGCAGGGGCACGACCTTGTTGATCGCGAGGTACAGGTCGGTGTGGTCTTCGGCCTGGCCGCTGATGATCAGTGGGGTGCGGGCCTCGTCGATCAGGATCGAGTCGACCTCGTCGACGATCGCGTAGTTCAGCACGCGCTGCACGCGGTCTTGCACCTCGTACACCATGTTGTCGCGCAGGTAGTCGAAGCCGTACTCGTTGTTCGTTCCGTAGGTGATGTCGGAACTGTAGGCCGCCTGCTTCTCCTCGCGCGGCATGTTGGGCAGGTTGATGCCCACCGTCAGACCGAGGAAGTTGTAGAGGCGCCCCATCCACTGCGCGTCGCGATTGGCCAAGTAGTCGTTCACGGTGACCACGTGCACGCCCTTGCCGGCCAGCGCATTGAGGTACACCGGCAGCGTGGCGGTCAGCGTCTTGCCTTCGCCGGTGCGCATCTCGGAGATCTTGCCGTTGTGCAGCGCCATGCCGCCCAGCAACTGAACGTCGAAGTGGCGCATTTTCATGACGCGCTTGGAACCCTCGCGCACGGTGGCAAAGGCTTCCGGCAGCAGGTCGTCGAGCAACTCGCCCTTGGCGATGCGGTCCTTGAACTCCCCCGTCTTGGCGCGCAGTGCATCGTCGCTGAGTGTCTCGAACTGCGGCTCGAGGGCGTTGATGCGTTCGACGGTCTTGCGGTACTGCTTGAGTAGCCGGTCGTTGCGACTGCCGAAGATGTGAGTGAGGAAGTTGGTGGCCATGTGTGAAGGATCGATCGCGCGTCCGAAGCTGTTCGGTTGCTGCTACGAATCCCTAAGATAGGGTGAAAGCACTTGGGCGCGCTTTCGCGAAAAGCAAGCGGCCCGTGCCGGCGCGAACGCCGGCAAACCGGGCATTTTAGCCACTTGGGGCCCACCTCTCATGTCATCGAATCGCCGATTCAATTCCTTCACCTTGCTGCAGGCCGCCGACGGCTCGCCGACGCTCGCCGGCTTGCTGCAGCGCGCCCAGGACGCCGCCGAACGACTGAAGGCGGTCGAGGCCCTGATCCCGATAGAGATGCGTCCTGCGGTCAAGCCTGGGCCGGCCGAAGACGATGTGTGGTGCCTGCTGGTGCAAGGCAGCGCGGCCGCTGCGAAGCTGCGCCAGTTGGCCCCTGCGCTGGTGGCCCGGCTGAACGCGCGAGGCTGGAAGGTGGCGAGCATCCGCATCAAGGTGCAGACACGACGCTGAGCAGGCCAGAGGGCTGCGTGGGGATGGTGCCGCTTGTCGGAATCGAACTGACGACCTACCGCTTACAAGGCGGTTGCTCTACCAACTGAGCTAAAGCGGCACGGGCTGGATTCTATCGAACGCGCACCCGGGCACGCGCCGACGAAGCTACTTGACGCGCTTGAGGGACGGCTTGGTGCCGCCACCGGTCGGCGGGCGCGGAGGCTCGGTCGAATCGGTGCTCGTGTCGCCTTCTCCGGATGCGTCCGGTGCGATGTCGCCCGTCACCAGGTGGACGATCTTGCCGGCGTCAGCGTCGGCGTCGCGCGAGGCATCGCGCAACGCGGGGCGCGGCACCGCTGCAGGGGTTGTGGCGGCCGTGGACGACGGCGCGGGCCCATCGCCCGTCGCCGCGGCCGGTGCGGGGAAAGCCATGCCCTGCCCGTTCTCCCGCGCGTAGATTGCGATCACGCGCCCGACGGGCACGACAATCTCGCGCGCGGTACCGGCGAAGCGCGCCTTGAACTCGATGAACTCGTTGCCCAGCTTCAGCGAACTGGTCGCGTCGAAGCTGACGTTGAGCACGATCTCGCCGTTCTTGACGTACTCGCGCGGCACTTGAACGGTGTCGTCGACCTGCACCGCGACATAGGGCGTGAAGCCGTTGTCGGTGCACCATTCGTACATCGCCCGGATCAGGTACGGACGGGTGGAAGACGATTCGAGCGCGTTGAGCATGGGAGCGGGAAAGACGCGTTGAAAGGCGCTTACTTGCGCATGACCTTTTCGGAGGGCGTCAGCGCTTCGATGTAGGCTGGGCGCGAGAAGATGCGCTCGGCGTACTTCAGCAGCGGCGCAGCGTTCTTGCTGAGGTCGATGCCGTAGTAGTCGAGGCGCCAGAGCAGCGGTGCGATCGCCACGTCGAGCATCGAGAAGTTGTCGCCCAGCATGTACTTGTTCTTGAGGAACACGGGTGCCAGCTGCGTCAGACGGTCGCGGATGTGCGAACGCGCCTTCTCCAGCGCCTTCTCGTTGCCCTTGGCGGTGCGGTTCTCGAGCGTGGCCACATGAACGAACAGTTCCTTCTCGAAGTTGAGCAGGAACAGGCGCACGCGGGCGCGGTCGACCGGGTCGCCGGGCATCAGTTGCGGATGCGGGAAGCGCTCGTCGATGTACTCGTTGATGATGTTCGACTCGTACAGGATCAGGTCGCGTTCGACCAGGATGGGCACCTGGCCGTACGGGTTCATCACGCTGATGTCTTCGGGCTTGTTGTACAGATCAACGTCGCGGATTTCGAAGTCCATGCCCTTTTCGAACAGGACGAAGCGGCAGCGGTGGGAAAAGGGGCAGGTCGTACCTGAATACAGAACCATCATGGCGGGAGACTCCTAAAAATCAAAAAGAGTGGGTCGCGTTGGCAACCCACTCTGCGGGACCGGCGGCGCCCCGTGGCGCCCGTCGGTCGGCATGGAAGCGACTACTTGACGTCTTTCCAGTACGAGGCGTTGAGTCGCCAGACGAAGACCAGTGCCATTACGAGGAACAATAGCACCCAGACACCGACGCGAATGCGGGTGTTCTGGGCCGGCTCGGCCATCCACTGCATGTAGTTGACGAGGTCGCCGACCGCCTGGTCGAACTGCAGCGGCGTCATCGCGCCGGGCGTGACCTGTTCCCAGCCCTTGAGCACGTCCACCTCGTGGCCATGCTGCGTCACCTTGGTGTAGACCGGGCGGCGATCGCCCTGCAGTTCCCACAGCACGTTCGGCATGCCGACGCTGGGGAAGGCCAGGTTGTTCCAGCCGGTCGCCTTGGTGTCGTCGCGGTAGTAGGTGCGCAGGTACGTGTACAGGTAGTCGGCACCGGTGCCGCCGTGGCCCGCGCGCGAGCGCGCCACCAACGTCAGGTCCGGCGGATTGGCGCCGAACCATTCCTTGGCTTGGCGCGGATCGATGTTGGCCTTCATCACATCACCGACCTTCTCGGTCGTGAACAGCAGGTTGTCCTTGATCTGCTGCTCCGAGATGCCGATGTCCTGCAGGCGGTTGAAGCGCATGAAGGCGGCCGAATGGCAGCCCAGGCAGTAGTTGACGAACAGCTTGGCGCCGTTCTGCAGCGACGCCAGGTCGTTGGTGCGGTTGGGCGCCTTGTCCCAGGCGATTCCGCCTTCCGCGGCGTGGGCGCCGGTGACGATGCCAAGGGCGGCGATCAGCGTGAGGATCAGTTTCTTCATTCTTCTTCTCTCCAGCTCAGTGCGCAGCGAAGGTCACGCGCTCGGGCACCGGCTTGAACTCACCAAGGCGGCTCCACCACGGCATCAGCAGGAAGAAACCGAAATAGAACAGGGTGCCCACTTGCGAGACGCGTTCGCCGATCGGCGACGGCGGCTGTACGCCCAGGTAGCCCAGGATCAGGAAGTTGATGACGAAGATGCCGTAGAGCACCTTGTTCCAGCTCGGGCGGTAGCGGATCGAGCGCACCGGGCTGTGGTCCAGCCAGGGCAGGAAGAACAGGATGATCACGGCGCCGCCCATCACGACCACGCCCCAGAACTTGGCGTCGATCGCCAGCATCAGTGCGGCGACGACGACTGCGGCGACGACGATCGCGCCCTTGACCAGGGTCGCGACGCGCGCCTTCCACACGCCGAACACGGCAGCCGCCACGACGCAGGCGATGAGCGCGTACATCATCTCGCTGGTGATGGCGCGCAGCATCGAATAGAAGGGCGTGAAGTACCAGACCGGTGCGATGTGGTTCGGCGTCTTGAGCGAATCGGCCGGGATGAAGTTGTTGTACTCGAGGAAATAGCCGCCCATCTCCGGTGCGAAGAAGATGATGGCCGAGAAGATCGTCAGGAAGATCACGACGCCGAAGATGTCGTGCACCGTGTAGTACGGGTGCGACGGGATGCCGTCCAGCGGGTGACCGTCGGGGCCGCGATGGGCCTTGATCTCGATGCCGTCCGGGTTGTTCGAGCCGACTTCGTGCAGCGCGATCAGGTGGGCGACCACCAGGCCGAGCAGCACCAGCGGCACGGCGATCACATGGAAGCTGAAGAAGCGGTTGAGCGTGGCGTCGCTCACCACGTAATCGCCGCGGATCAGCAGCGCGAGGTCGGGGCCGACGAAAGGAATCGCGGCGAACAGGTTCACGATCACCTGCGCGCCCCAGTAGCTCATCTGGCCCCAGGGCAGCAGGTAGCCCATGAAGGCTTCGGCCATCAGGCACAGGAAGATCGCGCAGCCGAAGATCCAGATCAGTTCGCGCGGCTTGCGGTAGCTGCCGTAGATGAGGCCGCGGAACATGTGCAGGTACACCACCACGAAGAACGCCGAGGCGCCGGTGGAGTGCATGTAGCGGATCAGCCAGCCCCAGGGCACGTCGCGCATGATGTATTCGACCGAGGCGAAAGCGAGGTTCGCGTCGGGCTTGTAGTGCATCACCAGGAAAATGCCGGTCACGATCTGGATGACCAGCACCAGCATCGCGAGCGAGCCGAAGATGTACCACCAGTTGAAGTTCTTGGGCGCGTAGTACTTGCCCCACTGGTCGTTCCACAGCTTGGTCAGCGGGAAGCGGTTGTCGACCCAGTTGAGCGCTCGCTCGGCAGCCGGGGCGTTGGGGGAGATTTCCTTGAATTCAGCCATGTCGTCTCTTCCCTCAGGCCTTCTTGTCTTCGCCGATGAGCAGGCGGGTGTCCGACAGGTACATGTGCGGCGGCACCGGCAGGTTGTCGGGCGCGGGCTTGTTCTTGAAGACGCGGCCGGCCAGGTCGAAGGTCGAACCGTGGCAGGGGCAGAGGAAGCCGCCCTCCCAGTTGTCGGGCAGCGAAGGCTGTGGGCCGGCCTGGAGCCTGTCGATCGGCGAGCAGCCCAGGTGCGTGCAGATGCCGACCACCACCAGGACTTCGGGCTTGATCGAACGGCCTTCGTTGCGGGCGTACTCGGGGGTGAATTCGGCGGGGTTGCGCGCGGACTTCGGGTCGGCCAGTTGGCCATCGAGCTTCGAGAGTTCGGCGATCTGCTGCGGCGAGCGCTTGAGGATCCACACCGGCTTGCCGCGCCATTCGACCGTGAGCTTCTCGCCGACCTGCATGGCGCCGATGTCCACCTCGATCGGTGCACCCGCAGCCTTGGCCCGCTCGGAAGGCTGGAAGGTGCTGACGAAAGGGACGGCAGTTGCAACGCCACCCACCGCGCCGGCACAGCCGGAGGCGATCAACCACGTCCGCTTGCTCTTGTCGATCCGGGGGGCGCCGACGGGGATGTCACTCATGGGGGGCCTCAATCTTGTCGCTGGGGTGGGGTCAACCAACGATTGTAGCGGAGCGTCACAAGCGAATTCAACGCGCGCAGACCGGCTGCGGCGGGCGCACGCACGCTGCGCGATGGCTCCTATACTGGCCGCCCACATACGGTCGAGGACCTTGCAATGAGCGTTTTGAAGGAGTTCCGCGAGTTCGCGGTCAAGGGCAACGTGATCGATCTGGCGGTCGGCGTGATCATCGGCGCTGCCTTCGGCAAGATCGTCGACTCGCTGGTCACCGACATCATCATGCCGATCGTCGGCTTGGTCTTCGGCAAGCTCGACTTCTCCAACCTCTACGTCGTTCTGGGCAGCGCGCCGGCCGGCGTGGCGAACAATCTGGCGGACTTGAAGAAGGCCGGCGTGCCGGTGCTGGCGTACGGCAATTTCATCACCATCGCGGTCAATTTCCTGATCCTCGCCTTCATCATCTTCATGATGGTCAAGCAGGTGAACAAGCTGCGCAAGAAAGAAGAAGCGGCGCCGCCGGCGGCCACGCCGCCCGAGGACATCACGTTGCTGCGCGAGATCCGCGACAGCCTCAAGCGCCCCTGAGCGCGTCGGGCGCCAGCGCCCGCGCCATGCGGATGGCCTCGACGAGGCTCGATGCGTCGGCCCGCCCGGTGCCGGCGATGTCGAAGGCCGTGCCATGGTCCGGGCTGGTGCGCACCAGCGGCAGGCCGAGCGTGACGTTCACGCCCTTCTCCACGCCCAGGTACTTCACCGGAATCAAGCCCTGGTCGTGGTACATCGCGATCACCACATCGAATTCCCCGGCCTTCGTCGGCGTCGCACGCGCCCGCATGAAGATGGTGTCCGGCGCATAGGGGCCGTGCACGTCGATGCCGGCGGCGCGGGCGGCGGCGATCGCAGGTGCGATCACCGCGCGCTCCTCCGAGCCAAACAGACCGCCCTCGCCGGCATGGGGATTCAACCCGGCCACGCCGATGCGCGGCGCACGACCGAGCACGGCAGCGAGCGCCTCGTGCGCGATGCGGATCGTCTCTCGCACCCCGTCGACATGCACGGCCTCGATGGCGTCGCGCAGCGAGACATGGATGCTCACGAGCACCGTGCGCAGTTCGTCGTTGGCCAGCATCATCCGAACCGGCACCTCGGCCACCGGGCGTCCGAGATGCGCCGCCGCCTCGGCCTGCAGCAGTTCGGTATGGCCCGGGAAGGCGAAGCCGGCGGCGGCCAGCGACTCCTTGTGCAAGGGCGCGGTGACGATCGCGGCCACCTGCCCGGCCAAGGCCGCACGGGCCGCCCAGAGCACGCAGTCGCCGGCGGCCCGGCCGGCCGCAGCGCTGACGTGCCCGAGGGTCACACCCTCCGGCGGGGCGATGGCCTGCAGCAGCGGGATGCAGTGCGGCGGCAACTGCGCGACCTCCTTCGCATCGTCGATCAGGGCGATGGGCATTGACGTGCTGGCAACGTCGCCCAGCATCCGCTGCGCCGCACGCAGCGTGGCCAGATCGCCCACGACGAAACACCCACGCAAGAGCGAGGGCGCGCCTCGGAAGGCCTTGACCACGATCTCCGGGCCGATGCCGGCCGGGTCGCCCATGGTGATGGCCATGGGCAAGGCGCGCTCGGGAGACGTCGTCATGCCGGGTTGTCGATGTCGATGAACTCGTGCGCCAGTCCGAGCTGCGCCGCGATGTGCGCGGCCACCGCCGGTGCCCCATAGCGCTCGGTGGCATGGTGGCCGCAGGCCAGGAAGGTCACGCCCATCTCGCGTGCATAGTGCGCCTGCGGCTCGGAGATCTCGCCGGTCAGGAAGGCATCGGCGCCTGCAGCGATGGCCGCCTCGAAGTGGCCCTGCGCCCCACCGGTGCACCAAGCCACGGTCTTGATGGGCCGCCGTCCGCCGTCGACCAGCGTGACCTGTCGACCGAGCACCTTCTGCGCATGCGCCGCCAACGCCGCGGCATCGAGGAAGGCCTCGCCGTCGATGCGGCCACCGATGAAGCCCAGGTCCTGCTCGCCGAAGCGCCCCGCCGAGCCCGGCTGCGCGACCAGGCCGAGTTGCAGCCCGAGCTGCGCGTTGTTGCCGAGCTCCGGGTGGGCGTCGAGCGGCAGGTGGTAGGCGAACAGATTGACGTCGTCGCCCAGCAGCAGGCCCAGGCGCTGTCGCATCCAGCCGGTCACCCGGCCATCCTGGCCGCGCCAGAAGAGGCCGTGGTGCACGAAGATGGCGTCGGCCTCCGCATGGATGGCCGCTTCGATGAGGGCTCGGCTGGCGGTCACGCCCGAGACGATCTTGCGCACCGTCGTGCGCCCCTCGACCTGCAGGCCGTTCGGGCCGTAGTCCTTGAAGCGCTCAGGGGCCAGCAGCAGGTCGAACGCATGGAGAAGTTCGTGGCGGGTGGTCGTCATCCCGCCATTGTTACGCCTTTGGTACCGCCCGCATTGCATGACCGCGGGAAGCCATCGGCAGCAACGCCAGGACGAAGCCGAGCACCGCCAGCGCCGCCACATAGTGCGCCGGGGCCATCGGGTCCTTCTGCAGCCACAGCGTGAGGATCACCGGCGTCAGGCCGCCGAAGATCGCATACGACATGTTGTAGGCGAAGGACAGGCCGGAGAAGCGGACCGGCGCCGGGAAGGCGCGCACGCCGGCGATCGGCACCGTGGCGATGGTGCCGACGAAGAAGCCGACCAGCCCGTAGTGCCAGACCAGCGAGGTCGGCGTGCCGGGCAGGCCGGTGTAGAAGAGGTAGGACGTGACCAGCAGGCCGCCCCAGCCGATGAGCATCACGGCGCGGGTGCCGATCCGGTCGCTGGCCCAGCCGACCACGATGCAGCCGATCGTGAGCGTCAGGGTCGCCAGCGCATTCGCCTTCAGAGCGAGCGCTGCCGGGACGTGGTGCACCTTCTGCAGGTAGGTCGGCGTGTACAGCACGACCACCACGATCGCCGCCGACAGCACCCAGGTCAGCAGACCGACGAACACGATGGCCGCGCGGTGCTCGCGCAGGATGGTCTTGATCGGCAGCTCGCGCGCCACGGTGCGGCGGTCGGCCAGTTCCTGGAACACCGGCGTCTCGTGGAGAAAGCGCCGCAGGTACACCGACACCAGCCCGAACGCGCCCCCCAGGATGAAGGGGATGCGCCAGGCGAAGTCGTTCACCTCGGCGGGCGCGTAGTGGGTGTTGATGGCCACGGCCACCAGCGAGCCCAGCAGGATGCCGCCGGTGATGCCCGAGGTGAGCGTGCCCACGCCGAATCCGTAGCGCTTGGCCGGCACATGCTCGGCGACGAAGACCCAGGCACCGGGCATTTCGCCGCCGATGGCCGCGCCCTGCAGCACCCGCATCGCCAGCAGCAACAGCGGTGCGGCCACGCCGATGCTCTCGTAGGTCGGCAGCAGGCCGATCACCAGCGTCGGTGCCGCCATCAGGAAGATCGACAGCGTGAACATGCGCTTGCGGCCCAGGATGTCGCCGAAGTGCGCAATGACGATGCCACCCACCGGCCGCGCCAGGTAGCCGGCGGCGAAGATGCCGAAGGTCTGCAGCTGGCGCAGCCACTCTGGCATGTCGACCGGGAAGAACAGCGCCCCCAGCACCGTCGCAAAGAAGACGTAGATGACGAAGTCGTAGAACTCGAGCGTGCCACCGAGGGCGGACAGCGAGAGCGTCTTGTAGTCGCGCGCGGTCAGGGCGCGGCCGCTGGCCGCGGCGGGAGCGGCGACATCGGCAAAGGCAGGAGCAGTCATGGAGCAGGCAGAAATCGGGCGGACGGCATGGCGCGCTGCGCAGGGGCGGCAGGGCCGGCGAGAGAACGGGAACGTGCGATGCGGCGTGCGCTGCGGGTGTGCGGGGCCGCGCCGAAGCACCGGGTGGGCGTCCAGCTGCGGTCTTGATTTTAGGGGTTTTCCCTGAGAGACACCGTCCATCGGTCTTTACGGCCAGGCCTTGGCAGGGGCACTGGGACGATTCCCATTGGGGTGTTGAGGGAGAATTGGGCCCCCGCCCACGGCGGCGTCTCCGCACTGCGGTCTTTCATTTCCTTTCGATCTTTTCCATGAAACGCACCTGGCTGCTGTTTGCCCAAGCCGTGACCGTCCTGCTCGCGGCCTACTTCGTCGTGGCCACCCTGAAGCCCGAGTGGCTCAACCGACGCACCTCCCTCGCAGGCGTCGTGTCGGTGGTCGAGGCGCCCGGCAGCACCGGCACCGCCACGCCTGCACCGGGCAGCCTGAGCAGCGCGGCCAAGAAGGCGGCGCCCGCGGTGGTCAGCATCAACACCAGCAAGGCCGCCCAGCGACATCCCCGCAGCAACGACCCCTGGTTCCGCTTCTTCTTCGGCGACCAGGGCGACAGCCAGCCGCAGGTCGGCCTGGGCAGCGGCGTGATCGTCAGCGCCGAGGGCTACATCCTCACGAACAACCATGTGGTCGAGGGTGCCGACGAGATCGAGGTGACGCTCAACGACAGCCGCCATGCACGCGGCAAGGTGATCGGCACCGACCCCGACACGGATCTCGCGGTGTTGAAGATCGAACTCGACAAGCTGCCGGCCATCGTGCTGGGCAACTCCGATTCGCTGCAGGTCGGTGACCAGGTGCTCGCCATCGGCAACCCCTTCGGCGTCGGCCAGACGGTGACCAGCGGCATCGTCTCGGCGCTGGGCCGCAACCAGCTCGGCATCAACACCTTCGAGAACTTCATCCAGACCGACGCGGCCATCAACCCGGGCAACTCGGGCGGTGCACTGGTCGACGTCAACGGCAACCTCGAGGGCATCAACACCGCGATCTATTCACGCTCCGGCGGCAGCATGGGCATCGGTTTCGCGATTCCCGTCTCGATCGCCAAGCAGGTGCTGGGCGACATCGTGAAGGAAGGCAAAGTCACGCGCGGCTGGATCGGTGTCGAGCCGAACGACCTGTCGCCTGAGCTGGCCGAAACCTTCGGCGTCAAAGCCAATGCGGGCGTCATCATCACCGGCGTGCTGCAGGCCGGCCCGGCGGCCAAGGCCGGCATCCGCCCGGGCGACGTGATCACCAGCGTCGACGACAAGAAGGTGGACAACGTGCAGGAGCTGCTGACCGCCGTGGCCGGCCTCAAGCCGGGCAGCGAATCGCGCTTCGCGCTGCAGCGCGGCACCGACAAGATGGAACTGAACGTGGTCCCCGGACTGCGGCCGAAGACGCCGCTGCGCCGCAACCCGAACGACCCCGAATGATGCCTGGCGGCACCGCGCGGTGCCGCAGACGCATCAGGACTGGGCGGAGTCGGCGCCCTCTTCCGCGGGCGCCGCGCTGTGCTTCACGAAGTAGCGCGCCGCGATGATGCCGACTTCGTACAAGAGGCACATCGGGATGGCGAGCGCCAGCTGCGACACCACGTCGGGTGGCGTGAGCACCGCGGCCACCACAAAGGACAGCACGATGAAGTAGCCGCGGAAGCTGCGCAGCTTCTCGATGGTGACCATCTCGAAACGCACCAGCAGCATCACGACGATCGGCACCTGGAAGGCGCAGCCGAAGGCGATGTAGAGCGACAGGATGGCCTCCACGTACGACGAGATGTCGGGCGTGGCATTCACGCTCGGCGGCGTGAATTTCTGGATGAAGCCGAACATCTTGTCGAGCACGAAGAACTGCACGAAGCCGATGCCGGCGTAGGCCAGCAGGCTGCCGAACAGGATCAGCGGCAGCGCGAACTTCTTTTCATGGCTGTAGAGGCCTGGCGCGACGAACATCCAGATCTGGTACATGAGCCAGGGCAGCGCCAGCAGCACCGCCGTCATGCCCAACACCTTCAGCGGCACGAAGAAGGGCGAGAACACGCCCACCGCGATCAGCTTGGCGCCCTCGGGCATGTGGGCGCGGATCGGCACGGCGATCAGGTCGATCAGACCGGCGGGGCCGGGCCAGAAGGCCAGCAGCGCTGCCGCGACGGCCAGGCCGTAGACGCAGTAGAGCAACCGGTCGCGCAGCTCGATCAGGTGCGCGACGAAAGGCTGCTCGGTGCCGGCCAGTTCGTCTTCTTTGTTCTTGTCGGTGGGATCGGCCATGGGGGACGCTGCGGGCAGGAAATCGGAGGCGCACTGCGCGCGGCCGGGTTCGGCGTGGCGGCTAGTTGAGCTTGTGGGGACGGAAGCGGGCGACACGCGCCGCGCCGGAAATCGCTTTGGTCCGCACGCCGTTGCGTGACTTGTACCACTGCGGCGTGGCGCCCTGCTTCAGGCGCCAGTTCTTTCGGGGGTGCTTGTACTCGGGGTACGACGGCGCGTCGGGCTCCGCGAGGGCCGACAGCGTCTGGCCGCTCTCGGAGAACTGCTTCTCGAAGTCGCTGGCGCCGGTGTGGATGCTCTGCTCGACGTCGCGAGCCGCTTCCTGCACCGTGTCCTTCATCTTGCGCAGCTCGTCGAGGTCCATCGAGCGGTTGACCTCGGACTTCACGTCGTTGACGTAGCGCTGCGCCTTGCCCAGCAGCATGCCCACCGTGCGGGCGACGCGCGGCAGCTTCTCCGGACCGATGACGATCAGCGCCACCGCGCCGATCAGCGCGAGCTTCGAAATGCCGAGGTCGATCACGCGGGTCGGCTCAGGACTTCTGACGCGCTTCGACGTCGATGGTCGACTTGTCGGCGGCCGGCGTGCCGGTCACGTGTTGCGTCGGTGTGGCCGGCGTGTCGGTGGTCGAGCCATCTTTCATGCCGTCCTTGAAGCCCTTCACGGCGCCGCCGAGATCGGAGCCCATGTTGCGAAGCTTCTTGGTGCCGAAGATCATGACCACGACGAGCAGCACGATCAGCCAGTGCCAGATAGAAAAAGAACCCATGGATGACTCCTGAAGAATGTGAAGAATTTTAGTCCGGGCTGAATATCAGCCCTTGAGCCAGGGGCGCGGGCCACCCATGACGTGAACATGGAGATGGTGCACTTCCTGGCCGCCCTCGGCACCGGTGTTGACCACCACGCGGTAGCCGCCGTTGGGATAAGGCCGGCAGCCGTTCTCGAGCGCGAGCCGGGGGGCCAGCGTCATGATCTTGCCCATCAGCGCCGCGTCATCGGGCGTGAGCTGCGCCATCGAGGGAATGTGCCGCTTGGGTACCAGCATGAAATGCACCGGCGCCCAGGGCGCGATGTCGTGGAAGCCGTAGAGGTCTTCGTCCTCGTAGACCTGCTTCGACGGGATCTTCCCTTCGATGATCTTGCAGAAGATGCAGTTCGGATCAGACGACATCGGCAGGCTCCATCGGACGGCCGGCGTTCATGCGCACCATGCCCTTGACGATGCGGTAGAGGAACCACAGCGAGATAAGACCCCAGGCGATCCAGCCCGGCGCCAGCAACAGCAGCCAAAGCCAGGAGGTCAGCACGTACAACAGCCCGGCCCAGAGCACCGAGCGGATGCGCCAACTGAAATGCGATTTCTGCCAGGTGCCGGCCGCGTCGTCGCGCTTGACCAGGTCGATCACCAGCGCAATCAGCAGCAGCACGACCGACGCCTGGGCGCCCGGCAGCACCGCGCCGACGGCGACGATCAGGTGCAGGATGTAGCTGACCCAACCCCAGGTCTTGAGCGATTCGTCGGGCTCGACGGTCACGATGTCATTGGCCATGGTTTGTCTCAGTCGTTGGACGCTTCGCGGGCCTGCGCCTTGCGCAGGGCCTTTTCCTCGATGCCGCTGGTGCCTTCGCGCCGCTCCAGCTCCGCGACGACCTGGCGTGGCGTGAGGCCGTAGTGCGCCAGCGCCACCATGCTGTGGAACCACAGATCGGCCACTTCGTTCACTATTTTTTGCGGGTCGGCGCCATGGTCGGCGTCCTTCGCGGCCATGACGACCTCGGTCGCCTCCTCGCCGATCTTCTTCAGGAAGGCGTCGGGGCCCTTGTGCAGCAGGCGCGCGACATAGCTTTTCTCGGGATCGCCACCGCGCGCTGGCAGGCGGCTTTCGATGGTGGCGGCAAGGCGGTCCAGCGCGTCGGTGGTCATCGTTTCCATTATTTGTAGATCGTCTCCGGGTCCTTCAAGACCGGATCGACCGCAATCCATCGGCCATTCTCGTACCGGCTGAAGAAACAGCTGTGACGCCCGGTGTGGCAGGCAATGCCGGGTTCGTGGCCGAGCTGTGTGACCTTGAGCAGCACCACGTCGTTGTCGCAGTCCAGGCGGATCTCGTGCACCGTTTGCACGTGGCCGGATTCCTCGCCCTTGAACCACAGCTTGTTGCGCGAGCGGCTGAAGTACACGGCGCGGCCCAGTTCGGCGGTCTTTCCGAGCGCTTCACGGTTCATCCAGGCGAACATCAGCACGTCGTTGCTGCCCTGTTCCTGCGCGATGACCGGCACCAGGCCGTTCGCGTCCCATTTCACTTCGTTGAGCCAATCCATCGGCGGATTGTCGCAAACCGTCGATGCCGTGGAACCGAACAGGCTCAAAGCCGCACCGGGATACCGCGCGACGCCATCTGCGCCTTCGCCTCGCCCACGGTGAATTCGCCGTAATGGAAGATGCTGGCCGCCAGCACCGCGTCGGCGCCACCGATCTGGATGCCGTCGGACAGGTGGTCGAGTGCGCCCACCCCGCCCGAGGCGATCACCGGCACGCTGACCGCGTCGCTCACCGCGCGGGTCAGCGCCAGGTCGAAGCCGCTCTTGGTGCCGTCGCGGTCCATGCTGGTCAGCAGGATCTCGCCGGCGCCGCGGCGCGCCATCTCGGCCGCCCACTCGACCGCATCGAGGCCGGTGTTCTTGCGACCGCCGTGGCTGTACACGTCCCAGCCCGGGCCGCGCGTGGCAGCGTCTTCCGGCGTGCGGCGCTTGGCGTCGATGGCCACCACGATGCACTGCGCGCCGTACTTGCGAGAGGCGTCCTCGATCACCTGCGGATTGGCGATGGCGGCGGAATTGAAACTGGTCTTGTCGGCGCCCGCGTTGAGCAGCCGGCGCACGTCGTCGACGGTGCGCACGCCGCCGCCCACCGTCAGCGGGATGAAGACCTGCGAGGCCACGGCCTCGATGATCGGCAGGATCAGGTCTCGCCCGTCGCTGGTGGCGGTGATGTCGAGGAAGGTGAGCTCGTCGGCGCCCTGCGCGTTGTAGCGAGCGGCGATCTCGACCGGGTCGCCCGCGTCGCGCAATTCGACGAAGTTGACGCCCTTCACGACGCGACCGCCGGTCACGTCGAGGCAGGGAATGATGCGTTTGGCGAGCATGGAATCGGTGTTGAGAAGAAGAGAAGGATCAGCGCAGGCTGAGTTGCTGCCAGCCCTGCCATGCAGCGCCCGGCTGGAGCAGCACGGCTTCGTCGATGCGCGCCGCCTCGACGCAGAGCATGTGGCGCCATCCATCGTCCGGCAGATCGGACAATTTGGCCGCGAGCACGGGGCCTGGGTTCCACACCACCGTCTCGGTGCAGCTCGCGCTCTGCGCGATCTCGACCGTGCCGTGCGGCTGGACCAGGCGCAGGGGTGCTGCGGCCGCGGCGTAGACGCTGTCGAATTCCTCACCGAAGCGCAGCGCCTCGGCGGCTTCGGGATGGCGCACGTCGCGCACCGCATCCCAGCGGGCGGCCCCCTGCAGGCCTTCCAGGCGCGCATTGGCGATCTCGTCGACCCGCAGGTAGGTGTGCAGCGCGGCGGTGAAGGGCCAGGGGGCGGTGCTGGTGTTCACCACGTCGAGCGCGGTGCGCAGGCCTTGCGGCGTGAGAGCGACCGTCAAGGTGGCGCGAAAGCCGTGCGGCCAGAGCGCACGGGTGGCGTCACTGTCCGTCAGCACCAGCTGCACCGCATTCGGCGCCGCGGCGTCGAGCGGCTCGACCCGCCACGCCATGTTCCGCGCGAAGCCATGCTTGGCCAGCGGGCCGCGCTGGTTGAACTGCGGCCAGCAGACGGGCACGCCACCGCGGATGGCGGCCTGGCCGTCGAAAACCGCGTCCGGGCTGAGGTAGATGCGCTCCACGCCGTCGGCCGTGGTCCAGCCGAGCACGTGCGCGCCGTGCAACGCGACGGTGCAGGTGCTGCCCTCGGAGAGGGTCAGGCGCACCGCGGGCTGGCCGCGGACGTCGAGGGTTTGCAGGGGCATGAGGTCGCCGGCCCGCCGAGCGCTCAGCCCGGCGCGAGTTCGTCGGCGCGGGCCTGCGCCGCGGCGAAGTCGAGGTCGCCGGAGTAGATGGCACGGCCGCAGATCACGCCTTCGACACCCTCGGATTCGACCGCGCAGAGCTGGTCGATGTCGGCCATGTTCGACAGGCCGCCGGAGGCGATGACCGGGATGGTCAATGCTTGTGCGAGCTTCACCGTGGCGTCGATGTTGATGCCCGACAGCATGCCGTCGCGGCCGATGTCGGTGTAGATGATCGACTCGACGCCGTAGTCCTCGAACTTCTTGCCGAGGTCGGCGACCTCGTGGCCGGTGAGCTTGCTCCAGCCATCGGTGGCGACCTTGCCGTCCTTGGCGTCGAGGCCCACGATGATGTGGCCGCCGAAGGCCGTGCAGGCGTCTTTTAAAAAGCCCGGGTTCTTGACCGCGGCGGTGCCGATGATCACGTAGCGCAAGCCGTCGTCGATGTAGCGCTCGATGGTGTCGAGGTCGCGAATGCCGCCACCGAGTTGCACCGGGATCTCGGCACCCACTTCACGCAGGATCGCCTTGATGGCCGCATGGTTCTGCGGCTTGCCGGCGAACGCGCCGTTCAGGTCGACCAGATGCAGCCGACGGGCGCCCGCCTCGACCCACTTGCGCGCCATGGCGGCCGGGTCTTCGCTGAAGGTGGTTGATTGGTCCATGTCGCCTTGTTTGAGGCGAACGCAGTGGCCGTCTTTGAGGTCAATGGCGGGAATCAGCAGCATGGCAGGGCGAACCGAAAGGCTCAGGGGTTCCAGTGGAGGAAGTTGCGGTAGAGCTGCAAACCGTGGTCCGCGCTCTTTTCGGGGTGAAACTGGGTGGCGAAAATATTATCGCGCGCAATGGCGGCGGTGAAGGGCGCGCCGTAGTCGGCTTCGCCGACGCTGTGCTTCGGGTCGGCCGGCCGGGCGAAGAAACTGTGGACGAAATAGAAGTACGCCTCGTCCGGCACGCCGGCCCACACCGGGTGCGGTTGCGCCTGGCGCACCTGGTTCCAGCCCATCTGCGGCACCTTGTAGCGGCTGCCGTCGGGCTGGGTGCGGCCCGCCAGGTCGAACTTGACGACCGCACCGGGAATGAGGCCGAGGCCGTTCGTCGGCCCTTCTTCGCTGGTCGACAGCAGCATCTGCATGCCCACGCAGACCCCGAACAGCGGTTTGCTGGCCGCCGCCTCGAGCACCGAGGCCTGCAAGCCGGAATCGCGCAGTTCGCGCATGCAGTCGGGCATGGCGCCCTGCCCCGGCAGCACCACGCGGGTGGCCTTGCGCACCACCTCGGGGTCGGAGGTGACGAAGACTTCCACGCCGACCTGATCGGCGGCGTGCTGCACAGCCTG
The DNA here is from genome assembly GCF_051216635.1 of Variovorax sucrosi. NCBI lineage: Bacteria > Pseudomonadati > Pseudomonadota > Betaproteobacteria > Burkholderiales > Comamonadaceae > Variovorax > Variovorax sucrosi. The sequence continues at coordinate 508,350 of NZ_JBPJZU010000001.1, read as the reverse complement.
CGACACGGAGCGCAGATTGCCCATGCCGTAGTCGACGACGGCGACAGTGTTGGATTTCAGAGCGACCCCTTGGTCGAGGGGATGACGCCGGCCGAGCGCGGATCGCGTTCGAGCGCCGCGCGCAATGCGCGGGCGAAGGCCTTGAACACCGTTTCGCACTGGTGGTGCGCATTGACGCCCTTGAGGTTGTCGATGTGCAGCGTCACGCCGGCGTGGTTCACGAAGCCTTGGAAGAATTCGTAGGTCAGCTGGCTGTCGAAGCCGCCGATCATGCCGCTGGTGAAGGGCACGTGCATCACCAGGCCCGGGCGGCCGGAGAAGTCGATGACCACGCGGCTGAGCGCCTCGTCGAGCGGCACGTAGGCGTGGCCGTAGCGGCGGATGCCCTTCTTGTCGCCGACGGCCTGCGCGACCGCCTGGCCAAGCGTGATACCCACGTCTTCCACCGTGTGGTGACCGTCGATGTGCAGGTCGCCCTGGCAATCGATGTCGAGGTCGATCAGCCCGTGGCGGGCGATCTGGTCGAGCATGTGGTCGAAGAAGCCGATGCCCGTCGACAGCGACGCGCGGCCGCTGCCGTCGAGGTTCACCGAAACGGTGATCTTCGTCTCGGCGGTGTTGCGCGTGACGGAGGCTTTGCGGTCGCCAGCGGCGACGGCCTCGGGTGCCGTGGGGGTGTTCATAGGGAAGATTCAAGCGCCGCGAGCATCTGCGCATTGTCGTCGGCGGTTCCGACGGTCAGGCGTAGGCAATTCGCCAGCAAGGGGTGCATTTTAGAAACGTTCTTGACCAGCACGCCGCGCGCCTTCATCCCCTCGAAGGTTTTGGCCGCGTCGGGCACCCGGACGAGCACCATGTTGGCTTCGCTGGGCCATTGCTCGACGCCGGGCAGCGCCGCCAGCGCCGCCACCAGGCGCTCGCGCTGGGCGCGCAGGTCGGCTGCCTGGGCGGCAAACACGTCGGCATGCTCCAGGGCGAACAGCGCGCACTCGCAGTTCAGCACGCTGATGTTGTAGGGCGGGCGCACCTTGTCGACTTCGGCGATCAGGGTCGACGGGCCCATCAGGTAGCCCAGCCGCACGCCGGCCAGGCCGAACTTGCTCAGCGTGCGCATCAGCAGCACGTGGCCGTGGCGCGCGACGCGGTCGATATAGCTGCGCGCGGCGAAGGGCTGGTAGGCCTCGTCCATCACCACCAGGCCGCCCTGCGCGCCCTGGGCCTCGACGATCTGCTCGATCGTCACGCTGTCCCACAGGTTGGCGGTCGGGTTGTTCGGGTACGCGAGGTAGACGATGGCCGGCTTCTCGGCGGCGATGGCGGCCAGCATGGCCGGGCCGTCGAGCTCGAAATCGGCCGTGAGCGGCACGCCGACGAAGCGCACGCCCTGCAGCTGCGCGCTGATCGCATACATGACGAAGCCGGGGACCGGCGCGAGGATCGTCGCGCCCGGCAGATCGCAGGCCATGGTGAGCAGCGAGATCAGTTCGTCCGAGCCGTTGCCCAGCATCAGCGAGAAACCGTCGGGCATCTGCGCGTAATCCGCCAACGCACGCTTCAGGTCGTTGCCGCGCTCGCCGGGATAGCGGTTGAGCGCCAGCGCGCCCAGCCGGGCGCCGAGTTCAGCCTGCAGCGCTGGCGGCAGGCCATGCGGATTCTCCATCGCGTCGAGTTTGAGGAGACCGGTCGCGTCCTGCACCGCATAGGCGTGCATGGACTGGACGTCGGCGCGGATGCGCTGGAAGGCGGCGGCGGTGGTCGAAGCGGTCATGGTTTCTCAGTGGGTGCAGCGGTAGCTGCTGCGCAGGGCTGACGCGAGCACGAATTGCACCGGCATGTCGGCCTCGTAGCTGTCGGCGTTGCGCGAGAGTTCGGTCTGGTAGAGGGAGCGGGCCATCGTGGGATCCAGCTTCCGGCCTTCGGTGCAGAAGGGGGGTTTCTGGCCGGCGCGCTGGGCGGCCTCGCCCGCCTCGCGCAGGCCTTCCATCACGCCGACCAGGTAGTAGTTGGCGTAGAGCTTCCCATCCTTCTCGTTGGCCTCGAGCGTGCGCAGTTCGCGGATGCTCATCGCGTGCGCCGTGCCGGCCACGGCCAGCACCAGGCACAGAACGATGCGCGGCAACCCGTTCATGGGCGCCCTCAGCGTGCCTCGGATTGCAGGCGCAGGCGGGCGGCCTCGGCATGCGCCTGAAGGCCTTCGCCCTCGGCCAGCGTGACCGCGATGGGGCCGAGCACCTGGGCGCCGGCCTCGCTCACCTCGATCAGGCTGGAGCGCTTCTGAAAGTCGTAGACGCCCAGCGGGCTCGAGAAGCGCGCGGTGCCGCTGGTGGGCAGCACGTGGTTCGGGCCGGCGCAGTAGTCGCCCAGGCTTTCGCTGGTGAAGGCGCCGAGGAAAATCGCACCCGCGTGCTTGAGCAGCGGCTCCCAGCGGTGCGGGTCGCCGCTGCTCACTTCCAGGTGCTCGGGCGCGATGCGGTTGCTGATGGCACAGGCCTCTTCCATGTCGCGCGTCTGGATCAGCGCGCCGCGCCCGTTGAGCGATGCGGCAATGATTTCGGCGCGCGGCAGGGTGGGCAGCAGGCGGTCGATCTCGGCCTGCACGCGGTCGATGTAGGCGGCATCGGGGCACAGCAGGATGCTCTGTGCCAGCTCGTCGTGCTCGGCCTGGCTGAACAGGTCCATCGCCACCCAGTCGGGGGGCGTGCTGCCGTCGGCCAGCACCAGGATCTCGCTCGGGCCGGCGATCATGTCGATGCCCACCGTGCCGAACACGCGGCGCTTGGCGGCCGCCACGTAGGCGTTGCCGGGGCCGGTGATCTTGTCGACCGCGGGCACCGTGGCCGTGCCGTAGGCCAGCGCGGCCACGGCTTGCGCGCCGCCGATGGTGAAGGCGCGGCTGACGCCGGCCACGTGCGCGGCGGCCAGCACCAGCGGGTTCTTCTCGCCGCCCGGTGTGGGCACGACCATGATGATCTCGCCCACACCGGCGACGTGTGCCGGAATGGCGTTCATCAGCACGCTCGACGGGTAGGCCGCCTTGCCGCCCGGCACGTAGATCCCGACGCGGTCGAGCGGCGTGACCTTCTGGCCCAGCAGCGTGCCGTCCTCGTCACGGTACTGCCAGCTCTCGCCGCTCGCCTTCTTCTGGGCCTCGTGGTAGCTGCGCACGCGGCGCGCGGCGGCTTCGAGCGCCTCGCGCTGCACGGCCGGCAGCGATTCGAAGGCGGCGCGCAATTCGTCGGGGGTGAGTTCGAGCGCGCTCATGTCGGCCACGTCGAGGCGGTCGAAGCGCTTGGTGTACTCGAGCACCGCCGAGTCGCCGCGCTGCTGCACGTCGGCCAGGATCTCCGCCACGCGCTGCTCGATGGCTGCGTCCGCATCCGCCGACCAATGCAGCCGCGCCTTGAACGCGGTCTCGAAATCCGCCGAGGCGGTGGACAGGCGAAGAGGGACGGCGGACAGGGTCATGGACTTTCAGTCTTGCGGAATGGCCGACGCGAAGGCGTCGAGGATGCGGCGGATCGGCGCCTGCTTGAGCTTGAGCGCGGCCTGGTTGACGACCAGGCGGGCGCTGATGTCCATGATGCGTTCGACCTCGACCAGGTGGTTCGCCCGCAGCGTGTTGCCGGTCGACACCAGGTCGACGATGGCATCGGCCAGGCCCGTGAGCGGCGCGAGTTCCATGCTGCCGTAAAGCTTGATCAGGTCGACGTGTACGCCCTTGCTGGCGAAGAAATCGCGCGACAGGCCGACGTACTTGGTCGCCACGCGCAGGCGCGAGCCCTGCTTCACGGCCGAGGCGTAGTCGTAATCGGCGCGCACCGCCACGCTCAGGCGGCAAGCGGCGATCTTGAGGTCGAGCGGCTGGTACAGGCCCTGGTTGCCGTGCTCGAGCAGCACGTCGAGCCCGGTCACACCGAGGTCGGCGCCGCCGTACTGCACATAGGTCGGCACGTCGGACGCACGCACCAGCACCACGCGCACATCGGGCTGCGTCGTCGCGAGGATCAGCTTGCGGGACTTTTCCGGGTCTTCCGTCACCTCGATGCCGGCGGCGGCCAGCATCGGCAGGGTCTCGTCGAAGATGCGTCCCTTGGACAGCGCCAACGTGATCACGATGCAGCCCCCGTCACGCGTTCGATGTCGGCGCCCAGGCCGCGCAACTTCGCTTCCATGCGGTCGTAGCCGCGGTCGAGGTGGTAGATGCGGTCGACCATGGTCTCGCCATCGGCCACCAGGCCGGCGATCACCAGGCTGGCGGACGCGCGCAGGTCGGTCGCCATGACGGTGGCGCCCGACAGGGAGGTTCCACCCTCCACCACCGCCACCTTGCCGTCGACGTGGATGGTCGCGCCGAGCCGCACCAGCTCGTTCACGTGCATGAAGCGGTTCTCGAAAATCGTCTCGGTCACCGCCGCCGTGCCCTGCGCCACGCAGTTGAGCGCCATGAACTGCGCCTGCATGTCGGTCGGGAAACCCGGGTATTCGGTGGTGCGGAAGGCCTGGGCCTTGAGCGACGCGCCGCCGCTGGAGGCAATGCGCACGCCGCCGTCGACCGGTTTCACGTCGCAGCCGGCGTCGCGCAGCTTGTCGATCACGGCGTCGAGGTGGTCGGCCCGCGCATGGCGCAGGAACACCTCGCCACCGGCGGCGGCCACGGCGCACAGGAAGGTACCGGCCTCGATGCGGTCGGCCACCACGGCATGCTCGCACCCGTGCAGTTTTTCGACGCCCTGCACGCGGATGTGGCTGGTGCCGTGGCCCGTGATCTTCGCGCCCATCTTGATCAGCATCTCGGCCAGGTCGACGATCTCGGGCTCCTGCGCGGCGTTCTCGAGCAGCGTCTCGCCCTCGGCCAGCGCAGCGGCCATGAGGAAGTTCTCGGTGCCGGTGACGGTCACCATGTCGGTCAGGATGCGCGCGCCCTGGAGCCGCGTACGGCCTTCCGGCAGCTTGGCGAGCATGTAGCCGTGCTCGACCACGATCTCGGCGCCCATGGCCTGCAGGCCCTTGATGTGCTGGTCGACGGGACGCGAACCGATCGCGCAGCCGCCCGGCAGCGACACCTTGGCATGGCCGAAGCGCGCCAGCAGCGGGCCCAGGGCCAGCACCGACGCACGCATGGTCTTGACCAGCTCGTACGGCGCTTCGGGATGGTTCAGCGCACCGGCGTCCAGGCGCACCGTGCCGTTGTCATCGCGCTCGGCGCTCACGCCCATGTTGCGCACCAGCTTGAGCATGGTCGACACGTCCTGCAGGCGCGGCACGTTGTGCAGCACCACCGGCTGGTCGGTCAGCAGCGCGGCGCAGAGTTCGGGCAGCGCGGCGTTCTTGGCGCCGGAAACGAGTACCTCGCCGCCGAGCGTGCGCCCGCCGCGAATGAGAAGTTTGTCCATGAGAAATCCAGCAGGAAGGTGGAGCGCAGGCTCAGCGCGGTGCCGCAGCCCACTCGGCGGGCGTGTACGTCTTCATCGACAGCGCATGCACCTCGTCGGTGTGCATTTTCGCACCCAGCGTCTTGTAGACCCGCTGGTGCCGCTGGATGGCGCGCAGACCGTCGAATTCGGCCGAGACGATGGTGGCATACCAGTGGCGCCCGTCGCCCTCGAGTGCGATGTGCTCGCAGGGCAGTCCGGTGGCGATGATGGCTTGCAGTTCTTCAGCGGTCATGGGGTCAGCCTCGGATCTTGTAGCCGATGCGCAGGAGATGGACGGCGACGGCGCTCACGACCAGCCAGGCGCTGCCGACGATGCCCAGGCTGAGCCAGGGCGACACGTCGCTCACGCCGAAGAAGCCATAGCGGAAGCCGTCGATCATGTAGAAGAAGGGATTGAGGTGGCTCACCTTCTGCCAGAAGGGCGGCAGCGAAGCGATCGAATAGAAAACGCCCGACAGGAAGGTCATGGGCATGATCAAAAAGTTCTGGAACACGGCCATCTGGTCGAACTTCTCGGCCCACAGCCCGGCGATCAGCCCCAGCGTACCGAGCATCGCCGCGCCCAGGAAGCCGAAGGCGAGAATCCACAGCGGCGCGGCGAAGTCCGGCACGGCAAAGAACAGGGTCACGATGAACACGCCCAACCCGACGGCCAGGCCACGGATCACCGACGAGCCCACATAGGCGAAGAACCAGCCCCAGTGCGACAGCGGCGTGAGCAGGATGAAGACCAGGCTGCCCATGATCTTGCTCTGGATGATCGACGACGAGCTGTTCGCGAACGCGTTCTGCAGCACGCTCATCATCACCAGCCCCGGAATCAGGAAGGCGGTGTAGCTGACCGTGCCGTAGACCTTCACATGGTCTTCCAGCACATGGCCGAACACCATCAGGTACAGCACGGCGGTGAGCACCGGCGCGCCGACGGTCTGGAAGCCGACTTTCCAGAAGCGCAGCACTTCCTTGTAGAGGAGCGCGTGCCAGCCGGTGGCTGAAATCATCATCGGGCCACCTCCAACGGCGTCTGTTCACCGGCCATGAGGTCGATGAAGACGTCCTCCAGGTCGGCCTTGCGCATCTCCACGTCCTCGACCGCCACGCCCGCCTGACGGAGCGCGCCCAGCAACTGCTCGACCTCGTGCGCGTTCTGCGCCGGCAGTTGAACAATGCGCCCGGTGATGCGGGCGTGCTGGGCAATGGCCCAGGGCAGGTCGGCATCCGTCTTGAAACGCAGCACATTGCTGGCAGCCGACTTGAGCAGTTCGCTGGTGCGGTCGAGCGCGATCACGCGGCCCTGCTTGAGCATCGCGATGCGGTGGCACAGCGCCTCGGCCTCTTCCAGGTAGTGGGTGGTGAGCAGCACGGTGCAGCCTTCCTTGTTGAGTCGTGCCACGAACTGCCACAGCGTCTGGCGCAGTTCGACATCGACGCCGGCCGTGGGCTCGTCGAGCACGATCACCGGCGGCTTGTGCACCAGCGCCTGCGCGACCAGCACCCGGCGCTTCATGCCGCCGGAGAGCTGCCGCAGGTTGGCGTTGGCCTTGTCGGCCAGGCCCAGGCTGTGCAGCAGTTCGTCGATCCAGGCGTCGTTGTTCTTGATCCCGAAGTAGCCCGACTGGATACGCAGCGATTCGCGCACGTTGAAGAAGGGGTCGAACACCAGTTCCTGCGGCACGATGCCGAGGTGGCGTCGCGCTTGCGCATAGTCGCGCTGCACGTCGAAACCATGCACGCTCACGGTGCCTGCGGTGGGCCGCGAGAGCCCGGCCAGCATGCTGATCAGGGTGGTCTTGCCGGCCCCGTTGGGACCGAGCAGGCCGAAGAACTCGCCCTGTTCGATCTGAAAACTGACGTCATCGACCGCGCGGAGGCCGGTATTGCCCTGGGCGCGCTGTTGACGGGTGGCGGGATAGGTCTTGCAGACCGATTGGAAGGAGATCGCGGGCATGGGAGCCCGAGATTCTAGGCGGGCCGCACTTTTCTAGGGCGCGGCCGGCAAAAGGCCCGCGATGCCGTAGAGCGAAGCCAGTTCACGCAGGCGAGGCGACAGGCCCCGAACGGCGAAGCTGCGGCCCAAGGCGCTGGCCTCACGCCGGCATTCCAGCAGCACCGCGAGTGCCGACGAATCGAAACGCTCCAGCGCGCTCGCGTCGACGACGGCAATGGAGCCCTGCTGGCCCGCCAGGCCCTGCTGCAGCATCCGCATGCAGGCAGGCGCCTCGTCGTGCGTCAGCTTGGGCGGCAGGACCAGCATGTCGCTCAGCCCTTGCCGTTGCTCTTGTTGCGGGCGGCCAGCGCCGCAATCAGGCCGTCGATGCCCTGGCTGTTGATCTGCTGCGCGAACTGCGTGCGGTAGGTATCGACCAGCCAGACGCCCAGCACGTTGAGGTTGTAGACCTTCCAGCCACTGCCCTCGCCCGGCGTCTTCTCGAGCCGGTAGTCGAGCTGCACCGGATCGCCGCCACCGCGGATCTCGGTGCGCACGAGCACCTCCTTGTCGTCGGGCGAACCGCGGAAGGGCCGGACGCTGACGCTCTGGTTGCTCACCTGGTCGAGCGCGCCGGCATAGGTGCGCACCAGCAGCGTCTTGAACTCGTCCTGCAGCCGCTTTTGCTGTTCGGGCGTGGCCTGGCGCCAGGCCGGACCGACCGCCGAGGCGGTCATGCGCTGGAAGTTGACGTTGGGCATGATCTTGCTGTCGACCAGCAGCATGATCTTGCCGATGTCGCCGGCCTTGATCGACTTGTCGGCCTTGATCGTGTCCAGCACATCGCCGGAGATGCGCTGCACCAGGACGTCGGGCGCCTCGTCGGCAGCACGGGCGGGCGATGCGAAGAAGGCAGCCGCACTGAACAGCAAGGCGCTGGCGAGGGCGAGCCGACCCATGTGGCGGCGTTGCACGGTAGCGGTGAAGTTCATGGTCAAAACAGTTTCCTCGGAGCGAATCGAAAGACGGAGCCCTCGGGCTCAAGCCTGTTGGAAGTACAAAGCATGCACCAGGTTCCGGGCCTGGCGCGAGCGCTTGCAACCGGATGCAAGCACGACGACCTCAGTCGGCACCCGCGCCGTCGTCCGGCGGGTTGCCGTCGTGCACGTCGCTGCGTCGACGCTGAAGGTACGCATCACGGGTGAAGGAATACTTGTCGAGCGCGGCGTCGCCGATGAGTCGGCCGGCGCGCAGGTAGCTGGCACGGGTGTCGACGACGCGCAGCACATACATCGAATTGCGCACCGGGATGTCGTGCACATAGCCGACCAGATCACCCTTCATGTCGAGCGGCAGCGCGGCCGTGTCGCGCAGCGTGGACGAGCCGAGAACAGGCAGCACCACGTAGGGACCGCTCGGCACGCCATAGCGACCCAGGGTCTGGCCGAAATCTTCGCTATGGCGGTCGATGCCCAGTTCACTGGCCACGTCGATCAAGCCACCCAGCCCGAAGAAGGTGTTGACGTTGAGCCGCATGAAGGTCTCGGCACTGTTCTGCGCCTTCAGTTGCAGCACGTTGTTGGCGAAGCTCCAGACATCGCCCAGGTTGGCGAAGAAGTTGTTGACGCCGGTGCGCACCGGCGAAGGCAGCACCGCCTCGTAAGCCGTGGCCACTGGGATGAGCACGGTACGGTCCACCGCATCGTTGAAGCTGAAAACGCCTCGATTCAGCGGCTCGAAGGGATCGGCCTTGTTCGGGAACGGCCCACTGGCGCAGCCGGCCAGTGCCGCCAGCGTCAACGCGGCGGCGGCGAAACGGAAGTGCCGCAGCGACATGGGGGCCGATGCGGCCGGAGAGACGGGAGTAGGAGGCATCATTTCTTGGTTGCCGGAGCGGGCTGTGAACTGCCCTCGGCAGCCTTGCTGTACAGGAATTGGCTGATCAGGTTCTCGAGAACGACAGCGGACTGGGTCGCGGTCACGACGTCCCCCTGCTGCAGATTCTTCGCCTCGGCGCCCGCCTCGATCCCGATGTACTGCTCGCCGAGCAGGCCGCTGGTGAGGATCTTGAGGGAGCTGTCCTTGGGGAAACTGTAACGATTTTGCAGAGCCAACGTCACGCTGGCCTGGAAATTCTTGTCGTCGAACGTGACCGACTCGACACGCCCGACCACCACCCCGGCGCTCTTGACGGCGGTCTGCGGCTTCAGGCCGCCGATGTTGTCGAAGCGCGCCGTGACCGTGTAAGTCTTTTGGAAACTCAGGCTCAGCAGATTGGCCGACTGCAGTGCCAGAAAGAGCAGTGCCGCCGCGCCGATCAGCACGAACAGGCCTACCCAGGTGTCATTGTTGGAACGTTGCATGGTTCGGTCTCGTTGCGTGTTTCTACTAGATGCTGAACATCATCGCCGTCAGCAGGAAATCCAGGCCGAGGACCGCGAGCGACGCGACCACCACGGTGCGGGTGGTCGCGCGCGACACGCCCTCGGGCGTGGGTTGGGCCTCGAAACCCTGCAGCAGCGCCACGAAGGTCACGGTGAAGCCGAAGACAACGCTCTTGACGACGCCGTTGCCGACGTCCTTCCAGACGTCGACGCCGCCCTGCATCTGACTCCAGAAGGCGCCGGCGTCGAGCCCCAGCATGAGCACGCCGACCACGTAGCCGCCCACGATGCCGACCGCGCTGAACACCGCCGCCAGCAGCGGCATGGTGATCACGCCGGCCCAGAAGCGCGGCGCTAGGATGCGCTGCACCGGGTCGACCGCCATCATCTCCATGGCACTCAATTGCTCACCGGCCTTCATGAGGCCGATCTCGGCGGTCAGCGACGTGCCGGCGCGGCCCGTGAAAAGCAGCGCGGCCACCACCGGGCCGAGTTCCCGCACCAGGCTCAGGGCGACCAGCAGACCCAGCGCATCGGCCGAGCCGTAGCGCTGCAGCGTGTAGTAGCCCTGCAGGCCGAGCACGAAGCCGACGAAGAGCCCGGAGATCGCGATGATCGCCAGCGAGTAGTTGCCGAGGAAATGGATCTGGTCGCGCACCAGCGAGAAGCGGCCGAGGCTCCGGGCGCCAGGGCCCGTCAGGCGCGCGAACAACCGGGCGCCATGGCCGAGGTCGGCCAGCTTGCTGCGCACCGCGAAGCCGATGTCGGCGGGGTTCCAGAAGCTCATGGACGGCCTCCCGGCGCAGGCCCGAAGTCGTCGGCAACGCTGGCGCCCGGGTAGTGGAAATGCACCGGCCCATCGGGCAGCGCGTTGACGAACTGATGGACCAGCGGGTCGGCGCTCGCGCGCACCTCGGCTGGCGGGCCCTGCGCCGCGATGCGCCCGTTGGCCAGGATGATCACATGGTCGGCGATACGAAAGGTCTCTTCCAGGTCGTGCGACACGATGATGCTGGTGAGGCCGAGCGTGTCGTTCAACTGCCGGATCAGGCGGGCGGCCGTGCCGAGCGAGATCGGATCGAGACCGGCGAAGGGCTCGTCGTACATCACCAGATCGGGGTCGAGCGCGATGGCGCGGGCCAGCGCCACCCGACGCGCCATGCCGCCGGACACTTCGCTGGGCAGCAGGTCGCGCGCGCCCCGCAGGCCGACCGCGTCCAGCTTCATCAGCACGATGTCGCGCACCAGCGCTTCAGGCAGCTGCGTGTGCTCGCGCAGCGGAAAAGCCACGTTGTCGAACACGCTCATGTCGGTGAACAGCGCGCCGAACTGGAACAGCATGCCCATGCGGCGCCGGGCCGCATAGAGTGCCGGCGCCTTCATGCGGCCGACGTCGACACCGTCGAGCAGCACCTCGCCCCGCTGGGCGCGCAACTGGCCGCCGATCAGGCGCAGCACCGTCGTCTTGCCGCCGCCGGAGGCGCCCATGAGCGCCGTGACCTTGCCACGCGGCACGGCCAGCGTGACGCCGTCCAGGATGGCGCGCGCACCGTACCCGAAGGTCAGATCACGGAATTCGACAAGAGAAGGTGCGGGTGCGTCCATATCAAAAAGAAAGCCGGGCGCCCATTGGGGCATCCCGGCTTGCGGTGTGCCCCCATGATAAGGGAGCGCACGTTGTGACGTTACGACACGTTTCAGCGCGGCAGGTCGCTGAACCCCATGAGGAACTCGTCCACCGCTCGCGCCGCCTGGCGGCCCTCGCGGATGGCCCAGACCACGAGCGACTGCCCCCGGCGCATGTCGCCCGCCGCAAAGACCTTGGGCACGTTGGTGGCATAGCCGCCGATGAAGTCCACCGTGGCCTTTGCGTTGCCCCGGGCGTCCTTGTCGATGCCGAAGGCGTCGAGCACCGGCGCCACCGGGCTGACAAAGCCCATGGCCAGCAGCACCAGATCGGCCTTGAGGATTTCCTCGCTGCCGGGCACCTCGACCATCTTGCCGTCCTTCCACTCGACGCGGACGGTCTTCAGGCCAGTGACCTTGCCCTTTTCACCGATGAATTCCTTGGTCGAGATGGCGAACTCGCGTTCACAGCCTTCTTCGTGGCTGGAACTGGTGCGCAGCTTGTAGGGCCAGTACGGCCAGGTCATCGGGCGGTTCTCTTCCTCCGGCGGCTGGGGCATCAACTCGAATTGCGTGACGCTGACCGCGCCGTGGCGGTTGCTGGTGCCGACGCAATCGGAGCCGGTGTCGCCGCCGCCGATCACGATGACGTGCTTGCCATCGGCCCGCAACTGACCCTTGAGCTTGTCGCCCGCGTTGATCTTGTTCTGCTGCGGCAGGAACTCCATCGCGAAATGAATGCCGTCAAGATCGCGGCCGGGCACCGGCAGGTCGCGCGACTGCTCTGCGCCACCGGTCAGCAGCACCGCGTCGAATTCCTTGTCGAGTTGCTCGGGCGTGACGGTTTCCTTGGCCCAGTTGGTGACCTTGGAACCCTTGCCCAGCGTGTCTTTGGCAGCGCCAACGACCACGCCGGTGCGGAAGTTCACGCCCTCGGCCTTCATTTGCTCGACGCGTCGATCGATGTGCGTCTTCTCCATCTTGAAGTCGGGAATGCCGTAGCGCAGCAGCCCGCCGACGCGGTCGTTTTTCTCGAACAGGGTCACGTCGTGGCCGGCGCGGGCCAGCTGCTGGGCCGCTGCCAAACCGGCGGCGCCGGCGCCGACCACCGCGACCTTCTTGCCGGTCCTGTGCTTGGCGATGCGGGGCTGGACCCAGCCCTCCTTCCAGGCACGGTCAATGATCGCGTGCTCGATCGATTTGATACCCACCGCGTCGTCGTTCACGTTCAACACGCAGGCGGCTTCGCACGGTGCAGGGCAGATGCGACCGGTGAACTCCGGGAAGTTGTTGGTCGAGTCGAGCACCGTGAAGGCGTTCTGCCAGTCCTTGCGGTACACCAGATCGTTGAAGTCCGGAATGATGTTGTTGACCGGGCAACCGCTATTGCAGAAGGGCGTGCCGCAGTCCATGCAGCGCGCGCCCTGAACCTGAGCCTGCCCATCGTCAAGGCCGATGACGAATTCCTTGTAGTGCTTGAGGCGTTCCTCGACAGGCTTGTAGCCCTCTTCGACGCGCTCGTACTCCATGAAGCCGGTGACTTTTCCCATCGTGCTGTCCTGTTCCTTTGTTCTTCTGAGACGTCTTCTGCGGCGGCTCAGGCCGCAGCGGTCTTGCGCACCGCGTGCGGCTCCAGGCCCACGTGCGCGTTGTTGCCGCTGCTGGCCAGTTCCATCTTGCGGTCATGGATTTCCGCCAAGGCGCGCTTGTATTCGTTGGGGAACACCTTCACGAAGCGCGTGCGGCTCACCGTCCAGTCGTCCAGCAGTTCGCGCGCACGCTTGCTGCCGGTCCAGCGGTGGTGGTCTTCCAGCAGCTTGCGCAGCTGCGCCTCGTCGGTCACGCCGTTGTGCCAGATCGACTTCTTGACCGTGGCCGTCTGCTCGGCGGTGGTGAGCACTTTCTCGAGCGAGACCATCGACAGGTTGCAGCGCGAAGCGAACTGGCCGTCCTCGTCGTAGACGAAGGCGACGCCGCCGCTCATGCCGGCCGCGAAGTTGCGGCCGGTCTTGCCCAGCACCGCGACGGTGCCGCCGGTCATGTATTCGCAGCCGTGGTCGCCGGTGCCTTCGACGACTGCCGTCGCCCCCGACAGACGCACCGCGAAACGCTCGCCGGCCACGCCGCAGAAATACGCTTCGCCGGTGGTGGCGCCGTACATCACGGTGTTGCCGACGATGGTGTTGCGCACCGCCTCGCCACGGAAGTCCAGGCTCGGTCGCACCACGATGCGGCCGCCCGACAGGCCCTTGCCGGTGTAGTCGTTGGCGTCGCCGATCAGGTACAGCGTGATGCCGCGGGCCAGGAAGGCGCCGAAGGACTGGCCGCCCGTGCCTTCCAGCTGGATGCGGATCGAATCGTCCGGCAAGCCCTCGGGGTGCACCCGCGTGAGCGCGCCCGACAGCTTGGCGCCGACGGTGCGGTTCACGTTGCGGACCACCTCGATGAACTGCACCTTCTCGCCCTTGTCGATGGCCGCACGCGACTTCTCGATCAGCTTGGTGTCCAGGTTGTGCTCGAGGCCGTGGTCCTGGTTCTCGACATGGAAGCGCGGCACGTCGTCCGGCACGTTCGGCAGCGCGAACAGGCGACTGAAGTCGAGGCCGCTGGCCTTCCAGTGCGCGACACCCTTTTTCATGTCGAGCAGGTCGGCCCGGCCGATCATCTCGTTGAAGCTGCGGATGCCCAGCTGGGCCATGATCTGGCGCACCTCTTCGGCGATGAAGAAGAAGTAGTTGACGACGTGCTCGGGCTTGCCAGAGAACTTCTTGCGCAGCACCGGGTCCTGCGTGGCCACGCCCACCGGGCAGGTGTTCAGGTGGCACTTGCGCATCATGATGCAGCCCTCGACGATCAGCGGCGCCGTGGCGAAGCCGAACTCGTCGGCGCCCAGCAGCGCGCCGATGGCGACGTCACGGCCGGTCTTCATCTGGCCGTCCGCCTGCACCCGCACGCGCCCGCGCAGGCGATTCAGCACCAGCGTCTGCTGGGTCTCGGCCAGGCCGATCTCCCAGGGGCCGCCGGCATGCTTGATCGACGACCAGGGCGACGCGCCCGTGCCGCCGTCGTGGCCGGCGATCACCAGGTGGTCGCTCTTGCACTTGGTCACGCCCGCGGCCACCGTGCCCACGCCCACCTCGCTCACCAGCTTCGTGCTGATGCTGGCGTGCGGCGCGACGTTCTTCAGGTCATGGATGAGCTGCGCCAGGTCTTCGATCGAATAGATGTCGTGGTGCGGCGGCGGGCTGATGAGGCCCACGCCCGGCACCGAGTAGCGCTGCTTGCCGATGTACTCGGTCACCTTGCCGCCAGGCAGCTGGCCGCCTTCGCCGGGCTTGGCGCCCTGCGCCATCTTGATCTGGATCTGGTCGGCCGAGCTCAGGTACTCGGCGGTGACGCCGAAGCGGCCCGAGGCCACCTGCTTGATCTTCGAACGCAGCGAATCGCCGGGCTTGAGCGCCAGGTCGACCTCGACGTTCGCCTCGCCGATCACGCTCTTGAGCGTGTCGCCCTGCTGGATCGGGATGCCCTTGAGCTCGTTGCGGTAGCGCGCCGGGTCTTCCCCGCCTTCGCCGGTGTTGCTCTTGCCGCCGATGCGGTTCATGGCCACGGCCAGCGTGGCATGCGCCTCGGTCGAGATCGAGCCCAGCGACATCGCGCCGGTGGCGAAGCGCTTGACGATCTCGGCGGCCGGCTCGACCTCCTCGACCGGAATCGCCTTGCTCGGATCGATCTTGAATTCGAACAGGCCTCGCAGCGTCATGTGGCGGCGGCTCTGGTCGTTGATGATCTGGGCGTATTCCTTGTAGGTGCTCCAGTTGTTGGCGCGGGTGCTGTGCTGCAGCTTCGCGATCGCGTCCGGCGTCCACATGTGGTCTTCGCCGCGGGTGCGCCAGGCGTACTCGCCACCGGCATCCAGCATGCTGGCCAGCACCGGGTCGTCGCCGAAGGCGGCCGCATGCATGCGCAGCGCCTCTTCCGCGATCTCGAACACGCCGATGCCTTCGACGCGGCTCGCGGTGCCGGTGAAGTACTTGTCCACCGTGTTCGCGTTCAGGCCGATGGCCTCGAACAGCTGGGCGCCGCAGTAGCTCATGTAGGTGCTCACGCCCATCTTGGACATGATCTTCGACAGGCCCTTGCCGATCGCCTTCACATAGTTGTAGATGGCCTTCTCGGCCGACAGGTCGCCCGGCAGGTCCTCGTGGATCGCGGCGAGCGTTTCCATGGCCAGGTACGGATGCACGGCTTCGGCGCCGTAGCCTGCCAGCACGCCGAAGTGATGCACTTCACGGGCGCTGCCGGTTTCGACCACCAGGCCGGCCGTCGTGCGCAGGCCCTCGCGCACCAGATGCTGGTGGATGGCGCTGGACGCCAGCAGCGCGGGGATCGCCACTTGCGTCGCGCTGACTGCGCGGTCGCTCACGATCAGGATGTTGCTGCCGCCCTTGATCGCATCGACTGCCTCCGCACAGAGCGAGGCCAGCTTGGCTTCGACGCCCTCGCGGCCCCAGTCGGCCGGGTAGGTGATGTCGAGCGTCGTGCTGCGGAACTTGCCCTGCGTGTGCTGCTCGATGTCGCGCAGCTTCGCCATGTCGGCGAAGTCGAGAATGGGCTGGCTCACTTCCAGCCGCATCGGCGGGTTGACCTGGTTGATGTCCAGCAGGTTCGGCTTGGGGCCGATGAAGCTGTTGAGCGACATCACGATCGCTTCGCGGATCGGGTCGATCGGCGGGTTCGTCACCTGGGCGAACATCTGCCGGAAGTAGTTGTAGAGCGTCTTGTTCTTGCTCGACAGCACCGCCAGCGGGCTGTCGTTGCCCATCGAACCGATGCCCTCTTCGCCGGCCTGCGCCATCGGCGACATGAGGAACTTGATGTCTTCCTGCGTGTAGCCGAAGGCCTGCTGGCGATCGAGCAGCGAGACCGCGCTGGCAGGCGCTTCGGCGGCCGGCGCATCGACGCTGTCGAGCTTGATGCGCAGGTTTTCGATCCACTGCTTGTAGGGCTTGGTGTTGACGACGTAGGCCTTGAGCTCGTCGTCGTCGATCATGCGGCCCTGCTCCAGATCGATCAGGAACATCTTGCCGGGCTGCAGCCGCCACTTGCGGACGATCTTGTGCTCCGGCACCGGCAGCACGCCGGATTCCGACGCCATGATGACCAGGTCGTCGTCGGTCACGCAGTAGCGCGAGGGGCGCAGGCCGTTGCGGTCGAGCGTGGCGCCGATCTGCCGGCCGTCGGTGAAGACGATCGAGGCCGGGCCGTCCCACGGCTCCATCATCGCGGCGTGGTATTCGTAGAAGGCGCGGCGGCGTTCGTCCATCTTCTCGTGCTGCTCCCAGGGCTCCGGGATCATCATCATCACGGCCTGGCTGATCGGGTAGCCGGCCATCGTCATGAGCTCGAGACAGTTGTCGAAGGTGGCGGTGTCGGACTGGCCCGCGAAGCTGATCGGGTACAGCTTCTTCAGGTCGGGGCCGAGCACCGGCGAGGCCATCACGCCTTCGCGCGCCTTCATCCAGTTGTAGTTGCCGCGCACCGTGTTGATTTCGCCGTTGTGGGCGACGTAACGGTACGGGTGGGCCAGCGGCCACTTGGGGAAGGTGTTGGTCGAGAAGCGCTGGTGCACCAGGCCGATGGCCGAGATGCAGCGCTCGTCGGACAGGTCGAGGTAGTACACGCCCACTTGGTCGGCCAGCAGCAGGCCCTTGTAGACCACGGTGCGACTCGACATGCTCGGAACGTAGTATTCCTTGCTGTGCTTGAGTTCCAGGTTCTGGATGTTGGCGCTGGCGGTCTTGCGGATGACGTACAGCTTGCGCTCGAGCGCGTCCTGCACGATGACGTCGTTGCCGCGGCCGATGAAGACCTGGCGCAGGATGGGCTCGGTCTTTTTCACCGCCGGAGACATCGGCATGTCGCGGTTGACCGGCACATCGCGCCAGCCCAGCAGCACCTGGCCTTCGGCCTTGATGGCACGCTCCATCTCCTGCTCGCAGGCCATGCGCGAGGCGTGCTCCTTGGGCAGGAAGATCATGCCGACGCCGTATTCGCCATAGGGCGGGAGCTCGACACCCTGCTTGCCCATTTCTTCGCGGTACAGCGCGTCAGGGATCTGGATCAGGATGCCGGCGCCGTCGCCCATCAGCTTGTCGGCACCGACGGCGCCGCGATGGTCGATGTTCTCGAGGATCTTGAGCGCCTGCGTCACGATGTCGTGCCGCTTCTCGCCCTTGATGTGCGCCACGAAGCCCAGGCCACAAGCGTCATGCTCGTGGCTGGACGAATACAGCCCGTGTTGTTCCAGGTACTGGATCTCGGCTTCCGTCGTCATGGACGCACTCCTTCATTCATCGCGGAAATTTCGCAGGGAAAGGGAGGATATTGCGTTGCACAAACAATGCCAAGCACTTTATTTGGGGTCAGATACTCAATAAATCCAGATTAATTTATTCGAGCATTAATCGGGGACATATTGAATGACTTCGAGAGTATCGATCCTGCGAGTCCGCCACCCCCGTGCTCAGGCGCTCAGGCGCGGGGCAACTGCGGACGCCGACCGGCTCGGGCTTTGACGAGGCGCCGCGAGGTCGCCTCCTGCAACTGAGCGACAAAGCGCTCGTCGCCCGCGGCCCAGCCTTGCAGCGCGGACTCGGTCAGCAATTGCTGGTCGTGTGCGGCGATGCCGACGCGCACCCGTTCGGCATACGCTGCCTCACGTGCGAAGGGCGTGTTGCCCAGCGTCCAATACAGCGGATGTGGCGTCAGGAAGCGGTCGGTGCGCAGACCGACGTAGTGCGGGTGGCTCGACCACGGAAAGTCGCGTGCCTCGACGGCCATGCCAGCGCGGACCGGGTTGAGATCCATGTAGACCATGCACGGCAGCAGGTAGCGTTCCGCCTGTAGCACCGTGGCGCGGTAGCGCCCCTCCCACAGCGTGCCGCTGCGGCCGTGGCGATCGTTGAAGCTGCGGACGTAGCTGCGCCCGACCGCCTGCATGAACTTCGGCAGGCCCTCCGCCGTGGTGGGCGTTGCCAGCAGATGAAAGTGGTTGTCCATCAGGACATAGGCATGCAGGGCGACGCCGAAGCGCGGGGCGTGCTCGGCCCACAGCGCCAACAACCGCTCCCGGTCGACGTTGTCGATGACGATGGCCTGGCGGTTGTTGCCACGCTGGATGACGTGGTGCAGCTGGTCGGCCAGCGAGAGTCGGGGCAGGCGAGCCATGGCGGCGCGGGTCAGGCGAGCAGACGTCAGGGCAGGCGGAAGCGCGTTTCCAGCAGCGACGACAGGCCGAACTCCGCCAGCAGGCTGCGCAGCCGCTCGGCGGCGCTGGCCTTCGGATGCCCGGTCCGCCGCGCGATGATGAGCTCGTTCTTCATGCTGTGCTCCCAGCCGACCAGTTCGGTCACCGTGACCTGGTAGCCCTGCGCCTCGAGGTACAGGCAACGCAGCACGTTGGTGAGCTGGCTGCCGATTTCGCGCGTGTGCAACGGATGCCGCCACAGCTCGGCCAGCGGCGTGCGCGACAGGGCCAGCGCCTTGGTCTGGCGCAGACAGGCCGCGACCTCGGCCTGGCAACACGGCACCAGCACCATGAACTTCGCCTGCTTCGCCAGCCCGAACGCGATGGCGTCGTCGGTCGCGGTGTCGCAGGCATGCAGGGCGGTCACCACGTCAATCTGCGCGGGCAGCTCGCTCGCATGGGTCGATTCGGCCACGGTCAGGTTGAGAAAGGCCATGCGGTCGAAGCCAAGACGCGTGGCCAGAGTGCGCGATTTCTCGATCAGCTCACTGCGGGTCTCGATGCCGTAGACATGGCCACCGCCCAGTGCCTTGAAGAACAGGTCGTAGATGATGAAGCCGAGGTAGGACTTGCCCGCGCCGTGGTCGGCCAGCGTGGCGTGGGCGCCCTCCTCCGGCAGCTCGCGCAGCAGCTTCTCGATGAACTGGAACAGGTGGTAGACCTGCTTGAGCTTGCGGCGCGAATCCTGGTTGAGCCGGCCCTCGCGGGTGAGGATGTGCAGCTCCTTAAGCAGTTCGACGGACTGCCCAGGCCGCAGTTCCTGCAGCACGTCGGCTTCGGCCTTGGCCGCCTTGTCGACCTTGCTCATCGCACCGCTCCGCCCGGGCCGACGTTCAGCGCGGCCCATCCGCTGGCGCCCAGCGCCTCCAATGTCTCGATGTTGCGCTCGAAGATGGCCTCCGGGTCCGGGAAGGCTTCCACCGCGCGGTCGATGCTCTCCTCGCGCAGCAGATGCAGCGTCGGGTACGGCGCACGGTTGGTCGCGTTGCCGATGTCGTCCGCCTCGGTGCCCGCGAACTGGAAGCGCGGATGAAAGCTCGCCAGTTGCATCACGCCTTCGAAACCAGCGCGCGCCAGCCGCTGCTCCGCGCGCGCGGTGAAATCGTTGAAGTCCAGGAAATCGGCCAAGGTGTTCGGTGCCATCAAGAGGGTGGTGTCGCGCTCGGACGCGGGAAGTTCCGCCAGCGCCCGGGCCTCGGCCAGGAGCGCATCCAGGAGGCCGGCGTCGTCGTCGGAGGCCAGGTGCGCCGCGTAGTGGATCTGCCGCTTCACATGCACCGCCTTGGCGAAGGGGCACAGGTTGAGGCCGATGACCGCAGTTTCTAGCCAGTGGCGCGTGTCGGCTTCGGCTTGGGCGGCAGCGATTGTCTCAGCGCCGGACGAGGTCGGCACGCCAGCGGCTGCAGGGGCCCTGTTCGTCACGCGGGCACTCCCGCCGGCGCGACGCGACGCGCGAGCCCGGTTGCCAGACCGATGCCGGCCAGCGCGCAGACGCCGGTGACGGCCCAGGTCCACTGCCACCCGCCGACGCGGTGCGCCAGCCAGGCGACCAGCGGCGGCGCTGCGAACTGCCCCAGTGCGGAGGCCTGCTGCATCAGTCCGACGGTGGTGGCGACCATCGATGCACCGGGCGCGACCCGCACCGCCAGCACGAACAAGGTCGCCGGCACCATGCCGCCGGCCAGGGAGAACAGGCAGACCGCGCCATAGCGCAGCACCGGCGGCAGCCCCACCGCGTCGGCGCCGGTGCCGACCTGGGCGAAGGCGGCCGCCGCACCCACCGCCATCGCCGCATAGCCCCAGTGCAGCAGCCGGCCCGGCGGCGTGCCGCGTTGCAGCCAACGGCCAGCAAGCACATTGCCGCCGATGTTCATGGCGGCGGCGCAGGCGGTGAGCACTGCGCTCAGGCCGGCCGGCACGCCGGCGCCGGTGTAGATCGACGGCAGGAATCCGATGACGGCGATCCACTGCGCCGAATACACCGCGAAGGCGGCGGCGACCAGCCAGGGGCCGGTCGAACCGACCGTGCCGCGCAGGCGGCCGTGCCAGCTCGCATCGCGCGGCGCGCCGGTCGCGCGTGGCGACTTCGGCACCCACCGCATGACGCCGATCGCCGCCAGGGCCGAGACGGCGGCCAGCGCCCACCACCAGACCGGCCAACCGGCGGCGCCGATCAGGAACGGGCCGATCAGCAGCGCGAGCGCCACGCCGAGCGGCATGTAGGCACCCCACCAGCCAAGCGCCGCCTTTTCGCGGTCGGGCGGCGCCGTGGCGCGGATCAACGCCGGCGCGGGCATCACGACCAGCAGGAAACCCAGGCCCTCGAACGCCCGCAGTGCAAGCAGCCAGCCGATGGCCGTGTCGCCGGTGAGGCCCAGCGCGCCGACCGCGCCGCCGAGCAGACTCGCCAGGGTGAGCAAGGCCAGGCCTGCGAGCAGGCTGCGACGCAGGCCGATCGTGTCGGCCGCGAGCCCCATGGGCAGGCCGAGCGTCATGCCGGCGATCTGCACCAGCGCCAGCAGGAAGCCGGCCTGCACCAGCCCGAGGCCGAGCGAAGCCTGCAGCGCACTGACCGCCGGCGGCAACTTGCCCAGGTGCAGGGCCGCACTCACCCCCGCGGCCAGCACGGCCAGGGTGGGGAGCGGCAGGCCACGGCCGGCGTTCCGGGTTCGGCTCATGCGGTCCATGCGCGCCCGGTGAGACGCTCGTGCTCGCGCATGGCGAAGCGGTCGGTCATGCCGGCGATGTAGTCCGCCACGGCGCGCGGCCGGTCGACGCGCTCGGCGAAGGACGGCCGCATTTCCGCAGGCCGGTCGAGGTAGGCCGTGAACAGTGCGCGCACCACTTCTTGCGCCTGCGTCGTGGTCTGCATGACCTGGGGGTGGCGGTACAGATCGCGGAACAGGAAGCGCTTGAGCGCCACCGACTGTGCACGCATGGCATCGCCGAACAGCACGAGCGGCCCGGCCTGCCGCGCGGCGTCGGCGTCGGCCGGCGACGCGGCGTCGATGGCCGCGCGCGTGGCGTCGATCACGTCGTAGACCTGCGCGCTCAGCATCCGGCGGATGGTTTCATAGAGCATGCGGCGCCCGGCAAGCGCCGGATGCTCGGCCAGCGCCTCGCAGCGGTAGCGCTCGAAGAGTTCGACCTCGGCCAGCTGCTCCATGCCGATCAGCCCCGAGCGCACGCCGTCGTCGATGTCGTGCGCGTTGTAGGCGATCTCGTCGGCCAGGTTGCACAGCTGCGCTTCCAGGCTGGGTTGCGTCCGCTCGAGAAAGCGCCGGGCGACGCCGTTCGGCTCGGCGGCTTCGATGCGCTCGGCATTGGCGCGCGAGCAATGCTTGAGGATGCCTTCGCGGGTCTCGAAGCTGAGGTTCAGGCCGTCGTACTGCGGATAGCGGTGCTCGAGCGCATCGACCACCCGCAGGCTCTGCAGGTTGTGCTCGAAGCCGCCGTGGCCCGCCATGCAGGCGTCCAGCGCGTCTTGGCCGGCATGGCCGAAGGGCGTGTGACCGAGGTCGTGGGCCAGCGCGATCGCCTCGACCAGGTCCTCGTTCAGCCGTAGCGCCCGGGCGATCGAACGCGCCAGCTGTGCCACCTCCAGCGAATGCGTGAGCCGGGTGCGGAACAGGTCGCCTTCGTGGTTGAGGAAGACCTGCGTCTTGTAGACCAGCCGGCGGAAGGCGGTGGAGTGGACGATGCGATCGCGGTCGCGCTGAAAGGCGTCGCGCGTGGGGGCCGGTGGCTCCGCATGGCGGCGGCCGCGCGAACGCGCTGCATGGCTGGCGACAGGGGCGAGTTCGGTCATCGCGCGCGCCCGAACCCCATCGCCTCAGGCCGCACCACAGGCCGCCAGCACCTCGCGCACCATCGCGTCGGGCGCGGCCCGCATCACGGCGGAGCCCGGCGCGTCGATGACGACGAAGCGGATCTCGCCCGCCTCGGATTTCTTGTCGACCCGCATCAGTTCGAGGTAGCGTTCGGCGCCGAAACGCGGCGCGACGGTCGGCAGCCCGGCCCGTTCGATCAAGGCCGTCAGGCGCCGCACGAAAGCCTCGTCGACGCCGCCCAGCCGTTGCGAAAGGTGCGCTGCCATCACCATGCCGCAACCCACGGCCTCGCCATGCAACCACTCGCCATAGCCGAGCGCCGATTCGATCGCGTGGCCGAAGGTGTGGCCGAAATTCAGTATCGCCCGCAGGCCGCTTTCACGCTCGTCCTGGCCGACCACCTCGGCCTTGATCTCGCAACTGCGCCGCACCGCGTGCGCCAGTGCGGCCGGGTCCTGCGCCCGCAGCGCCGGCAGGTTCGCCTCGATCCAGTCGAAGAAGGCCATGTCGTAGATCGGCCCGTACTTGATCACCTCGGCCAGGCCGGCACTGAGCTCGCGCGGCGGCAGGGTCGTCAGCGTCGCCAGGTCGCACAGCACCCGCTGCGGCTGGTAGAAGGCGCCGATCATGTTCTTGCCCAGCGGATGGTTGATCGCCGTTTTGCCGCCGACGGACGAATCGACCTGCGCCAGCAGCGTCGTCGGCACCTGCACGAAGGGCACGCCGCGCATGTAGCTCGCAGCGGCAAAGCCGGTCATGTCGCCGACCACGCCGCCGCCAAGCGCGAACAACACCGTCTTCCGGTCGCACCCGTGTTGCAGCAGGGCGTCGAAGATCAGGTTCAGCGTGGTCCAGTCCTTGTGGACCTCGCCGTCCGGCAGCGCGAGCACATGCACCGCGGCGAATCGCCCGGCCAGCGCCTTTTGAAGCGCGGGCAGGTAGAGCGGCCCGACAGTGGTGTTCGTGACGATCATTGCGCTCGCCGCGGGCGGCAGGCCGTCGAAGCTGACGGCATCGCCGAGCAGCCCGGCGCCGATCAGGATCGGATAACTGCGATCGCCGAGCGCGATGTCGACACGCTGAGGCGCCGCGGGAGAAACCGGTGTGAGCATGTCCGCAAGTTTAGGCGCTGCGGCGGGGCGCGCGGCTCAAGGCGTCGGGTCACCGTCCGGTGCCGGCGCGGGGAGGACGATGCCGGCCTGGGCGAGCTGCTGCACGATGGTGCCGACGAGCATGGCGATCGACGGTCGGCCGGTATCGACGGTGGTGTGGGCGATCTCGCAGTAGAGCGGATCGCGCACCGCATGGAGATCCTTCAAGCGCTGGAGCGGATCGGCCACCTGCAGCAGGGGCCGCTTGGTGTCGTGGCGCAGCCGCTTGAGCAGTTCTTCGGGCGACGAACGCAGGTAGACGACATGGGTCCGCTCGCGCAGGTGCTGCCGGTTCGACACCCTCAGCACCGAGCCGCCTCCGGTGGCCATCACAGTCTGCCGAACCGACGAGGTCAACTCGGCAAGCACCTCTTCCTCGACGTCACGAAAGGCGTCCTCGCCTTCGCGATCGAAGTATTCCCGGATGGTGCAGCCGATGCGATCTTCGATGCAGTGGTCGGTGTCGACGAAGCGCCACCCCAGCTGCTGCCCGAGCCGCCGGCCGACGGCGGACTTTCCCGAACCGGGCAAACCGACGAGAGCGACCGTCGGTGCTCCGACGACGCTAGCAATCTCCACGCTTCATCAACGTGCGGCGTTGCGGTCGGTGATCATCTTCGGCGTAATGAAAACCAGCATTTCGGTCTTGTTGTAGGTGCGATCGCGGGTGCGGAACAGGGCGCCGAGAAAGGGCACTTCACCCAACACCGGAATACGCGATTCGTTGTTCGTCTCGGTCATCTCGAAGATACCACCGATGACGACGGTGCCACCGTTCTCCACCAGCACCTCGGTCTGCACGTGCTTCGTGTTGATCGCGAAGCCCGCGGTCGTGGCCTGGCCCACCGTGTCCTTGTTGACGTCCAGCGTCAGGATGATGTTGCCTTCCGGCGTGATCTGCGGCGTCACTTCCAGCTTCAGGTTCGCCTTGCGGAAGGCGATCGACGTCGCGCCGCTGGAGGTGGCGACCTGGTAGGGCAGTTCGGTGCCCTGCTCGATCAGCGCCTTGGTCTGGTCGGCCGTCACGACGCGCGGGCTGGACACCACCTTGCCCTTGCCGTCCGCCTCGAGCGCGGAGATCTCCAGGTTCAACATGCGCGACAGGCTGGAGTTGAAGAGCGAGATCGCGAAGGTGCCGGGGTCGTTGCCGTTGCCGGACACGCCGGTGGACGGCAGGCTGACGAAATTGCTCTGCGTGAATTGCGGGAAGCTGACGTTGGGGCTGGTGCTGGTGGATGTGGCCACGCCGTTCGTCACCGTGGTCGTCGTGCCGCCGCCGGTCACGTTGGGATAGGTGCCGATCGCCGTGCGCGAGTTGATGGCCCCGCCGCCCAGGCGAACCCCCAGCGACCGGCCGAAGGTGTCGGAGGCCTCGACGATGCGCGCCTCGATCAGCACCTGGCGCACCGGCACGTCGAGCTTCTGGATCAGCTCGGCCACCTGTGCCAGACGCGTCGGCACGTCGGACACGAACAGCTGGTTGGTACGCGACTCGGCGATCACGCTGCCGCGCGGGCTCAGGATGCGGGTCGCATTGGAACCGCCGCCGCCGCCGCCGCCCGAACTGGCGCCGGTGCCGGTCAGGCCCTGCGCAATGATCAAGGCCTTGGTGTAGTTGAGCTGGAACGACTGCGTGCGCAGGGGCTCGAGGGTTTCGATCGCCGCCTTGGCCTCGAACTCCATCTTCTCCTTGGCGTTGATCTCGTCCTTGGGAGCGATCCAGAGCACGCTGCCGTTCTTGCGCAGGCCCAGGTTCTTGGCCTGCATGATGATGTCCAACGCCTGGTCCCAGGGTACGTCCTTGAGGCGCAGCGTCAGGGCACCCGTCACGGAATCGGAGGTGACGATGTTGAAGTTCGTGAAGTCGGCGATGACCTGCAGCAGCGAGCGGATCTCGATGTTCTGGAAGTTCAGCGAGAGCTTTTCACCGCTGTAGCCCACGCCCTGCGTGAGCTTGGTCGGGTCGACCTTGCGCGGACGGACTTCCACCACGAACTGGTTTTCGCTCTGGTAGGCGCTGTGCTCCCACTCGCCCTTGGGCTCGATGGTCATGCGCACGCGGTCGCCGGATTGCTGGGCGGTGATCAGTTGCACCGGGGTCCCGAAGTCCGAGACATCGAGGCGGCGCCGCAGCCCCTCGGGAAGCGTCGACTTGGTGAATTCGACAACCAGGTTCTTGCCCTGTTGACGGATATCGACGCCCACCTGGTTGTTCGCCAGATCGACGATCACCCGACCGGTGTTGTCGGCGCCGAGCCGGAAATCCACGTCGCGCAGTGGCAAGGTGTCACGGTTGCGGTTTTCGGCAAAGCTGGCCGATGCCGACGTTGCCAAGGCCGCACCCGCCACTGGTTCCAGCGCCACCAGCAGCGACCGGCCCTGGATCTCGGTCTTGTATGCGGTGGCCTGCTTCAGGTTGAGGACAAGCCGCGTGCGCTCGCCGGCCTGAACGACATTGATGGAGCGCAGATTGCCCTGATTGACCTCGACCGCCGAGCGGCCGATGGCATTGGTCACCCCGGGGAAATCCAGCGCAATGCGCGCCGGCGTCTGAATGGCGAAGCCCGCCGGTGGCGCGGACAGCGCTTGCGTGAGGTCGATGCGGACGACTTCCGCGCCCGATTGCATCGAGGTCGTGACCGACTCGATGGCGTTCTGCGCCTGGGCTCCAGCCATGGCTGCGAGCATCCCGAGCGCGAGGCCGGCGCCGCGGACCCACCGAACGACCATTGCTTGTTGTTGACTCATTTCGACCTCTCTTGCAGTTCCAGCGTCGCCGCGCGTTCGATCCATTCACCGGCGGCGTCCTGCACGATTTCACGCAAGGCCAGTTCGGTTTCGTTGATATGGGTGATGCGCCCGTAGTTCAGGCCCAGGTAGTTGCCCACGCGCACCTGATAGAGCAGTTTGTCGACACGGATCAGCGCCACCGGCCGACCGCTGCGATTCATGCTGCCGACCATGGCCATCGCATCGAGCGGATAGGACTCGAGGGCCTCCTTGCGCCGCGTCAGCTCGGGCCCGATCAGCCCGGACGTGCTGGGCTGGGCCGAGTCGCGCCGCAGGGCCTGCGTCAGCTTCTGGCTGTTGAAGGGCTCGAACGCCGCACCTTCGGTATAGGCCTGCGGGGTGAACTTCTTGGGTTCGGCCAGGGGTTGCACCGTGGGGCGCACCTTGGCGCGCTCCTCGGCCATCCATTGCTGCAGATCCTGTTGCTCGGAACCCCAGCATCCGCTGAGAACCGTCACCACGGCGCAGAGCCCCAACGCTTTGGCGCATCTCATTTTTTCTTCGCTCCGGAAGCCGCCGCGCGCCGCTGCGTCGCTTGCTCTTCATCGTCGAGGTAGCGGTAGGTTCGCGCGGTGGCATCCATGGTCAGCGCGCCGTCTTTCTGCGGCGTGATCGACAGATTGTTCAAGGTGACGATGCGCGACAGGTTGGCCACATCGGCGACGAAAGCGCCCATGTCGTGGTACTTGCCGCTCACGCGGACGGCGATCGGCAGCTCGGCGTAGTAGTCGCGAACGGCCACCTGTCCCGGGCGGAACAGTTCGAATTGCAGGCTGCGGCCCAGGCCGGCCTGGTTGATGTCGGAAAGCAGCGCGTCCATTTCCGCCTTGCTGGGCAACTGCTTTTCGAGCAGCGTCACATACTGCTGCGCCTGTTCACGCTGCTTCTTCAGGAGGTCGAGGTTGGCCGCCTGGGCGACCTTCTTCTGGTAGTCGACGCGCAGCGTGACTTCCTTGGCGCGCTCCGCCTCCAGTTCGTCGTTCGAATTCGTCAGCCAGACGAACCACAGGGCCACCAGCACGAGCGCCGTGATCGCAACGCACAGCAGGTAGCGCGGCGCAGCCGGCCAGACCGACGGGTCGTTGGGATTGAGCCCCTGGAACTGCTCGGCCACGCGCCGCAACGCATCGCCGACGTCGACGCGGGGAGCTGATTTCTTGGTCGCCATTCGCGGGCCCCTTAACCTTTGACCGGAGCGGCGGCAGTGCCGCCGGCCCCTCTTGCCGGCACCGAACCGGCACCGCCCTCGGGCTTCTGTCCGTCCGTCGGCCGCTTCAACCCGATGCGCATGGTGAAGTTCGCCACGCGGCGCTGGTCGCGCGGGGTCAGCGCCACGGTGCCGGCGGTGATTTCGACCAGTTCGGGCTTCACCAGCCAAGGGCTGCTGTTGCCCAGATTGCGCAGCAATTCGGACACCCGTTCGTTCGACTGCGCCATGCCCTGCAGCGTCACGGCCCGATCGTCCTGCTTCATGCTGGCCAGATAGACGCCATCCGGCAGCTGACGCACCAGTTCATTGAGCAGGTGCACCGGCATGTTGCGGTCGCCCTGCAGGTCTTCCACCGCCTGCTGACGCGCCTTGAGGGCGGCGATTTCAGCCTGCAGCGTCGAGATTTCCTTGATCTCGGATTCGAGCTTCTTGATCTCGGACGTCAGGTAGTTGTTCTTCGCCTGCTGACTCGCTATTTGCGCCTGGTACCAGACATAGGCAGCACCCGCGATGAGCCCGCCCAGCAACGCCGCCGCCCCGAGCGTGGCGTAGAAGCTCTCGCGGCGACGCTTGCGCGCCGCCTCGCGGTGCGGCAGTAGGTTGATCAGGATCACTGCAGGAACCTCCGCATCGCCAGGCCGCACGACGTCAGGTACGAGGGCGCCTCGCGCTTGACCTTCTTCTCGCGAATGCCCGAGCCGAACCCCATGCCATCGAATGGATTCACCAGCGAACAGGCGAAAGATGTCTGGCGCGTGACCGCGCTCGTCAGCCCCGGAAGTGCCGCCGATCCGCCGGCCAACAGCACGTAGTCGACCCGGTTGTGCGGCGTGCTGGTAAAGAAGAACTGCAGCGCGCGCGCGATTTCCTGGGCGATGCTGGCCACGAAGGGCTTGAGCACGCCCGCGTTGTAGTCATCGGGCAGGTCGCCGCTTCGCTTCTTGGCCTCCGCCTCTTCCACGGAAAACCCGTATTGACGCACGATGAGCTGGGTCAGCTGGGCGCCACCGAATGCCTGGTCGCGGTCGTACAGCACCTCTTGATTGCGCAAGACCTGCATGCTGGTCGTGTAGGCGCCGACTTCGAACAGCGCCACTACCGCATCGCGGCCCTGGCCAGGCAATTGCTCGATCAGGCGCGCGGTGGCCAGTCGGGAGGCATAGGACTCCACGTCCAGGATCATGGCCTTGAGGCCCGCTGCTTCGGCCAGGCCTTGGCGGTCCTGTACCTTCTCCTTGCGAGAGGCGGCGATGAGCACCTCGACGTCGCCCGCCGAATTGGCACTCTGGCCCATGACGCAGAAGTCCAGGCTCACTTCATCCAGCGAGAAGGGAATGTATTGGTTGGCCTCGGACTCGACCTGCAGTTCGAGCTCCTGCTCGCTCATGCCGCCAGGCAGCATGATCTTCTTGGTGATGACGGCCGAGGGCGGCAGCGCGAGTGCCACGTTGCGGGTCTTGGTGCCGCTCTTGCGCACCGCTCGGCGGACCGCTTCGGCGACCTCGTCGAACTTCTCGACGTTGCCATCGGTGATCCAGCCGCGCTCCAACGGCTCGATGGCGCAACGCTCCAGAACCAGCTTTCCGCCGGGATCGCGCCCCAGTTCGACCAGTTTGACGCTGGACGAACTCACGTCCAGCCCCACCAACGGTGCGGGCTGACGACGAAACAACGATCCGAAGGCGGTCAAGGTCGATCCCATCCGTTTGTAACGATTGGAAAAAATTGCGTATGGTTGCATGCTAGCAGCAACATCCCACGACCTCCAGCAATCCCGAACCCGCACTCGCCGCATCGTTGTCAAAAGTTAACGCACCTGTTCCCTTCTGCAACTTACGTGACGCGATACGTCTTTAGTAGTCTTCCGACGAAAGCAAGTCCCCGCTTGCACCGTCCCTCGTTTTTATAATGCGCGGTGACCCAGCCCCCCCACATGTCTGATTCCTCTCGCCCCGCGCGGCGCCCCAAGACCGCTCCGGCACGCCCCTGGTGGCTGACGTGGCTCATTCGCCTCCTGCTCTGGAGCGCCGGCATCGTCGCGGCCGGGGCGGTGGCGCTGGCCTGCGTGATCGCCGTCGCCCTGGCGGTGGCCTATCCCAATCTGCCGGACATTTCCGAACTCGCGGACTACCGGCCCAAACTCCCGCTGCGCGTGTTCTCGTCCGAAGGCACGCTGATCGGCGAGTTCGGTGAAGAGCGCCGAAACCTCACGCCGATCGCCACCATTCCGAAGGTGATGAAGGACGCCGTTCTGGCCGCCGAGGATGCGCGCTTCTACGACCACGGCGGCGTCGACTACAAGGGCCTGGTCCGCGCCGGCCTCGCCAACATGAACCGGGTTAAGAGCCAGGGCGCCTCCACCATCACGATGCAGGTGGCGCGCAACGTGTACCTGAGCTCCGAGAAGACGCTCACGCGCAAAATCTACGAAGTGCTACTGACCTTCAAGCTGGAACATCTGCTCAGCAAGGACCAGATCTTCGAGATCTATCTGAACCAGATCTACCTGGGCAACCGCGCCTACGGTTTCGCGGCCGCCTCGGAGGCCTACTTCGGCAAGCCGCTGCAGGACATCACGATCGCCCAGGCCGCGATGCTGGCCGGCCTCCCGAAGGCGCCAGGCGCCAACAACCCGGTGAGCAACCCCTCGCGGGCCCGGGGCCGCCAGCTTTATGTGATCGACCGCATGCGCGACGCCGGCTTCATCACGGCCGAACAGGCCACGGAAGCCAAGAAGGAAGAATTGCACCTGCGCGACGCCGCCGACCCGACGCGGCTGCATGCCGAATACGTGGCCGAAACGGTGCGCCAGCTGATGTACAGCCAGTACGGCGACAGCACCTACACGCGCGGGCTGAAGGTCTACACCACCCTCGTGGCCGCCGACCAGGCAGCAGCGTACAAGTCGCTGCGCAAGGGCATCATGGACTACGAGCGCCGCCAGATCTACCGCGGCCCCGAGAAGTTCGTCGATCTGCCGGACGACCCGAAGGAGCTCGACGAAGCGGTGGACGATGCCCTCGCCGAACATCCGGACAACGGCGACGTGATGTCGGCGGTGGTGCTGAAGGCCAACGCGAAGGAGATCACGGCCGTGCGCGCGAACGGCGACACCCTGCAGATCAACGGCGAAGGGCTCAAGCCTGCGCAATCGGGGCTCTCCGACAAGGCGCCGCCCAACATCAAGGTTCGCCGCGGCGCGGTGATCCGCGTGGCACGGACCCCGAAGAACACCTTCGAGATCACGCAACTGCCCGAGGTCGAAGGCGCCTTCGTGGCGCTCGATCCGCGCGACGGCGCGGTCAAGGCGATGGTCGGTGGCTTCGACTTCGGCAAGAACAAGTTCAACCACGTCACGCAGGCCTGGCGCCAGCCGGGCTCCAGTTTCAAGCCCTTCATCTATTCGGCTGCGCTCGAAAAGGGCTTTTCGCCGGCGACCGTGATCAACGACGGCCCGCTGTTCTTCGACGCCGGCACCACCGGCGGCCAGCCCTGGGAGCCCAAGAACTACGACGGCGGCTTCGAAGGCCCGATGTCGATGCGCCGGGCGCTGATGAAGTCCAAGAACATGGTGTCGATCCGCATCCTGCAATCGATCGGCACGCGCTACGCCCAGGACTGGATCGGCAACTTCGGCTTCGAGAAGGAAAAGCACCCGGCCTACCTGCCCATGGCGCTCGGCGCCGGCTCGGTCACGCCGATGCAGATGGCGACCGCCTATTCGGTGTTCGCCAACGGCGGCTACCGTGTCAATCCCTACCTGATCACCCGGGTGACGGACCACAAGGACAAGGTGCTGGTCGAGACCCAGCCGCCGCTGCTCAACGAAAGCATGCGCGCCATTCCGCAGCGCAACGCCTTCATCATGGACAGCCTGCTGCAGTCGGTCGCCAGCGGCGGCACCGCCGCGAAGGCGCAGGCCACCCTCAAGCGCCCGGACATCTACGGCAAGACCGGCACCACCAACGATTCCCTGGACGCGTGGTTCGCCGGCTTCCAGCCGACGATGACCGCCATCGCCTGGATCGGCTACGACACGCCGCGCAAGCTCGGCGACCGCGAGACCGGCGGCGGCCTGAGCCTGCCGATCTGGATCAGCTTCATGGAAACCGCGCTCAAGGGCGTTCCGGTGACCGAGCCCACCCCACCCGCCGGCGTGATCAATGCCGGCGGCGAGTGGTACTACGACGACTACGGTCCGGGCCGCAGCGTCGCGAGTGTGGGCGTGGCCGAGTCCTCACCGAGCGCCGAAGCAGCCGTCGGAGCACCGATCGGCGCCCCGCCGCCGCCCGAAGAGCGCAACCGCATCCTCGACCTGTTCCGCAACTGAGTCGGGATGCTCAGGCCGAGAAGTTCAGCGGAATACCGGCCTGCAGCGACGCCTCCCGCGAGAGATTCGCAAAGAACTCCTCCCGGGTCTTGGTGTCGACCCAGGCCGTGCCGTCGTGCCGGTAGTGGTAGCCACCGGATCGGGCGGCCAGCCAGATTTCCTGCAGTGGCTTCTGCAGGTTGACGATCAGCTGGCTCCCGTTCGGAAAGCTCAGCGTGATCATCCCGCCGACACGCTGGTTGTCGATGTCGGCCTCGGTGGCGTCGTTGATGCGGTCGCAGGCGCGCTCGATGGCAGCCAAGGCGGATTCCGCACGATCCATGTACTCGGGGTCGGTCATTACAATTTCGCGATGTTGAACGTCCGTCAAATTCTAATGAGCACCCTTGGCCTCTGCGCCATCGGGGTCGGGCTTGCGGGCTGCGGCCTCAAGGGCCCTTTGTACCTGCCCACCGTCCCGGAGGCCGCCGACCGCGCCACGCTTCCCAGCCTGCTCGTGCCGTCGGTGCGCAACGGCGACGGCAGCGGCAGCGCGCCGGTGGCGCCTGCGCCCGCCGATGCGGCTGCAGTGCCCCCAGCAGCACCGGCGAGCAGTTCGCCGGCGAGCACCGGGGGGGCGCGATGACGGCATCGTCCCTGCCCGGGCATCCGCAGGTCGCGGTGCGCGACGGTTCGCTCCATGTCGAAGCGATGTCGCTCGCCGCGCTCGCCCGTGAGCACGGCACGCCGCTGTTCGTTTACTCCAAGCAGTGGATGCTCGAGGCACTGTCGGCCTACCGCCGCGGCTTCGAGGGCCGGGACGCACTGGTCTGCTACGCAATGAAGGCCAACTCGTCGCTCGGCGTGCTGCGCGTTTTCGCCGAAGCCGGTTGCGGCTTCGACATCGTCTCGGGCGGCGAGCTGGCGCGAGTTTTGGCCGCCGGCGCCGACCCGGCCAAGGTGATCTTCTCCGGCGTCGGCAAGACGCGCGACGAGATGCGGCAGGCGCTCTCGATGGGCATCGCCTGCTTCAACGTCGAGAGCGACGCCGAGCTGGACGTGCTCAACGCCGTGGCGCTCGAAGCACAACAGCGCGCCCGCATCAGCATCCGGATCAATCCCAACGTCGATCCGAAGACGCACCCCTATATCTCGACCGGCCTCAAGGGCAACAAGTTCGGGATCGCGCACGACCGGGCGCTGCAGGCCTATCGCCATGCGGCCTCGCTGCCGGGCATCGAGGTGGTCGGCATCGACTGCCACATCGGCTCGCAGATCACCGAAGCCTCGCCGTACCTCGACGCACTCGAGCGGGTGCTCGACCTGGTCGAGACCATCGAGCAAGCCGGCATTCCACTGCAGCACCTCGATTTCGGCGGCGGCCTGGGCATCGACTACAACCACGACACGCCACCGGCCGCCGACGTGCTGTGGAAGCAATTGCTCGCACGCCTCGATGCGCGCGGCTTCGGGGGTCGCAAGCTGATTGTCGAGCCAGGGCGCTCGCTGGTCGGCAATGCCGGTGTCTGCGTGACCGAGGTGCTCTACACCAAGCCGGGCGAGGACAAGAACTTCTGCATCGTCGATGCAGCGATGAACGACCTGCCGCGTCCGGCGATGTACCAGGCCTTCCACCAGATCGTGCCGGTGGCTGCACGGGCGTCGGGCCACGCCACGACCTACGACGTGGTCGGCCCGATCTGCGAGAGCGGCGACTGGATCGGCCGCGACCGCGCCCTGAACGTGCGCGAGGGCGACCTGCTCGCCGTGCTCTCGGCCGGCGCCTACTGCATGGCGATGGCCAGCAACTACAACTCGCGCGGCCGCGCCGCCGAAGTGCTGGTGAACGGTGACCGCGCCAGCCTCATCCGCCGGCGCGAAAGCGTCGACGACCAACTGCGCAGCGAACGCTTCGACTGAAGCGCGCCGCCCGGCCCTACTTGGAGGGCTGGACGCGCGGCAGGGCCGACGGCCGCGCCGCGGCCTGCTTCTGGCGCACGACGTGCCAGATGCGCCAGCCGAGCAGCGCCGCGACGATGCCCGCATAGACGAACACTTCCGCGAAGTTGTTCTTGCCGGCGCGCATCCAGAAGAAGTGCAGCAGGCCGAGCGCGGCGATCAGGTAGACCAGCTTGTGCAGCCGTTGCCACCGCTTCGCACCCAGCGCCTTGATGGCCCGGTTGAAGGAGGTGGCCGCCAGCGGCGTGAGCAGCACGAAGGCCGAGAAGCCGACCAGAATGAACGGCCGTTTGGCGATGTCCTTGGCGATCTCGCCGAGCTCGAAGCCCATGTCGAACCAGCCGTAGCTCAGCAAGTGAACGACGACATAGAAGTACACGAAGAGCCCCAGCATGCGCCGGTAGCGCGCCAGGCCGGTGAGCTTGAACATCACCCGCAGCGGCGTCACCGACAGCACGATGCACAGGAAGCGCAAGGTCCAGTCGCCAGTGGCGCGTATCAGGTATTCCGCCGGATTC
This sequence comes from Variovorax sucrosi, assembly GCF_051216635.1. Lineage (NCBI taxonomy): Bacteria > Pseudomonadati > Pseudomonadota > Betaproteobacteria > Burkholderiales > Comamonadaceae > Variovorax > Variovorax sucrosi. Next base: position 473,902 of record NZ_JBPJZU010000001.1, on the reverse strand, counting down.
GCCCCCAGCCCGTCGGTGAAGGCGCCCCACACGAGCCAGGCGAAAGGCAGCAGGCACGCGACGAAGGCCAGCGGCTTCGCAACCGGGTGCAGCAGCAGTTTGTTCACGCTGTTCACGCGCGGGCCGCCATGGCTCAGTAGAACTTCTTCAGGTCCATGCCGGCGTACAGCTGGCCGACCTGCGCCTCGTAGCCGTTGAACATCTGGGTCTTGGTGCGCTTGGCGAACAAGCCACTGCCGTCGCCGATGCGGCGCTCGGTCGCCTGGCTCCAGCGCGGATGATCGACGTTCGGATTCACGTTGGAAAAGAAGCCGTACTCGTTGGCCGCAGCCTTGTTCCAGGCCGTGCCCGGCTCCTTCTCGACGAAGCGGATCTTGACGATCGACTTGGCGCTCTTGAAACCGTACTTCCATGGCACCACCAGCCGCACCGGCGCGCCGTTCTGGTTGGGCAGCACCTCGCCGTACATGCCGAAGGCCAGCAGCGTGAGCGGATGCATCGCCTCGTCCATGCGCAGCCCCTCGGCGTAGGGCCAGTCGAGCACGCGCGAGCCGACGAAGGGCATGGTTTTCGGGTCGGCCAGCGTGACGAACTCGACGTACTTCGCATTGCCCTGCGGTTCGACCTTCTTGATGAGCTCGGCCAGCGAATAGCCGACCCAGGGGATCACCATCGACCAGCCTTCGACGCAGCGCAGGCGGTAGATGCGCTCTTCCTGCGCGCTCAGCTTGAGCAGGTCCTCGATGCCGTACGTGCCCGGCTTCTTGACCAGGCCTTCGACCTCGACGGTCCAGGGGCGCGTCTTCAAGGTTCCGGCGTTCTTCGCCGGATCGGCCTTGTCGACACCGAACTCGTAGTAGTTGTTGTAGCTCGACGCGTCCTTGTAGTCGGTGAGCTTTTCCATCGTCTGCGCGCCAGGGACGTTGGACTTGACGCCCTTCAGCGGTGCGAGCTTGCCGGGTGCCGCAACCTGAGCCAACGCGTCGCGCGCCGCCCACGAAGCCAGCGCGGCACCGGCGGCACCCCCAGCCAGCAGCTTGAGCATGTCGCGCCGGCCTTCGTAAGCCGCACGGGTTGTGATGTCGCTGGACGCCGCGTGGACGAAGCCGCGGTCGACGAGGTCTTGGCGAGAACGGATGGGCATGACGCGCCTTTCAATGGCTGGGGTGATTCACCCTCAATTCGTTGCAGAACCCGATTTGGTTACGCAGCGACGGCGCGTTCAGATCAAAGCGTGCCGTAGCTGTGCAGACCACTCAGGAACATGTTCACGCCGAGGAAGGCGAAGGTCGTCACCGCCAGGCCGCCCAGCGCCCACCAGGCCGCCACCGTGCCGCGCAGGCCCTTCACCAGCCGCATGTGCAGCCAGGCCGCATAGTTGAGCCAGACGATCAGCGCCCAGGTTTCCTTCGGGTCCCAGCTCCAGTAACCGCCCCAGGCGTCGGCCGCCCACAGGGCCCCCAGCACGGTGGCGATGGTGAAGAAGGCGAAGCCGACGGTGATCGACTTGTACATGACGTCGTCCAGCACCTCGTTGGCCGGCAACCGTGCGGCGATGCGCTTGCGGCCGAGCAGAATGCCGGCGGCAATCAGCGCCGAGATGCCCGCGTAGACCACCCAGTAGCTGCCGCCCGCCTCCTGCACCCGCTGGCGGAAAGCCACCGGCACGAAGCACAGTGCCACGCCCAGCAGCCAGATCGGCGTGAGCTTGTACCAGCGCGTCTCCTGCGCCTGCTCCTTGATGAGGTAGGCGAACGCGACCATCGCGGCCAACGCGAAGGTGCCGTAACCGATGAAGTTCGCTGGTACATGCAGCTTCATCCACCAGCTTTGCAGCGCGGGGACCAGCGGCTGGATCTCGTGCGCCTCGCGCACCAGCGTGTACCAGAGCAGGAAGCCGACGGCTGCGCTCACCACCAGCATCACGAAGGCGCCGATCGCGCGCGTGGCGTAGCGCTCTTCGAAGTACAGATAGAAGGCCGCCGTCAGCCAGCAGAACAGCACGAAGACCTCATACAGGTTGCTGACCGGGATGTGGCCGATGTCCGGGCCAAGCTGGTGGCTTTCGTACCAGCGCACCATGGTGCCGATCAGCGCCATCGTGACCGCCGCCCAGGCGAGGCGTGACCCGATGAGCTCCAGCGCGTCGCCCTGCTTGCCGCCGAACAAACCCAGCCAGTAGAAGACCGTGCTCATGAAGAACAGCACGCTCATCCAGAGGATGGCCGACTGGCTGGAAAGGAAATACTTGAGCCAGAACACGGTGTCGGCCCGTGCCAGGTCGCCCTGGTAGGACATGATGGCCAGCACCGCCGCGGCGGTGACCACGACAGCCAGCAAGCGCAGCGGCCGCCAGAACCAGCCCAGCCAGATCATCGCGGGCATGGTGCCGAGCAGGATCGCCTTTTCATAGATGTCCATCGAGGTGGCATAGCGCGAAAACGCGAACAGCCCCCCAGCCACGACGATCGCTGCGAAGACCCAGTCGAAGGCATTCCGGCGTGCGCGCCAGTTGTCGTGGAGGGTGAGGGTCGTGATGGTCATGGCGCCGGGTCCTTCTGCAGGTCGAGCAGCTTGTCTTTGAGGTTGTCGAATTCGCGGTCGCTGTCCATCGTGCGGCGATTCACCGAGAAGGCCATCGTCGCGCTGCTTCCGCCGGCCGCCTCGGGCGCCAGCCAGATCCAGAGCCGACGCTCGCGCACGTACAGCATGGCAAAAATGCCGACGATCAGCAACAGGCAGCCCAGGTAGACGATGTTCTTGCCGGGCGCGCGTGCCACCTGGAAGACGCTGGCCTGCACCTGCTTGAAGTCGGTCATCATCATCGCGACCGGCGCGGGATAGAAGTGCGCGTCGCTCATGGCCAGCACCGCCTGCGTGAGGAAGGCCTGCGATTTGTCGTCGCCCGGCAGCACTGCCAGGCCGGCGCGCTCGCGGCTCAGGTTGAGCACTTCGAACAACACCTCGTTCAGGATGCGCACCAGCACCGCGCCGGCGCGGGCACGCTCCGCCTCGGGCACGTTCAGCTCCATGAATTCGGCGATCGCCTGCCAGCCACCCTGGCTGGTCGCCTCGGCCTTGACGCGCTCGGTGCCGGCAAAGAGCGCCAGCGCGCGGGTGGTGGAAGCGCGCAACTGCTCGGCGAGTTCGGGGCGCTGCGGATCGCTGGCGCGTGCGATGTAGCGCTCGACCGCGCGGGCACGCACGGCATCGTCGGCCAATGCATCGCGCATGCGAGTGAAACCGTCCATGGCGCCGTTTTCGTCGGCCGGCACCCGCAGATAGCGGAACGGGTCTTCGGGGCGCTCGCGCATGCCCAGCAGGAACACCGGCTGGCCGTCGCCGGTATCGACCGGCGCCATGTAGTTCTGGTACTCGCGGGCTTGCCCGGCCGCGTCGCGCAGCTTGTAGCCGATGCTCGGACCGATGTTGCGCAGCACCTTCGGCTTGTTGGTCTTGTTGGCCGCGCCCAGCCGCGACTCGAGGCTGTGCTGCAAATCGACCTTGCGCACATCGGCGCCACTGGTCATGGCGCCTTTCGCCTCGTCGGCGAAGTTTTCGACGTTGATCACCCGCAGCGCGACGTATTCCAGCGTGAGCTTGTCGCTGCCGTTGGTGATCTCCGAACTGCTGCCGATCGTGCCTTCGAGTTCGAAGGGCTTGGCAGCCGCCGCCATCGGCACCGCCTTGAGCTTCACGGTCGAGCCGCCGTCGTCGAAACTCGACTGGTAGATCTCGACGCCCTTGTAGCTGGCCGGATGGTTCACCTCGATGCGCGCGGGCACCTCGGCGCCCGTCTCGCGGTCATGCAGCACCACCTCGCTGGCGAAGAGCTTGGGCATGCCGGTCGAGTAGTAGTCGACGATGAACTTCTTCAACTCGATGGCGAAGGGCAGCTCCTGCAGCAGCACGCCATCGGCCTGGTTCAGGATGGCCACGCTCGAGCGCCCGCCCTCGGGCACCAGGATGTTGCCGCGGAAGGTCGGGTTGCGGGGCGACAGCCGGTGTTCGGCGGGCACGTCGGCAATCATGCCGCCGCCGGTGAAGACGCTCTTGCCGTTGAACCAGGTCTGCGCCCGAACCACCAGATTGCCGTCGAACAGGCCGCCGATGCAGATCAGCACGATGGCCCCGTGCGCGGCGATGTAGCCCAGCTTGTGCGCACCGCCGGCGCGTGCGGCCACCATCCAGCCGGTACCTTCGCGCTGCTGCAGCTTGACCTTCCAGCCACCGCCGGCCAGCAGCCCGCCGATTCGTTTCGCGGCCGCCTCCGGCACTTCCCCGAGCGTGGTCGCGGCGCGCTGGCCGAAGGCCTTCAGGCTTTGCGCCCGGATGTCTTCCTTGAAGGTCTTCAAGTCCTTGAGGATGTGCGGCGTGTTGCGCGCGATGCAGAGCGAGGTGCTCACCACCAGGAACAGCAGGATCAGCAGGAACCACCAGGCGCTGTAGATCGCGTCGAGCCGTGCCGCCTGGAAGAGCGCGGCCCAGAACGGCCCGAACTGGTTGATGTAGTTGCCGATCGGTTCGTTCTGCTTGAGCACGGTGCCGATGATCGAGGCGATGCAGATGATCGTCAGCAGCGCGATGGCGAAGCGCATCGACGAGAACAGCTCTACCCCGGCGCGGACTGCGTGGGGGCCGCGTCGAACGCGGAGACCGTGGGTAGAGACTGACATGAGGGCTGACGAAGAAAACGGACGCTTTGGAAAGCACAAAGGCGGGCCATCCGTCTGGATCGGCCCGCCTTGCTTGAGTGGATAGGTCGGCGCTTAGTTCACGCGAAAACGGGCGAATCAGCGCAGACCGGCGATGTAATCCGAAACGGCCTTGATCTCGCGATCGTTGAGCTTGGCGGCCACGCCGGCCATCTGCGGGCTGTTACTGCGCACAAGAGCGCCGTCGCCACGGAATGCCTTGAGCTGTGCATCGGTGTAGTCGGCATGCTGGCCACCCAGGCGCGGGTACTGCGCGGGAAGACCGGCGCCGTTCGGGCTGTGGCAGCTGGCGCAGGCCGGGATCTGGCGGTCGGCAATGCCGCCGCGGTAGATCTTTTCGCCCAGCGCGACGAGGTCCTTTTCCTTCGCGAAGCCGGTCTTCTGCTTCTTGGAGGCAACGAACCAGGCGATGTCCCGCATTTCCTCGTCGCTGAGCGTGGACGCCAGGCCCTGCATCACCGGGCTCTTGCGCTTGCCCGACTTGAACTCCTGCAACTGCTTGAGGATGTACTCGGGATGCTGCTGCGCGAGCTTGGGATTGGCGGCGATGGCCGAGTTGCCGTCGGCGTTGTGGCAGGACGCGCAGGCCTTGGCGGTGAATGCGGCCTCGCCCTTCGCCAGGTCGGGCTTGGCGGCCTTGGCCGGAGCCGCTGCAGGCTCCTGGGCGAAGGCGGCGCCGACGGTGGCACCCATGAGGGCTGCAAGCAGAAATGAGGCAAACAACTTCATAGCGGGGGCTTCGTTTTATGGCGCAAACCCGGCGATTCTACAATGGCACCCTGTACCGAAAGCCTGTCCCATGACCTCCACCGCGCCCTCACCGGCCCCCGCATCGCCCCCCGAGGCGCCTGCACCCGACCGGATCCGCACGGCCCTGGGCTGGTTGCACACCGCCCATTTCCTGACCAGTGCACCGCAGCTGGAGCACCTGCCGGCCTTCGACCTGCCCGAGATCGCCTTCGTCGGCCGCTCCAATGCCGGCAAGTCGACGGCCATCAACACGCTGACCCAGCAGACCCGGCTCGCCTTCGCCTCGAAGACGCCGGGCCGCACCCAGCACATCAACCTGTTCGGCCTCGGCAAGCAGAAGATCGACGACGCGGTGCTGGCCGACCTGCCCGGCTACGGCTACGCGGCCGTACCGCGCGAGGCCAAGCTGCGTTGGCAGCGCGTGATGGGCAACTACCTCATCACCCGCGAGAACCTGCGCGGCGTGGTGCTGATGTGCGACCCGCGCCACGGCATGACCGAGCTCGACGAGATCCTGCTCGAAGTCATCCGCCCGCGCGTCGAAGCCGGCCTCAAGTTCCTGATCCTGCTGACCAAGTCCGACAAGCTCACGCGCTCCGATGGCGCCAAGGCGCTGTCCATCATGCGACTGCAGGCCGGCGGCGGCGAGGTCAAACTGTTCTCGGCGCTGAAGAAGCAGGGCGTCGACGAAGCCGCCGAATTGCTGTGGCGCTGGGCGCATCCCGAGCCCTGAGCGTGGCGGCACCGGTCGGCTCTTCCGCAGCGCCGACCCAGGAGACCGCCGCATGATCGAAACCTTCCAGCGCACGCTGCCCAACGGCACCACGCTCAGTTGCCGGGCCAGCGGTTCGCCCGGTCGTCCGCTGATGCTGTTCCTCCACGGCTTCCCGGAGGGCGCCTTCATCTGGGACGACCTGCTGGCGCATTTCGCGCAACCCGCCCACGGCGGCTACCGCTGCCTTGCGCCGAACCTGCGCGGCTTCGAGCAGTCCAGCGCACCACCAGCCGTCGAAGACTATCGGCCGCACCTGCTGGTGCAGGACATCCGCCAGCTCGCCGCCACGGAAAGCGCCGACGGCAGCATCGACACGCTGGTGGCGCACGACTGGGGCGGCGCCTTCGGCTGGGGCTTCGCGAACGCCTTCCCGCAACAGCTCGGGCGCCTGGTGATCCTGAACTCGCCCCATCCCGGCACCTTCGCGCGCGAGCTGAGAAACAACCCATCGCAGCAGAAGGCCAGCGCCTACATGCATTTCCTGGCACGGCCGGACGCGCCGGCCTTGCTGGCCGAGGACGACTACCGCCGCCTGTGGCCCTTCTTCACGGCGATGGGGGCGGGTGCCGAGCGCTTCGGCTGGCTGACCGAGCCGCTCAAGGGCCGGTACCGTGCGCTCTGGGACGCGGGCCTGCGCGGCGCCTGCAACCTTTATGCGGTGACGCCGCTGAAGCCGCCGCTCGAGGGCCAGTCGCCGGACACCATCCCGCTGCTGCCGCGCGAACGGCTCACCGTCGACGTGCCGACGCTGGTGCTCTGGGCGCTGGACGACAGCGCCCTGCTGCCGGGGCTGCTCGACGGGCTCGACGACTACGTGTCGCGGCTCGAGGTGGTGAAGGTTGCCGATGCCACGCACTGGATCGTCCATGAGCAGCCGCAGCGTGTGATCGCCGAAATCGCCGCCTTCCTCCAGCGCACTCAGTAAACCGGAGGGTCGCCTTCAGGACGCGTCTTGAAGCGCCGATGCACCCAGTAGTACTGCGAAGGCATCGTGTCGATGTAGCCCTGCAGTCGCTGGTTCATCAGCGCCGTGTCGGCCACCGCGTCGTCGCTCGGGAAGTTCTGCCAGGCCGGCAGCACCTCGATGTCGTAGCCGGTGCGGGTCAGGCGCGACACGATCGGCACCACCTTGGCCTTGCCCAGCCGGGCGAAGCGCGAGAGCGACGGAATGGTCGAGGCCTGGACGCCGTAGAAGGGCACGAAGACCGTCTGGTCGCGCCCGAAGTCCATGTCCGGCAGCAGGTACAGCAAGCCGCCCTTGCGCAGCCCGGCCACGATCGGCTTGATGCCCTCGGAACGGTTGAGCGTGATCACGTTGCCGAAGCGCTTGCGGCCCTCGCGGATCCAGTCGTCGATCAGCGGATCGCGTTGCGTCGTGTAGATGGTGGTGGACGGCCGCGCCGTGTGCATGGTCAGCCCCGTGGCGGCCGCATCGAGCCCATAGAAGTGCGGCGCGAACAGGATCATCGGCGCGCTGCCGTGGGCCATCTCTTCGATCTCGGGCGCGGCCCCGACCACCCGCAGGCGCTGCCGCACCACCGATTCAGCCGCATGCCACAGCCAGCTGCGGTCGAGCCAGGACTGCGCGACGAAGACGAAGGTCTCGCGCGCGATGCGCCGTCGCTCAGCCGCCGACTTCTCCGGGAAGCACAGGGCCAGGTTGGTGTCGACCACGTGCCGGCGCGGCACCGCCACCGCGTGCAGCAGATGGCCCAGCACCACACCGAACCCGCGCGACACCGGCAAGGGAACATGGGCCATCACCCGCATGAAGACGATGCCCAGACGGCTGGCCACGCTCATGCGACCGCCCTTTCCACCGCATCGGCCTTGGGCTGCTTGAAGCGCGCGTAATCCCAGACGTACTGTCCCGGCAAGCGGCGGATCAGGCCTTCGATGCCGGCGTTGAGCGCAGTGGCCGCCTGTTCGGGGGTCGATGCCGGATCGCTCATGGCCGTGCCGTCGAAGGGTTCGAAGCGGATGGCGAAGCGCGCGCCGGACAGCCGCTCGCAGACGCACAGGAACACGTGCGCACCGGTCTGCTGGGCCAGGCGCTGCAGCAGGGTCATGGTGTAGGCCGGCCGACCGAAGAACGGCGCCCACACGCCCTGGCCGAGCGGTGGCACCTGGTCGGGCAGCACCCCGGTGTAGCCCCCCGCGCGCAGGGTACGCATCAGCCCGCGCACACCGGCGACGCTGGTCGGCAGCATCTGCAGGCCGGCACGGTCGCGCGATCCCTCGACCAGTTCGGCCATCCAGGCCTTGCGGGGTGGCCGGTACAGGGCGGTCAACGGTCCATAGGTGCCGACGTAGCGCTCGGCAACCGCCTGGCCGCACAGCTCCCAGCTGCCGAGGTGGGGCGTGATGAAGATGACGCCCTTGCGTTCGTTCATGGCGGCCTCGAAGCCCTCGGCACCCTCCCAGCGCACGATGCGCGGCAGCACGCTCTCGCCGCGCGGGCGCGACCACAGCCAGGGCAGTTCAGCCGCCATCGCGCCGGCCGCACCGATGGCCGGGCGGTACTGCGCGGGCATGAAGCCCGCCGCCTCGGCGTTGCGGCGGAAGCGGCGCCGATAGTCCGGCGCCGCCCACCACACCAGCCATCCGAATGCCACGCCGAGCCGATGCATCCAGGGCAGCGGCAGGCGGGCGAGCAATCGGAACAGGAGGGTCATTCAGGAAATTGAGGGGCGTTTGTCCGCTTGCTGCACGACTGCGCAAGCCTTCGTGCTCGAATAGAATCCAAATTGTCGCTGAGTTATGGAACTACTTGCAGGGCGACACATGCACAAGCGCGGCGCGATTGTGCATCGACCGAAACGGTCATCTGCTAAAGCGTTCGCCAGAGCTCCACCCCGGAATCGGCAACGCGCCTTTTCGATTCAATGGAGTTTTACAGACATGGCGAACGACTTCCTCTTCACTTCCGAATCCGTCTCCGAAGGCCATCCCGACAAGGTCGCCGACCAGATCTCCGACGCGATCCTCGACGCGATCTTCGAACAAGACCCGCGCAGCCGCGTGGCCGCCGAGACGCTGACCAACACCGGCCTCGTGGTGCTCGCCGGCGAAATCACGACCAACGCGCACGTCGACTACATCCAGGTCGCGCGCGACACCATCAAGCGCATCGGCTACGACAACACCGACTACGGCATCGACTACAAGGGTTGCGCCGTGATGGTCTGCTACGACAAGCAGTCCAACGACATCGCCCAGGGCGTCGACCATGCCTCGGACGACCACCTGAACATCGGCGCCGGCGACCAGGGCCTGATGTTCGGCTACGCCTGCGACGAGACGCCCGAGCTGATGCCGGCGCCCATCTACTACGCGCACCGTCTGGTCGAGCGCCAGGCCCAGCTGCGCAAGGACGGCCGCCTGCCCTTCCTGCGCCCGGACGCCAAGAGCCAGGTCACGATGCGCTATGTCGACGGCAAGCCGCACAGCATCGACACCGTGGTGCTCTCCACGCAGCACCACCCGGACCAGAGCGAGACGCCGACCAAGATGAAGGCATCCTTCGTCGAGGCCATCATCGAGGAGATCATCAAGCCGGTGCTGCCGAAGGAATGGCTGAAAGAAACGCGGTATCTGATCAACCCGACCGGCCGCTTCGTTATCGGTGGCCCGCAAGGCGACTGCGGCCTGACCGGCCGCAAGATCATCGTCGACACCTACGGCGGCGCCTGCCCGCACGGTGGCGGCGCCTTCTCGGGCAAGGATCCGTCGAAGGTCGACCGCTCGGCCGCCTACGCTGCGCGCTACGTGGCCAAGAACATCGTGGCCGCCGGCCTGGCGCGCCAGTGCCAGATTCAGGTCGCCTATGCGATCGGCGTGGCGCAACCGATGAACATCACGGTCTACACCGAAGGCACCGGCGTTATCCCCGACGACAAGATCGCCGAACTCGTGCGCGCGCATTTCGACCTGCGCCCCAAGGGCATCATCCAGATGCTCGACCTGCTGCGGCCGATCTACCAGAAGACCGCCGCCTACGGCCACTTCGGCCGGGAAGAGCCGGAGTTCACATGGGAAGCGACGACGCAGGCTGCTGCGCTGCGGGCTGCCGCCGGGCTCTGACCCGTCCTGGGGTTCAACGGCGCACCGCCACAGCCTCGATCTCCACCAACACCGGCGCGATCAACCCCGAAATCACGGTCGATCGCGCCGGTGCCGTCTCCGGCGCAAAGCGCTCGCCCCAGGCCGCATGGAAGGCTGGATAGTCATCGCCGTCGACCAACCACACGGTCGCCTTGACGACGTCGGCCAACGTGCAGCCCGCGCGCTCGAGAATGGCCTCGATCATGTCGAGCGCCACATGCGTCTGGCCCGCGATGTCCGGCGCCGCAGGCTTCCCGTCGCGCATCGGCACCTGCCCCGACACGAAGACCAGTGCGCCCTCGGCCACCACGGCCGGCGAGATCGGTTGCGTCTTCCCGCGCGGACCACTGGCGGCCCGATGCGCGTGATGTTCCCCATGCGTCGCTCAGTCCGGCTTGGCGCCGGACGCCTGGACGATCTTGGCCCACTTGTCGGCTTCGACCTTCACGAAGGCCTTGAACTCGGTGGCGCTGCTGCCGCCCAGCGCGAAGCCGCGCGAGCCGAAGTACTCCTGGATGTCGGCGCTAGCCAGCGCCTTGTTCACTTCGCGGTTCAGTTGCTCGACGATGGCCGGCGGCGTGGCGGCCGGCGCGAACAAGCCCTGCCACGACAGCGCTTCGAAGCCGGGGTAGCCACTCTCGGCGATGGTCGGCACGTTGGGCAGCATCTTGTGGCGAGTCTTCGAAGTCACGGCGATCGGCTGCAGCTTGCCCGCTTCCAGCTGCGGCCAGACCACGAGGAAGTCGCCGAACATGGTGTCGATCTGCCCACCCATCAGGTCGCTCAACGCGCCGGCGCTGCCGCGGTACGGGATGTGGAGCATCGACACCTTGGCCGACAGCTTGAACATTTCGCCGGTGAGATGCATCGAGGTGCCGTTGCCCGGCGAGCCGTAGCTGATCGAGCCCGGCTTGGCCTTGGCCAACGCCACCACCTCGGCCACCGTCTTGCCTGCGAAGCCGGGGTTGCGCACCAGCACCAAGGGCGACGAGACGACGAGCGACACCGGCGCGAAGTCCTTCACCACGTCGTACGGCAGCTTGGGGTACAACGCGCCCGCGATGGCATTGCTGCCGGTCACGCCCATGAGCAGGGTGTAGCCGTCGGGCGCCGACTTGGCGACGTAGTCGGCGCCGAGCGTGCCGCCGGCACCGGCGCGGTTGTCGACCACCACCGGCTGGCCCCACACGGCCGCCAGCTTCTCGCCAATGCGGCGCGCCAGCAGGTCGGTGCTGCCACCCGGCGGGAAGGGCACGACGATGCGGATCGGCTTGATCGGGAAGCTCTGCGCGACCGCCGTCGACGGCCACATCGCCGTGGCGGCCAGCGCGACGGCGCCGCCGAGCGCGAGCCGTCGGCCGGCGCGCAGAAGAGAGGTGGATGTCATCGTTTCACTCCAGGGTTCGTTGCATGGGGGTCGTTCGCGGTGGCAGCGTCGATCGCGCCCCAGCCGCCGCCGCCGGCCGTCTCGATCACGAGACGGTCGCCGGCATGCCATTCGGTCCGGGCACGTGCGCCCAGCGTCTCCACGTCTCCGTTCGTGCGTTCGATCCGCGCGGCCGACGACGCGCCCGCGCCACCGCCCTGTGCACCTCGCGCCTGCGACACGTGCCGCTCGCCGCGGTACGACACCGACGCGCGGCCTTCCAGCAAGCGGTACACACGGCGCACGCCGTCGCCGCCCGCGTGCAGGCCCGCGCCACCCGAACCGTGGCGGATCGCATAGCACTCGACCTGCAGCGGTGCCTCGCTCTCGAGCACTTCGACCGGCGTGTTGCGCGCGTTGCCGATGTCGGTCGACACGCCCGGCGTGCCGGCGCCCAGCGCACTCGCACCGGCGCCGCTGGCGATGATCTCGGTGAGCATCCAGCGCCGGCCGTCGTCGCGCGTGCCGCTCAGCGACATCACGGTCGCGACGCCCGCGTGCGGCGCCACCGACACGCCCGCGTTCGCTTGCGACCAGGCGCCCAGCATCGCGTTGCACGCCATCTTCACGGTGGCCGTGCGCGCATTCACCGCGGCAGGGAGGTCGGGGCTCAGCACGCTGCCGGGCGGCAGGCGCAGCGTGAGCGGCGCGAGGCAGCCCGCGTTGTTCGGTGCGTCGGGCGCCAGCGTGCGCATGAAGAAGAGCGCCGCCGACAGCACGCTGCCGGGCGAGGCGTTGACCGGCCCGCGCACCTGCGGCGAGCTTCCGGTGAAGTCGATGTCGATGGCGTCGCCGGTTTTGCGGATGCGTACCGCGATGCACACCGCGTCGGCGCTGACGCCGTCGCCGTCGAGCTGGTCCTGCCAGGCCCAGTCGCCGTCGGGCGCATCGCGCAGCGCGGCGCGCGTCATCTGCTCGGCCTGCGCGATCAGCGCGTCGCACACGGGCATCAACACATTGCCGGTGCGCTCGGCCAGCGCCGCGAGTTCGCGCGCGCCCAGGCTCACCGCCGACCACTGCGCCGCCAGGTCGCCACGCAGGTTGACCGGCGTGCGGCTGTTGGCCTCGAGGATGGTCTGAACATTGGCGTCGATGCCGTCCGCCGTGCGCCAGCGCAACGGCGGCAGGCGCAGGCCTTCCTGATAAATCTCGGTGGCATTGGGCGGGATGGAACCCGGCGTCATGCCACCCACGTCCTGGTGGTGCATGCAGGTCGCGGCCACGGCGATGACCGCATCGCCGAGCAGCACCGGGCGCAGCACCACGAGGTCGGGCAGGTGCGTGCCGCCGGACCACGGGTCGTTCATCAGGTAGCCCTCGCCCTCGCGCATCGAAGCGGCGGGAAAGCGCGCGAGCACACCGCCGACCGCGGGGATCAGCGAGCCCAGCAGCAGCGGCAGCGAGCGCGCCTGCGCCAGCAGCCGGCCGTCGGGCAGGAACAGCGCCGCCGCGCAGTCGCCGCCCTCGCGGGCGATGGACGAGTAGGCGGCGCGCATCATGCCGGTCTGCATGCGGTCGACGGCGCCCTGCAGCGCGAGACGCAACGGCTCCATGCGCGCGGTGACGTTGGCGTCGCTCATGCGGAGGCCCTCCCGCTGCGATCGAGCAGCAGCGAATCGTCGGCAAGGCGTTGCCAGCGCCAGCCTTCGGGCACCCACACAGTGGTGAGCGCGGCGAAGAGCGATGCGGGGCCGTTACCTGAAGGCGGCAAGCCTTCCCATGCACTGATCGGCACGGCGGTAGACGTCTTGAAAGGCGCGGGCTGCGGCAAGGCTGCTTCGAACACGGTGCGCAACTGGCGCACCTGCAACGGCTGGCGCGCCGGCACATTGCCTCGCAACTGCGCGTGGCGCTGTTCGAAGCGTTCCGCGAGCGCATCGACCGTGTCGGTGTCGGGCGACCACGGCACGTCGATGGCGAATTCCTGGCCGGCATGGCACAGCGCGAGGTGCCAGTGCGTCACCGCGCCCTGCACATCGGCCTGCGTGCGCAGTGCCTGCAACTGGTCGTCGTCCAGCAACACGTCCATCGCCTGCTCCACCGTCTGCGTCGGCGCGGCGCACAACATGCCGAGCGCGGCGATCACACCGGCCTGCGGCAGCACGCGCACCTGCGTCATGCCGGCCAGATCGGCGACTTCCGCAGCGTGCTGCGCGCCACCGCCACCGGCGGCCACGAGCATGCTGTCGGCCGGATCGAGCCCGCGCTGGAAGCTGCGCATCTTCAGTGCCTCGGCCATCGCCGATGCGGCGGTGCGGACGACGGCCTGGGCCGCGTCCTTCACGTCGATGCCCATTGGCGCAGCGGCATCGCGCTGCAGCGCCACCTCGGCGGCCGCACGGTCGAGCGACACGCCACCTGCGAGCTGCGCCGGCAAGCGGCCGAGCACGCACAGCGCGTCGGTCAGCGTCGCGCGGTCGCCGCCCAGGCCGTAGGCCGCTGGCCCGGGCCACGCGCCTTGCGAGTGCGGACCGAGCCGCAGCGCGCCGCCCGGCAGCGCGCGCACCACGCTGCCGCCGCCGACCGACAGCGACTCGACATCCGCGCAGCGCAGCCGCAGGCTCAGCTCGCCGACCTGCAACGCGTCGCCGAAGGCCGGGCGGCCGTGTTCGACGATGCCGATGTCGGTGCTGGTGCCGCCGACGTCGATCGCCATCACCACGGCTGGCGCGCCGGCGCGCCCACCCAGGCTCGCGGCCACGCCTTCGAGCGCGGCGCACGGCCCGGACATCGCCAGGCCGACCGGCCGCGCGGCCACGTCGCGCCAGGCGCCGGTGCCGCCTTCGGAGCGCATCAGGAAGGGTTCGGGCAAGCCACGCGTCGTGAGCGCGCTCGCCAGTTCGCGCAGGTAGTCGGCCACCATCGGCTTCGCATAGGCGTCGAGCGCGGTGGTGAGAAAGCGTTCGAACTCGCGCGGCTTCGGGTCGACCTCGCTCGACAGCGACACCATCAGCGCCGGCAGGCGCGCGGCGAGCATCTCGCGCAACTGCTGCTCGTGCGCCGGGTTGCGGTGCGCGAAAAGCAGGCACACGGCCACGGCGCGCACGCCCGACTGTGCGATGGCGTCGGCGATGCGATCGACGCCGTCGAGCACGAGCGGTGCCGTCTCGCGTCCCTGCGCGTCGATGCGCCCGCCGATCTCGAAGCGCAGGTGCGCCGGGAACAGCCGCTCATCGGGCGTCGGCTTGGCGATGACCGGCAGGTACAGCTCGCGCCGTTCCTGGCGACCGAGCGCCAGCACGTCGCCCATGCCGGCGGTCGTCAGCACCGCGACCGGCGGGGCGTTCTGTTCGAGCAGCAGATTGGTGACCACGGTCGACCCGTGCACGATGCGGGCCACCTGCTGCGGCGCGATGCCGTTCTCGGCGCAGAGGCGGTCGATGGCGGCCAGCACGGGCTCCGCCAATTTCCCCGCCTCGCGCGGGTACTTCAGGCTGATCAGCCGGCCGTCGTCGGCGACCGCGACCGCGTCGATGAAGGTGCCGCCCATGTCGACACCGACGGCCCAGCGTGACGTGTCGGGCACCGGCATCAAAAGCGATCGGGCCGGAACGGCGTCAGGTCGACCTGCGGCGCCCGGCCTGCGACCAGGTGGGCGATCTCGCGGCCCGTGCTGGCGCCCATGCACATGCCCATGTGGCCATGGCCGAAGGCGAGCCACGCGTTGTCGGCGCCGCGCGCGCGGCCGACCACCGGGAGGCTGTCGGGCATGCAGGGGCGGTGACCCATCCAGCGCGTGATCTCGGAGGTGTCGAGGTGTGGGAACAGGTGGCGGCCCTGCTGCAGCAATGCATCGGCGCGTTCGTAGTTCGGCGGCGCCCGCAGGCCGGCGAATTCCACCGTGCCGGCCAGGCGCAGGCCCATCGCCATCGGGTTGACCATCAGGTTGTGCTCGACCGCCATCACGGTGTGGCGCAAGGCGAGGTTCGAGCTGCGCACGGTGACGTGGTAGCCGCGTTGCGTCTCGAGCGGCACGCGCTCACCCAGTGCCGCCGCCAACGGCGCCGACCAGGCGCCGGCGGCGACCACCACGCCATCGACGGCCAGCGACGCGCCCGAATCGAGCTTCACGCCGGTCACCCGGCCGCCCTGGCGCTCGAAGCCGACGACGCTGTGCCCGCTTCGCTTCGCGCCATCGGCGATGCAGCGCGCATGCAGCGCCTTCACCAGCGCGCAAGGGTCGGCCGTCGAGCCGTTGTCCGGCGCCAGCAGGCCGAAGCGGAAGCGGCCCTTCAGGTCGGGCTCCAACGCCTCCAACTCGTCGCGTTCGACGTCGACCAGCTTCACGCCGAGCGAGCGCCGCAGGTTCATGCCCCACTGCCACTGCGCCGCGGCCTCGCGCGAGGAGTACACGTAGAGGCAGCCGCTGCGGCGCACCAGCGATTGCGCGTCGGCATGGGCCAGCAGCGGGTCGTAGCAGTCGAAGATGGGTTCGAGCAGCGTGCGCAGCGCCGTGGCGATGCGCGTGACCTCCTCGCGGGTCGAGTGCTGCAGCATGCGCATCAGCCAGGGCAGCACGACCGGCGCGTAACGCCAGCGCACGGTGAGCGGCCCCAGCGGATCGAGCAGCCAGCGCGGCACGCGCTTCCACATGCCGGGCATGCCGACTGGCAGGCAGGCGCTGGGCGAGAGCGATCCCGCGTTGCCGAACGAGCAGGCTTCGCCCGGTTCGAGCGGATCGACGAAGGTGACCTGGTGACCGTCGCGCTGCAGCCAGGCTGCGGTGCAGACGCCCACGATGCCGGTTCCGATGACGGCGATGTGCATGCGGCGCATTCTGGGAAGCGGCAGCATCATCAATCAAGACAATTCTTTTGATGCATGCATCAGATTTTCTGATAATCGATCGCGATGCCCTTCCTCGACCGTCCCACCGTGGTGCAGCCATGAACATCAGCTTCCGCCAGATGCGCGCTTTTTCGGCCGTGGCGCGCGCCGGCAGCTTCACCGCAGCGGCGAAGCAGGTGAGCCTCACACAGTCCGCCGTCAGCATGCTGGTGCAGCAGCTGGAAGAGGCGCTGGGCGTCACCCTGTTCGACCGCGGCGCCGCCGTCACGCTGACCGAAGCCGGCCAGCAACTGCTGCCGCTCGCACGCCGCATCCTCGACGACGTGAACCAGGTGGTCGAGGGCGCGTCCGACCTGCGTTCGCTGCGCACCGGCCTGTTGCGCGTGGTCGCGCCGCAAATGCTCAGCTGCACCTGGATCTCCACGGTGCTTGGCAAATTTGCAATGGCGCATCCGGACATCGGCCTGCGCGTGACCGATGCGACGACCGACGACGTGGTGGGCGTGGTGCGACGCGGCGAGGCGGAACTCGGTGTTGGCCCCGAACGCAGCGTGGGCGAGGACGTGACGCGCAGCTTCCTGATGGATGTGCCGATCCGCATGGTGTGCCCCGCGACGCACCCGCTGGCCGAGCGGCGCGGCGTCTCGTGGGACGAACTGCGCGACGAGCGCTGGGTGATCTATTCGAGCGAGTTCAACCGCCAGCTCGAACGCATCCTGCAGTCGCACGATGCGTCACTGTCGATGCAAACCGCTGTCGAGGTGGGCTATCTGACGACCGCGCTCGCCATGGTGGGCGTGGGTTCGGGGCTGGCCGCGGTGCCCGACTACGCGCGCATGTTCGCGGACAACTTCAAGGTGCGCTTCGTGCCGCTGCGTGGGCCGGAGATTCGGCGGCAGTTCTATGTCTATCAGCGGCGGGGGATGGCGTTGTCACCGGCGGCGGAAGCGTTCGTGGCGATGATGCAGCGGCATGCGGGGCGGGGTTCGGCGAAGGCTTGATTGGTTGTTGCCCGGGCGGCGTCGGTGGGCGCGATCGTTGTGATCTCTCTCCAGCGAGCGCAATCGTTGCGCGCCACCAAGCCCGGCTGGCGGTGCGGGCCGGGCGATCCCCTGTGCGCCGCTGAGGAGCGCAGCCTTTCGCGGATCAGGGCTCGCGATGTCTGAGCGCAGCGAGTTCGAGCGAGACCCCGCGAAAGGCGAGCACCGCAAGGAAGCCCGAAGGGCCGGCACACCGGGGTCGAACGGCCCGCACCGCCTGCCGGGCGCTCTCAGCATCAGGCTCGCGTCTTACCCGCCACCAGCCTCATCCCCGGCATCAATTCAGCAGCCAACTCCGGTCGCTCCAACGCATAGTCCAGATTCATCCGCGCGATCTCGACATGTTCCTCGCCCAGCGCCTGCGCGCGTGACCCCTGTCCCCGCTCGATCGCCTGCACCAGCGCATGGTGCGTGCGATGCGCCTGCCGCATCCACTGCTGGCCCTCTTCCATCGACGACTGCATCGGCAGCATCGCGCTGGGCGACGCGAAGGGCTGGCCGTCGAGCATGTCCATCACGCGACGCAGCGCCGAGTTGCCGCAGCCGTCCATGATGAGCTTGTGGAAGCGGTCGTTCATCTCGACATAGGCCGCGTAGTCGTCCAGTTCCATCGTCGGCTTGTTGACGGCCTTGTCGCCGGCGTCGAGGCATTCGTGCAGGTCGCGCATCAACTGGCGCGGCGCACCGTCCTCGGCCAGCAGGCGCGCGGCGAAGCCTTCGATCACGCCGCGCACGCGGATCGCGTCGGCGATCTCGCGCGAGGTGAAGCGACGCATCTGGTAGCCGCCTGACGGCGACTGCTCGATCAGCCCTTCGTGTTCGAGGCTCGTGAGCGCGAGCCGCACCGGGGTGCGCGAGGCACCGAGCTTTTCGGCCAGCGGAATCTCGGCGAGCCGCTCGCCGGGCACGAATTCGCCCTTGAGGATCATGTCGCGCAGTTGGACCAGCACGCGGGATTGTTGGGAGTCCATGGGATCGGAGGGCGCAGCGAAGGAGGCCCATTCTAGGAGAGCCGCCATACATGCACGCAAGAGAAGACCATTGGTCCAGTTGTTGCATACATGGCCATCGACGGCTTGGATTCGCATGTCGATGCACATCAAAGGTGCACCTAAAAATCAGCGTTAACCCCGGATATCGAGCCAAAAACCCACGGAATTCGTAGAAAGACATTGACCTTCGGCAAAGACAACTTCGACAATGTATGCAACTGCATGCAATGCATGTTCGTCAAACCCTCGATGGAGCTCCACGCATGATCAGCGCCGAACAGAACGACCTCATCACCCGGGTCGGCCCCGGAACGCCTGCCGGCCAGCTGCTGCGCCGCTACTGGCAGCCGGTGGCGATTTCGGACGAACTCGTCGGGCCGCGCCCTGTGAAGCCCGTGAAATTGATGGGCCAGCACTTCGTCCTGTTCCGCGACGAGAACGGCCAGCTGGGCATGCTCGACCGCGACTGCCCGCACCGCGGCGCCGACCTGGCATTCGGCCGACTCGAAGGTGGCGGCCTGCGCTGCCCGTTCCACGGCTGGCTGTTCGACGTCAAGGGCACCTGCCTCGAAACCCCGGCCGAGCCGGTCGGCAGCAAGCTGTGCACGCGCATCAAGCAGGCCGCCTACCCGGTCGTCGAGAAGAGCGGAACCATCTTTGCCTACATCGGCGACGGCGAGCCGCCCGCTTTCCCCGACTTCGACTGCTTCGTCGCACCCGACTCGCACACCTTCGCCTTCAAGGGCCTGTTCGAATGCAACTGGCTGCAGGCGCTCGAGGTGGGCATCGACCCGGCACACGCGTCGTACCTGCACCGCTTCTTCGAAGACGAAGACACGTCGGAAAGCTACGGCAAGCAGTTCCGCGGCGCCTCGGCCGACTCCGACCTGCCCATCACCAAGGTGCTGCGCGAGTTCGACCTGCCCGAGATCAACGTCGACAGCACCGACTACGGCATGCGCCTGACCACGCTGCGCAAGGTGTCGGACACCGACACGCATGTGCGCGTCACCAACGTCGTGTTTCCGCAGGCCTTCGTGATCCCGATGAGCACCGAGATGACCATCTCGCAATGGCATGTGCCGGTCGACGACACGCACTGCTACTGGTACGCCATCTTCACCAGCTTCACCGGCCCGGTGGACAAGCAGCAGATGCGCGACCAGCGCCTCGATCTGTACGAACTGCCGAACTACACCTCGCGCAAGAACAAGCGCAACGACTACGGCTACGACGTCAACGAACAGCTGACCAAGACCTACACCGGCATGGGCGAAGACATCAACGTGCACGACCAGTGGGCGGTCGAGTCACAGGGGCCGATCCAGGACCGCACGCGCGAACACCTGGGCACGACGGACAAAGGGATCATTGCCTACCGCCGCATGCTGGTGAAGGCCATCGAAAGCACGCAGGCCGGCGAAGGCGCGCCCATGGTCATCGGCCAGGAACAGGCCAGCGCCATGTCGGGCCCGCCATCGATCGACGGCGTGAACGAGAAGGC
The DNA here is from genome assembly GCF_051216635.1 of Variovorax sucrosi. Lineage (NCBI taxonomy): Bacteria > Pseudomonadati > Pseudomonadota > Betaproteobacteria > Burkholderiales > Comamonadaceae > Variovorax > Variovorax sucrosi. The sequence continues at coordinate 453,808 of NZ_JBPJZU010000001.1, read as the reverse complement.
CGGCGAAGGCGTCGGCCCGGAAGCGTACTGGCAGCAGGCCGACCGCGACCGCCGCCTCCAATCCACCTGGGCCGCCGCGCGGCTCGGCGCCTGAGGCAGCGCACGCCATGAGCCATTTCGTGAATCGCTTCGGCCTTTGGTCCGACGACCAGGAGAAGCAGGCGAAGGAACTGGTGCGCCGGCTCGACAGCGGCGAGGTCGACGTGGTGCGCTTCGCCTTCCCCGACCAGCACGGCATCCTGCGCGGCAAGACGCTGGTGGCGAGCGAGGCGCGAGATGCGCTGTGGGACGGCGTCAACCTCACGTCGACCCTGCTCGCCAAGGACACCTCGCACAAGACCGTGTTCCCGGTGTTCAGCGCCGGCGGCGGCTTCGCCATGGAAGGCTTCCAGGGCGGTGCCGACTTCACCGTGGTGGCCGACCCCGCCACCTTCAAAGTGCTGCCATGGTCGCCGCGCACGGGCTGGTTGCTGTGCGACGCCTACATGTCCGATGGCAAGCCCTGTCCCTTCGCCACGCGCCAAATATTGCAGCGCGCGGTGAAGCAGCTCGACGAACTCGGGCTGGACTTCATCGCCGGGCTCGAGGTCGAGTTCCATGTCTTCAAGCTCGACGACCCGCGCCTCGGCCTGGGCGATTCGGGCCAGCCGGGCGAGCCACCGCGCGTGTCGCTGCTGTCGCACGGCCACCAGTACCTCACCGAGCTGCGCTACGACCGCGTCGAGCCGGTGATGGAGCTGCTGCGCGCCAACCTGATCGGGCTCGGCCTGCCGCTGCGCTCGCTGGAAATCGAATACGGCCCGAGCCAGTTCGAGCTGACCTTCGGCCCCACCGCGGGGGTGCTGCCCGCCGACACGATGGTGCTGCTGCGCAGCGCCATCAAGCAGATCTGCCAGCGCAACGGCTACCACGCCACCTTCATGTGCCGGCCGAAGATCCCGAACGTGATGTCCAGCGGCTGGCACCTGCACCAGTCACTGCGGCGCAAGCGCGATGGCGTGAACGCCTTCATGCCCGACGCCGAAGGCCAGGACCTGAGCCCGCTCGGCCTGCACTACCTCGGCGGCCTGAAGGAGCACGCCTGCGGCGCCGCGGCGCTCGCGAGCCCGACCATCAACGGCTACCGCCGCTACCGTCCCTTCTCGCTGGCGCCCGACCGCGCCATCTGGGCGCGCGACAACCGCGGCGCGATGCTCCGCGTGCTCGGCGGCCCCGGCCAGAAGGCGACGCGCATCGAGAACCGCGTGGGCGAGCCGACGGCCAACCCGTACCTCTACCTGGCGTCGCAGCTCTTCTCGGGGCTCGACGGCATCCGCCACCAGACCGACCCCGGCCCATCGGCCGATGCACCCTACGAGACGCCAGCCCAGCAGCTGCCGCGCTCGCTCGGCGATGCGCTCGCCTGCCTGCGCGACGACGCCATGCTCAACGAACAGATGGGCAAGACCTTCGTCGACTACCTTTGCCACATCAAGGAAGCGGAGATCGCCCGCTTCAACCTCGACGTCAGCGAATGGGAACATCGCGAGTACTTCGACATGTTCTGAACCCTTGATCCCGATGCCCACGATGCCCACGATCCACTACATCCTCAAAGACGGCAGCACCCGCGCCATCGACGCCAAGCCCGGCAGCAGCGTGATGGAAAACGCCGTGCGCAACAACGTGCGCGGCATCGACGCCGAATGCGGCGGCTCCTGCGCCTGCGCGACCTGCCACGTCTACGTCGACGACGTCTTCATCGCCCTTCTGCCGCCAGCCGACGACATGGAGAACGACCTGCTCGACGGCGTTGCCTCCGAGCGCCAGCCGGGCAGCCGCCTGAGCTGCCAGATCACGATGACGGCCGCGCTCGACGGCATCACGGTGCGCGTACCGGAGACGCAGATCTGATGCCCGGCACGAAGACCCTGGTGATCGTCGGCGCGTCTTACGCCGGCCTGCAGCTCGCGGCCACCGCGCGAGAACTCGGCTTCGAGGAGGCGATCACGATCGTCGGCGACGAACGCCATCAGCCTTACCAGCGCCCGCCGCTGTCGAAGGGCCTGCTCACCGGCAAGACGACGCTCGACCAGCTGCAACTGCGCGGGCCGGACTTCTTCACGCAGAACCGCATCGACCTGCAACTCGGCCAGCGCGCGGCCGCAGTCGACGCCGGCGCGCGCACCGTCACGCTCGCCGATGGCCGCACGCTCGACTACGGCTGGCTCGCGCTGACGACCGGCGCGCGCTGCCGGCCCTTCACGGTGCCGGGTGCCGAACTCGATGGCGTCGTCGAACTGCGCACGCTCGACGACGCCCTGCGCGTGGCCGACGCGACCGATCGCACGAAGCGCGCCTGCGTGATCGGCGGCGGCTTCATCGGCCTCGAAGTGGCGTCGGCCCTGCGTACGCGCGGCGTCGAAGTCACGGTGATCGAAGCCCAGCCGCACCTGCTGACGCGCAGCTTCCCGCCCCTCATGTCGGCCTACGTCGAGAACGCGCACCGCCGCCGTGGCGTCGAGCTGCTGACCGGCCGTGGCGTGCGCGCCTTGCACGGCACGAATGGGCATGTCGATGCCGTCGAACTGACGGACGGCCACCGCGTCGACTGCGACCTGGTGGTTCTCGGCGTCGGCGTGCTGCCGAACGTCGAGCTGGCGCAGGCGGCGCGCCTGGCGGTGGACAACGGCATCGTGGTCGACGCCTTCGGCCGCACGTCGGCACCGCGCGTGCTGTCGGCCGGTGACGTGGCCTCGATGGCGCTGGCGCCGGCGCCCGGCGGGCCGACGCGGGTGCGGCTCGAATCGATCCAGGCGGCCAACGACGGTGCACGCGCCGCGGCTTCGGTGGTGGTCGGGCGCGAGCAGCCAAACACCGCGGTGCCGTGGTTCTGGAGCGACCAGTTCGACCTCAAGTTCCAGATGGCCGGCCTGCCGGTGCACGGCGACGAGGTCGTGACCCGCGGCGACATCGCGAGCGACAAGTTCAGCCTGTTCTACCTGCGCGACGGCGTGCTGGTCGGCGCGCAGTCGGTCAACAAGCCCGCCGAGCACATGCAGAGCCGCAAGCTGATCGCCGCGCGCGCGCGGCCCACCGCCGAACAGTTGGCCGACGCATCCTTCGACCTGAAGAGCGTGCCGACGGCCGCGACCTGATTCCTTCCACCCTCGGAGTTCCCATGATGAAGTTGACCAAGAGAACCGCCCTCGCCACTCTCGCGCTGACCGCACTGGGCGCGTTCGGCAGCGCGCACGCCGCCGACGAGCCGCTGCGCATCGGCCTGATCGCGACCTACTCCGGCCCCTATGCCGACTACGGCCGCCAGTTCGATTCGGGCGTCGCGCTGTACCTGAAGGAACACGGCGGCAAGATCGCCGGCCGCACGGTCGAGATCATCAAGAAGGACACGGCCGGCCCGGCGCCCGACGCGGCCAAGCGCATCGCCCAGGAGCTGGTCGTGCGCGACAAGGTGAGCATCCTCACCGGCCTCGACTTCAGCCCCAACGCCTATGCGGTGGGCGCCATCGCCACGCAGGCGAAGATCCCGACGCTGGTGATGAACGCGGCGTCTTCCGCCATCACCACCAGCTCACCCTATGTCGCGCGGCTGTCGTTCACCGTGCAGCAGGTGACCGACCCGATGGCCCGCTGGATGGCCAAGCAGGGCGTGAAAGAGGCCTACACCGTGGTGGCCGACTACGCCTCCGGCGTCGACGCCGAGACGGCCTTCAAGAAGGCCTTCACTGCCGAGGGCGGCAAGGTGGTGGGCGAGGTCCGCACGCCCATGAACAACCCCGACTTCTCGGCCTACGTGCAGCGCATCAAGGACGCGAAGCCGCAGGCGGTGTTCTTCTTCTTCCCCTCGGGCGTGATGCCGCCGGCCTTCCTCAAGGTGTGGAAGGAACGTGGCATGGACGAAGCCGGCATCAAGCTCTTCGCCACCGGCGAAGCCACCGACGACAGCTACCTCGACGCGACCGGCGACGTGGCCCTGGGCCTGGTGACGAGCCACCACTACTCGTACGCGCATCCCTCGCCGAAGAACCAGAAGTTCGTGAAGGACTTCGTCGCGCAGTTCGGCACCTCGCTGCGGCCGAGCTACTTCGCCGTGACCGCGTACGACGCCATGGCCGCCATCGACTTGGCGCTCGCCAAGACCCAGGGCGACGTGTCGGGCGACAAGGTGATGGAGGCACTCAAGGGCCTCCGCTTCGAGAGCCCGCGCGGCCCGATCGAGATCGACCCGGTCACGCGCGACATCGTGCAGACCGTCTACATCCGCAAGACCGAGAAGGTCGACGGCAAGCTGGTGAACGTCGAGTTCGACAAGTTCGACAAGGTGAAGGACCCGGCCAAGGAAGCCGCGAAGTAAGCATCGCGGCGCGCAGCCGACAACGGGACACCCATGGGCATTGTGATTTTCGACGGCGTGGCCTACGGCATGCTCCTCTTCCTCATCGCGGTGGGCCTGTCCATCACGATGGGCCTGATGAACTTCGTCAACCTCGCCCATGGCACATTCGCGATGGTCGGCGGCTATGCCGCGAGCGTGCTGATGAGCCGCTACGGCGTGGGCTTCTTCCCGGCGCTGGCCGCGGCCTTCGTCGCCGCGGCGCTGATCGGCGCGGTGCTGGAGCTCGTGTTCTACCGGCGGCTCTACAAGGCGCACCCGCTCGACCAGGTGCTGTTGTCGATCGGCATCGTGTTCGTCTCGATCGCCGTCTTCACCTACTTCTTCGGTCCGACGATGCAGCCCTTCCAGCTGCCGCCGCTGCTCGACGGACGTGTGTCGCTCGGCGGGCTCGAGGTCGGCCGCTACCGGCTCTTCCTCATCGTCTGCGGCGTGCTCGTGCTGGCCGTGCTGCTGCTGGGCATCGGCAAGACGCGCTACGGCGCCATGGTGCGCGCCGCGGTCGACAACCAGCGCGTGGCCGCCGGCACCGGCATCCACGTGCAGCGGCTGTTCTTCCTGACCTTCTCGCTGGGCTGCGGCCTGGCGGGCCTGGGCGGCGCGCTCAGCCTGGGCATGCTCGGGCTGGAGCCGTCGTTCCCGCTCAAGTACCTGGTGTACTTCCTGATCGTGGTGTGCGTCGGCGGTGCCGGCACCATCACCGGCCCCTTCGTCGCGGCGCTGCTGGTCGGCATCGTCGACATGGCCGGCAAGTACTACTGGCCCGAAGCCGGCGCCTTCCTCATCTATGTCGTGATGATCGTCATGCTGCTGCTGCGGCCCAACGGCATCATTCCGCGCAAAGGCATCGCATGACGCGCATCACCCTTTCTCCGCAGCGGCTGCGCTGGGTCGAGGTCGCCTTCTGGCTCGCGCTCGCGTCCTGCTTCTTCCTGCTGCCGGACAAGCTCACGCTGATGAGCCAGATACTCATCTTCGGCCTGTTCGCGGTGTCGCTCGACATGGCGCTCGGCTATGCCGGCATCCTCACCGTCGGCCACGCCGCCTTCTTCGGCGCCGGTGCGTACGCGGCGGGCCTGCTCGCCAAGCACGGCTGGGGCGAACCCTTCACCGGGCTGCTGCTGGCGCTGGTCGTCTGCGCGGCGCTGGGCTACCTGCTGAGCTACCTGGTGGTGCGCGGCGCCGACCTCACGCGGCTGATGATCACCATCGGCGTGTGCGTGCTGCTGGCCGAACTCGCCAACCGCCTGTCGGGCATCACCGGCGGCACCGATGGCCTGCAGGGCATGGCGATGTGGCCGGTGCTCGGGTTGTTCGACTTCGACCTCTACGGCAAGACCGCCTTTCTCTACGCCTTCGGCGTGGTGCTGGTGATGTTCCTGGGCGTGCGGCTGATCCTGCGTTCGCCTTTCGGCCTGGCGCTGCGTGGCATCCACGACAGCCGCAAGCGCATGCTGGCGATCGGCTCGCCGGTGGAATCGCGCCTGCGCATGGCCTATGCGCTATCGGCCGCGGTGGCCGGCGTGGCCGGTGCGCTGCTGGCGCAGACCACGCAGTTCGTCGGCATCGAGTCGATCGGCTTCAACCGCTCGGCCGAGGTGCTGATCATCCTGGTGCTGGGTGGCACCGGCCGGCTCTACGGCGGGATGATCGGCGCACTGGTCTACATGCTCGTGCACGACGCCTTCGCCGACCTCAACCCGGAGTACTGGATGTTCTGGCTCGGCATCTTCCTGATCGCGGCCGTCATGGTCGGGCGCGGCGGCATCATGGGTGCGCTGTCGCGCCTTGCGAAGCGGAGTGCGCCATGAAGGCGGCCCTGCAGACCCACGGCCTGGGCGTGCGCTTCGGCGCCTTCCAGGCGGTGAACGACGTGCACTTGTCGCTCGAGCCCGGCGCACGCCAGGCGCTGATCGGGCCCAACGGTGCCGGCAAGACCACGCTCATCAACCTGCTGACCGGCGTGATCAAGCCGACCGCCGGGCGCATCGAGATGGACGACCAGGACATCACCGCCTTCGCCGCCGACCGCCGCGCCCGCATGGGCCTGGCGCGCACCTTCCAGATCAACACGCTGTTCCCCAGCCTCACGCCGCTGCTGTCGGTGGTGCTCGCCATCAGCGAGCGCGAAGGCCTGGGCGCGGTGTGGTGGCGGCCGCTCGTGCGGCACACGGCGCTGTTCGACGAAGCGCATGCGCTGCTCGGCCGGCTGAAGCTCGACGCGCTGGCCGACGTGCCGGTGGCCGAGCTGGCCTACGGCAAGCAGCGGCTGCTGGAGATCGCCCTCGCCATGGCGGCGCGGCCGCGCATCCTGCTGCTCGACGAACCCGCGGCCGGCGTGCCCGAGGACGAGAGCGGCGAACTCTTCGAAGCCATCGCCGAACTGCCGCAGGACATCAGCGTGCTGTTCATCGAACACGACATGAAACTCGTCTTCCGTTTCTCGCGCCGCATCTCGGTGCTGGTGGCCGGCCAGATCCTGACCGAGGGCACGCCCGCCGAGATCGGCGTCGACCCGCGCGTGCGCGAGGTGTACCTGGGCCACGCCCATGCAGGGGTCGCCCATGGCTGAGCTGCTCGCTTTCGACAACGTCGTCGCCGGCTACGGCAACGCCGTCGTGCTGCATCGCCTGGGCTTCACGCTGGCCGAGGGACAGAGCCTCGCCGTGCTCGGGCGCAACGGCGTCGGCAAGACCACGCTGCTCGAAACGCTGATGGGCAACACCCGCGTGACGCAGGGTGCCATCCGCTGGCGCGGCGATGACATCACGCGCTGGCCGGCGCACCGCCGCGTGCGCTCCGGCCTGGGCTGGGTGCCGCAGGAGCGCGAGGTGTTCCCCTCGCTCACGGTCGAAGAGAACCTCGGCGTGGTCGCCCGCCCCGGCCCGTGGGACCTGCAGCGCGTCTACGGTTTCTTCCCGCGGCTGCGCGAACGACGCGGCAACTACGGCAACCAGCTGTCGGGCGGCGAGCAGCAGATGCTAGCCATCGGCCGCGCGCTCATGACCAACCCGCGGCTGCTGCTGCTCGACGAACCGATGGAAGGCCTCGCGCCGATCATCGTGGAAGAGCTCGCCGCATCGATTCGCCGCCTGTGCGAGGGCGAGGGCCTGGCGTCGATCGTGGTCGAACAGCACCCGGTGCTGGCGCTCGAGATGACGCACCAGGCCATCGTGCTCGAACGCGGCACCGTCGTGCACGCCAGCACCAGTGCCGCGCTGGCCGCCGACGCGGCACTGCTCGACGGATTGCTGGGCGTCGGCATCGCTGCCTGAACCCACCCTCGGCTTGACCGAGGCGCCCGCGCAATGACCGGCTCGGCCCGCCGGACATTGTCGAACTGTGACTTTTTGTGGAATTAGAATGCGAACGGTTCGCATTCTTTTCTGTGGCCGGAGCGCTGAACGCCTCACCGGCGCATGGCGCACGCAGGCGCTGTCGGCGTCGACCGACCTCTGACAACACACTTTCATGAAGCACACACTCACCGCCGTCTTCGCCCTGCTGGGCTTCGCCACCGCCGCGCAAGCCCACCAGATCTGGCTCGAACAACCCGCTGGCCAGAGCGCCGTGATCCGCTTCGGCGAATTCGGCGACAACCTGCGCGAGGCATCGCCCGGCCTGCTGGACAAGTTCGTCAAGCCGACCGGCACACTGATGTCGGCCCAGAGCGAGAAGGTCGGCGACGCGACCAAGACCGGCGACGGCTTCACGCTGCCCTTCCAGGCCGGCCAGGGCGAGACCATCGTGGCCGAAGACGCCAGCTATCCGCTGTTTTCCATGAAGCAGGGCGAGAAGGAAGTGAAGAACTGGTACCGCCCGGGCGCGCGGCTGATCACCGGCTTCGCGGCGCAGGCGCCGAAGCTGGCCTTCGACATCGTGCCCACCGGCACGCCGGGCGAATTCAAGCTCTTCCTCAAGGGCCAGCCTCTGCCCAAGACCAAGGTCTCGCTGGTCACGCAATCGGGCTGGGCCAAGGAAGGCCGCACCGACGCGCAAGGCGTCGTGAAGTTCGACATGCCTTGGCAAGGCATCTACGTGGCCGAAGCGAGCCACACCGACCGCACCCCCGGCGAACGCGGCGCCGACAAGTACGACGGCGTGAGCTACGTCACCACCCTCACCTACGTCAAGGCCGACGGCGTCGCCCCGATCCCCGCAGGACCGGCCGCCCCGCCCAACAAGTGATCGCCGTTCTCGACCGGGCCCGCCGCGTGGGCCCGCTCCTCTCGCGCATCGTCGCCGCCGTGTTTGGCGGCTATGGGCTGGCCGCGCTGGGCAGCGTCGCCGCGCTTGCGCTGCCGATGGACAAGACCCAGGCGGTCATCACCGGCGCGCTCGCGAGCTTCGCGATCTATGCCAGCGCGGTGGTCTGGGTGTTTGCGGTGCGCAGCGCGCGGCGCGCCTGGGCCGGGCTGCTGATTGCGGCCGTGCCATTGCTGCTCGCGGCCTGGTCCGTGTGGGCCGGAGGCGCCGCCGCGTGAGCACCGACGACGACCTGCCTTCGACGGCGCGCGAGGCCAAGACCGAACCCAAGGCGCGGGGCATCCGCCAGACCATGTCGGACCTGCACATCTGGGCGGGCCTGCTGACGGGCTGGTTCCTCTACGCCATGTTCCTCACCGGCACGGTGAGCTACTTCAAGGACGAACTCTCGCAGTGGATGCGGCCCGAGCTGCAGCACCAGGCCGAGGTGCCCGACCCCGCCGGGGTGGCCCGGCGCATCGTCGACGAACTCCAGGCGACCGCGCCCGGCAGCACGCAGTGGAGCGTCGGCGTGCCCGACGCACGCAACAACGTCGCGAGCGCCTTCTGGCGCGCGCCCGGCGCTGAGGGCCGGCGTGCCTTCCAGAGCGCGACCTTCGACCCCGCCACCGGCCACAAAGTGGCCTCGCGCGAAACCTCGGGCGGCGAGTTCTTCTACCGCTTCCACTTCCAGTTCCACTACATGCCGGTGCTGTGGGGCCGCTGGCTGGCCGGCTTCTGCGCGATGTTCATGCTGGTGGCCATCGTCAGCGGCGTGATCACGCACAAGAAGATCTTCGTCGACTTCTTCACCTTCCGATGGGGCAAGGGCCAGCGCTCGTGGCTCGACGCGCACAACGCACTGTCGGTGTTCGGCCTGCCCTTCCACGCCATGATCACGTACACCGGCCTGGTGACGCTCATGGCCCTGTACATGCCCTGGGGCGGCCAGACGGCCTTCAAGACGCCGGCCGAGCGGCAGCAGCTCACGGCCGAGCTCAGCGCCTTCATCCAGCCGGGCAAGCCGAGCGGGCGGAAGGCCGCGCTGGCCCCGGTGGAAGACATGGTGCGGCAGGCGCAGGCACGCTGGGGTCACGACAACATCAACCGCGTGACGGTCACGAACGGCGGCGATGCCGCGGCCCGCGTGAGCGTGTCGCGCGGCGACGCCGGCCGCGCGTCGGTGAGTCCGCAGTACATGCTCTTCGAGGGCAGCACCGGCAAGCTGCTGGAGACCAAGGACCGCGTCGGCCCCGCGGCCGAAACGCGCGGTGTGATGTACGCGCTGCACCTGGGCCGCTTCGGCGACGGCGTGACGCGCTGGCTCTACTTCCTCGTCAGCCTCGCAGGCACGGCCATGGTGGGCACCGGGCTCGTCCTGTGGACCGTCAAGCGCCGACAGAAATTGCCAAACCCCGAGAAGCCCTACCTTGGCTTCCGCATCGTCGAGCGGCTGAACATCGCCGCCATCGCCGGCCTCTCCATCGCGATGGCCGGCATGCTGTGGGCCAACCGCCTGCTGCCGAGCGACCTGCCCGAACGCAGCGCCTGGGAGATCCACACCTTCTTCATCGTCTGGGGCCTGATGTGCATCCACGCGGTGCTGCGCCCGGCAAAGCAGGCGTGGCTGGAACAGCTCTGGCTGGCCACCGCGGCGCTCGCGCTGCTGCCGCTGCTCAACGTGTTCACAACCCATCGCCCCCTGTGGCGCAGCCTGGCCGAAGGCGACTGGGTCTTCGCAGGTGTCGACCTGATGCTGTGGGCCCTGGCCGCGCTGCACGCGATGCTGGCGGTCCGTACGGCGCGGCACAGCCCCAAGGTGCGGGCCGCGCGCCGGGCCGCCCCACTTCGCACCACGCCGTCGTCGGCCGGAGAGCGCGCATGACGCATCTGACCGTCTTCCTCTTCAGCACCCTGGGCTTCGCGGCGCTCGCGCTCGCCATGGAACGCCATCAGGAAGACCTGTTCGGTCACGCACTGCCATCCACGACGACCCGCGCAGTGCGCGTAGCCGGCTGGGCCGCGCTGCTGGTGGCACTCGTGGCCAGCGTGAAGGCGCAGGGCTGGGCCGTGGGCCTGGTGAGTTTCAGCGGCCACACCAGCCTGGGCGCCGGCCTCGTCTTCGGGGCGCTGGTCGCCATCGAGCGGACGCGATCCCGCCGGCCCGCCCGGCGATGAGTTCTCCGCACCCTCCCGGCATTGCCGGTTTTTTTCTTCGTCTTTTTCTTTCGTCCCCACCCATGCATCCTTCGACCCCCGCAGCCACCCGCTTCGCTGCCAAGCCGCTCGCACACCGAATGCGCCAATGCCTGGGCGCATCGCTCGCCCTGCTCGCCGCGGGCGTGAGCGCGCAGACGACCACCGGCACCACCCTGCAGGAAGTCGTTGTCTCCGACCAGACCGAAGCCATCGGCGGCTTGCAAAAGACCTATTCGGGCGGCCAGTTCGCGCGGGGCGGCAGCCTCGGCATCCTGGGCATCACCGATCTGATGAACGTGCCGTTCAGCACCACCAACTACACGTCGGAGCTGATCGACAACCAGCAGGCGCTCACGATCGCAGACGTGGTCATGAACGATGCCTCCGTCCGCACCCTGGCGGCCCGCGGCGGCTACGGCGACGACTTCCAGGTCCGCGGTTTTTCCATCAACTCCCGGGACGTCAGCATGAACGGCTTGGTCGGCCTGTCCCCGGCCACCCGCGTGCCGCTGGAGATGATCGAGCGCGTCGAAGTGCTCAAGGGCCCGGGCTCGTTCACCAACGGCGTGGGCCCTTCGGGCAGCATCGGCGGCAGCATCAACGTGGTGACCAAGCGTGCCGACGACAAGCCACTCACGCGCCTGACCACCACCTACATGAGCGATGCCCAGTTCGGCACGCACCTGGACGTGGGCCGCCGCTTCGGCGAGGACAACCAGTGGGGGGTGCGCGCCAACGGCGTGTGGCGCAACGGCGAAGGCAATGTCGACGGCGGCCGCCAGCGCCTCGGCCTGGGGTCGCTGGGTGTCGACTACGCGGGCAGCCGCCTGCGCTGGTCGCTGGATGCGCTCACCACCAGCGGCAAGACGACCGAGTTCCGTCCGCAGATCGCTTTCCGCGGCGGCATCACACAGGTTCCGGAAGTGCCGGACAACCGGTCGAGCTTCTATCCCGGTGCGGACATGACGGACAAGGCCAAGACCGTGATGTCGCGCCTCGAATACGACATCAGCGACAACACCACGGTCTATGGCGGCGTGGGCTACAGCGACGTGTCGACCGATCAGAACTTCCCCACCGCCGTCACGCGCCCCGTCGACCTGCGCCCCAACACGCAGGGCAACTTCTCGGTCAACAACGGCTACTACGACGAATACAACAAGACGACGTCCGCCGAGGTCGGCCTGCGCACGCGCTTCAAGACGGGCAGCATCGGCCACACGGTGGTGCTGGCCGCGAACCGCATGGATCGGGAGACCGGCTATTTCTACCAGTTGACCACCGCACGCGCCGCGTCGAACCTCTACAACCCGTCGCCCCTGCCGGCAATCAACTTTGCACGCGGCGAGCCGAGCAAGACGGCCGAACTGGTGCACTCCAGCATTGCAGTCGCGGACACGATGTCCTTCTTCAGCGATCGCTTCCTGGTGACGCTGGGCCTGCGCGACCAGACCATCAACCAGAAGAGCGTGAACGGCTCCACCGCGTATGACGCCAGCGCCGTCACGCCGCTGGTCGGCCTGGTGTTCAAGCCCCAGCAGAACATCTCGGTGTACGGCAACTACACCGCCGGCCTGACGGTCGGCGGCACTGCCGGCCCGACGGCGGCCAATCGCGGCGAAGTCTTCGCGCCGCAGAAGTCCAAGCAGTACGAGGTCGGCGTCAAGGCAGACTGGGGCACGCTGACCACCCAGGCCGCCCTCTACCAGATCACCCGGCCCAACGCCACGACCGATCCGGTCACGCAGATCTACAGCTTCGGCGGCGAGCAGCGCAACCGCGGTCTGGAGCTGACCCTGTACGGCGAGATCCAGCGCGGCCTGCGTGCCATGGCGAGCGCATCGTTCAACGACGCCAAGCTCACCAGAACCCAGGGGGGGGTGAACCAGGGCAACGACGCCAACGGCGTGCCGGACCGCACTTTCAACGTGGGACTGGATTGGGACATGCCGTGGGTGCCGGGGCTGAGCCTGAACGGCCGTGTGATCAACACGTCGTCGACGTACTACGACGCCGCCAACCTCCTGCGCATGCCGAGCTGGACGCGCGTGGACCTGGGCGCACGCTATGCAACGACCGTGGCCGGGAAGGCCGTGGTCTTCCGCGCCAACCTGGAAAACGTCGCCGACAAGGCCTACTGGGTGACCAGCACCTACGTCACCGTCGGCGCCCCGCGCACACTGATGCTGTCGGCCCAGATCGACTTCTAGAAAGCGCTCCCGCCAAAAGAAAAGCCGCCCGTGGGCGGCTTTTCTTTTGGCGGGAGCGGCTTCAGCTGCGGGCGCGGGCCTGGTCGCGCAGCATCTTGATCTGGTCGTGGTTGCGCTGCGCGCCCTGCGCCTGGCGCTCGACCACGGCCCGAACGTCGCCAGGCAGCGCCTGCTTGAGCGCCTTGCGATAGCGCGCCAGCGCGGCATCTTCCCCACGCTCGCACTCGTTGAGGATCGACACCTCGCTGTTCGCGCCCACCGTGCCCTTCACATGCACCCAGCCGCGATGCATGGCCCCGCCCGCCGTTCCGCCGTCGGCCGGCGTGCCGCCGTACTGCGTGACGAGTTGCGCGAGTTCGTCCGCCGCGACGCGGCAATCCGCCGCACGCTCCGAGAACACCTGCTTCAGGTTGGCGCTTTCGACCTCTTCCGCGCAGGTGCGGAAGCCGTACTCGCCGTCGTGCGAGTTCTCGATCAGGTCGTTGAGCACATCCACCACATCGTCATGCGACAGCGGGTCGCCCGTCGTTTCATCGGCGCCGTACGCGGGGGTGCGCGGCGCCATCACGGCAGCCTCGCCGAAATACGTCCGGTCGGCACGGTCCCAGGCCGCGCGCGATGCCTGCCGGGCTTGCGGCCAGTCGAGCGTCGAGTTGCCTCGGCGCGTGGCCCACTCGTCGGCCAGCGTGGGCTCGAGCGTGTCGAAGCTGTCGTTGCGCGCGGCGCGGCTCGACCAGCCCAACTCGTAGGCCGGCGCGTAGTCGTCGTAGCTTCGGCCCGGCTCGTAGTAGCTCTCGCGGTCGTAGCTCGAACGCCAGTGGGCGTCCTCTGCCGTGGGGTTCACGCTTTCGGCGACCGCCTTGCCGCCCAGGCCGCCCGCCAGACCACCGGCCACCAGGCCCACCACCGTGCCCACCGGGCCGGCCACCGAGCCTGCAACAGCGCCTGCCACGGCGCCGCCTGCGGCGCCCACACCGGTCCCGACCGGGTGCGCCCCCGGCGTGCCGGTGATCGGGTCGCGGTTCGCGTCGTTTGTCGTGAAGTCTTTTTCCTTGGCCATGGTGTGGCTCCTTGCATCAGAGAGTTGGAGATCACCGGATCGAACGGGAGCGTTCGCGGCCCGGTGCGCTGAAGTGACGAGTCCATGGTGGGCCGCGGCATCGGCTCGCGGGTCAGCCCGGCCAGACGCTGCGTGTAGGGCATCGCCTGCGTGCCCTGCGGTGCGTCGCCTCGCGCAACGCAGGGCCTGGACTACACGCACCGCGCCTTGCGCACAGGTATCCATGGAAGCCTGCCAACAATGCATCGAAAAGGAATCGACCATGGACAACAACGACGCGAAATCCTGGCTTCACAAAGCCCGCCAAGCCGACGACCAGCGCCCCGACCTTCCGGGCGAGCACTGGGCGGTGATGGGCGCCGGCCTGCTGTTGCTGCTGGTGGCTGGTCGCGGCCGTTCCTTCCTGGGCCGCACGGTGGCCGGGGCGGTGGGCACGGCACTGCTGGGCCGCGCCGCCAGCGGCCGCGGCGGACTTCAGCGCCTGGTGCGCGCGTTCACCGGCACCGGCGCGCGACGCTGACCGAAGGCTAGACGCGCTGCTGGCCCCAGCGCCGCACCGTCAGCCGTTCGAGCGTGGCGAAGCCGAAGCTTTCGACCGCCAGGCCGATCAGCACAACCATCGCCAGGCCGGCGAAAACGCGGTCGGTATAGAGCTCGTTTCGGTTCTGGAAGATGTACCAGCCCAGGCCACCCTTGCCGGACGAAGCGCCGAACACCAGTTCGGCGGCGATCAGCGTGCGCCAGGCGAAGGCCCAGCCGATCTTCAGCCCGGAGAGGATGGCCGGCAACGCCGCGGGCACGAGGATCTGCAGCACGTAACGCAAGCCGCGCAGGCCGTAGTTCCGGCCTGCCATGCGCAGCGTTTCGGGCACACCCTGGAAGCCGGCGTAGGTGTTGAGCGCCAGCGGCCACAGCACCGAATGGATCAGCACGAAGACCAGGCTGCCGCGCCCGAGGCCGAACCACAGCAAGGCCAGCGGCAACAGCGCGATGGCCGGCAGCGGGTTGAACATCGAGGTGAGCGTGTCCAGCAGGTCACGCCCGATCTGGGTCGACACCGCCAGCGTCGTGAGGCCGAACGCCAGCAGCACGCCGGCAAAGTAGCCCTGCAGCAGCACCGCCAGCGAGATGCGCACCTTCTCGACCAGCTCGCCGCTGGCCAGCCCCTCGACCAGCGCCTTCGCAGTGGCGGTGAAAGTGGGCAGCAGCAGATCGTTGTCCTGCCAGCGCGCGGCCAGTTCCCACAGCACGGCCAGCACCACGAGGATCACGCCCTTGCGCAACCAGCCCTGCGACCACAGGCGCGTCGCGAAGGGCAGCGCACGCTCGACCGGCAACTCGGTGAAGGGCTCGAGCCGGCGTTCGTACTCGGGCCGGACCGGCGGCGTCAATGCATCGCTCATGGTGCCGTGACTCCTTCGACTTCTTCCTCGAACAGCATGTCGTGGATGCGCGTGGCCGTGGCCTGGAACTCGGCGCCGCCGAGGCTGGCGAGCCCGAAGTCGTGGCTGTTGATCTCGGCGCGCATGCGGCCCGGATGCGGCGACAGCAGCGCGATGCGGTTGCCCACCACCAGTGCTTCTTCGATCGAGTGCGTGACGAAGAGCAGCGTGAAGCGCACCTCGTCCCACAGTTCGAGCAGCTCTTCCTGCATCTTGCGGCGCGTGAGCGCGTCGAGCGCGGCGAAGGGCTCGTCCATCAACAGCACGCGCGGCTGCATCGCCAGCGCACGGGCGATGGCCACACGCTGCTTCATGCCGCCCGACAGCTGATGCGGATGCACATCGGCGAACTTGTCGAGGCCGACCTTGGCCAGGTAGTGCAGCGCGCGCTCCTCCGCCTCCTTGCGGCCCAGCGTCTTCGAGGCGAGCAGCGGGAACATCACGTTCTGCTTGACCGTCTTCCACGGCGGCAGCTGGTCGAATTCCTGGAACACGACGATGCGGTCCGGCCCCGGCCCGCGCACGCGGTGCCCGTCGAGCCGGATCTCGCCTTCCACCGGCGCGATGAAGCCGCCCACCGCCTTCAGCAGCGTCGACTTGCCGCAGCCGGACGGCCCCAGCAGCACGAAGCGGTCGGCCGCGTGCACGTCGAAGCTCACACGGTGCGTGGCGCGCACCACGCGCTCGGGCGTGCGGTACTCGAGGCTCACACCATCGACCTGGAGCAGCGCACCCGCACCCGCGTCGACCTCTGCAGCGGGAGCATTCGGGCCAGGAACAGCGCGGGACCGGCTTTGCCGGACCGCCGGTATTGCGCCCGGCGAGGGGGTCGGCGGAGCGACACGCAGTGCGCGAAGACTGGGGGAGGACATCATGACCCCGGCTGCGCGTAGGCCTCGTCGAAGAAGTAGTCCTTCCACGACACCGCCTTGTTCTTCAGCACGCCGAGTTTGTGCAACTCGTCGGCATACACGTAGCTGCGATGCGGCGACACGGTGAAGTCGTTCTCCGGGTCTTCGATGATGCGCCGCACCAGTTCGGGCGAGAGCTTCGACTTCTGCACGCGGATGAAGATGTCGGCCGCCTTGGCCTTGTCGGCCTTCACGATCTGCGCCGCCTCGACCAGCGCCGCATAGAAAGCCTTGTAGGTCTTCGGGTTCTCGTCGTGGAACTTCTGCGTCGTGTAGAGCACGTTGAAGGTCGCCGGCCCGCCGAGGATGTCGTAGCTGCTGATGACCTTGTGGATCGCCTTGTTCGCATCCAGCGCCTGGTAATAGAAGGGCGCGCTCGAGAAGTGCGTGTTGATCTCGGAGCCACCCGCGATCAGCGCGGCGGTCGCTTCCGGATGCGGCAGGCTGACCGAGATGGTGTCGAAGCGCTTGAAGTCGTCCTTGCCGAACTGCTTGGCGGTCTCGATCTGCAGCGTGCGCGACTGGAAGCCGACGCCCGCGGCCGGCACCGCGATGCGGTCCTTCTCGCCCAGGTCCTTGAGCGTCTTCACGCGCGGGCTGTTGCTCAGGAGGTAGTTGGGCAGCGAGCCGAGTGCGGCCACCGCCTTCACGTTCTGCTTGCCCTTGGTGCGGTCCCACATCGTGAGCATCGGCGGCACGCCGGCCGACACCACATCGAGCGCACCGGCCAGCAGCGCCTCGTTCATCGCGGTCGCGCCGGAGATGCTCGCCCATTCGACCTGCACGTTCACGCCCTGCTGCTTGCCGTACTTCTCGATGAGCTGCTGGTCGCGCACCACGTCGAGCAGCAGGTAGCCGATGCCGAACTGCTGCGCAATGCTGATCTTGCCTTCGGCATGCGCCATGCCTTGCAGCGCCACGGCGGCGACGAGGGCGGCCACGGCGCCCTTCAGAAAACGGACCGCCATGTCAGTTCCCCAGCGCGTTCTGCGCATCGTCGAAGAAGTAGTCCTTCACCGAGCCAGCCTTGTTCTTGATGGCGCCCACGCGGTGCATGAACTCGGCCAGCTGGTAGGTGTTCTGCGGCGTGGTCTTGAACTGCACTTCGGCGTTCTTGATGATCTTCAGCAGCAGCTCGCGGTCGATCTTCGCGTTGCTCACCTTGATGTAGATATCGGCGGCCTTCTCGGGGTTGGCGGTGACGAACTGCGCCGCTTCGTTCAGCGCCTCGACGAAGGCCTGGTAGGTCTTCGGGTTCTCGGCGCGAAATTTCTCCGTCGCGTAGAGCACCGTGGCCGAGGCCGGGCCGCCCAGCACCTGGTAGGAGTTCAGCACGATGCGCGCCTGCGGGTTGCCGGCGAGCTCCTGCTCCTGGAACGGCGGGTTGCCGAAGTGGCCGGTGATCTCGGTGCCGCCCTTGATGATGGCCGCAGCCGCATCGGGGTGCGGCACCGCCACGCTGATCTTGTCGAGCCTGGCGAATTCCTTGTCGCCCCACAGCTTGGCCGACGCCAGCTGCAGCACGCGCGACTGCACCGACACGCCGACGGCCGGCACGGCGATGCGGTCCTTCTCGGTGAAGTCGGCGATCGTCTTCACGGCCGGGTTGTTGCTGATGAGGTAGTACGGGAAGTTGCCGAGCGAGGCCACGCCCTTCACGTTCTGGCGGCCCTTGGTGCGGTCCCACAGCGTGAGCAACGGGCCGACGCCGGCACCGGCGATCTCGATGTTGCCCGAGAGCAGCGCGTCGTTGACGGCCGAGCCGCCCGAGAGCTTGACCCATTCGACCTTGGCGTCGACGCCCGCCGCCTTGGCGTGCTTCTCGATCAGCTTCTGGTCCTGCGCGACGTTGAGCAGCAGGTAGACGATGCCGAATTGCTCGGCGATGCGGATCTGCCCTTCGGCATGCGCCGCGAGGCTGGAGAGGGCGAGGCCCAGGCCGGCGAGGGTCGCGGCGGTCTTGCGATAAAGCTTGTTCATGTCAAAAAGGGAGATCGCCTTCGATGGTGGTTCGGAACAGTTTTCTACGGAGGTGGTCGGGCGTGCCGGCAGCCAGGTGCATGAGCGAGCGGTTGTCCCAGAACACCAGGTCGTGCGGCTTCCATCGGTGGCGATACACGAACTCGGGTTTGACGCTGTGCGCGAAGAGTTCGGCCAGCAGCGCGTCGCCCTCGGCCTGCGGCAGGCCGACGATGCGGGTCGTGAAATGCTCGCTGACGAACAGCGCCTTGCGATCGGTCTCCGGATGGGTGCGCACCACCGGCTGCACCGCCGGCGCGACCTGGTCGATCTGCGCTTGCGACAGCTGGGGCCGCCACGGGTTCTTGGCGCGCAGCTCCTCGTATTTCGCGAGGTAGCTGTGCTCGGCCTTCAGCGGCAGGATGCGCTGCTTGAGCGCCTCGGGCAGCGTCTCGAAAGCCAGGTGCTGGTCGGCGAACAGCGTGTCGCCGCCTTCGCTCGGCAGCTCCTGCGCATGCAGCAGCGAGCCGAGGCTGGGGATTTCCTTGTACGACAGGTCCGAGTGCCAGTACACGCCCGCATCGCCCAGGCCGATCGGCTCGCCGTTTTCCTTGATGTTGGAGACGATCAGTACCTCGGGGTGGCCCTCGAGCTGGAACTGGTGCAACACGTGGATCTGCAGCGGGCCGAAGCGGCGGCTGAAGGCCACATGGTCGTCAGGCGACACGCGCTGGTCGCGGAACACCACCACGTGGTGGTCGAGGTGCGCACGGTGCAGCCGCGCGAAGTCGGCGTCGTTGATGGGCTTGGCGATGTCGAGGCCGACGACTTCGGCACCCACGGGGGCGTCGAAGGGGCGGACCTCGAAGTTCTGGCTCGGCGCGTCGCGCCATGCGGTGGGCAAGGCGCTGCGGGAAAGGGTGGCTTCGGTCATGGAATGGGAAGGAGTCGCCACGGCCCACGGCCTGGCAGAAGGGCGACTCTAGGGAAGACGCATCCAACAAGGAACGACGCATTCGTTGCTTGCTTATGCAAGAAACGTCTGTGGATGCGTGCCCACGGCCCTCTCTTGTTTGCGCATGAGCTCATGCGAAAGGCATCGTGGTGCCGGCGCGCCCCGCACCCTAGCCTCGCAGCGCCTTTCATTCACGAGGACGCTCTTTCATGCATTCGATTCCATCGCCGCGCCGCCGCGCCCTGCTCCACGTCGGCGCTGCCGCCACCGCCGCGTTCGTCGTCGGCCCGCTGCTGGCGCAGGCCGCACCCCGGGTCATCCGCATCGGCTACCAGAAGTTCAACACGCTCAACATCCTCAAGGGCACGGGTCAGCTCGAGAAGGCACTGGCGCCGGCGGGCGTGACGGTCGAGTGGAAGGAGTTCCTCGGCGGCAGCCAGCTGTCCGAAGCCCTGGCGGCCAACGCCATCGACTTCGGCCATGCGTCGGACGGCATCGGCATCTTCCAGCAGGCCAGCGGCAAGGGACTGGTGTACCTGGCGGCAGAAAGTCCCTACCCGGCTGGCGTCGGCTTCCTGGTGCCGAAGGATTCGCCCATCCGCACGGTGCGCGACCTGCAGGGCAAGAAGGTCGTGACCGGCCGCGGCTACAACACGCAGTACGTGCTCATCAAGGCGCTGCAGGCGGCCGGCCTGCGCTACGAAGACATCGAACCGGTCTACATCGTGACGGCGTCCGACACCGTGGCCGCCTACCAGTCGGGCAGCGTGGCCGCCATCGGCCTGTGGGACCCCTTCCTCGCCGGCGCGCAGATCGCGACCGATTCACGCCTGCTGTTCGACGGCAGCGGCTTGAGCGGCAACCGCACCTACCACTTCGCGCAGCCGGGCTACGCCAGGGCCAACCAGCAGACGCTGCGCACCGTCTTCGCCGAACTGCGCAAGGTCAACCAATGGGCACAGGGCCATCCGAAGGAGGTCGTGGAGACGCTCGCGCCGCAGCTCAAGGTCGACCCGAAGGTGCTGGCGCTGGCCACCGAGCGCCGCCAGTACGGCGTGGTGGCGCTGACGCCGGAGATCGCGAAGGAACAGCAGGGCCTGGCCGATGTCTTCGCGAGCTCAAGCTGATCCCGAAGCCGATCGAGGTGAAGGACGCGTTCCTCGAACTGCCGATCCTCTGATCGCGCACACTATTTCCTGTAACCCACACCAACTCTCACTACGACGCGATCGTCGTCGGCCTCGGCGCACTCGGCGCGGCGACGCTCTACCAACTGGCGCAGCGCGGTGCGCGGGTGCTCGGCATCGACCAGCACACGCCGCCGCACGACCTGGGTTCGTCGCACGGCGAGTCGCGCATCACGCGGCTGGCGGTGGGCGAAGGCGACACCTTCGTGCCGCTGGTGCAGCGCTCTCACCTCATCTGGCGCGCGCTGGAAGCACGCACCGGTCGCCAGCTCTTCAGCCAGACCGGCGGACTGATCCTCGCGCCGCGCGACCGCGTCGCCGCGCACCACGGCCAGCCCGACTTCCTGCGCCGCACCATCGCATGCGCCGAGCGCTTCGGCATCGCGCACGAGCTGCTCGACGCCGCAGCCATCCGTGCGCGCTTCCCGCAGTTCGCGCTGCAGGGCGACGAGCTCGGCTACTTCGAACCCGAGGCCGGCTTCGTGCGGCCCGAAGAAGCGATCGCCGCGCAGCTCGAGGCCGCGGTGGCGTCCGGTGCCGCGGTGCGCAACGGCGAACGCGTGCTGGCGGTGGAGCCCCTGGGCAATGGCGACACGGTGGCGGTGCAGACCGAGGCCGGCCGCTTCACCGCCGGCCAGGTGGTGGTGGCCGCAGGGCCCTGGCTGCCCGCATTCCTGGGACGGCAGGCACGGGCCGACTGGCAGGCCGACTTCGGCGTGTACCGACAAGTGATGTACTGGTTCGACACCGGCGCCGCCGCGGCCGACTTCGCGCCGGGGCGCTTTCCCATCTTCATCTGGATGTTCGGCGACGCGCAGGAAGACTACATGTACGGCTTTCCGGGTGCGGACACCGCACGGCCCGTGCTCAAGGTCGCGACCGAGCAGTACGCGCAGACGACCACGCCCGACACCCTGGATCGCGAGGTGAGCGCGGCGGAGATCGAGGCGATGTACCGCAGCCGCGTCGAAGGCCGCTTTCCGCAGATCGGTGGCCGCGCGGTGAAGGCGCGCGCCTGCATGTACACCGTGACGCCCGATCGCAACTTCGTCGTCGATGCGCTCGACGGCGCACCTAACGTGCTGATCGCCTCGGCCTGTTCGGGCCACGGCTTCAAGCACTCGGCCGGCCTGGGCGAGGCCATCGCAGAGCGCGTGCTGAGCCGCGGCACGCGCCACGACCTCGGCGCCTTCGCGCGGCAGCGCCTGACGCAGACGGCCTAGGCGCGCAGCGAATGCCGCGCTACCAGGAATGCGCCAGCGCGTGCGGCCCTGGCGCACT
Organism: Variovorax sucrosi; assembly: GCF_051216635.1. Classification (NCBI taxonomy): domain Bacteria; kingdom Pseudomonadati; phylum Pseudomonadota; class Betaproteobacteria; order Burkholderiales; family Comamonadaceae; genus Variovorax; species Variovorax sucrosi. The sequence continues at coordinate 431,966 of NZ_JBPJZU010000001.1, read as the reverse complement.
GCGCGCGGCAGCCGACTGCAAGCGGCGCTGCGTGCGCAGCGGCACGTAGCCATAGGGCGCGCGGCGTGCCTGCGCATGCGGGTTGTACGGCGACACCTGCCAGGCGTTCGACGTCAGCCCGATCACCTGCCGTGCCCGTTCGGCCGGGGAGCCCTGTGGATGGGATGTCATTGCTTTCCTTCGTCAGTTCGAAGGAATTCTGCGGCGCAGGGCTTCAGGAGGCAAAGACCGAAAGCGAGTTTGAATCCTCGCTTCCGTGCGAGCGGCGGCGGCATCGAAATACGCCAGCACGCCCATGTCGTGGCCGTCTTACTGCAGGAAGCTGGGCTTGGCGTAGCCCTGGAACTTGCTGTCGACCACCGCCTTGTATTCCTTGGAACGGTAGGCCTCGGTGATGTCCTTGGCCCACTGCGTGTTCTTGTCCGCGCTCTTGACGGCGACCACGTTCAGGTAGTGGTCGGGCGTCTTCTCGAGCGCCACGGCTTCGGTCAGCTTCAGGCCCGACGAGATCGCGAAGTTGCCGTTGATGATCGCGTACTCGGTATCGCCGATCGAACGCGGCAGTTGCGCGGCTTCGAGCGGGATGAACTTCAGCTTGCGCGGATTCTGGTCGACGTCCTTCTCCGACGCACGGATCGGGTCGATGCCGGTCTTGAGCGTGATGAGCTTGTTCTGTTCCAGCAGCACCAGCGCACGGGCCAGGTTGCTCGGGTCGTTCGGCAGCGTCACGCGGTCGCCGTCCTTGGCTTCGGTCAGCGTCTTGCGCTTGTTCGAATACACGCCCAGCGGCGCGATCGGGCCCTGCACCAGTTCGACGATGTCGAGCTTCTGGTCGGCGGCGAACTTCTTCAGGTACACCAGATGCTGGAAGAAGTTGGCGTCGAGCGCGCCTTGCGCCAGCGCCAGGTTCGGCTGCACGTAGTCGTTGAACTCCACCAGCTTCACGGTGTAGCCCTTCTTCTGCAGGATCGGCACGATGCCCGCCTTCAGCTGGTCGATGTTGGAGCCGGCGGTGCCGCCGATGACGAGGTTCTTCTTGTCGGCTTGCGCCTGGGCGTCGAGCGAGAGGCCGCCCAGCGAGAGCGCTGCGATCGAGAGGGCGAGGAGGGAACGGCGGAGAGCAGAGGTTTTCATGACGGAAGGATCAGGGAACAACAAAGGAATCAACGTTTATCCAGACGGCGCGCAGCGGTGTTGCCGACGAACTGAAGGATCTGCACCAGCACCACCAGCAGCACGACGGTGAAGACCATCACGTCGGTCTGGAAGCGGTAGTAGCCGTAGCGGATGGCCAGGTCGCCGATGCCGCCGCCGCCCACCACACCGGCGATGGCCGAGTACGACAGGAAGCTGACCGACAGCACGGTGAGCGCCAGCACCAGGCCCGAGCGGGCTTCGACGATGAGCACGCGCCAGACGATCTGCAGTTCCGACGCGCCCATGGCATGGGCCGCCTCGATGACCCCGCGCGGCACTTCGCGCAGGCACTGGTCGACCAGCCGTGCAAAGTACGGGATGGCCGCGACCGACAGCGGCACGGCCGCCGCCAGCGGGCCGATCGACGTGCCGGCGATGACGCGCGTGACCGGCACCAGCGCCACCAGCAAGATGATGAAGGGGAAGGACCGCACCGTGTTGACGATCCAGTTCAGCACCAGGAAAGCCGGCTTGTTGTCGAGCGACTGGCCGGGGCCGAGCAGGAACAGCAGCACGCCCAGCGGGCCGCCGATGAGCACCGCGGCCGACAGGCCGATGCCCAGCATCAGGAAGGTCTGGCCGGCGGCAAGCCACAGCTCGGGCAGGATGGCGGCGATGTTCTCAGGCATGGGCGATTCCTCGGGGTGCGGCGGCGGTGGAAAGGGCCGCGTTGGCGGCTTCACGGGCGTCGCGCTCGCGGCGGCGCACCAGCGCGTCGATCTCGCGCCCCAGCGCCGTGAGGCGCTCCGCATCGGGCGCCTCGTCGACGGCGAACTGTTCGACCAGCTGGCCCTGCTCGAGGATGGCGACGCGGCGGCACAGCACCTCGACCACCGACAGCTCGTGCGTGACGATCACAATGGTCACGCCGATCTTGGCGTTGATGTCGCGCAGCGTCTCGAGCAGCGCGCGCGTGGTCTCGCTGTCGAGCGCCGAGGTGGGCTCGTCGCACAGCAGCACCTGCGGTCGTGGCGCCAGCGCACGGGCGATGGCCACGCGCTGCTTCTGGCCGCCGGACAGCTGCGCCGGGTAGGTGTCGATTTTTTCAGAGAGGCCGACCAGCGCCAGGCATTCGCGCACCCGCGCATCGATCTCGGCGCGCGAATGGCGGCCGTGGATCTTCAGCGGGAAGGCGACGTTGTCGAAGACGGTGGCGTTCTGCAGCAGGTTGAACTGCTGAAAGATCATGCCGATGTTCTGACGCGTGTCGCGCAGTTCGCGGCGGGTGAGCGTGGTCAGGTCGCGGCCGCCCACGATGACGCGGCCGGCGTCGGGCCGCTCGAGCAGGTTGATGAGCCGAAGCAGCGTGGACTTGCCCGCACCGCTCTTGCCGATCAGGCCGAAAATCTCGCCCTCGGGAATGTCGAGCGACAGCGCGCGTACGGCGTCGAAGACTTCGCCGCTGGGCAAGGCAAATGATTTCTGAACCGCTTCGAGGCGGATCACCGGCGGCCGGGGGGCCGCATCGGTTGGTGAAGAGGTGGTCACGACGCAAATCGCCGGGGCCTGGACGGCCCTCGGGCAGGAGAAAGGGACGCGAGTATGCCCGCAGCCGGCAGCCAAACGAACGACCGAATCGCCATCTGCTTATTCACCACGCGCATAAGGATGGCCGATGAAGTGCCGAATATCGACATGACGATTGCTTCGTTGGCGAGGCACGACGGCGCTGGCACAGTCGCGCTCCTTTTTGCTTTCCAGGTCCTCCATGTCCCTCGCTTCTTTCCCGCGCCGCGGCGCCCTCGTCGCCCTGTCCGCCCTCTTCGCCACGGCGTTCGCTTTCACCATCCCGGCGCATGCGCAGGACAAGACGCGCATCAAGGTCGGCATCTCGGTGGGCAACGCCGAACAGATCTTCGAGGTGGTGAAGAAGGTGGCGGCGCGCGACGGCCTGACCGTCGACGTGGTGGTCTTCAACGACTACCAGCTGCCCAACGCCGCGCTGGCGGCCGGTGACCTGGATGCCAATGCCTTCCAGCACCAGCCCTTCCTCGACAACCAGACCAAGTCGCGCGGCTTCGACCTGGTGCCGGTGGGCCTGACCATCACCGCGCCGCTGGGCTTCTATTCGCGCAAGCTCAAAAGCATCGACGCTCTGCCCGAAGGCGCCGCCGTCGGCATCCAGAACGACCCGTCGAACGGCAACCGCTCGCTGCTGCTGCTGCAATCGGCCGGCCTCATCACGCTCAAGCCGGAGGCCGTCAAGAGCAACACGGCCACGCCGCTCGACGTGGTGACCAACCCGAAGAAGATCAAGCTGGTGGCGCTTGATGCCGCGCAGCTGCCGCGCTCGCTCGATGACCTGACCATCGCCTCCATCAACAACGACTATGCCGAGAAGTCCGGCCTGTCCTTCCACAAGGACGCGATCCTCAAGGAATCGCCCAAGGGCCCGTACGCCAACCTGATCGCGGTGCGCCGCGCCGACAAGGACAAGCCGTGGGCCAGGAAGCTGGTGGCGGCCTACCAGTCGGCCGAGGTCAAGCAGTTCATCGAAACCACCTTCAAGGGCGCTCTGGTACCGGCTTTCTGAGGCCGGCCACCGCGCCGCGCCGGAAGCCGCACAGTGCGAAAAGCCTCCCTTGGCCTACGCCCGCGGGCGAGCAGGCTGGCATGCTGTGGGCATCGATCCACCGCAGCCTCGCGCGCGCGTGGCCCGCTGCCTTCGGGCAGTGCCTCACTGGAGACTTGTTCGCATGGAAATTCACATCAACACCGGCAATGGCATGGAAAACAAGGCAGCGCTCGAAGCCTGGGCCGACGGTGAAATCCGCAGCACGCTCGGCCGCTTCTCGAACGACGTGCGGCGCATCGAGGTTCATCTGTCGGACGACAACAGCGCCAAGGGCGGCGCTGGCGACAAGCGCTGCATGATCGAGGCGCATGTCACCGGCCGCCCTGCGGTGGCGGTGACGCACCAGGCCTCCAGCATGGACGAGGCCTTCCGCGGTGCCGAGGCCAAGGCGCGGCGCGCGCTCGACAGCGCGATCGGCAAGCTGAGCGATCGCCGCGACCACACCACGATCCGGACCGGGCCCGACGCCGACTGAGTTCGATCGCGCGGCGGACGCGCTCAAAAAACGGCCCGCATGAAGCGGGCCGAAGGATCTTGGTGAGGGATCCATGGAGAAACCACTGACTTCATCGGCGCTTCGGGCCGAAAGTTAAGGGCGCTCTTCCATTTTTTCCGAGGGTTGGCTCGCCGCCACCCGGCCCTTCCGCGGGCCTCGTGTCGATTTAGCGACAACGCAATGCGGGCGTTCGAGACTTTCCGCACATGCCCACGGGCTTTGCTTCAGCGATTTCACGCGGGCCCGGCCCGATCGGCGACGCTCGGGTCTCGATGCCAAGACACGATTCGCCACAAAGGAACGGTCCTCCAACCCACTGAAAGATCATCGCCATGAAGCCCCTCGCCACCCCTTCGCCCCTGACCCCCTCGCAGATTCGCCACGTCCTCGAGCTGCTCGACACGCACCTGGTGGCGCCCCAGGAGACGGCCGCGAACTTCAACCGCCTGAACCAGGCGGGCACGTTCTCGGAAGCGCAGCAGGAGGCGATCGAACTGCTGTTCGCGCTCGACGAGGACGAGATCCCGACCGCCCTGCTGGACTTCGCGGACGACGAGGCCCGCGACATCGTGCTCGACAGCGTGGCCTACGAAGCCCGGATGAGCTTCATCGCGGCCTGAGGCGGCCAACGCCAGTCCGCCCACCGCGGCATAGGTTCGGCAAAGCACGTCTTAGACGTTTGCTTCATTTGGAAGGAACGAAACGGTTGTTCGTGCAACACCGGCTGCGCCAGAGAATGGCCGGCCTTGAACACGCCCAGAACAACAACATGAACTTCCAACAGCTGCGCTCGGTGCGCGAGGCAGTGCGCTGCGGCTTCAACCTCACCGAGGCTGCGCATGCGCTGCACACCTCGCAGCCGGGCGTGAGTCGGCAGATCCGCGAGCTGGAAGAAGAACTCGGCGTTTCGCTGTTCGCGCGCGCCGGCAAGCGGCTGACCGGCCTCACCTCGCCGGGGCGCCATCTGCTGCCGATCATCGAACGCGTGCTGCTCGAAAGCAGCAACCTGCGCCAGGCCGGCCAGGAGTTCGCGGGCCAGCAGGAAGGGCAGCTGTCGGTGGCGGCGACGCATTCGCAGGCGCGCTACGCCATGCCGCTGGCGGTGCAGGAATTCCGCGCGCTGTTCCCGGGCGTCAAGCTTCACCTGCACCAGGGCTCGCCCAAGCAGATTGCGCAGATGCTGCTCGACGGCGAGGCCGAAGTCGGCATCGCCACCGAGGCACTGGGCGACTACCCGCAGCTCGTCGCCCTGCCCTGCTACCGCTGGACCCATTCGGTGATCGTGCCGCCAGGCCATGCACTGCTCGACACGCCGCTGACGCTCGAGACATTGGCGCGCTACCCGCTCATCACCTACGACACCGGCTTCACCGGCCGCACGCGCATCGACGCCGCCTTCGACGAGGCCGCCATCGCGCCGCAGATCGTGCTGACGGCGATGGACGCCGACGTCATCAAGACCTATGTGCAACTGGGCATGGGCGTGGGCATCGTCGCGGGCGTGGCCTACGAAGCCGAGCGCGACACGCAGCTGCGCGCGGTCGACGCCGGCCCGCTGTTCGGCATCAACACGACCAAGCTGGCGGTGCGCCGCGGCAACTACCTGCGCGGCTATGTCTATGCCTTCATCGAAGCCTTCGCGCCGACGTTGACGCGCAGCGTGGTCGACGCCGCGCTCGATGCCGAGCCGGCGAACGCGCCGGTACGCGCGAGCGCGGCACACGCGGCCGGCGGTGCCGCAGTGGTGCACTGAGGCGCGCGACCGCGCCCTCAGCGGCGCTGCTTGCCCAGCGCCGCGCGCAGGAACGGCGCGGTCTTGCTCCCCGCCGCCTGCGCGACCTCGCGCGGCGGCCCCGAGGCGAGCACGTGCCCGCCCTCGTGGCCGGCACCGGGGCCGAGATCGATCACCCAGTCGCTGCCGGCGACCACGCGCATCTCGTGCTCGACCACCACCACCGTGTTGCCGGCGTCGACCAGGGCGTGCAGCTGCACCATCAGGCGGTCGACATCGGCCGGATGCAGGCCGGTGGTCGGCTCGTCCAGCACATAGAGGGTGTCGCCGCGCTGCGCGCGCTGCAGTTCGGTGGCGAGCTTGATGCGCTGCGCCTCGCCGCCGGACAGCTCGGTGGCCGGTTGCCCCAGCCGCAGGTAGCCCAGGCCAATGAGCCGCAGCAGCGCCAGCGGTCGCTGCACCACCGGCTCGCTGGCGAAGAAATCGTGCGCCTCGTCGACCGTCATGCGCAGCACGTCGGCGATGCTGCGGCCCTGCCAGGCGACCTGCAGCGTCTGTTCGTTGTAGCGCGCGCCCTGGCAGGTCGGGCACGGCGCGTACACGCTGGGCATGAAGAGCAGTTCCACGCTGACGAAGCCCTCGCCTTCGCAGGTGGCGCAGCGGCCCTTCGCCACGTTGAAGGAAAAACGACCGGCGTCGTAGCGCCGGGATCGTGCGGCCGGCGTGGCGGCGAACAGCTTGCGCACCGGATCGAACAGCCCGGTGTAGGTGGCGAGGTTCGAGCGCGGCGTGCGGCCGATGGGTTTCTGGTCGACGCGCACCAGCCGACGCACGCCGGCCGTGTCCCCGCCGAGCCGACCGCCGAACACCCCCGGCGGCGCACCCGGTGATGCGTCTTCGGCGCCTTCCTCCTCAGCCGCCGGCGCTTCGTGGCCCAGCTGCGCCGAGACCAGCTCGACCAGCGCCTGGCTCACCAGGCTCGACTTGCCCGAGCCGGACACGCCGGTCACCGCGGTCAGCAGGCCGAGCGGAAAGGCAGCATCCACACCGGCCAGGTTGTTGCGCGTGATGCCTTCGAGCCGCAGCCAGCCGCTCGGCGTACGCGGGGTCGCGGCCGCCGGCGTGGACGGCCCGGCGAAGAGGTAGCGCGCGGTGTGCGATGCGGCGACGGCGCGCAGGCCTTCGGGCGGCCCGCTGTAGAGCACGCGGCCGCCCTGCTCGCCGGCGTCGGGCCCGACGTCGACCAGCCAGTCGGCCTGGCGCATCAGGGCCAGGTCGTGCTCCACCACGAAGAGCGAATTGCCCGCACGCCGCAGCGCCTGCAGTGCGGACAGCAGCGCTTGCGCGTCGGCCGGATGCAGGCCGGCCGAGGGCTCGTCCAGCACATAGACGACGCCGAAGAGGTTCGAGCGGATCTGCGTGGCCAGCCGCAGCCGCTGCAGTTCGCCCGGCGACAGCGTCGGCGCGGACCGGTCGAGCGACAGGTAGCCCAGCCCCAGGCCGCGCAGCGTGTCGACGCGCGCGAGCACCTCCCGGGCGATGCGCTGCGCCGCGATGCGCTTCTCTTCCGACAGTTCCGGCGTGCGCCGCACGTCGGGCGAGGCTGCGTGCGCGGAGCCGCCGGCCGCCACCCGGCGTGCGGTGTCGCGGTGCGCCGCGGCACGGCTGAGCACCGCCGATGCGGGGCCGGCTTGCGGCGTCCCGGCGGCGGCCGGTGCGAGCACCTCGGCCAGCCGGTCGAGCGGCAATTGCGACAGCGCGCCGATGTCGTGGCCGGCGAAAGTCACGCCGAGCGCTTCGCGCTTGAGCCGCTTGCCCTCGCAGGCCGGGCAGACGCTGCCGATCATGAAGCGCGCCACCCGCTTCTTCATCAACGCGCTTTGCGTGGTGGCGAAGGTGTGCAGCACATATTTCCGCGCACCCATGAAGGTGCCCTGGTAGCTCGGCTCCGCCTTGCGGCGCAGCGCGGCGCGCGTCTGCGCCGGCGTGAAGCCGGCGTACACCGGCACCGTCGGCTGCTCCTCGGTGAAGAGGATCCAGTCGCGGTCCTTGCGCGAGAGTTCGCGCCAGGGCTTGTCGACATCGAAGCCCAGCGTGACCAGGATGTCGCGCAGGTTCTGGCCCTGCCAGGCGGGCGGCCAGGCCGCAATGGCGCGCTCGCGGATGCTGAGCGTGTCGTCGGGCACCATCGATGGTTCGGTGACCTCATAGACATGGCCGAGCCCGTGGCAGCGTGGGCAAGCGCCCTGCGCAGTGTTGGGCGAGAAGTCTTCCGCATAGAGCATCGGCTGCCTCGGCGGGTAGTGGCCGGCGCGCGAATACAGCATGCGCAGCAGGGTCGACAGCGTGGTCACGCTGCCCACCGACGAGCGCGTGCCCGGCGTGCCGCGCTGCTGCTGCAGCGCCACCGCGGGCGGCAGGCCGTCGATGGCGTCGACGGCCGGCACGCCGATCTGGTCGATCAGGCGCCGCGCATAGGGCGCGACCGATTCGAAGTAGCGGCGTTGCGCCTCGGCGTACAGCGTGCCGAAGGCCAGCGAGGACTTCCCGGAGCCGGAGACGCCGGTGAACACCACCAGCGCATCGCGCGGAATGTCGACGTCGACGTCCTTCAGGTTGTGCTCGCGGGCCCCGCGCACGCGCACGAAGCCATCGCGGCCGTCGCGTCCGTCGCCCCTGCCGGGGGTGTCGCGCGCGTTCAAGCGCGCATGCCTTCGCAGGAGCCGGCGGCCGAAGCGGGCGCCGCCGCGCGCTGCGACGGTCTCGGAAGGGGGGTCATGGCATCTCTCTCTGCAATCGGTCGACGGGCGAATTTAGGCGCATGCGCGCCGCGCGGTGCGTAGGAGAGCGGCCTCATCCGCCTGGCATGCAGCGCCGGTGCTGCGCCCGCCTGCCGAAAGAAAGTTAATAACATCCACTTGGATGGTGCTAAGATGGAAATATGCCATCGCCACCCACCCGCCCCGCTCACGCCCCCAAGCTCGTCGACTCCGAGAAGATCACGATCAACCTCGGCTTCGTCGACCTCGGCCATGTCGACCTGTTGGTGTCCGAGGGCTTCTATTCGAACCGGACGGACTTCATCCGCACCGCCATCCGCAACCAGCTGGCGCAGCACGGCGACGTGCTGCGCCAGGTCATCGCGCGCAAGACGCTGGTGCTGGGGCTGCAGCAGTTCACTGCCGCCGACCTGGAGGCCGTCCGCGAGGCCGGCGAACAACTCGATGTGCGCGTCCTCGGGCTCGCGACGATCGCGTCCGACGTGACGCCCGAACTCGCCCGGGCCACGATCCGCTCGATCAGCGTGCTCGGTGCCCTGCATGCCTCCCCTGCCGTTCGCGCCGCCCTGGCCGACCGGATCCATTGACCACTGCCCCCTGCCGGAGAGACGCTTTGAACACGCCCATGAACGATCTGATGACCGAAGCCGCCCGCCTGACCCGCAGCGGCGATCTCGGTGGCGCGATGAACGCCATCCAGCGCGCCCTGGCCGGCGGCGCCGACGCCTCGCCCCCTTCGGAAGCCCCGGTGGCTCGCGGCACGGACGCCCACCGCGCCGCCGATGCGGTGATCGACGTGGTGGCGCGCGTCGTCGCGCCGGCGCACGACACCGCCACCACCGCGCCGCCGCGCCCCGACAGCGCCACCAGGCCCGAGACCTGGACCCGCGGCCAGTTCTCGCACCAGGGGCGCTCGATCCAGTACCGGCTCTTCGTTCCGGCAACGGTGGCGCCGGCCCAGCGGCCCGCCCTGGTGGTGATGCTCCATGGCTGCACGCAGGACGCGGAGGACTTCGCGCGCGGCACGCAGATGAATGCGCGGGCCGCCGAGGCCGGCGTCATGGTGCTCTACCCGGAGCAGACGCAACGGGCGAATGCGCAACGCTGCTGGAACTGGTTCAAGACCCCGCACCAGCAGCGGGGCCGCGGCGAGCCGGCCTTGCTGGCCGCCTTGACGCAGCACATCGTCTCGACGCAGGGCGCCGACCCGTGCCGGGTGTACGCGGCCGGCCTGTCCGCCGGCGGCGCGATGGCGGACATCCTGGGCCGCACCTATCCGGATGTGTTCGCCGCGGTCGGCGTGCATTCCGGCCTGCCCGCCGGTGCCGCCAGCGACATCGGCAGCGCCCTGGCCGCGATGCGCCAGGGCAGCCCGACGCCCCCACGCGCTGCGCCATCGGCGGTGCCCACCATCGTCTTCCATGGCGATGCCGATGCCACCGTGCATCCGCGCAACGGCCAGGCGGTCGTCGACGCCGCACTCGCCGCGCGCGATGGCGCCGCCCCGGCGCCGGAGCGCACCGAAGGCCGCTCGCCACAGGGGCGGCGTTTCACGCGGACCCGCTATGCCGGCACGCACGGCGGCACGGTCGAGCACTGGCAGCTCCACGGCACGGGCCATGCATGGTCGGGCGGCAGCAGCCTGGGCTCCTACACCGACGGCCCCGGCGTCGATGCGAGCGCCGAGATGCTGCGCTTCTTCCTCGCCCACGCGCGGCAGAACGGCTAGAAGCGCGCCGACGACCTCGGCGAACACCTCCGTCTTTTCATGCCTCTTCGGCCGATGGGGCTGTACCCGGCTGGCGAACAATCAAGACCCCGCCGCCTCGAGCGGGCGAGCGGCGAGCCGGCGGGGTGGCCCCGCGGGAACCGCGACCGAGACGCACACGATGAAGCCCCACCACCCTTCGGAAGACGGCATGCCGCAAACCGCCGCAGCGCGCGAGTGGCTGCGCCTGGACATGCTGCCCCAGGGCGACATGATCCTGACCGCTCGGCTGCTGTTCGTCTTCATCTGCCTGGCGATGCTCGCCACCAACGGCTGGCTGATCTACCGCAATCGTGTGCACCAGATCGTCGAGGTGTCGCAGTCCACGAGCAATCTGGCACGCGCCGTCACCCAGCAGATGGAAGGCGTGATCTCGGAGGTCGATCACATCCTCGCGGGCATCGTCTTCGAGCTGGAGCGATCGGATCTGGCGCCAGCGGTGCTCGAACGCCTGCAACCGGTGCTGGTCAACCATGTGGCGTCGGTCGAGCAGCTCCACGGCCTGTCCGTCTACGACGCGCATGGACGCCGGATCCTCGCGTCCGATCCGTTGTGGGACCGATGGCACAGCAGCGCCGACCGCGACTACTTCAACAGGCACCGGGAGAGCCAGGGCACCCGGGCGTACATCGGCCTGCCGATCGTGAGCCGGACTTCCGGCGAATGGGTGATCCCGGTCTCTCGCCGGACCACCGACGCCTTCGGGAACTTTGCCGGCGTCGTGGTGGCGGCCCTGAGCATCAAGCACCTGCACGGACTGCTGAACCACTTCGACATCGGCAAGGACGGCGCCGTGCTTCTGGTCATGGCCGACCGCATCCTGGTGCGGCGCCCGTTCCGGGAGAGCGACCTGGGCGCCCGCACGCCCGCCTCGCCGTTGAAGACCCTGTTCGCCAGCCGTCGCGCGGGCACCGTCGATGCCCGGTCGACGCTGGACGGCGTGGCGCGGATCATCAGCTTCGACCACCTCACCAACTACCCGATCCTCGTGACGGTGGGCGCCAGCCGGGCCGAGGCGCTGGACGACTGGTTCGTGGCCTCGCTGTTCCAGACCGGATGGGTCGCCTTTCTGTGCCTGGTCGTCGGCACCACCGGCCGCTACGTGATCCGCCTGATGCGCCTGCGCGTGAGCGTCGAGGCCGGGCTGCGCGAAGCGCGCGATGCGCTCACCGTCGCGAACGAGCGCTTGACGCATCTGGCGCAGTACGACGGCTTGACCGGGCTGCCCAACCGGCGGTACTTCGATGCGCGCCTGGCGAGGGCTTTCCGTCAGGCGGTGGAAGCGTCGCAGCCGATCGCCATCGCGATGGTCGATGTCGACGAGTTCAAGCAGTACAACGACCTCTACGGGCATCTGGAAGGCGACCAGTGCCTCCGCCGCGTGGCCGACGCCCTGCGCTCGGCCGCGAACCGGCCGGAGGATTTCGTCGCCCGCTACGGCGGCGAGGAGATGGTGCTGCTGATGCCGCGGACCGATGCGGCGACGGCCGCGTCGGTCGCCGAGGCCGCGCGGGCGGCGGTCGCCCGGCTCCGGATTCCGCACGCGGCCTCGGCCTCGGGCCACGTGTCGGTCAGCCTGGGCGTGGCCGCTGCGCAGCCGCAGGCCGACGGTACGTCCCATGCGTTGCTCGAGACCGCCGACAGGGCGCTGTACCAGGCCAAGCGGGAGGGCAGGAACCGGGTCGTGCAGCAGCAGGAACCCATCGCCGTCTGACGTCGGCCCTCAGTCGAGCCGGAGGTTCGCCGCCTTCACCACCCGCGCCCACTTGTCGACCTCGCTTTTCTGGAACGTCGCGAGTTCGGCGGGGCTCATGCCGCCGGGCGCCACGCCCTGCTTGAGAAGTTCGGCCTTCACCTCCGGGTCGCTGATGACGCGGATGAATTCGGCCGACAGCCGGTCCACCACCGGCTTGGGCACGCCTGCAGGCGCGAACACCGCCTGCCACGACACCACGCTGAAGCCCGCCAGGGATTCGGCCACGGCCGGCACCTCGGGCAGCTGCGCCGCACGCTGCTCGGAGGTGACCGCCAACGCCCGCAGCTTGCCGGCCCGGATCTGCGGCAGCGCCGGTGCCAGGTTCTCGAAGATCAGGTCCGGCCCCTGGCCGGACAGCAGGCCGTTGAGCGATTCGGCGCTGCTCTTGTAGGGCACATGCACCATCTTTCCGCCGGTGGTCTGCTCGAAGAACACGCCCGAAAGATGTTGCGAGGTGCCGTTGCCCGACGACGCATAGCTGATCGTGCCCGGCTTGCCCTGCGTGGCCCCGATCACGTCCTGCAAGGTCTTGAACGGGCTGTCGGCGCGCACGACCAGCACGTTGGGCATCGACCCGATCATCGTGATCGGCTGGAAGTTCTTGATCGGATCGTAGGCCAGCTTGGCATAGAGGCTCGCGTTGATGGCATGCGAGCTCACCGTGCCGCCCTGGATGGTGTAGCCGTCGGGCGCCGCGCGTGCGGTGTACTCGGTGCCCAGGCTGCCGCCGGCGCCCGCCCGGTTCTCGATGACGAAGCTGGTGCCCAGCCCCGCCCCGGCCTTGCTGGTGAGGAGCCGCGCCAGGATGTCGGTCGTCCCGCCGGCGCCGAAGGGAACGACATAGGTGATCGGCTTGGTCGGCCATCGCTCCTGCGCCGCGATCGGCAGCGCGGCGGAAGCGGCCAGGGCAACGAGGCCCCCGATGAAGGTTCGACGGTGCATGCAGGTCTCCTGAGAGGGGTGGTGCTGGCCGGATCATGGTCTGATCGGCACCGGTTCCGACTTGCGGAAGACCCGAACAGATCACCCTGCGCGCGAGGACTCCAGCGGCTCCAGCGACGCCGACAGTGCCTGCAAGCGCCGATGCGCCGGGCTGTCCCACGCGATGGGCAGTTGCTGTTTCGCACGCAGGTAATGGTGGGTGAACACCGCCAGATAGGCGTCGAGCGCAGCTTCGGCGGCGTGCTCGCCCGCCAGGCTCATGCACAGCGCGGCCACCTCGCTGGTGCAGCAGTGGTCGTCGCGGCCCGAGTGGCGCAGCGTGTACTGCGTGGCCTGCGCCGGTTGCACGCTCAGCACCGGGAAGCGATCGAGGTACGGGCTCCTGCGGAACATCTTGCGCGCCTCGCCCCAGGTCGCATCGAGCAGGATGAACAACGGCCGCTTTCCGGCCTGGCCTTGCGCTTGCGTGGTCGGCGCGACGGTTTGCACCACCCGCTCGGGCGCTGCGTACTGCCCTGGAAACACGAGATACGGTTGCCACTGCGGGTCGCCCAGCAGGGCCAGCAGCGCGGGGTCGGTCTCGGTGCGCGCCCAGCCGAATGCGAAGGTGTCGGCCACCACGTCGGCGATCAACCAGCCGGTGTTGCTGGGCTTGAGTGGCTCGATGTCGGCCATGAGCAGGCACACGCCCGCCTGGGTGCGCACCGATGGCCGCAGGGCACACATGCAGTGGCTGGATGCGAGCCGGCAGCCGGCGCAACGCTCGCGCTTGAAGCCGCCGCGGGCGAGAAAGGGCTTGGCGCTGCGCGCCAGCCGAGCGGCGCGCAGAAGGGAGACCGCGTGGGGCATGGGTGCCGGCAACATGCGTGCCGGGAAGTCAGCCGATCGCATCGGCCGCGGGATGTGCGGGATGGGCCTCTGCACATGAAGGCGCGGCTTGCAGCCCGGTCGGCCGCTCGGCGCGCCGCAGCACCTGCACACCGACAGCGCGCGCCCGCAGTTGGCCGCAACCGCCGTCGACGTCCTGCCCGGCCGAATCGCGCAGCTTCGTCAGGATGCCGCGCTGGTGCAGCGTGCGCACCAGCGCTTCGCAGCGCGCCCGGGACGGACGACCGAACGCCACGCCGTCGACCGCGTTGAAGGGGATCAGGTTGAGCACACCGTACTTGCCGGCGAGCAGCCGCACGATGCCTTCGACCTCCTCGTCGCCATCGTTGACGCCTTCCAGGAGGGTCCACTGGTACTGGATCGGGTGGCCGGTCGTCCGTGCGTAGTGTTCCCCGGCGGCGACCAGTTCCTCGGGCGTCATGGCCGGCGCGCGGGGAAGGAGCATGCGGCGCAGCTCGGGCTTGGTGGTGTGGAGCGAAAGCGCCAGCGCCGGCCGCACGCGTGCCGACTGCAATCGTTCGAACGCGCGCGGATCGCCGACGGTGGAGAACACCAGGTTCTTGTGGCCGACGTTGCCGACCGTGCCGAGCAGCTCGATCGCCTCGATCACGTTGTCCAGGTTGTGGGCCGGCTCGCCCATACCCATGAACACCACGCGCCGCACTGGCCGGCGCCGGCGCGCCAGTGCGACCTGGGCCACGATTTCGGCGCTGCCGACTTGACGGAGCAAGCCGTCGCGCCCGGTCATGCAGAACCGACAGCCGACGGCGCAACCGACCTGCGACGAAACGCACAGGCCGCCCCGGGGCAGCAGCACGCTTTCCACCATCTGGCCGTCGGCCAGCGCCACCAGCAGCCGCTCGGAACCGTCGGCGCCCGGGTGCACCGCATGGACCCGCGCCAGGCCGGCCAGCTCGGCCTCGATGGCCGGCAGCGCGGCCCACAGCGCGGCGGGGAAGAAGGTGTCGGGTTTGCGCTTGCCGCTGTCGCGGTCCAGCGCGTGGGTCCACAGGCGCAGGATGCGCTGCGCGTGGCTCGGGCCTGCGCCCGCTTCCTGCAGCCGCTGCCTCAGTTGTTCGATGCGCATGCGCTGCCCGTGGGCAAATGGACGGTCGGTGGCAGCAGGCGGCCGGCAGGGCGAACTGGAGCGGACGAAGTGCGGGGGGACATGCCGGAGATTGTGCATGCCGGGTCGATCTGCTCTGGGCAGGGGGTCCAGAATCAGCCATCATGCGTCCCGCCATGACCCTCAGCGCCCTCCCCGCCGCCAGCCCCGACATCCGCCGCGCGCTCGCGCCGACCGGCACGCTGCGTGCGTCGATCAACCTGGGCAATCCCATCCTGGCCGGCACCGACGCCGCGACCGGGGCGCCGGCGGGTGTCTCGGTGGACCTGGCACGCGCCTTCGCAACCCATCTCGGCGTCGAGCTGGCGCTGGTGGTCTTCGATGCGGCGGGCAAGTCGGTGCAGGCGGTGGCCGACGAACAGGCCGACATCGGCTTCTTCGCCATCGATCCGGTCCGCGGCGCCCAGATCGCGTTCACCGATGGCTATGTTCACATCGAAGGCAGCTACCTGGTGCGCGACGACTCTCCGCTGCAGCGCAACGAGGAAGTCGACGTGGCCGGGCACCGGGTGACGGTCGGCCAGGGAAGTGCCTACGACCTGTACCTGACGCGCGAACTGAAGCATGCGCACATCGTGCGGGCGCCGACCTCGCCGGCGGTCGTGAAGACCTTCCTGGACCAGGCGCTGGATGTGGCGGCCGGCGTGCGGCAGCAGTTGGAGGCCGACAGCCGGCAGCATCCGGGCCTGCGCCTCCTGCCCGGCCACTTCATGGTGATCCGCCAGGCCATGGGCACGCCGAAGAGCCGGGGCGACGACGCCGCGCGAACGCTGGCGGCGTTCGTGGAGCATGCGAAGGCCACCGGCTTCGTCGCCGCGGCCCTCGCGCGACACCGCATCGAGGGCGCGACGGTGGCGCCACCGTCGCGCCCGACCTGACGCCCCCGGATCAATCACGCCCCCAGGAGAACAGCATGATGAGCAAGAACACGATCTGCCTCTGGTACGACGGCACCGCGCTCGACGCGGCGAGCTTCTACGCGAAGACCTTCCCGGACAGTGCGGTCGGCGCCGTCCATCTCGCCCCGGGCGACTATCCCTCGGGCAAGCAAGACGATGTGCTGACGGTCGAGTTCACCGTCATGGGCATCCCTTGCCTGGGCCTGAACGGCGGCCCCGCCTTCAAACACAACGAGGCTTTCTCGTTCCAGGTCGCGACCGACGACCAGGCCGAAACCGACCGCTTGTGGGATGCGATCGTCGGCCACGGCGGCCAGGAAAGCGCTTGTGGCTGGTGCAAGGACCGCTGGGGCTTGTCCTGGCAGATCACGCCGCGCGCCTTGATCGCCGCGATCACCGATCCGGACCGCGCGGCTGCCAAGCGCGCGTTCGAGGCGATGATGGACATGCGGAAGATCGACATCGCTGCGATCGAGGCCGCACGCCGCGGCTGACGCTCAGAGCACCTTGCGCAGGAGGCGCTCGAGCTTCTCGATATCGATCGGCTTGGTCAGGTGCGCGTAGAAGCCGGCATCGAAGCTGGTCTGGCGGTCGTTCTCCTGCCCATAGCCGGTCACTGCGATCAGCAGCGGCGGCTGCAGCATCTCGACGCGCACACGCTGCGCGACTTCCAGGCCGCTCAGCCCGGGCAGGCCGATGTCGAGCAGCACCACAGCCGGCGGGTCGGCCTGAATGGACCGCAAGGCGTCGAGCCCGTCATGAACGATCGCCACCGAGTACCCCAGCGCCTCGATCAGCATCGCCAGTGTCTCGGCCGCGTCGTGGTTGTCGTCGACCACCAGGACGCGCCTGTTTCGATCCGCGTCCGAAGGCAGCCGGGGCGGCGCGGTCGAGGGGAGCCTAATGACGATCTCGGTGCCCTCGCCGGCCACGCCGGTGCTGAAGGCGCTCACGCTCCCGCCATGCAAGGCAGTGAGCTGCTGAACCAGGCTCAGGCCCAGACCAAGACCGCCCTTGGAACGGGCGATGTCCTGCCCGCCCTGCTCGAAGAGGTTGAACACGCGCGACAGCTCCTCCTTGGGGATGCCCGGGCCGTTGTCCCGCACGCTGAGTTCTGCATGGCCACCGGCCAGCGAGAGGCGCGCGTGGAGGCTCCCCTGCTCCGGCGTGAACTTGGCGGCGTTGTGCAGGACATTGCAGAACATCTGAACGATGCGGGCGCGGTCTCCGACGATCCAGGGGTCGCCCCCCGATGTGTCGAGGGTGAGCGTCTGCGACTTCCTGGCGACCAGGGGTGCGGTCGTTTCGAAGGCCTCCTGGAGGGCGTCCTGGAGCCGCACCGGCTTGGACTCCAGATGAACCTTGCCGCTGGTGATCCGGCCCACGTCCAGCAGGTCGTCGACCAGCCGTGTGAGTTGCTTGAGCTGCCGGTCGACGATCTGCCGCGTCCGGATCACCACGTCGGAGTCGATCTCGTGGCGCGCCAGGACGGCCATCGCGTTGGCGATCGGCGCCAATGGATTGCGCAACTCGTGTCCCAGCATGGCCAGGAAGGTGGTCACCCGGCGGCCTTCGTCCTCCAGCGCCGTGATCCGCCGCCGGTCGGTCATGTCGCGCGTCACCTTGGCAAAACCGCGGTGGCGGCCCGTCTCGTCGTAGAGCGCCGTGATCACGACGCTGGCCCAGAAGCGGCTGCCGTCCTTGCGGATGCGCCAGCCTTCGTCTTCGAGTCGGCCGTCCCGGATGGCGAGCCGCAGCTCTTCCGCCGGCCAGCCGCGTGCCACGGCATCCGGGGGATAGAAGATCGAGAAGTGGCGCCCGAGCGCTTCGCTGGCTTCGTAGCCCTTGGTCTGTTGAGCGCCGGTGTTCCAGCTCACGATGTGCCCGCCGACGTCGAGCATGAAGATCGCGTAGTCCTTGACCCCTTCGACCAGCAAGCGGAAGCGTTCCTCGCTCACGCGCAGATGGTCTTCCTGCCGGCGCCGCTCGGTGAGGTCGCGCGTGATCTCCGAGAATCCGCGAACGGCGCCTTCCGCGTCTTTCAGGCAGGTGATGACGACGCTGGCCCAGAAGCGGGTGCCGTCCTTGCGCAAGCGCCAGCCCTCGCCCTCCCAGCGCCCTTGGTCGCGGGCCACACGGAGCTCGTGGGCCGGCAACTGCTCATCCAGGAGCTCCGGCGGATAGAAGATGGAGAAGTGGCGGCCGATGACTTCGGACGCGCTGTACTGCTTGATTTCGAAGGCGCCATCGTTCCAGCTGATGATGAAGCCATCCGGATCGAGGAAGAAGATGGCGTAGTCCTTGACCGCCGCGATCATGAGCCTGAAATCCAGGTCCTGCAGATTCTGCGCATTCAGCGGACCGGTCGGTGCTTGGGAGACTTTGTGGGTGTCGGGCATCGTCGGGGGGCGTTGATGTGAACGGGCGGTGGAGAGGGGACGCGTGCGCCGGGCCCATTGTCGCCAATTGGGCGGCCGGCGACCGTTGCGTTTCGCGCATCTACGCAGATACGGGCAGCCTATAAGATGATGCTCAACACCCTACGAAAGTGCCCATGCGGCTGGTTGATTTCATCGAGACGAGTAGCGCGGCCATCGTTGCCGAGGCGGTCGTCTATGCCCGGACGCTGCCTCCTCTGGCGAATGAACCGGAGGCGGCCCTGCGTGACCACGTCCCCAAGATCCTGGAGGCCATCGTCAGTGATCTGAAGCAGGCCCAATCCAGGGAAAGCTCGCGTGCCAAGGCGCTCGGCAACGCGCCGGTGCCGGATGATGCGCTGGAGACGGCAGCGCAAACACACGGGCGGCTGCGAGCCAAAAGTGGCCTGCACACCTCGCAACTGGTGGCGGAGTACCGCGCCCTGCGTGCGAGCGTTCTTCGACTCTGGGCGGACACCCAACCCGACAACGCCTCGGTGAAGGAAGTGGCTCGCTTCAACGAAGCGATCGATCAGGCCATTGCCGAGTCGGTGGACTTCTTCGCCGACGAGATGGACCAACTCAGGAACCTGTTCCTCGGCGTGGTGGCCCACGATCTTCGAGGGCCCTTGAATGCCATCCTGCTCACCTCTGAACTGATTTCTCGCCGCACGGCAGGACTCCCGGAAGTCGGCCAATCGGTGGACGTCCTGATGCGAAGCGGGCGGCGGATGGCGAAGCTGCTCGACACCCTGCTGGAGTACAACAAATCCGCGCTGGGCATCGGCATGCGCGTTCAACGCAGCCCCGTCGACCTGGCGGCCGAATGTGCTGAAGAGCTTGAAATTCTCACGGCGGCTTTGCCACGGGCAAAGCTGATGTTCAGGTGCCAGGGCGACCTCAACGGCGAATTCGATGCGTCCGCCGTTCGAGAGGCGATGGGCAACCTGGTCTACAACGCGGCGGCCTATGGCGACAGTGCCCCGATCGGGATCGAGCTCGAAGGGCTGGAGACAACGATCTGTCTGCGCGTGAGCAACGAAGGCACACAGATTCCGGAAGAACAGATCGCACAGATTTTTCAGCCGCTCAAGCGCGGAGCGCCCGACGCAAGGAGCTCCCGGACCAACCTGGGGCTGGGCCTGTTCATCGTTGATCAGATCGCACGCGCCCACGGCGGGGACGCCCACTGCACCAGTTCGCCAAGCCGCACCGTCTTCTCGCTCCTGCTGCCCAGGCGCCCCCCTTCAGACTAGCCTTTCAGGTCGTCGGATTCATCCGACTGCTTGTATTCGGTCCCCTCGGTCTGGCCCTGATCACGACGGTGCCGGGCCTTCTCGTCCTGCGACTTGAGCCAGGCGGCCGCAGTCGGTTGCCGCTGCCCTTCTTCGCGCGACAACGCTTGGATGCGATCTCGGAGGTCATTGCGCCGGCTCATGCGTTCAGCATGCGAGGGCGTGCTTCTTCGCCATGTAGGCCGCGGCAGACCGAAACCACGCAGGCATCGCCTACAGATCCAATTCGAGCCCGCGAAGGCCTCACAGGAAGCTGCGATAATTCAACTATGATTCAATCATGGAATCAAATGAAGCCGTCCGCTCTCTTGCAGCTCTGGCCCAGCCCGTGCGTCTGCAGGTCTTTCGCTGCCTGGTGGTCGCCGGCCCGGAGGGGCTGACGCCTGGCGCCCTGGTCGAAGCCATCGGCGTTCCTGCCACGAGCCTGTCGTTCCACCTCAAGGAACTGACACACGCCGGCCTCGTGTCCCAGGAGCGCCAGGGCCGCAACCTCATCTACCGCGCCGCCTTCGACCGGATGAATGCGCTGCTCGGCTACCTCTCAGAAAACTGCTGCCAGGGCGAGGCTTGCGTTGCCTCGGACGGCTCGCTGGCTTGTTCGCCCTGAGCGGGTCGTCGTTCGATCTCCAGGGCAAGAAATTCTCCAACCCACCGAGCATCATGACTAACACCCTCCACCACGTGCTGTTCATCTGCACCGGCAATTCCGCGCGCTCAATCCTTGCCGAAGGCCTGCTCAACGAACTGGGCAGCAGCCGGTTCAAGGCGTTTTCTGCGGGCAGCCATCCCAAGGGCGCAGTGAATCCACTGGCGCTGGAAACGCTGCGCACGCTCCACATCGAAGATCGCGGCTACAGCAGCAAGAGCTGGGGCGACTTCGCGAAGGACGGTGCCGCGCCGATGGATTTCGTGATCACCGTCTGCGACCAGGCCGCGGGCGAGGCCTGCCCGGTGTGGCCGGGCCAGCCGATCACCGCGCACTGGGGCCTGCCGGACCCCGCCGCAGTGGAAGGCACCGAGGAAGAGAAGAAGCGCGCCTTCATGGACGCGGCGGTGACGCTCAAGCGCCGCATCGAGTTCATGCTGTCGCTGCCGATGGACAAGCTGGAGCGCATGGCCATTCAGCATGAAGTGCGCGAGATCGGGGCCCGCCAGTGACGGCGAACATCCTGATCCTCTGCACCCACAACTCGGCACGCAGGGTGCTCTCGAGGGCATGCTGAACCACTGGGCGAAGCAGCTCGGGGTGGACGTCCGGGCGCATAGCGCCGCGCAGGAGGCCTGCCCCTACTTGCCGGGCAGCGCGGCCTTTTTCCCCGACACCAACAAGAAGCTCCCATGCTGACGGCCATTCTCATTTTCATCGTCACGCTCGTCCTGGTCATCTGGCAGCCGCGAGGTCTGGGCATCGGCTGGAGCGCATCGCTCGGAGCCGTCATCGCCCTGGTCCTGGGTGTTGTTCAACTCAGCGACATCGCCGTCGTGTGGGGCATCGTCTGGAACGCCACCGCGACCTTCGTGGCGGTGATCATCATCAGCCTGCTGCTGGACGAAGCCGGCTTCTTCGAATGGGCGGCCCTGCACGTCGCGCGCTGGGGCGGCGGCCGCGGGCGGCTGTTGTTCGCCTTCATCGTGTTGCTCGGCGCCGCGGTGTCAGCGCTGTTCGCCAACGACGGCGCCGCACTGATCCTGACGCCGATCGTCATGGCGATGCTCATTGCCCTGGGCTTCACGCCAGCGGCGACGCTGGCCTTCGTGATGGCGGCCGGCTTCATCGCCGATACCGCCAGCCTGCCGCTGATCGTCTCGAACCTGGTGAACATCGTCTCGGCGGACTTCTTCAAGATCGGCTTCGACGATTACGCGGCCGTCATGGTCCCGGTGAACGCCGCGTCGGTGCTGGCCAGCCTGGTCGTGCTGATGCTGTACTTCCGGTGCAGCATCCCCGCCACCTATGACGTGGCGCAGCTGAAGGCACCGCCGGCCGCGATCAAGGATCTCGCGACCTTCCGTGCGGGCTGGGTGGTGCTCGTCCTGCTGCTGGTCGGCTTCTTCGGCCTGGAGCCGCTGGGCGTGCCGGTGAGCGCGGTCGCCGCCGTCGGCGCCGCCCTGTTGCTGGCCGTGGCGGCGCGCGGTCACGTTATCAGCACGCGCAAGGTGCTGCATGGCGCGCCCTGGCAGATCGTGGTCTTCTCGCTCGGCATGTACCTGGTGGTCTACGGCCTGCGCAATGCCGGCCTCACCGACCGGATCGCCGGCCTCCTCGATGTCTTCGCGCAGAGCGGCGTCTGGGGTGCCGCCATGGGCACCGGCTTCCTCACCGCCCTGCTCTCATCGGTGATGAACAACATGCCGACGGTGTTGATCGGCGCGCTGTCCATCGATGCCTCGAGCGCCTCCGGCGTGGTGAAGGAAGCGATGATCTATGCCAACGTGATCGGCTGCGACCTCGGCCCGAAGATCACACCCATCGGCAGCCTGGCCACGCTGCTCTGGCTGCACGTGCTGGCCAAGAAGGGCACGACCATCGCTTGGGGCTACTACTTCAAGGTCGGTATCGTGCTGACGGTTCCGGTGCTGTTCGTCACCCTGGCTGCGCTGGCGCTGCGCCTCGGTTGAAGCCACTCCACTTTCACTTCTGATCCCATGACCCACATCACGATCTATCACAACCCCGCCTGCGGCACCTCCCGCAACGTGCTCGCGCTGATTCGCAATTCCGGCGAGGCGCCGGCGGTGATCGAGTACCTGAAGAACCCGCCCGACCGGGCGACGCTCGAAGGACTGATCGCAGCCATGGGCGTGCCCGTGCGCGACGTGCTGCGGCAGAAGGGAACGCCGTACGACGAGCTGGGGCTGGGCGACTCGACCTGGACCGACGCGCAGCTCATCGACTTCATGCTGCAGCACCCGATCCTCATCAACCGCCCCATCGTCGTGACGCCGCTCGGCACCCGGCTATGCCGGCCCTCGGAGGTGGTGCTCGACCTCCTGCCGCAGCCGCAGCAGGGCGCATTCGCCAAGGAAGACGGCGAGGCGGTGGTCGATGCGAAGGGGCAGCGTGTCGCCAAGTCCTGAGCTTCCCAACGTCGACGCCGGGCTCTTTCATCAGCCGGATCCGGCGCGGCTGCATCCTGCCGCACGCGCCACGCACCCGCCGCGCATCCTGCTGCTCTACGGTTCGCTGCGCGAGCGCTCGTACAGCCGGCTGCTGACCGAGGAAGCGGCACGGCTGCTGCAGGCCCTGGGCGCGGAGCCGCGCATCTTCGACCCGCGCGGCCTGCCGATGCCGGACGAAGCGCCTGAGGATCACCCGAAGGTGCAGGCGCTGCGCGATCTGGCGCAGTGGTCCGAGGGCATGGTCTGGACCTCGCCCGAGCGCCATGGGGCCATGACCGGCATCATGAAGGCGCAGATCGACTGGATCCCGCTGGCGATCGGTGCGGTGCGGCCCACGCAGGGCAAGACGCTGGCGGTGATGGAGGTGTCGGGCGGCTCGCAGTCCTTCAATGCCGTCAACCAGTTGCGGGTGCTGGGGCGCTGGATGCGCATGATCACCATCCCCAACCAGTCCTCGGTCGCCAAGGCCTTCCTGGAGTTCGACGACGCCGGCCGCATGAAGCCGTCGTCGTACTACGAGCGTGTGGTCGACGTGATGGAAGAGCTGGTGAAGTTCACCCTGCTTACCCGCGACGCGGCCGCCTACCTGGTGGACCGCTACAGCGAGCGCAGGGAAAGTGCCGAGCAACTCTCCAAGCGGGTCAACCAACGTTCCATCTGATGCAGCTGTCCGGCCACTGGCCTGGGCATCGTCGCACCCAAGTCAGCCACACCGCTCTTGCGCGCTCTTCAAGTCGCTGTCACTGCGCGTTGATCCCCATCCTCATCCGCGAACCCGCGGGCTTCAATCGGTTCGCAAGAAAATCGAGGAACGCACGGTGCACCGCCGTGCTGTGTCGGCGCTGCAGGTAAACGGCCGACAGCCACATGTCGCTGCGAACGAAGTCCGACAGGACGGGCACCAGCCGCCCGCTCTCGACGTAGGGTTCCAGCATGACCGATGGCAGATAGACGACGCCGGCCCCCAACAATGCAGCCTGGATCAGCGGGCCGGCTTCCGTTGCATCCAGCCTTCCACGAACCGCGACATCGACTGGCCGACCATCGGCTTCGAAGCGCCACTTCGGCAGCGGATTCAGATGACCGCTGATCAGCGCGACGTGATTCGCAAGCTCGCCGGGATGCGCAGGCACGCCGTGCTTGCGCCAGTACATGGGCGCGGCGCAAACGCTGAGCGCCATCGGTACCAGTTGTCGGACGATCAGGTTCTCGTTGGCCGAGGCGCCGAAGCGCAGCGCGATATCGACCCCATCCTCCACAAGATCGACCATGCGGTTCGTGAGGATCAGACTGATGCTGACCTCCGGATAGTGGCCGAGGAAGGCGTCGATCAGCGCCGGCAGCTCCGTCAGATCCATGCCGTGCGGTGCCGAGATGCGCAGACGCCCGCTCGGGACCCGCGCGCGGTCCTGGAGTTCGGCGTGCGTGACCTCGGCCAGTTCCAGGATCGGCTTGCTTCTTTCGAGCAGCAGGAGGCCGGCGTCCGTCAGGCTGACGGCGCGGCTGTTCCGGTTCAGCAACCGGACGCCGAACCGGCTTTCGAGGGTCGCGATGTACTTGCTGACGGTGCCCCTCGACAGCGAAAGATGCTTGGCGGTGCGGGAGAAGCTCCCTGAAGAAGCAACTTCGCTGAAGGCACGCAGGAGTTCCAGGCTGTCCACGATGTTCTCCTTCTTTGTACCGCAGCGCGAATGCTCCGCAGCACCACCGAAAGGCCGGCGCTCAGGCGAGCCCGAGTTTCTTTCGGAGGCTCGCGTCCACCGGGCCCGCAGGCATAAAGCGGCGCAGCTTCGTCAGGAGGGAGGCCTGCCCGGGCGGCGTGCGACGCATGCGCCATTCGCCGAGCGCCGCTTCGACGATGGTGCTGGCCACACCGCGCGGCTCGGGCGCATTGCGCACGCTGTCGGCGACGGAGAGCGCCACCACGCCACGCTCATGGTCGTACCCCGCGATCCGCGCTTTGGCACGGGGCGCGTTGGCGTCGAGCCGGGTCCGGGTGAAAGCCGGCTGCACCAGCGTCGCGCGAATGCCGAACTGGCGCACCTCGTGGTCCAGCGATTCGGACAGCCCTTCCACCGCATGCTTGGTGGCTGCATAGATTCCCATGTACGGTGCCGGCAGCACACCGAGCACCGAGCTGACATTGACGATCCGCCCGCGACGCTGCGCACGCATGTACGGGAGCACGGCACGCGTCGTGCGCAGGATGCCGAAGACGTTGGTGTCGAACAAGGTCTCGGCCTCGGCCGTTGCGGTTTCTTCGACCGCGCCGATCATCATCATTCCCGCGTTGTTGACCAGCACGTCGATGCGCATGACCTTTTCGATGACGGATTCGACGGCCGCCTGAACCGAGCCTTCGTCGCGGACGTCCATCTGGACGAGCTCGACACCGGGCAGCGCGGGCGCCTTGTGCAGGTCGCGCACGGTACCGAACACGCGGCAGCCTCGTGCGACGAACATCTCCGCGGTGACGCGGCCGATGCCGGAGGACGCGCCGGTCACGACGACAACCAATGAACTTGACATGGTGTTTTCCTTCAAGATGAATCCATGGTGCGCAAGCGCCATCAGTGCGCAGGCACGGGGCCGTTGGCGGGCCGGATCCTGAACCAGATGGAATACATGGCTGGCAGGAACACCAGGGTCAGCACCGTCCCCGCGAACGTGCCGCCGATCAGCGTGTAGGCCAATGCGCCCCAGAACACCGAGTGGGTCAGGGGAATGAAGGCGAGGATCGCCGCGAGCGCCGTCAGGATCACCGGCCGGGCCCGCTGCACGGTGGCCTCGACGACCGCATGGAAAGGGTCCAGCCCTTCTTGCTCGTTGTGGTGGATCTGCCCGAGCAGGATCAGCGTGTTGCGCATCAAGATGCCCGACAGCGCGATGAGGCCGACCAGTGCGTTGATGCCGAAGGCCTGTTGGAAGATGAGCAGGGTTGGCACCACGCCGATCAACCCCAGCGGGCTCGTGAGGAACACCATGACCATCGCCGACATCGAGCGCACCTGGAGGATGATGATGAGCAGCGTGGCCGCCAGCATGATCGGGAACAGCGGCAGCATCGCCTTGGTCGCCTTCTCCGATTCCTCGATGGAGCCGGCCTGGACGATGCGGTAGCCCGCAGGCAGCTTGTCGATGATCGGCTGAAGCTGCTTCGTGATCGCGTTCGACACGTCCGGCGGCTGCGTTCCGTCGGCGATGTCGCCCTGCACGGTGATGGTGGGCACGCGGTCGCGCCGCCGCATGACCGGCTCTTCCATGCGCACCTCGACCTCACCAACCTGCGACAGGGGAATGCGTTGGCCACCGGCGCCGGCGAGCGTGAAGTCCGCGATGCGGGCCGGGTCCAGGCGCGTGTCGCCCGCCGAACGGGCGACGACCTGCACGGTGCGGATGTCTTCGCGCACGGTGGTCACGGGCGCACCGCTCAGCAGGAACTGCAGTTGTTGCGCCACGGCGCTCGAGCTCAGGCCCACGGCCTGCAAACGGTCCTGATCCAAGGTGAAGTGCAGCGTGGGCGTGCGCGTGCCCCAGTCGGTGCTGACGGTGCGCATCATCGGGCTTGCATCCATAACCTGGCGCACGTCGGCCGCGATCTTCCGCAGTTCGTTCGCATCCGGCCCCGTGACGCGGTAGGCCACCGGGAACGGCGAGTACGGGCCGAACACCAGTTGGGTCACCCGAACCCGCGCCTCGGGCGCCAGGCCCTGCGCAATGGCCTCGCGCAGCCGCAGCTTCAGGGCGTCGCGCTCTTCCTGGCTGGCGGTGCGGATGACGATCTTGGCGAAAGACGGGTCCGGCAGTTCCGGGCCCATGGCGAAGAAGAAGCGCGGCGCGCCCTGGCCGATGTAGGACGTGACGATCTGCGCCTCGGCTTGCTTGGACAGCCAGGCCTCGACCTTCGCTGCCGCGTCGCTGGTCTGCGTGATGGCCGTGCCATAAGGCATCTGCACTTCGACCAGCACTTCGGGGCGGTCGGAGATCGGGAAGAACTGCTTCTTCACGACACCCATGCCGAGGATGGACAGCACGAACAGCGCGATGACGGCGCCCGCGACCAACCACTTGCCGGCGATCACGCGCTCGAGCACGCGACGCAGTCGGTTGTAGCGCGGCGTGTCGTAGATCGCGGCGTGGCCGCCTTCGATCTTCTTGAAGTTCGGCAGCAGCTTCACGCCCAGGTACGGCGTGAACACGACTGCGACGACCCAGGAGGCGATCAGCGCGATGCCGACGATCCAGAACATGTTGCTCGTGTACTCGCCCGCGGTCGATGGCGCGAAGCCGTTGGGCATGAAGCCGACGGCGGTCACCAGCGTGCCCGAGAGCATCGGCGCTGCCGTGTGGCTCCACGCGTACGCAGACGCGGCGATGTGGCTGTAGCCTTCTTCGATCTTCACCACCATCATCTCGATGGCGATGATGGCGTCGTCCACCAGCAGGCCCAGCGCCAGGATCAGCGAGCCGAGCGTGATGCGGTCGAAGTTCTTTCCGGTGGCGGCCATCACCACGAAGACCACGGCCAGCGTGAGCGGCACGGCCGCGGCGACCACCAACCCCGCGCGCCAGCCCATGCTCAGGAAGCTCACCAGCATCACGACCAGCAAGGCCGCGAAGAACTTCATCATGAATTCGTCGACCGACGCGGCGATGTTCACGGACTGGTCGGTGACCTTGGTCAGGCTCAGGCCCAGCGGGAGTTCGGCATTGACGGCGCGGGCTTCCGCGTCCAGCGACTTGCCCAGGTCGAGCCCGTTCCAGCCCTCTTTCATCACCACGCCGATCAGCAGGGCCGGTTCGCCGCCGTTGCGGATCATGAAAGTGCTCGGATCTTCATAGCCGCGCTTGACCGTGGCGACGTCCGACAGCTTGAGGGTGCGGCCTTGCGCGACCACCGGCGTGTCGCGGATCTTCTGCAGGGTGTCGAAGGCGCCGTCCAGGCGAATGAAGACCTGCGGGCCCTTGGTCTCCACCGAGCCGGCCGGGCTCAGCGCATTCTGGGCATTGAGCGCGGCGAACACCTCCTGCGGGCCGATGCCCAGCGTGGCCAGGCGGTCGTGCGCGAACTCGACGTAGATGCGTTCGGGCTGCTCGCCGGCGATGTTCACCTTCTTCACGCCCGGCACGTGCAGCAGCCGCTGGCGCAGCGTTTCCGCATCGCGCACCAGCACGCGCTGCGGCTCGCCCTTGGCCTTGAGCGCGAACAGGGCGAAGGTGACGTCGGCGTACTCGTCGTTGACCATCGGGCCGATCACGCCCGCCGGCAGATTGCCCGCTTCGTCGCCGATCTTCTTGCGTGCCTGGTAGAACTCGTCCTGCACCTTTGCCGGTGGCGTGCTGTCCTGCAAGGTCAGGGTGGTGAACGCGAGGCCGGGCCGGGTGTAGGTTTCGGCGCGGTCGTAGTAGCGCAGTTCCTGCAGGCGCTTCTCGAGCTTCTCGGCGACCTGGTCCTGCATTTCCTGCGCCGTCGCACCGGGCCATGCGGTGATGACGGTCATCACCTTGATCGTGAAAGCCGGGTCTTCCGCGCGCCCCAGCTTGAAGAAAGCGACCAGGCCGGCCAGCGAGATCAGCAGGATCAGGAACAGGGTGATGGCGCGCTCGCGGACGGCGAGCGCCGACAGATTCAAACGGCCTTCGCTCATGGACGGGCTCCGCCGCCCGCAGGCGCCGCAGCCGCGCGGGCCGCATCGGCAATGCGCACCTCTTCACCCTCGCGCAGCAGGTGCGCGCCGAGGGCGACCACGCGGTCGCCCTGCTTGAGTTGGCCCGTGACCTGCGCGCGGTCGTCTTCCAGCGACTCCACCGTCACCGGCTGCCAGTGCACCTTCGCCGGCTCGCCGGTGATGACCCAGACCCCCGGCGCCTTGCCGGCGTCGAACAGGGCGCCGATGGGCACCTGCACACCGTTCTTCGCGACGACCTTGCCGTCCCCGACGTGGACCGTCACCGTGGCGCCCAGCGGCGCATTGGCCAGCTCGCCTTCGAGCACGTAGCGCGCCTCGAAGGTACGGGTCAGGCGGTCGGCCGTATCCGAAAGCTGCCGGAGCTTGACGGGGACCGCGGCGCCTTCCTTGCCGAACAGCGTGGCCTGGCCCACCGAGCCGATGGCCGGGCGCAGCGTTTCGGGCAGCTGCACCACCGCCTCCCGGCGCCCGGACTGCGCCACGCGCACCACCACCTGGCCGGCATTCACAACCTGGCCCGGTTCGACCAGCGTTTCGAGGACCGTGCCGTCGACATCGGCAACCAGGTCCGAATACCGGTTGGCGTTGCGAGCGACCTCGGACTGCGCCTCGGTCGCGCTCAACTGGGCCTGGGCCGCATCGGCCGCCGCCTTGATCTGGTCGTAGGCCGAGGCCGAAATGGCGCCCGTTCCGCGCAGGTCGCGGTAGCGGAGTTCCTCGTCGCTCGCCTGCTTGGCGCGCGCGCGGGCGGCGGCCACGGCCTCCTGCTGCGCACGCGACGCCAGCTTCAGATCGACCGGGTCGATGCGCAGGAGCAACTGCCCGCGCTTGACGGTCTGGCCGGCGTCCACAAGACGCTCCAGCACCTTGCCGGTGACGCGAAAACCCAGATCGCTCTGGACGCGCGCGGCGACGGTGCCGCTGAACGACCGCGATGTCGACCCGGCCGGCTGGACCGTGGCGGCTCGCACCAGCGGCGTGAGGGTGCGTGCATCGGGTGGCGTCTTCTCGCCGCAGGCGGCCAACGCAAACGGCAGGGCACAGAGGACTGCGGAAGTAACAAAGCGGCGCGGCAGCATGAGAGTCCCATTGACGAATCGATCAGGACGCAAATTCTGCGACTAGTGACCATATAAGTCAATGGTCACATAAATCTGTCGATCTCAGGGCGACAGGCTGCGCAGCACCAGTCCGGACAGGAGTGCCGGCGCCTCGTCGGTGTGATCGAAGCTGTGGCGCAGCAACAGAGGGTTGATGTAAGGGTGCATGACCAGGTAGATGGCCGCCGCGGTCTCGTCGATCGGTGTCTTGCGCTCGAACTCCCCCGAATCCCGCCCTTGCTGCAGCACCTCCAGAATCAGTTGCCGGACGAATTCCTCGTGCGCGATGGCGGACCGCCAGCGCTCGGTAGCGGCCGATATCGCGATCTCGTAGAGCTTGCGATCCTGGAAGAACAAGCGAAGGCTCGCCTCGACGATCGCCTTGAACATGCGGCGCAGCTTTTCCGGCGGACGATCGACCGCGCTCACTGCGGCCACCACCTCGGCCTCGATCTCTCGCAGGCAGTTGCTGCAGATCATTTCGCCGATGGCCTGCTTGGATTCGAAGAACTTGTAGATGTAGGCCTTGGAGAAACCAATGGTCTTGGCCAAATCCGAAACGGTCGTCTTTTCATAGCCGTATTGACTGAAATGCTCGGTCGCGGCGACCACGATCTGATCTCTCACGTCATGGTCGGCCGGGCCGCGTGGCGAGACCGGGGAGGTGATGGCTGTACTCATGGGCAGAGCTTAGCGTCACTTGCATGTTTGAACAATAAGTGACCATATCGTATACTAGTCACAATCCGTCAATGCGAAGTCCGCCCAGGAAGAACCCCATGCTCACACGCACTTCACTCACGCTGGTCGCCGCAGCCTGCCTTCTCGCCGGCTGCGCCGTGGGCCCCGACTATGTTCGCCCCGAAACCTCGCTGCCGGACAAGTTTCTCGGCCAGCGCGCTGTCGGCGAGCGGGCGACCACCGCCGACGCCGACCTGGCTGCGTGGTGGAAGGGGTTCGGCGACGCCCAGTTGGCACGCTACGTCGAACTCGCGTTGACGCAGAACCTCGATCTTGCGCAGGCGTCCGCCCGCGTCGCCCAGGCCCGGGCCGGTCTCGGTGCGGCGAACGCGGCGCTGCTACCTTCGGGCAACGTCAGCGCACAGGCGGCGCGGGCCTACCAGTCGGTGGAAACGCCGCTGGGCCAAGTGCTGAACTCGCAGCCCAACTTCGACCGCTACGGCAACGCCTATGAAGCGAACCTCGGCGCGAACTGGGAGCTCGACCTCTTCGGCGGGCTGCGTCGCGGGCGAGAAGCCGCGCGGGCCGACTACCAGGCATCCGAAGCGGGCGCGGCCGCCACCCGCCTGACGGTCGCGGCGCAGACTGCCGACATCTACATCACCCTGCGCGGCCTGCAAGCCCGCCTGGACGTGGCGCGCCGGCAAGTGAGCACGCAGCAGGATCTGGTGTCCAAGGTCGACCTGCTCTATGGCAAGGGGCTGGCCGCCGAACTTCAATTGCGGCAGGCCGAAGGCGCGCTCGCGCAGGTCCGCGCGTCCGTGCCGGTGCTCGAAGCCGGCCTGGACGCCGCGATGAATGCCCTGGACGTGATGCTGGGCACAGCGCCCGGCGCGCATCGCGCGGAACTGGAACAGGCCGGCGCCATCCCCGTCGCGCCTCGCATCGATGGTGCCGGGTCGCCTGGCGACCTGCTGCGCCGCCGACCCGACCTGATCGCGGCGGAACGGCGCCTGGCCGCCTCGAACGCCCGCATCGGCGTGGCCGTGGCCGAGTACTACCCGAAGTTCTCCCTGAGCGGAATGATCGGCAGCGCCACCTCGGTGTCCGGCGGCAACCTCTTCAGCAGCGGCGCGAGCCAGGGCGCGGGGATGCTCGGCCTGCGTTGGCGCCTGTTCGACTTCGGGCGCATCGATGCGCAGATCGAACTCGCCAAGGGGCAGGACGCGGAGCTGCTCGCGGCCTACCGGCTCACCGCGCTGCGTGCGACCGAAGACGTCGAGAACGCCTTCTCCGCACTGGTCAAACGTGAAGCGCAGACCGCTCTGCTGGCGCAGGGCGAAGCATCGCTCGGCCGCGCGAGGGGCGCTGCGTTCGCGGCGTACCAGAAGGGCGTCGTCAGCCTGATCGAAGTGCTGCAAGCGGACGAAAGCCTGCTGCGCGTGGCCGATGCGAGAGCGCAGGCGCAGACGGAATCGGCGCGCGCGGCGGTCAGCGCGTTCAAGGCGCTGGGCGGCGGCTGGCAGGCCGAGCCTGTCGACGCGGTGGCGATCCGCTCGCATTGAGCTTCCGGATCGCGAGCGTGCAGCGCGGGCGGCGCGGAAGGGGCGGGCCTCAAGGATCCGCCGGTCTGGTGGCGAGAATGTCACAAGCACAGGGGAAATTTGTACTCGGCACTATGCGGCTGGCGCGCAAGTAGTACTTTGTCACGCGTGTGGGCGAAGCTATCGGCACACCGATAGCCACCTCAATGAACGAACAGCCGACGGGCGACGCAGGCGCCCTTGCCCTCCCCGAACTGCATCCCGTGTTCCAGCCGATCGTCGACCTCCGCGCAGGAGAGATCGTCGGCTACGAAGCCTTGATACGCGGCCCCGAAGGCACTCCTCTCCATGGACCCTTGGCGCTTCTGGCGTGGGCTGACGCGCACGCCTGTCTCACAAGCTTCGAACTGCGATGCGTCCAGACCATCCTGGCGCAATGGCGCCTCACGCCTGCGCCGGGTCAGTTGTTCATCAACCTGAGCGCCGATGCGCTCGTCGAGGCCATGACGAAGGAGGAGGACAGCCCGACCTGGTTCGAAGCACAGATGGCGCTCCACAACACGGTCGCGGGGGCGATCATCGTCGAGCTGACCGAGAGCGCGGGACGCGGACCCGCCGAAGCATTGGGCCAGGCAGTGCAAAGACTAAGAACGACCGGCGCACGGCTCGCCCTGGACGACTTCGGCGAGGGCCATTCCAACCTCCGCAGATGGACAGACCTGCAGCCCGATTTTGTGAAGATCGACAAATCCTTCGTTCAAGGGATCGCCGTTCAACCACAACGGGCAGAGCTGGTTCGCATGGCCGTTGGCCTTGCGCAGGCCTT
Organism: Variovorax sucrosi; assembly: GCF_051216635.1. Lineage (NCBI taxonomy): Bacteria > Pseudomonadati > Pseudomonadota > Betaproteobacteria > Burkholderiales > Comamonadaceae > Variovorax > Variovorax sucrosi. The sequence goes on along the minus strand of NZ_JBPJZU010000001.1, from coordinate 399,134 downwards.
CGGAACCGTCCTGGTGGCCGAAGGGGTGGAAGGTCCACACGACATGGGCGTCCTGCGCGAGCTCGGCGTGGACCTGGGGCAGGGATACTGGTTCGGCCGTCCGCAGCGCGTCCTGCAGACGGAAGTGCCGTACCTCGTCAGCAAGGCCATCGACGACCGGCGAGTTCCGGTCGTACCGCACCCGACGCATCAAGGGCAACCTGCCGCCTTGCGCGGCCTCGCGGTCATCGACGCGCCCGCTCTCCACCCCTCGACAGCCCTCGACGAGGTCGCGCGGATCTTTCAGGTGCACGCCGAGCTACACGCACTGCCCGTTGTCGATGGAGGCCGCCCCGTCGCGCTGATCAACCGGCAGTCGTTCATGAACGACTATGCGCGGCTGTACTTCCGCGAAGTTCATGGGCGCCGGCCCTGTCTGAGCTACGGCAACCAAGCCCCGCGCATCGTGGAACTCGGCGACAGCGTCGAACGCTTGCTGGGCATCCTCACCTCGGAAGATCAGGCCTATCTTCGGGAAGGGTTCGTCGTCACCGAGAACTCTCGTTATGTTGGACTCGGCACAGGCGACCAACTGGTTCGCTCCGTCACGGAGGCACGGGTAGAAGCCGCGCGACATGCAAACCCCCTGACCTTTCTACCTGGGAACATACCGACCAGTTTGCACATTCAGCGATTGCTCGATGGGCGTGCAGGCTTTGTGGCCTGCTACGCAGACCTGAACAACTTCAAGGTTTTCAACGACCAGTTCGGGTACTCGCGGGGCGACGAGATGATCCGCCTTCTCGCGCAACTGGCCGTCTCCCATGCCGACCCTTATATGGATTTCGTCGGCCATATCGGGGGCGACGATTTCCTGATTCTTTTTCAAAGCTCGGACTGGCAACAGCGCTGTACGAATCTGATCGAGGCGTTCAACCTCGCGGCACGATCGCTCTACGACGATGCGGCGCAACGAGCCGGCGGGGTGCAGGCAGAGGACCGATACGGCGTGCGGCGTTTCACGCCTCTCACGTCTCTGTCCATCGGCGCCGTTCGGGTGGCGCCGAGCGCGTCCCAAGATGCAGAGGACATCGCCAGCGAGGCTGCGCATGCCAAGCACGCAGCCAAGCAAGAGCCTCGTGGTTTCTCAGTGCGTGGCTAGCGCACGCCAGCCTGAAAAAGCCGTCCGCACGTCAAAACTCTTCGTCCGAACTGGCGTCGTCGAGCTCCTCGACCGGTCCGATCAGGGGGTCATCGCAGAGAGCGACGAGCGCGTCACAGCCTGCTCTCAAGGCGTCGATGTAGGTCACATAAATCAAAGAGCCCTCGACCAACGGCTCGAACTCCGCAAAGTGATCGGGAGAGTCGAGGATGCGCCAAGCGTAGTCGCCGCTGTCGAGCTGATCAACAGTGACGGCGAGAGAGAGGAGTCGGCGTGCCATAGCTCGGCAGTGTGCTCTGCGTATGTGACACTGGTTTCTGCAGCTGCCGCGCCGGATGTAAATGCGCATGGTGCGCCAAGGGTGGGCCAGCGAGATCCGTGAAAGTCGAGTCCGGACCTGGCCTGGCTTGGCGCGCGCTACAGGTCGATGTCAACCCACACCGCGGCGTGATCCGAACCCGCGTTCTGAGGCCTGTTCAGTTCGTCGTAGGTCTCCCATCGCTTGGGTCGAACACCGGGCCACATGCCTTTGCGCAGTACCCCTCCCCCTATGACCTTGGCGAAGAGTTCCGGCGACAGCAACAGATAGTCGATCTTGTTGCCTGCAGTACACGAGCCGTACGTCCCTGGGAATCCGCCATCGTCGAACGTCGGATGTTCAAACGCGTCTTTCAAGTCCGTATGCTGGAGCAAGGGTGCCAGCGCTGCACTGGCTGGCGTGTCGTTGAAGTCCCCGACGACGGCCACGTACCGCTCACCGCGGGCGATGGCTGCTTCATAGATCGACTTGACGCGCAAGGCTTGAAGATGTCGCCGGTCGTTGGAGGCGGCCTGGCTGCCGTAACCCTTGCTCTTCAGGTGATTGATCAGGACCAGGAGCCGCTCACCGGAGGGAAGCGAGAGCTCGAACTCGGGACAGTCCCGCGAGAACACGACTTGGCCATCGTCGGACCGGTCGTCGACATGGCTGCGCATGTTGCCGATCGCAACGTCGGCGCTGGTGAGCAGACCGACGTCAATGCCTCTTGCGTCATTGCCATCGATGAGCATGACGTGGGGATAAGGCGTGCCGCCCAAGCTGCCCACGATGTCCGAGTTGAAGGCGGCAAGGGCGGGTCGGCTTTCTGCCTCCACGACGGCCAGCACGTCTGCGCCGAGTTCGATGATCACGCGCGCGGTGTTGCGCATGCCGTCTTCATCGACCGGCGCAGGAATCAGATCCAGCGAGCCCACCCAGTCGGCCCGCCCCGCAGCGACGATTTCCAGTCCGCCTGTTTTGGGCCGCTTGACCAGATCGCCCCTGTTTTGCCGCAACATGACGAAGCGCGCCGTATCGGCCTTTTCGAGGCCCAGTTCGATCATCAAGTCGACCATGCGCCGCCTGGCGACTGTGCTGTACTGATGCTCACCCAACAGCGCGTTCAACTTGGCGAATCGGTCCAGCACCGGCTTGCCCTCCGCCCAGGTACTCAGGCTCATCGCCTTGGCACGATTGAACAGGTTTTCGACGTTGTAACTGGCCAACCGCATTGCTCGTCTCCTGGGCGACTCGTGCACTCTCACCCTGCAGTGTGACCAGTGAATGACCGCAACCGCTTGCAATCGCCCCCCCGATGCGTCTACGGAAATTCCAGTGATTCAGCGCCGCGCGATTCCGAACCCTGCTCGAGGATCCAGGCGCGAAAGGCTTCGAACCCCGGCATCGTCAGCCGATCGGGCCGATAGCACAGATAGTGGCCCTGATCGACCATGACCGGCAATCCGCAGGGTATGACGAGCGTGCCCTCCGCCAATTCGGCCTGCACCAGGATGCGTGGCACCAGTCCGATGCCCAAGCCGTTGACGGCCGCCTGAATCAGTGAGGCGTACTGTGCGAAGCGCGGTCCGGAAAGGGTGGCGTTCTCCGCCACGTCGTGCTGCGATGCCCATTGGCGCCAGGCGGTCGGCGCGCCTTCGTGGTGCAGCAAGGTATGCCCGCGCAAGTCGGCCGGTTGTGCAATGCGGTGAACGTCTTCCACCAGCGCACGTGCGGCGACCAGCACGAACTCACGACCGGCGATGTACTCGGACACCACACCAGGCCAGCCGTCGATCCCGTACCGGATGGCTGCGTCCACGCCGGGGGGAATGCCGTCCGTGGGTTCCAGGTGTCGGCTGAAACTCAGGGTGACCTGCCGGCTTTTCTGGCTGAAGGCCGGCAGCCGCGGGATCAGCCATTTGGTGAGAAAGGTCGGCACGCTCGCCAGCGTCAGCAGCCCGGCACCGGCATTGCCCGAACGGGCCTCGAAGGTGGCGGTCTCGATGGCACGCAGGCCGCCGGCGATCTTCTGCCAGTACACGCGGCCTTGCGGCGTGAGCTGCACGCCGCGGCCGTTGCGCTGCACCAGCGCGCGCCCACCAAGAAAGGCTTCCAGCCCTGCGATCTGCTTGCTGACGGCGCTCACCGTGATGCACAGCGCGCCGGCCGCCAGCGTGATGCTTTCGTGCCGCGCGACGGCGTCGAAGGCCAGCAATTCCTGGATGGTCGGACAGTCGCGCTTCACGCCGTGCCCCCGCAGGTCCACATGAAAGCGCGATGACAAACACTTTCCAATCGCTCAACAGACGTCATCCAATATTCACCCATCTCTGGCGCCTCTCTTCCTAGAATTTGCGGGGTCGGTGCTGCCGACACGGCAAACACTGGCGCAGCCGGAAAGTATGCCGGCCTTCCATGTCAGACGGAGACTTTCACTTGATTCGCGGCGTCGCCTTGTTTTACGGGCTCTACCTGTTGCTGCCGATCGCCCTGCTGATGGTGGGCAGCGCCGGCGACAGTTGGACCAACACCCTGTTGCCGACCGGGCTCACCGACCGCTGGTACGTCGAGCTGTGGCAGGACCCGTCGTTCCGCAAGGCCTTCGTCAACAGCCTCGTGGTGGCGCTGGCGGCCTGCGCGATCAACACCCTGCTGGCCATGCCGCTGGCCTATGCGCTGTACCACGGCGCGCGCCGCGGCGGCAGCCTGACCGCGCGCATCGTGAGCGCCATGCCGATCGCGGTGCCGACCATCACCCTGGGCTTCGGCTACATCATCGTCTTCAACAGCGACTGGCTGCCCTGGCTCGGCTCGATGCCGCTGCTGATCGCCGCGCATGCCATCTACACGCTGCCCTACCTCACGAACACGCTGCTGACCGACCTGCGCCATCTCGGTCTCGAACGCTTGGAGCAGGCCGCCGCAACGCTGGGTGCGTCGAACTGGCAGCAGTTCACCGGCATCGTGCTGCCCAGCCTGCGCCAGAGCCTGATCAGCGGGCTGGTGATGGTCGCAGCGCTTTCGGTGGGCGAGTTCGGCCTGTCGAACCTGCTGACCAGCTTCCAGAACCGAACCTATCCCGTGGTGCTGTTGCAGGCCTTCTACGGCGCGACGGGCTTCGCCTGCGCGGCCACCGTGATCCTGCTGCTGCTCGCCGGTGCATCGGCCTTCCTGTCTTCTTCTCTCGTCAGACCTCGTTCATGAGTCTCGCCCTGGATCACGTCAGCTACAGCTACCCCGGCACCACGCAGGGCCTGCACGACATCTCGCTGGATGTGCGCACCGGCGAATTGGTCGCCGTGATCGGGCCGAGCGGTTCGGGCAAGTCGACCCTGCTCAAGCTCGTCTCCGGCCTGGAGACCGGCCACAGCGGGCGCATCGCGCTCGACGGCGAAGACCTGTCACGCAAGCCGGTGCACCAGCGCCACATCGGCATGGTGTTCCAGAGCTATGCGCTCTTCCCGCACCTGAACGTGCTGGACAACGTGGCCTACGGCCTCAAGCTGCGCAAGGTGCCGACGGGCGAGCGCCATCGGCGCGCCCAGGAACTGCTCGACGTGGTGGGCCTCGGCGACTACGCGCGACGCGCCGTCGCCCAGCTCTCGGGCGGCCAGCAGCAGCGTGTCGCCCTGGCCCGCGCGCTGGCCATCGACCCGCGCGCGCTGCTGCTCGACGAGCCGCTGTCCGCGCTCGATGCCAGCGTGCGCGGCCATCTGCGCGACCAGATCCGCGCGATCCAGCAGCGCTTCAATGCCACCACGCTGCTGGTCACGCACGACCAGGAAGAAGCCCTCACCATGGCCGACCGCGTGGCCGTGATGCAGGACGGGCGGCTGCTGCAGATCGCCGCCCCGCGCGATCTCTACGAGCATCCGGCCAGCCGGGCCGTGGCCCAGTTCGTCGGCCTGTCGACCTTGCTGCCGGGCACCGTGTCCGCCAGCGACCGTGTGAACGTCGGCTTCGCAGAACTGGCCGCGCCGACCGGCGCACGCACGCTGGGCACCGCCGTGCATGTGCTGATCCGCCCCGAGCACATTGAGGCGGATCCGCTGCCGGGCAGCATCAACCGCCTCGCGGGTCGCGCCGGTGCGCAGCGTTACCTCGGCGCGTTGACCCGCTACGACTTCGAGGTCGCCGGCGCCAGCGTGCCCTTCCTCGCCGAATCCGCCTGGCCGGCGCGCGAAGCGATCGGCGTCGCGCCCGCGCACGTGCGGCTGCTCGACGACTGATCCGCTTCCTTCGCATCGATCCTTTCCACTCATCGCACCCAAGGAGCTTTTCCGTGCAACGCAGACATCTGATCCAGGCCGCCGGCGCCTTGCCCGCACTGTCGCTCGCCACGCTCGTGGCACGCACCGCCTTCGCCTTCGACGGCCCCGAGCTCTATGCGGGCGAGAAGGCGCTCTATGCCGAAGCGCAGAAGGAGGGCCTGTGCGTCTCCTTCGACACCGGCCCCGAATGGGCCAATTGGAAGTCGCTGTTCCGCGACTTCAAGAAGCGCTACCCGGAGATCGAACTCACCTACAACGACATCGGCTCGGCCGCCACCGTGGTGGCGCTGGACAAGACGCGCCGCCGCCCGCAGGCCGACACGGCCTATTACTTCGCGGCATCCGCGGTCGATGCGGTGAAGAAGGATGTGGTCGCGCCCTTCAAGCCGGTCAACTTCGACAAGCTTCCGCCCGTGTTCCGCGAGGCCGAAGGCCGCTGGTTCACCATCCACACGCTCAACATCGCCTTCCTGGTCAACAAGAAACTGGTGAAGAACACGCCGACCGGCTGGGCCGACCTGCTCAAGCCCGAGTTCAAGAGTTCGGTCGTCTACCTCGACCCGCGCTCCACCGGCATCGGCCAGGTGCTGACCTTCGCTGCGGCCTACGCCAACGGCGGCGATATCGACCACGTCAAGCCCGGCACCGACTACCTGGGCAAGCTGCATGCGGCCGGCAACGTCCTGCGCGTGGAAGGCACCACGCCGTACGCCAAGTTCCTCAAGGGCGAGATCCCGGTATGGATCAGCTACGAGAACGACGGCCTCAAGGCCAAGCACGTCGACGGCATGGGCGACGCAGTCGAGGTGGTGATCCCCAAGGAAGCGAGCGTCGCGGCGCCTTACGCCATCAGCCTGGTGAAGAACGGCCCGAACCCGAACGCCGGCAAGCTGTGGCTCAACTTCATCATGAGCGAGGCCGGTCAGTCGCTGTTCGCGCAGGGCTTCGTGCGCCCGGCCGTGCCCGGCATCGCGCTGTCGGCCGATGTGGCCGCCAAGATGCCGCCGGCACCGCAGGTCCGGCCGCTCGACGTGGTGAAGGCGTCCGAGCGCAAGGCCGAACTCGACCAGCTCTGGGCGCAGGCCACGGTGGGCAAGTAGGCCATGCGGCGTTTCGGTGCCTGGCCCGCCTGGGTCTTCATGGCGCTGTTCTTCGCGGCGCCACTGGCGGCCTTGCTGCCGGAAGCTTTCTCGGACGGCGGCAGCGCGTTCGGGCGACTGTTCGGCCAGCCGCTGTTCCTCGGCGCGCTGCGCAACACGCTGCTGCTGGGGCTGGCAGCGGGCACCGTGTCGGCCGTCGTCGGCACCTGCATCGCGATCGAACTTGCACGGCAGCCGGCGCACCGGCGCCAGTGGATGATGACGCTGCTGGGCCTGCCGCTGGCCTTCTCCGGCCTGGTGATCGCCTACGGCTTCATCCTGGCCTTCGGGCGTGCCGGCTTCGTGACCCAGTTGCTCGCCGGGCTGGGCGCCGACCCGGCCGTGGTCGGCAGTTGGATCTACAGCGTGACGGGTCTGGGCTTTGCCTATGCCTACTACCTGATCCCGCGCGTGGCGCTGTCGCTGTACCCGGTGTTCGCCAACCTGGATCGGCGTCCGGCGCTGGCGGCACGCACGCTGGGCGCCTCGCGTGCGCGTGCGTTCTGGGACACCGTGGTGCCCGAGGTCGCGCCTTCCGTGCTGGCGAGCGGCTGCGTCGTGGCCGCGCTCGCCATGGGCACCTACGGCACGGCGCTGGCGCTGGTCGGGACACAGTTGAACATCCTGCCGCTCATGCTGCTCGCGCAGGTCAGCGATGGGGGCTCGGATTTTCCGGTGGCATCGGCGCTGTCGCTGGTGCTCATGGTGGTGTGTGTGATCGTGATGGGAGTGGGTGATGTCGTTACCAGAAGGCGTGAACGCGGTGCCGTCGGCGCCGGTCATTGAGGCGCTCGCGCGCCTGGCGCAGCGCCAGAAGGGTGCCGATCGGCATCGGCAACCGGTCGCGATCATCGGGCCGGGCGACGGCGGGGCGCGTGAGTGCGATGCGGCACGCACCGTCGCGCGTCATCTCGCTGGCGCCGGCATGGCGATCGTGTGCGGAGGACGGGGCGGCGTGATGGCCGCAGCCTCGCGCGGTGCGACGGATGCCGGCGGCATCGTGATCGGCATCCTGCCCGAGGAGGACGACCGCAACGCCAACGAGTGGCTCAGCGTGGCGGTGCCGACCGGAATGGGTGAACTGCGCAACGGGATCGTCGCGCGCAGCGGCGTCTGTCTGGTGGCCATCGGCGGCAACATGGGCACGCTGTCCGAAATCGCGATGGGCCTGAAATGGGGCAAGCCGGTTTTTGTGCTCTACGGGGACATTGCACTTCCCGGTGCAGTCGCTGCCACTGACGTGGATGACCTGCTGCGGAGGGTCGTGCACTCGCTATTGACATAGCGATCTGTTGATATTGAGTCGCTCCGCAGACGGATCCGGGCCGATCGCACTTGGTTTCTTCACCGCGGCCCCTTTGGGACATCTGTCGCAGCAAGGCCAGTCCAGCGTGGCGTGTTCGAGCGCTCTTGTTGCATGTCGACACATTAACAAAAGTGGTGCTCAGCAAAGAAATATAGCGCTTTCGGTTATGCGTCTTCGTTTTTAAAGTTGCGTTCATTCGAACTCCAACTTCAAAGACCACGCCATGACCGACGCAGTTCAACGCATTCCATTCCATCTTGCTTTCCCGGTGCGGGACATCGCCGAAGCTCGAGCCTTCTACGGCGACCTGCTGGGCTGCCCTGAAGGCCGCAGCGCCCCCGAATGGGTCGATTTCGACTTCTACGGTCACCAAATCGTCGCGCATCTGGCACCCGATGAATGCGGGCACAAGACAAGCAGTGCCGTCGACGGCCATCAGGTACCGGTTCGCCATTTCGGCGCGATCGTGCCGATGGACAGATGGCAGACCATGGCTGACAAGCTGGTCGCGCAGAAGACCGAGTTCGTGATCGAGCCCTACATCCGGTTCAAAGGCGAGCCGGGTGAACAGGCAACGATGTTTTTCCTGGACCCCTCGGGCAATGCCATCGAGATGAAGTCTTTCGCGGATCTGAACTCGCTCTTCGCGAAATGAGAACCACCATGAAAACTCAGACTCTGCTCAGCGCGGCTGTAGCCAGCGCTCTGGTCATGTTCGGAGGCTCTGCTGCCGCCCAGACGGACACCCTGAAAAAAATCAGGGACACAGGCGTGATCACGATGGGTGTGCGCGATGGTTCCGGCGCGATGTCGTTCACCACGGGCCCCGGCAAATACACCGGTTTCCATGTCGAAATCTGCGAACGCGTCATTGCCGACATCAAGAAGTCGGCGCAGCTCGACAAGTTGGAAGTGCGATACCAGCTGGTGACGCCGCAGAACCGCATACCGCTTGTCCAGAACGGAACGGTCGACATCGAATGCGGCACGACGACCAACAACGCCGCGCGGCAAAAAGAGGTTGCCTTTGCGCCTGCGCTCTATGTTGAGGGGGTTCGCATTGCGGTCAAGGCCAATTCGCCCATCAAGTCAACAGCTCAGCTTGCGGGAAAGACAGTCGCCGCCACGACCGGAAGCACATCCGTCCAGTTGCTGCGAAAGCTCAAGAGCGACGCGACTGAGTTGATGGCCAAGGACAACAGCGAGGGATTTCTGTTGCTGGAGACCGGCCGCGCCGACGCGTTTGTCGCGGATGGGCAGATCCTCGCCACACTGATCTCCAAGAGCAGAGAACCCGCTCATTACAAACTGCTCGACCAGGTCCTGAGCACCGAGCCCATTGCGATCATGTTGCCCAAGGGCGATACGGCTTTCAAGACGGCCGTCGATCAAAGCATCGTGGCGATGGCCAAAAGCGGCGAGGTCGCACGCATTTACGACAAGTGGTTCATGAAGCCGATCCCGCCCCAAAACGCGATCGTCGGATTGCCTGCGACGGAAATGACCAAAGCAGCCTGGGCGAATCCAACCGACAAGCCGATGGAAGAATACGAGGTGCGGTAGTGAGCGGCATTGCGCCAAATACCCCGTCGCGAACGGCATGCATCGTCTCGATGACGAAGCGGAAATTGGCGTGGGCGGCTGAACTCACTTGGCACGGCCATGGGCCAGCGCTCCTGATGACCTCAACGTTGCCCAGCCACCCGCACTTTCCGCGGTGCTTTCAATCCGATGCCGCTCAACGATGTTGCCGTCAGCCCTTGCTCCTCACTGGACTCCCGAAGGCACTGCGCGAACTGCGCGACGATGGGAGGCGTAGCTCGCGGCTTGCGCTGCAGCAGGCCAATCTCTCGGTAGAAAGTCGCCTCACCCAGCGAGATCACGCGCAGGTTCGGCGGCAACGGAAGGTGGGCCTCGACCATCGGAATGAGCGATACGCCCAAGCCCTTCGAGGCCAAATGGACAAGTCCGGATATCTCGTCCGCCTCGATGGCTTCGTTGACGACGAGCCCCTCACGCCGAAGAAATCCTTCGACCATCCGTCCACCGAACGAGGCGCGGTCGTATCGCAAGAAGGGTTGCGCCTGAACCAATTCGCGCCAGTTCCTTCCCTTGATCGAGTCCGGCACGACAAGGACAAAGGGCTCATGCACCAGTGCGGTCCAGGTCAACTCAGGAAGCAAGCCGAAGGGTGGCCTGATGATGACCGCGGCATCGATCTTGCCGGCATCCAAATCGTCCATCAATCGCATGGAAACGCCCGGCGACACGTGCACGCGCACCATGGGGTAAGACGCGCGCAGGCGTCCAAGAGCACGGGCGAGCAGTGTCGACTGCGTCGAAGCGATGGCGCCGATTCGCAAGAGACCTTGCGTCGAACTGTCGTCCGGCACATCACCAAGCTTCGCGTAGAGCGCGCAAATTGCCTCGGCGCGCGAAAGCATTGTTTGTCCCGATGCATTCAGCGTGGCAGAGCGGCCGGTGCGGTCAAAAAGTTCGAACCCCAGCGACTGTTCAAGCCGCTTGATCTGGCTGCTGACCGCAGATTGGGTCAGGCCGATTCGGTCGGCGGCCGCGGCGAAGGTGCCGTGCTTGCAGACGGCAATGAAAGTCTTGAGCTCTGCGATCAAGGTTTGTGCTCCTCATGTCGATCCGGGGCAACAAGCCCGGGCATGCGCAGCAGCCTGGCTGCGAAAGCAGTTCGAACCGCCATCATCGGCGACAGCACGATCAACGCCACATCACGCGTTGCCGGACGGATGGGCCGGCAGCAAGCGCACCGCGTGCGCCGCGAGGCGCCTCATTTCCGAAGTGCTCAGTCCGTCACGCGCTTGAATCGACATCCCTTCAAGCATGGTGTTGAGCGCTCCCGCCAACGACTTGAGCTCTGTCCGCGCGGGAAGTTGACCGTCCTTGACGGCGCGCTTGAGGCGCTTGACGAACAACGCCTTGCCCTCGCGGCGCAACGCGTCAATCGCCTCCCTGACTTCAACCGACGCATCGGACACGCTGACTGCTGCCAGCGCCACCAGGCAACCACAAGGCGCCTGCGGCGACAACAGAATACGGGCGGAGGCATCGAAGAAATCTGCAACGGCCTGATGAATGTCGGGCTCGGCTTCCAGAGCTTCCCAGGTCGCATCCCAGTAGCGATGCTCATAGAAGTCCACGGCTTCCAGAAACAGCTTGGACTTGTTCCCGAAGGCAGCATAAAGGCTGGGTGGATTGATCGCCATCGCCGAACACAACTCGGCCACCGATGCCAATTCGTAGCCACTCCGCCAGAACACATCCAGTGCGCGCGTCAGCGCCTGATCACGGTCAAAGCCGCGAGGACGCCCCCCCTTGTTCTGAGGGGGCTGTATGGGCGATCCGGCATTCGACATGGTTGTTCTTACCTCGGAAGTTCTGATCACATTGACAGCATCTGTAGCAGCTACTATACAATACCTGTTTTGTAGTCATCACTAAACAACCTTTAGCTAGGCATACGGGCCGCACCACGCCAGGCAATCCATCCTTCAACAACGGAACCATGAGCAAACTGTTTGAACCCTTGACCTTGCGCGGCGTGACCCTGCGCAACCGCTTCGCCCTCAGTCCGATGTGCCAGTACACGGCGACAGACGGCCATGTCAACGACTACCACACCACCCACTACGGCCGTTTTGCCCTCGGCGGCTTCGGGCTGCTGATGGTGGAGGCGACGGCGGTCTCGCCCGATGGGCGGATCACACACGGCGACCTTGGCCTGTGGGATGACGCCCACATCGAAGGCCTGTCACGCATCGCTGCCTTCGCCAAGGCGTACGGTGCAACACCCGGCATCCAACTTGCGCATGCCGGTCCCAAGGCCAGCATCCAGCGAGCCTTCGAAGGCAATGGTCCACTCGACGAGCGTGATGCCGCGCGCGGGGAGCACCCTTGGCCGGTGGTGTCACCGAGCGCGCAGCCAGCGGCCAAGGGTTGGCTGGTGCCCGAGGCCTTGGACGCAGAGGGCATCGAGAAGGTGCGTGCAGATTTCGTCGCTGCAGCGCGCCGCGCCTTGCGGGCAGGGTTCGACGTGCTGGAGCTGCACTGTGCGCATGGTTTTCTGCTCAACGCATTCTTGTCGCCGCTGACCAACGACCGCAGCGACCACTACGGTGGCAGCTTTGAGAACCGCATCCGCCTGCCGTTGGAGATTGCGCGCGAGGTGCGCGAGGTCTGGCCGCAGGACAAGCCACTGCTTGTTCGCGTGTCGGCTGTCGATGGGAGCCGCAGCGGCTGGACGATCGACGACAGTGTGGCGTTCGCCACGGCTTTGAAGGAGGTCGGCGTCGATGTCGTCGATTGCTCGTCCGGCGGCTTCGGTGTTTTCGAGTACCCCAGCGGATACGGGTTCCAGGTGCCGTTCGCTGCGCAGATCCGTCGCGAAGCTCGCATCGGCACCATGGCCGTGGGAATGATCACCGACCCGCGCCACGCCGAAGAGGTCATCGCCTCCGGGCAAGCCGACCTGGTCGCGCTCGGCCATGCAGCACTGCGCGATCCGCACTTTCCGTTGCATGCGCAGCAGGCGCTCGGGGCGGCTCGCCCGGACGCAGCGCACGCCGATTGGAATGTCCAGGCCGGTTGGTGGCTGGATCACCGCGAAAACAAGCTTCGCCAGTTGGGACCCTGGGTTTCAACGGAAGAAACCGTTGCGGACAGCTGCACGGTTTGATGCCTATGCCGGCCAGAAGCGGCCGGTTTATTCCAACGACTCTTTTCATCAACCAGGAGTGACACCATGAGCAAACCCACCTACGTGCCGGAATACCAAGCCATTGTCGAAGTACTGAACAAGTACAACGAAGGCTGCAAGCAGGCCAAGAGCAGCATCATGAAGCCGGCATTCAGTGACAAGGCGACGATGTTCAGCGTCGATGGCGACGGCAAGCTGACCGGCGGCGCGATCCAGGCCTTGTTCGACGGCATCGACAGCGGATTTCGCCCGTCGCCCGAAGCCCAAGGTGCCATCGTTAGAGTCGACATCGTGGGCACCGCCGCCAGCGCGCGCATCGACACCAACGACGTCTCGGGCTTTTGCTTCACTGACTTCTTTCACCTTCTGAAAGTCGATGGCCAATGGACGGTGGTCAGCAAGATCTTCCACACCCACGTGGCGCCTTGACCCTTCACCTGGGCAGCGCCCAGCCCCGCATGATGATCAAGTTGACCCAGGGCGACACGCCGGTGGGCGGGTCCATTCAACGGTTCGCGCGCGCATGACCCAGGCGAGAAAAAAACTGCTCTTGATCGGTGCCACCGGTTTGGTGGGGCGCCATGTGTTGCAACGAGCGCTGGCCGACCCACGGGTTGATGCCATCGTCGCGCCGACCCGGCGTGCGCTACCGACGCATGCCAAGTTGTCGTCTCCGTCGGTGGACTACGAGCGGCTTGATGAAGATGCCAGTTGGTGGCGCGCCGACGCCGTCATCTGCACTCTGGGCACCACCCTCCGGACGGCAGGGTCTCAGGCAGCGTTCCGTCGGGTTGACCACGACTACCCACTGGCTGTGGCGCGATTGGCCCACGCACATGGCACTCCGACCTATGTCCTGAACTCGGCGATCGGCGCGGATGCCGCTTCGTTTTTTTTCTACAACCGGGTCAAGGGTGAGCTGGAGAATGAGCTGCGTCAGGTCGGCATCAGTTCGCTGACGCTGGTACGCCCTGGCGTGATCGGAGGCCCTCGCGACGAGTTCCGCCTGGGAGAGCGCCTCATCGTCGGCGCGTTGAGTGTTGCGGGACCGGTGCTGCCTCGACGCTGGCGGCTGAACCCCGCGTCCAACATTGCCCAGGCACTGCTCGAGGCGGCCCTTGCCTCGCAGCCAGGGGTGAGCGCCATCGACGCAGAGAAAATGGCTTGAAGTTCCGTTCCACTCTCTCCCTGATCGTTGCCTCAATGGACTCGAGCCTTACCGATCCCGCAGCTTGGTCACGCAGGGCTGCAAGCCGGACAATCCGCGGAGCGTAGACGCAGTTCGCATGAAGGGGGGGCGTGGTGTTGCAGCAGTTGTCGATTCCCACCCAGCGGTAAACCCAGATCATTGTGAATCAACGACTTGCGTCGGGTCGTCTCACGCGCTTTGAAACTGCAGATTCTCTTAACTCTAAATTCGAGGGTGTCTGTTCCACCTAACTTTGCACTGCTCAAATGCGGCTGGCCGGCGGACCTCCCTATCGCTGGCGGCTGGACTACGACGAGCGCCTGGTCGATTCGATCAGCCGCCCGGTCGTGCGAGCCCGGATCGAAACGCCCGAGGGCCTGTGGATGACCACCGACACGGTCGGGCCCGCATCGACGCCCACCCCCGCCTTCCAGCTCCGCCGCGTGCCATCGCCTCCGCAACGATGCGGCGATGCAGTCACGCAGCGGCACTCAACGAATGTGCCTACGAGGAGTTTCTCGAAGCCTTGGCCGCGCTCGGCCGATGGCGCAGTGGCAGTGCGCTGCACGGATGACAAGGCAGCGCACTGCCGACCTGTCTCGTCCTCCCGCGTGCCGTGAGGGCAAAATCGCTTGCACCATGCCCGACCTTCGGAAATCTCCATGATTCGATCGCTGTGGCGGACCGCCGGGCACGCGCTCTGGCTGCTCGTCGCCCTGCAGGCGGCCTGCTGGGCGCAGGCGCCAACGGCAGCGACGCCGTCCGGGCCCGTGCAGGGCCGGCTCGTCGAAGACGTCGCCATCTTTCGCGGCATTCCCTTCGCCGCCCCGCCCGTCGGCGATCTGCGCTGGCGCGAACCGCAACCGGTCGCGCCGTGGTCGGCCATGCGCCAGACCGCCAGCAACGCGCCGTCGTGCCCGCAAAAGCGCGGCCTCTCGCTGGAAGGCGGGGGCGACCCGGGCGAAATCGACGAAGACTGCCTCTATCTGAACGTCTTTACGCCAGTCGCCGACGCCGGCGCGAGGCAGCCCGTGATGGTGTGGATCCACGGCGGCGCACTCGTCTTCGGCAGCGGCGGACTCGAGATCTACGACGGCAGCGCGCTGGCCAAACGCGGAGTAGTCGTGGTCACGATCAACTACCGGCTCGGCCCCCTGGGCTTTTTCGCCCATCCCGCGCTCGACAAGGAGCGCCCCGGCGGGCCAACCAATTTCGGCCTGCTCGATCAGATCGCCGCCCTGCAATGGGTGCAGAAGAACATCGAGTCGTTCGGCGGCGACCCGGCCCGGGTCACAGTCTTTGGACAGTCGGCGGGAGCGCAGAGCGTTCTGGCGCTGATGGCCTCGCCGCTGGCCACCGGGCTGTTTCGCGGTGCCATCGCCGAGAGTCCCTACGGAGTGCCCAGCCACACCCGGGCGGCGGCAAGCGCTTCCGGCACCGCAATCGCAACCAAGGTGGGCCTGCCCGGGGCCGGCGCGAGCATGGCGGCGATGCGCGGCATTCCTGCCGAGCGCCTGGCAGCACTCGAAGGCAAGGGCCTGTCGCTGGCGCCCGGCTTCGTTGTCGGCGACCGAGCGGTGCCGATGCCGCTGCTGGAGGCCTTCCAGAAGGGCCGGCAGGCCGGCGTGCCGCTCATCATTGGCAGCAACAGCGACGACGCCAGCGTGGCCGTCGCTTTCGGCATCGAACCCGCGCAGCTCGTGCAGAAGATGGGGCGGGCCCGCATCCTGGTTCGCTCGTACTACCCGGATGTCGCCGACGACCGCCAGCTCGGTCGGGAGGTCGCGCGCGATGTTGTCTTCACGGCGTTCGCGCGCCGTATCGCCTACCTGCACAGCGCGACGGCACCCACATGGCGCTATTACTTCAGTCGGGCAGGTTCGTCGCCGAACGGGGCCGGCCATGGCGCAGAGGTGCCTTTCGTCCATGGCACGGTCGAGCGGTGTCAGTGCCTCGGCGGGCCTGTCACACAACTGGACCGGGATGTGGCACGCCGCATAGGCGATCGGTGGGCGGCATTCGCAAGCGCCGGAACGCCTGCCGGCTTACCCACTTGGGAGCGGGACAACCGAAGTCGCGGCTGGGCCCTTGAGATCGGTGACGAGGAGACGGGCCGCTCAGGGTTCATGGCGGCTCGCCTTAACGCGTTCATTACAGGGCTCAATCTGGTTAGCCGCAGGAATTAGACAGCCGTCCCGATGGACTGTCTGGTCCGTCACAGCGATGACGAAGAATCGTTCATCGGCAACGACCTCGTCCCCATCGGGAAGGGTTGCAGAGCCGGCAACTGCTCCCGCTGGTTCGAGCTAATAGAGTTCGAAACTTCCGTCCTTCCTACGGGCTGGGGGAATGACGAGGTTCGCGCGAAGCATGCGGGACGAAAGTGCGAAACGGCGGTGGAATTCAGGCGGGGTTCTACTGGCGTGCGATCCATTGAGTTCGAAACGGGCGGGCGAAGTCGTTCGGCATCAGCGGACGACGACCTCTTGAAACGGAGACAAATGCCCGTATCATTAGCACTCGTCGAACCCGAGTGCTAACAGCGCGGTTTCCAGACGATGGGCAGCCGGCCCGCGCTGGCGCCCGACCCCAACCCCGTTTCTATATCCAGGAGATGCAATGAAACTTCGTCCTTTGGCCGATCGCGTGATCGTCAAGCGTGTTGACAGCGAAACCAAGACCGCCTCCGGCATCGTCATCCCCGACGCAGCCGCCGAAAAGCCCGATCAGGGCGAAATCCTGGCCGTCGGCCCGGGCAAGCGCACCGACAAGGGCGAACTGACCGCACTGACCGTCAAGGTCGGCGACCGCGTCCTGTTCGGCAAGTACTCGGGCCAGACCGTCAAGGTCGACGGCGACGAGTTGCTGGTCATGAAGGAAGACGACCTGTTCGCAGTCGTCGAGAAGTAAATCTTCTCCGTCCTTCCGCTCATTCCATCAATCTTTCGGAGTAATTCAACATGGCAGCAAAAGACGTAGTCTTCGGCGGTGAAGCCCGCGCACGCATGGTCGAGGGTGTCAACATCCTGGCCAACGCAGTCAAGGTGACCCTGGGCCCCAAGGGCCGCAACGTGGTGCTCGAGCGTTCGTTCGGCGCCCCGACGGTGACCAAGGACGGCGTGTCCGTCGCCAAGGAAATCGAACTCAAGGACAAGCTCCAGAACATGGGCGCCCAGCTCGTGAAGGAAGTGGCCTCCAAGACTTCGGACAACGCCGGTGACGGCACCACCACCGCGACCGTGCTGGCACAAGCCATCGTTCGCGAAGGTTTCAAGCTGGTCGCGGCCGGCATGAACCCGATGGACCTGAAGCGCGGCATCGACAAGGCCGTCACGGCCCTGGTCGCCGAGCTGAAGAAGGCTTCGAAGCCCACCACCACGTCGAAGGAAATCGCTCAAGTCGGCTCGATCTCGGCCAACAGCGACGAAACCATCGGCAAGCTCATCGCTGACGCGATGGACAAGGTCGGCAAGGAAGGCGTGATCACCGTTGAAGACGGCAAGAGCCTGGACAGCGAACTCGACGTCGTCGAAGGCATGCAGTTCGACCGCGGCTACCTGTCGCCCTACTTCATCAACAACCCCGAAAAGCAATCCGCGATTCTGGACAACCCCTTCGTTCTGCTCTACGACAAGAAGATCAGCAACATCCGTGACCTGCTCCCCGCACTGGAACAAGTCGCGAAGTCGGGCCGTCCGCTGTTGATCATTGCCGAAGAAGTCGAAGGCGAAGCCCTCGCAACTTTGGTCGTGAACACGATCCGCGGCATCCTGAAGGTCGTGGCTGTCAAGGCACCAGGCTTCGGCGACCGCCGCAAGGCCATGCTGGAAGACATCGCCATCCTGACGGGCGGCAAGGTCATCGCCGAAGAAGTCGGCCTGACGCTCGAAAAGGTGACCCTGGCCGACCTCGGCTCGGCGGCCCGCATCGAAGTCGGCAAGGAAAACACCATCATCATCGACGGTGCTGGTGCTGCCGGCGACATCGAAGCGCGTGTCAAGCAAGTGCGCGTTCAGATCGAAGAAGCTTCGAGCGACTACGACCGTGAAAAGCTGCAAGAGCGCGTGGCCAAGCTGGCCGGCGGCGTTGCCGTGATCAAGGTCGGCGCTGCCACCGAAGTCGAAATGAAGGAGAAGAAGGCCCGCGTCGAAGACGCCCTGCACGCCACCCGCGCTGCAGTGGAAGAAGGCGTTGTGGCTGGCGGTGGCGTCGCGCTGCTGCGTGCCAAGCAAGCTGTGGGCGACTCGGTCAAGGGCGACAACGCCGACCAGGACGCCGGCATCAAGCTGGTACTGAAGGCGGTCGAAGCGCCCCTGCGCGAAATCGTCAACAACGCCGGCGGCGAAGCCTCGGTGGTGGTGAACGCTGTGTTGGCCGGCAAGGGCAACTACGGCTTCAATGCCCAGAATGACACCTACGGCGACATGCTCGAACTGGGCATTCTGGATCCGACCAAGGTGACCCGCACCGCGCTGCAGAACGCAGCATCGGTTTCTTCGCTGCTGCTGACGACCGAAGCCATGGTCGCCGAGGCACCGAAGGACGAAGCCGGCGCTGGCGGCGGCATGCCCGACATGGGTGGCATGGGCGGCATGGGCGGCATGGGCATGTAATTGCCCCTGGTTCGCCTCCGGGCGAGCCTTGCTTCCTGAGGAACGAAAGCCTTGCAGCTCGCGCTGCAGGGCTTTTTTCATGGCCGAACCCGAATGGCAGAAGCGCTCTTTCTCGGCGGCGGGCACAAAAAAGGCCGCTTGGGCGGCCTTGTCGGATGCAATGTTCGGGGCTCAGGCCACCGGCGGCGGGCCGTATTCATTCGATTCCGGCGCGCTCGGCTGCACCGCGAAATACAGCAGCACCAGCCCCACCAGCGGGACGATGCCGATCAGCAGCCACCAGCCGCTCTTGCCAATGTCGTGCAGGCGCCGTGCGCCGGCTGCCAGCATCGGCAGGATGAAGGCGAGCACGACGATCAAGTAGACGTACTCGTGAATGAAGCCGGCCACGATGGCAAGCACGAGATAGGCAAGGAAGAACCACCAGTACTCGGAGCGCGAGGCGCGGCCCGAAAAGTCCACGTACTTGGCAAAGCAGGTCGCAACGGCCTGTTGAAAATTCATGACAACTCCTCTTTTTAGTTCCCACGGGAAGACCCCGGGCCATCATATCGGCCGGGATCGGGCCGCCGATGACAGGCGGCCGAGGAGTGCCGCGCTCAGCGCAGGCGCGCGAGCAGGCCGGCGGTCGAGGCGTCCAGGCCCTGCGTATCGCCCGAGGCCAGGCGCGGCTCGATGTCTTTCGCCAGCACCTTGCCGAGCTCCACGCCCCACTGGTCGAAGCTGTTGATGCCCCACAGTGCACCGCTGGTGAACACCCGGTGCTCGTACATCGCGAGGAAGGCACCGAGCGATTCGGGCGTGAGCTTCTCCAGCACGAAGAAGGTGCTGGGGCGGTTGCCGGGAAAATTCTTGTGGCCGCCCGCGTCGGCCTTGCCGACCATCAGCGCCTGGGCCTGCGCCAGCGCATTGGCCAGCAGCTTGGAATGATGGCCTTCGAGCGCATGCGCCGCATCGCGCACCGCCACGAATTCGAGCGGAATGACGTCGGTGCCCTGGTGCAGCATCTGGAAGTAGGCGTGCTGGCCGTTGGTGCCCGGCTCGCCCCACAGCACGGGTGAGGTGCCGAAGGACAGCGCTTCACCGCTGGCGTCGACCTGCTTGCCGTTGCTTTCCATCTCCAGCTGCTGCAGATAGGCCGGCACGCGCTTGAGCGCGCTGTGGTACGGCGCGATGCTGCGGCTGGTGAAGCCGTGGAAGTTGCGGTACCAGACGTCGAGCAGGCCCAGCCGCACCGGCAGGTTCTGCGCCAGCGGCGCGGTGCGGAAGTGCTCGTCCATCGCATGCGCGCCCGCGAGCAGTGCCCGGAATCCCTCGGGCCCGATGGCCAGCGCGATCGGCAGCCCGATGGCCGACCACAGCGAATAGCGCCCGCCCACCCAGTCCCAGAAGCCGAAGGTCTTCTCGATGCCGAAGGCACGCGCGGCCTCGACGTTGGTCGTGAGCGCGGCGAAGTGGCGCGCCACGTCGAGCCCGCCCGACTGCGAGAACCAGCGCTTGGCCGATTGCGCGTTGGCCATGGTCTCGGCCGTGGTGAAGGTCTTCGACGCGACGATGAACAGCGTGTGCTCCGGCGCCAGGCCCTTGAGCACGCCGGCCAGCTCGTGGCCGTCGACGTTCGAGACGAAGTGGAAGCGCTTGCCCGGCGCGACGAATTCGTCCAGCGCCAGCACCGCCATCTGTGGCCCGAGGTCGGAGCCGCCGATGCCGATGTTCACCACGTCGGTGATGGTGTGGTCGGCGCGGACCGCTTCCGCGTAGTCGAGCATGGCGTCGAGCGTGGCGTGGACATCGGCCAGCGCGGCCTTGTTCTGCGCGGCCACGGCGGCGTCGGCCGGCGCGCGCAGCAGGAAGTGCATCACCGCGCGGTCTTCGGTGCCGTTGATCGGCTCGCCAGCGAACATCGCATCGCGGTGTGCCTCCAGGCCCGACTCGCGGGCCAGCGCCAGCAGCAGTTCTTCGGTGCGCGCGTCGATCAGGTTCTTCGACAGGTCGGCGAATACATGCGGCGCGGTTTGGTTGAAGGCAGTAAAGCGCGCGTCACCGTCGGCCTCGAAGGCCGTGCGCAAATCGAAGCGCCGGCCGACCCCGTCGTAGTGCGCCTGCAATTGCTTCCAGGCCGCGGTGCGGTCGCATCGGACGCCGGTGAC
The DNA here is from genome assembly GCF_051216635.1 of Variovorax sucrosi. NCBI lineage: Bacteria > Pseudomonadati > Pseudomonadota > Betaproteobacteria > Burkholderiales > Comamonadaceae > Variovorax > Variovorax sucrosi. Next base: position 378,301 of record NZ_JBPJZU010000001.1, on the reverse strand, counting down.
GGCGCTCATTGCACCTCCTGCATCAGCTTCTCGAGCTTGACCGCATCGGCCGCGAAGGCACGGATGCCCTCGGCCAGCTTCTCGGTGGCCATCGCGTCTTCGTTCAGTGCGAAGCGGAAGGCCGCTTCGTCGAGCGCGAGCTGCGGGATGTCGCGCGACCGGGCCGCTTCGGCGTCGAGCGCATGCGCCAACGGCGCTTCGCTGGCCGCCAGTTCGGCCAGCAGGTCGGGGCTGATGGTGAGCAGGTCGCAGCCGGCCAGCGCAGCGATCTGCCCCGTGTTGCGGAAGCTCGCGCCCATCACTTCGGTGGCGATGCCGTGGCGCTTGTAGTAGTCGAAGATCTGCCGCACCGACTGCACGCCCGGGTCGTTGGCGCCGCTGCGCGCGGCCTCGTCCCAGGTGCTGCCAGCCGACTTCTTGTGCCAGTCGTAGATGCGCCCGACGAAGGGCGAGATGAGCTTCACCCCCGCCGCGCCGCAAGCCACGGCCTGCGCGAAGGCGAACAGCAGCGTGAGGTTGGTGTGGATGCCCTTCTGCTCCAGGATGCGCGCGGCCTCAATGCCTTCCCAGGTGGCGGCGATCTTGATCAGCAGACGTTGCTCGGGGTCGATGCCTTCCGCCCGATACAGCGCCACGATGCGGTCGGCCCGCGCCACGGTGGCGGCGGTGTCGAAGCTCAGGCGGGCATCGACCTCGGTCGACACGCGGCCCGGGATGAGCGACAGGATCTCGGCGCCGAAGCGCACCAGCAGCCTGTCGATGACCTCGTCCACCGACAAGCCGCGGTGCGCCTTCACGGCCTTGTCGAGCAGCGGCCGGTAGTCCGGCTTCTGCACCGCCTTCAGGATGAGCGACGGATTGGTCGTCGCGTCCTGCGGTTTGAACTGGGCGAGCTGGCGAAAGTCGCCGGTATCGGCAACCACGGTGGTCCACTGGCGGAGGGCGTCGAGTTGGTTCATGACGACCATTATCCCGTCCGGAAACTACAGGCCGTGTGGTCCATGGCTGACGGATCCGTCATGGTCGAACGCCTACGCTCGGCCGCTTGCCCTTTCTGGAGAACGCCATGCCGATCCGCCACCGCACGCCACCCACTGCACCCGCCCCGTTCGATGACCGCCGCGTCAGCGCCTCGATCGGCACGCTGGCCACGGCCTTCTGCGTCGGCGGCGCGCTGGCGCTGGCCGCCTTCGGCGTGGCACGCAGTGCCCGCGCCCAGACGCTCGCCGGCCCGCCCGATGGCGCGCCGCTGATGCGGTCGCCGCTGCAGGCGGTCGCGCCGGTCGATTTCAAGCGCTACGCCGGGATGTGGCACGAGCAGGCGCGCCTGCCCAACCGCTTCCAGAAGCAGTGCACCGGGCCGGTGACCGCCGAGTACACGCCGCTGCCCGACGGTACGGTGCAGGTGCGCAACCGCTGCGTGCTCCGCGATGGCAATTTCGAGGAGGCCGTCGGCAGCGCCCGCATCGTGCCGATGGCCGGCCAGGACGGTGCCGGTCGGCTCGAGGTGCGCTTTGCACCTTCGTGGCTGAGCTGGCTGCCGATGGTCTGGGGCGACTACTGGATCCTCAAGCTCGACCGCGACTACGAGGTGTCGCTGGTGGGCACGCCCGACCGCGACTACCTGTGGGTGCTGTCGCGCGACCCGGTGCTCGATGCGGCCACGCTCGACAGCTACCTCGAATACGCGCGAAGCCTGGGCTTCGATGTCGACAAGGTGATTCGCACCAGCGACGCCCGCTGAGTCACGCCGAAGGCCGGGCCAGTGGCGCAAGATGGCGCGCCACCTGTGCCGCCAACGCCTTGGGTGCCGTGCAGTGGATGGTGCGCCAGCCCAGCGCGCGTGCCGCCTCGACGTTCGCCGCGGTGTCGTCGATGAAGAGCGTCTGCGCCGGGTCGAAGGCGTGGCGCCAGGCCAGCAGCTCGTAGATCTCGTTGTTCGGCTTGATGAGCTTCACGTCGCTTGAAAAAACGCCGCCGTCGAACCAAGCGAAGAAGGGCAGCCGCCGCTCCAACGCGCGGGCATAAGGCAAGGGCATGTTCGACAGGTAGAACAGCCGCACGTCCTCGCCACCCTCGCGGCGCGCCCGCAAGTCATCGAGCAGCTCGACCGTTTCGGGAATCGGGTCCAGCCGCTCGCCCAGCGGCGCGATCATGTCGTGCACCTGCGCCAACGGCAGGCCCAGGCGGGCTGCGCTGCGCGCGACAACCTCCTCGACGCTGCGCACGCCGCAGTCGAAGGCCAGCCAGTCCTCGTGGTGAAAGAAGGCCTTCGCCAGGCCCTGGGCCGCCTCGGCGGTCGGCGCGCGCTCCGGGAAATGCGCCTGCAGGAGCCGGGCCGGCTCCCACGCCACCAACACGGCACCGAGATCGAAAACGACGTTCATGGGCGCCATTGTTCCACGGCCCCTGCGTGACGCATGCGCACCGGCGGTGGCGCCGGACAGTACCATTCGCATGGCCAGCTTCGTGCACGGCCCTCCTCCAATTCCACGGATTCCTTTTCCATGAGCTTCGACCTCGTTCTGTTCGGCGGCACTGGCGACCTGGCCTGGCGCAAGCTGATGCCGGCCCTGTTCCAGGCCTTCCGCCATGGCAGCCTGCCCGAGGGCGGGCGCATCATCGGCGTGGCGCGCGACGACCTGTCGGACGACCAGTACCGCGAGCTGATCGAATCGCGCTTCGCCGCTGTCGAAGGGGCCAAGCGCCCCAGCCCGGAGGAGTTCAAGAAGTTCGCCTCCATGCTGTACTTCCTGCGCATGGACCTGTCGAAGCCCGGTCACTATGCTCAGCTGGCCGACATGCTCAAGCGGCGCAACGCCGACACGGTGGTGATGTACGTCGCCACCGCACCGGCGCTCTTCACGCAGGTGGTCGAGCAGATCGCGGCGGCCAACCTCAACACGCCACGCACCCGCGTCGTGCTCGAGAAGCCGCTGGGCCACGACCTGGCGTCGAACCGCGCCATCAACGAGGCGGTGCGCAAGGTGTTGAGCGAGAAGCAGGTCTTCCGCATCGACCACTACCTGGGCAAGCCGTCGGTCCAGAACCTCTTCGCGCTGCGCTTCGGCAACGCGCTGTTCGAGCCGATCTGGCGGCGCGAGCACATCGCCAACATCCAGATCACGATCGCCGAGGATCTGGGCGTCGAGAAGCGCGGCGCCTTCTACGACCAGACCGGCGCGCTGCGCGACATGGTGCAGAACCACGCGCTGCAACTGGTCTGCGCCATCGCCATGGAGCCGCCCATCAACGCGCATGCCGACGCGCTGCGCGACGAGAAGCTGAAGGTGCTGCGCTCGCTCAAGCCCTGGACGCCCGAGACGCTGGGGCTGCACGCCATCCGCGGCCAATACACGGCGGGCACGGCCTACGGCGAACGGGTGCCGGGCTACCTGTCGGAGTCCGGCATCGACCCGCAGAGCCGCACCGAAACCTTCGTCGCACTGCGCGCCGAGATCGCCAACTGGCGCTGGGCCGGCGTGCCCTTCTACATTCGCACCGGCAAGCGGCTGGCGTCGCGCGACGCGCGCATCGAGGTGAACTTCCGCCCCACGCCGCATGCCATCTTCCGCGCGCCGGCCGGCGCCGCGAACCGGCTGGTGATCAACCTGCAGCCCAAGGACGGGCTCGAACTGCACCTGCTGTCGCAGGCGCAGAACAACCGCAAGCGCAGCAACGGCGACACGACCCAACCCCTGGCACCGGTGCAGCTCGACCTCGATTTCGACAAGCGCTTCGGCAGCGAACGCGTGGGCGCCTACGAACGCCTGTTGCTGGACGTGATCGATGGGCGGCTCAACCTCTTCGTGCGCAGCGACGAGCAGGAGGAGGCCTGGCGCTGGGTCGAGCCGCTGATCGACAGCTGGTCGTCCGACGGCGCGCCGCGCCCCTACGCGGCTGGCACCTGGGGGCCGAGCGCGTCGAGCGCGATGATCGCGCGCGACGGCTTCTCGTGGAGCGAAGAACAGTAGCCCGCAGGCCCTGATTGGCCGGCGCTAGATCCGGCCTTCTTCCACCGCGTGGCAGGCCACCTTCACGCCGCGCAGCATCTGCAGCGGTGGCCGCTCGGCCTTGCAGCGTGCGTTGGCATGCGGGCAGCGTGGGTGGAAGGTGCAGCCGGTCGGCGGGTTGAGCGGGTTGGGCACCTCGCCCTGCACCGGCGTGCGCGAGCGGCCGGTGTGCTTCATCTGCGGAATGGCGTCGAGCAGCATGCGCGTGTAGGGATGCTGCGGCGACCCGAAGAGCTTGTGCTTGTCGGCCACCTCGACCAGCCGGCCCAGGTACATCACGCCGACCTGGTCGGCCACGTGTCGCACCACCGCGAGGTTGTGCGAGATGAAGAGGTACGTCAGGCCCTGCTCGCGCTGCAGGTCCTTCATGATGTTGAGCACCTGCGCCTGCACGCTCACATCGAGTGCCGAGGTCGGCTCGTCGCACACCAGGAACTCCGGCTGCGTGGCGAGCGCCCGCGCGATCGAGATGCGCTGGCGCTGGCCGCCCGAGAACTGGTGCGGGTACTTCGACATGTCGAGCGGGCTCAGACCGACCGACTGCAGCAGCTCGCCCACGCGCTGCTTGAGCGCCGGGCCTTTCTGCAGGATGCCGTGCTCGCGCAGCGGCTCGCCGATGATGTCCTCCACGATCCAGCGCGGATTCAGGCTCGCGTACGGGTCCTGGAAGATCATCTGGATGCGGCGACGCAGCGTGCGGCCCTCGGGCCTCTTGAAGGCGGCGTGGGCGTCCTGGTTGTCGAACTGCATGCCGCCGCGCGTCGGGCCGTACAGGCCGACCATGAGACGCGCGACCGTGCTCTTGCCGCAGCCCGATTCGCCGACCAGTGCCAGCGTCTTGCCGCGTTCGATCTCGAAGCTGACGCCGTCGACCGCATTCAACAACTGCTTCGGCTTGCGCTCGAGCACCCGGTTGAGCCAGGGCGGCGAGACGTCGAAGGTCTTGGCCAGGTCGCGCACCTCGACCAGCGGCACGCCGGCCTGCGATGCGTTCATGGTGGCGGTCGTGCTCATGCAGGGGCTCCCGCGCGACGCAGCGCCGTGTGCGCGTCGTGCGCGTCGTGCAGCCAGCAGGCCGCGCGCGTGGCGCCGGCGTTGAGCAGGTCGGGCCGCTCCTGCGTGCAGCGCTCGAAGACGCGCGGGCAGCGCGGGTTGTAGGCGCAGCCGCGCGGAATGGCATTCAGGCGGGGCATGGCACCGTCGATCTGGTTGAGGCGCTCGCGGTCGACCTCGATGTCGGGAATCGAAGCCATCAGGCCCATCGTGTACGGATGCGCCGGTTGATGAATCACCTCCTGCACCGGGCCGATCTCGGCGATGCGGCCGGCATACAGCACGGCCACGCGGTCGCAGGTTTCGGCGATCACGCCCATGTCGTGCGTGATGAGCATCACCGCCGCGCCGCGCTCCTTGCAGATGCGCTTGAGCAGTTGAATGATCTGCGCCTGGATCGACACATCGAGCGCGGTGGTCGGCTCGTCGGCCACGATCAGCTTGGGCTCGGCCGCCAGCGCCAGCGCGATGACCACGCGCTGCCGCATGCCGCCGGAGAACTGGTGCGGGTAGTGGTCGATGCGCTGCTCGGCGGCCGGAATGCCGGTGTCCTGCAGCAAGCTGATGGCGCGGCGTCGCGCCTCGGCGCCGTTCACCGGCAGGTGCGCCTGGATGGTTTCCACCAGCTGTCGGCCCACGGTGTAGAGCGGGTTCAGCGAGGTCAATGGGTCCTGGAAGATCGCGCCGATCTTGCGGCCGCGGATGTGGCGCATCTTGTCATGCGAGAGCTGGTCGATGCGCTCGCCCTCGAGGCGGATCTCGCCGCCCGCGACGCGGCCCGGTGGCTCGAGCAGGCCGATGATGGCGGCGCCGGTGAGCGACTTGCCGGCACCGGACTCGCCCACCACGCCGAGGATTTCCCCCGGTGCGATGTCGAAGGAGATGTCGTCGAGCGCACGCAGCGTGCCGCGGCGGCCGGGAAATTCGACGACCAGGTTCTGGACTTGGAGCAAGGGATTGTTGGTCATCAGCGGAGCCTCGGGTTGAGCGCGTCGCGCAGCCAGTCGCCCAGCAGGTTCACGCTGAGCGCGATGAGCACCAGCATCAGGCCGGGGAACACCGTCATCCACCATTCGCCGGAGAAGAGGTACTGGTTGCCGATGCTGATCAGCGAGCCCAGCGACGGCGACGTGGGCGGCACCCCCACGCCCAGGAAGGACAGCGTCGCCTCGGTGATGATCGCCGTCGCGACCTGGATGGTGGCGAGCACCATCACCGGGCCGGTCACGTTGGGCAGCACGTGGCGCAGCATGATGCGCATCGGCGCCACACCGGTGACGCGTGCGGCCTGCACGTATTCCTTGTTGCGCTCGACCATGGTCGAGCCGCGCACCGTGCGGGCGTAGTCGACCCACTTGGTCAGCGAGATGGAGAAGATCAGCACGCCGAAGGCGACGGTGGTGTCGGCGTTCGGAAACAGCGCCCGGCCGACGCCCGAGATCAGCAGCGCGACCAGAATCGGCGGGAAGGACAGCATCACGTCGCACAGGCGCATCAGCGCCGAGTCGACCCAGCCGCCGCGGAAGCCGGCAATGAGCCCGAGCAGCGTACCGACCGCGACCGACAGAAACACCGACACCACGCCGACGATCAGCGAGATGCGCGCGCCGTAGATGACGGCCGAGAGAATGTCGCGACCCTGGTCGTCGGTGCCGAGCAGGTACTTGCGCGTGCCTTCGGGGTACCAGGCGGGCGGCAGGCGCGCGTCCATGAGCTCGAGCTTGGCCAGGTCGAAGGGGTTGTGCGGCGACACCCATCCGGCGAAGGCCGCGCAGAAGATGCAGACGAACGCGATCACCGCCGCCACAATGGCGACGGGAGAAGTCCGGAAGCTGTAACCGACGTCGCTGTCGGCCCAGCGCGCGAGTGTTTTGATCATCGTGAGTGCTAAGTGGGCCGCTTCGCCCGCCCCTGCGTGGCAAGCGAAGCGAAGCCCGTTCGTGAAACGCCGCGGAACCGGCTCTGCCGGGCCGCTGGCGTTGCCCCCCTACAGGGGGAGTCCGGCGACACGCAGTGCGCCGGAGCCGAGGGTGGTTACTTGATGCTCATCCACTTGAAGGGCATGTAGTTGTCGGCCATCTGCGTGAGCGACACCTTCTTGCTCACGCCCCAGGCCAACGCCTGTTGATGCAACGGCAGGTGGCCGATGTCGGCGGTGTGCAGGTCGAAGGCTTCCTTGATCATCGCGTCGCGCTTGGGCTTGTCGGTTTCCGACTGGATCTTCTTGGTCAGCTCGTCGACCTTCGGATTGCAGTAGGCGCCCAGGTTGAACTGGCCGCTGCCGGTTTTGTCGTCCGGGCATGCCATCAGCGCGGTCAGCGCGTTGTGCGAGTCGTAGGTCGTCGGGGTCCAGCCCAACAGGTAGAAGCTGGTGTCGCGGCGCAGGATCTTCGGGAAGTAGGTGCCCTTCGTCTCGGCCGCGAGGTTGATCTTCACGCCGATGCGGGCCAGATTGGCGGCGACGGCCTGGCAGATCTGGCCGTCGTTGACATAGCGGTCGTTCGGGCAGTTCATCGTGACTTCGAAGCCGCTCGCGTAGCCGGCGTCGGCCAGCAGCTTCTTGGCCGCTTCCACGTCGTACGGCAGGCGCTTGTCCTGCGCTTCGTTCCAGCCGTTGATGCCGGGGCCGACCATCAGCGCGGTGGGGCGCGAGGCGCCACGCATCACGGTGCGCTGGATGCCGTTGATGTCGATGGCCTGGTAGAAGGCCTGGCGAACCCGCTTGTCCTTGAACGGGTTCTTGCCCTTCACGCTGGAATAGAGCAGTTCATCGCGCTTTTGGTCCATGCCCAGGAAGATGGTGCGCAGTTCCGGGCCGGCGATCACGCGTGCGTTGGGGCTCGAATTGATGCGCGCCACGTCCTGCACCGGCACCGGCTCCATCACGTCGATCTCGCCGGAGACGAGGGCCGCGACACGCGTGGCCGGATTGGCGATCGGCGTGAAGATGATTTCCTGGGCGTTGCCTTCGATCTTGCCCCAGTAGGTGCCGTTGCGAACGAACACGGTGCGCACGTTGGGCTGGCGTTCGCGCACACGGTACGGGCCGGTGCCGTTGGCCTTGAAGGAGGCCGTGTTCTCGATGCCCTTGCGGCGGTCCACGGGCGTCGTTGCCTTGTTCTCCTCGCACCACTTCTTGCTCATGATCATGAGCTGCGTGATGACGTCCGGCAGGATCGGGAATGGGCCCTTGGTCTCGATCTCCACGGCGAAGTCGCCGGCCTTGCGGACCTCCTTGATGTCGGTCGTGTTGGACTTCAGGTCGGAGCCTTCGCCGGCGGCACGGGCAAAGCTGAAGACCACGTCGTCGGCGGTGAACGGCGTGCCGTCATGGAACTGCACGTTCTTGCGCAGTTCGAAACGCCACACGGTGGGCGAGGTCTGCTTCCAGCTGGTCGCCAACAGGGGCGCCACGCTCAGGTCCTTGTTGCGGCCCACCAGCGTTTCGTACACGTTGGCGGTGGTGCTGAGCTGCAGCGATTCGTTGAGCGAATGCGGGTCGAGCGACAGGGCGTCGCCCTGGTTGGCAACGCGGATCGTCTGCGCATTGGCCGTCATGCCGATCGCGCACAGCGCAGACAGGACAGCGGTGGCGAACACGGTGGATTTGAACTTCATGGAAAGACTCCTGACTGCGTTGAAAAAAGAGTGCTCAGGCCGCGTCGAGCGGCATCCCCTGCTCCGCCAGGCCGGCGTGCAGTGCCGCACCGAGCGGCAGGATCTCGTCGTTGAAATCGTATCGGCTGTTGTGCAGCGAAGTGCTGCCGACCCCGCCCGCACCGCCCTGCCCGATGCGCAGGTAGGCACCCGGCTTGACCTGGAGCATGAACGAGAAGTCTTCCGCGCCCATGCTCGGCTCCATGTCGCGGTCGACGTGTTCGGCCCCGAGCAGGCGCTCGGCCACGTCGGCAGCAAAGGCGGCTTCGCGCGGCGTGTTGATCGTGGCCGGGTAGATGCGCTCGTAGTGCACGCTGGCGCTGGCGCCGAAGCCCAGCGCCACGCCACTGCACAGTTCGCTCAACCGGCGCTCGACCAGGTCCTGCACGTCGGGGTTGAAGGTGCGCACGGTGCCCACGAGGGTCGCCTTACCCGGGATCACGCTGAAGGCGCCAAGGTCGCCCGCCTGCATTGCCACCAGGCTCACAACGGCGCTGTCGATCGGCCGCACGTTGCGCGACACCAGGCTCTGCGCGGCGGTGATGATGTGCGCCGACACCAGGACCGGGTCGACCGTCTGGTACGCATGCGCGCCATGGCCGCCGCGGCCCGTGACGTCGATGGTGACGCGGTCGGCGGCCGCCATCATCGCGCCCATGTTGAGGCCGACCGTGCCGGGCCTCATCGAAGGCCAGTTGTGCATGCCGTAGACCGATTGCACCGGGAAACGGTCGAACAGGCCGTCTTCGATCATCACACGCGCGCCGGCAAAACCTTCTTCGCCCGGCTGGAAGATCAGCACGGCGGTGCCGTCGAAATGGCGGGTCTTGGCCAGATAGCGGGCCGCCCCCACCAGCATGGTCGTGTGGCCGTCGTGCCCGCAGCCGTGCATCAGGCCGTGCTTCGACGACTTCCAGGTGAAGTCGTTGTGCTCCGTCATCGGCAGTGCGTCCATGTCGGCGCGCAGGCCGATCATGGCGCCGCGGGTGTCGCGCTGGCCGCGGATCACCGCGACGAAGCCGGTCTTGCCGATGCCTTCGTGGATCTCGTCGACGCCGCAGGCGCGCAAGGCCTCTTTCACGCGGGCGGCGGTGTAGACCTCTTCGAAGCCGAGTTCGGGATGGGCATGAAGCTCGCGCCGCAACGCCGTGAGTTCCGAATGGAACTCGGCGATGTGGGCGAACGCGCGGCCAGTCGGCTTGATGCGTGCGGCCTGCATCAGTGGCCTCCCGCCTTGCCGACGCGCAGCCGCGGATCGACCGCGAAGTACAGCAGGTCCACCACCAGGTTGATCACGACGAAGATCAGTGCGATGAGGCAGAGGTAGGCCGACATCACCGGGATGTCGGCGAAGGTGACCGCCTGGATGAACAGCAGGCCCATGCCGGGCCACTGGAAGACGCTCTCGGTGATGATCGCGAAGGCGATCAGGCCGCCGAGTTGCAGGCCGGTGATGGTCATGACCGGCACCAGCGTGTTCTTCAGTGCATGACCGAAATGGATGGCCCGGTTGCTCAGGCCGCGGGCCCGCGCAAATTTGATGTAGTCGGTGCGCAGCACCTCGAGCATCTCGGCCCGCACCAGCCGCATGATCAGCGTGAGCTGGAAGATGGCCAGCGTGACCGCCGGCAGCACCAGGTGGTGCCAGCCGTCGAGCTTGAAGAGGCCGCTGCTCCACCAGCCAAGCTGCACCGTCTCACCGCGACCGAAGCTTGGGAACCAGCCCAGGTGCACCGCGAAGACCAGGATCAGCAGGATGCCGATCAGAAAGGTCGGCAGCGACACACCCAGCAGCGACAGCGTCATGAAGAACTGGCTCATGAAGGTGCCGCGGCGCAGCGCCGTGTAGACGCCCATCGGAATGCCGATGGCGAGGGCCAGCACCGCCGCCACCAGCGCCAGTTCGAGCGTGGCCGGAAAGCGTTCGCCGATGAGCCGCGACACCTTGGCACCTTGGCGCAGGCTCAAGCCGAACTCGCCTTGGACAGCGTTGGACAGAAAGTGCCAGAACTGCACGAAGAAGGGCTTGTCGAGCCCCAGGTCGGCACGCAACTGGTTGATCTGTTCGGGCCGCGCATCCTGCCCCAGAAGGAACACGACCGGGTCGCCGACGTACTGGAACAACAGGAAGGAAATGAACGCCACCACGACCATCACGATCGCAGCCTGAAACAGGCGACGCAGAACAAAGGCAAGCATTCAGGAAAGGCAGTCCAGCGGAAGAGAAGGAAGGATGCTAACGAGCAAGCGCCATGCCCGCCCCCGGGTCAAGCGCGGTTGACAAGCGACCGCCGTTGCGGTGCACGCGCACCATTGTGGGCAGCACGCAGAAGCGGCACCCCAAAACGAAAAAAGTCGCCCGGCTTGCGCCGGGCGACCTTGGGTTCGTCAACCAATGCTGGCCGAGGCCAGCAAGGGATTAGAACGAGTGACGGATACCGAATTCGTAACCGTTGGAGCCCTTGGCTTCGTTGCCGAGGGTGGCAGCCGTGCCGGTAGCAAAACCAACGCCGTTCAGGCCGTTGCTCGGAGCCGTGACCAGAGCCGAGCCATCCTTGTTGGACGTGTGGGCAACCGTGGCGTACAGCGCGGTGCGCTTCGACAGGTTGTGCACGTAGCCCAGAGCGAACTTGGTGGCGCGCGGGTCATCACCAGGACCGTCGAAGCTGTAACGAGCTTGACCGACGCTAGCGCGGATCAGGCCAGGGCCGACCGGTGCGGTAGCACCAAACAGCCAACCGTTGATCTTCGGCTTGGTCGTGCCAGCGAAGGTCTCGGTTTCAGCGCGAACTTGCGACAGTTCACCGAAGAGCTTCACGACGCCGAGGTCGTAGGAAGCACCCAGGTTGGCGGTCTTGACCTTGGTTTCAGTGGTGATGGAGTCGACAGCCTTGTTTTGACCGTAAGCGACAGCGATGTCCAGCGGGCCGTTGGCGTAGCCGAAGCGACCGCCAGCGTAACGACCTTGCTGCGATTGGAAGCCGGTGCTGCTGCTGACGTTTTCGTCGAAACCGTACATCACTTGGCCGTAGAAACCGCCCAGGTTCGGCGGCAGGAAGTAGCCAACGCTGTTGCTCGAACGGGTGTAGTTCGGGTCCAGGGTGCCAGGGGTGTTGTGCGCCACATTGATGATGTTGGTGCCAACGCCGTTGGTGCCGAACGGATCGAACGTGGTGTCGTTCCAGAAGGTAGGCGTGAAGTCACGACCCAGGCGGACTTCACCGAAACCACCCGACAAGCTCACCGTCGAACGGCGGTTGAAGAAGTTGGCGTTCGAGATGGTGCCCGAATCGTTGCCCAGCGGAGCTTCGAGCCAGAAACCAGCAGCCAGACCGCCACCGAGGTCTTCGGTGCCACGGAAGCCGAGACGGCTCGAGTTGTAGCCACCGTTCATCATGCCGTATTGCTTGCTCTTGGCGGTACCGCCACCAACCAGGTCCGTCTTCGCGTCGCTGTAAGCGATGCCAGCGTCAACGATACCGAACAGGGTCACCGACGACTGAGCCGAGGCGGCACCGGCAGCAGCCAGGACAGCCAGAGCAACTAGGGATTTTTTCATTGCAAGTTTCTCCAAGGTTAAACATAGGGCTCCGGTGCAGAGGGCGCACTGTGCTGGACACTTTGTGCTCCCACCGGACCCCGGGCCAACCTCCTTTTGGGAAGTTGTTGCTATTGCACCAGAGCGGTCGCAGCAGAGCAAAAGAATTCACTTGAAATGTCGCACCGGCCGACCGTTTCGTTGCAGACCCGCAACAAGCCCCCCAGGCCGGCACCCAGACCACCGGCCAAAAAGCCACGCATGCCGGACGGCTCGCTCGACCATCAGAATGGCGGCATGCCCTTTCCGACCGATTCCGTGCTGGTCGCCGCCGATGCGGCCTTGCGCACCCTGTTCTCCAAACCGCACGCCAACCGGCCGATGCCGACCGCGAGCACACCGTCTGCCGACTTGAGCCCTGCCGAAAAGCGGGAGGCCGGCGCCCTGATGCGGGTGAACCATGTCGGAGAGGTCTGTGCCCAAGCGCTTTACACGGCGCAGGCGGCCGTGACGCGGGACCCCGCCCTGCGAGCGCACTTCATGGAGGCGGCCGACGAAGAAACCGACCACCTGGCGTGGACGCGCCAACGATTGGACGAGCTCGACGCCCATCCCTCCCGCCTGAACCCGCTCTGGTATGCGGGCGCCTTCGGCCTCGGCCTGGTGGCCGGGCGGCTCGGCGATGCCCTCAGCCTGGGTTTCGTGGCAGAGACCGAACGCCAGGTGGAGGCGCATCTCGACAGCCACCTGAGCCGGCTGCCCGCCGGGGACAGCTCCTCACGCGCCGTGGTGGCGCAGATGAAGCTGGACGAAGCCCGTCATGCCGCACAGGCCCTGGAAGCCGGCGGGCACGACTTGCCTGCGCCCGCCAAGGCCTTGATGCGCATGGCGGCACGGGTCATGACGACCGTCGCGCACCGCCTCTGAGCATGCTCAGGCTTCGACGAGATCGAAGCTGGTCGTGATCTCCGCTGTCTTGGCCAGCATGATGCTGGCCGAGCAGTAGGTTTCGTGGCTCAGCGCGATGGCGCGCTCGACCGCCGCCGGCGGGATGCCCTTGCCAGCCACGGTGAAATGCATGTGGATCTTGGTGAACACCTTCGGATCGGTCTCGGCTCGCTCGCTCGTCAACTTGACGCTGCAGCGCTCGACTTGGTGCCGGCCGCGCTTGAGGATGAGCACCACGTCGTAGGCGGTACAGCCGCCCGTGCCGGCCAGCACGGTTTCCATCGGGCGCGGCGCCAGGTTACGGCCGCCGTTCTGCGGCTTGGCGGCGTCGGGGGCCCCGTCCATCGACAGGATATGGCCGCTGCCGGTTTCGGCCACGAAGCCCATGGCCGAATGCGTTCCCGCGTTGCCGGTCCAGCTGACTGTGCATTCCATCTTGCAAACTCCGAAGAAGAAAATTTGGCACGCACACCACCGGCCCGTTGCCAATGCCGCTGCGCGCTGTGTGGGAAAAGCATCACTGCTTGTTGCATTGCAGCAAACAGCCGATATACTTTATTTCATCGCGCACTCCAACGAGTGCGCACTGGTTGTCTCCTCCACCCTCTCAATTGGTGGATTTAGCCCCGAGTCGCAAGACTCGGGGCTTTTTTCTTGGCTGCCGGGCCGCCTATCATCGGCAGCCCATGCCCAAGCCACCCGAACCACTCTCCCCCGCCGACTACCTCAAGCGGATCCTCAACGCCCGCGTCTACGACGTGGCCGTCGAGTCGGCCCTGGAACCGGCGCGCGCGCTGAGCGCCCGGCTGGGCAATACGGTCCTTCTTAAGCGGGAAGACCAGCAACCGGTCTTCAGCTTCAAGCTGCGCGGCGCCTACAACAAAATGGCGCAGCTCACGCCGGCACAGTTGGCGCAGGGCGTCATCTGCGCGTCGGCGGGCAATCACGCCCAGGGCGTGGCCCTCAGCGCGCGAACGCTCGGTACCCGCGCCGTGGTCGTGATGCCGGTGACCACCCCGCAGCTGAAGGTCGACGCGGTGCGCGCGCTCGGTGGCGAGGTCGCGTTGTTCGGCGACAGCTATTCCGACGCCCACGCCCACGCCCTCGAACTGCAGACCGCCCAAGGGCTGACCTTCGTGCATCCGTTCGACGATCCGGATGTGATCGCCGGCCAAGGCACCATCGCGATGGAAATCCTGCGCCAACATCAGGGGCGGCTCGACGCGGTGTTCGTGGCGATCGGCGGCGGCGGCCTGATCTCCGGCGTGGCCAACTACATCAAGGCGGTGCGCCCCGAGATCAAGGTGATCGGCGTGCAGATGAACGACTCCGACGCGATGATGCAGTCGGTGGCGGCGCGCGAACGCGTCATGCTGCCGGACGTCGGGCTGTTTTCCGACGGCACCGCGGTGAAGCTCGTTGGCGCGGAAACCTTCCGCATCGCCCGCGAGCTGGTGGACGAATTCATCACCGTCGACACCGACGCGGTCTGCGCCGGCATCAAGGACGTCTTCATCGACACGCGCGGCATCGTCGAGCCCGCCGGCGCCCTGGCCGTGGCGGCGATCAAGCAGTACGTCGAGACGCACGGCACCCGCGGCGAGACCTATGCGGCCATCCTGTGCGGCGCCAACATGAACTTCGACCGGCTGCGCTTCGTGGCCGAACGCGCCGAGGTGGGCGAGGAGCGCGAGGCGCTGTTCGCCGTCACCATTCCCGAGGCACGCGGCAGCTTCCGGCGCTTCTGCGAAGTGGTAGGACAGCTGCCCGGCGCGTCGCGCAGCGTCACGGAGTTCAACTACCGCATCAGCGATGCGAAGGAAGCGCATGTCTTCGTCGGCCTCACGACGACGGTGCGCGGTGAGTCGACCACCATCGCGCAGACCTTCGTGGCGCAGGGCTTCGGCGCCATCGACCTGACGCACGACGAACTGGCCAAGGAACACATTCGCCACATGGTCGGCGGCCGGACCGGCCTGGCGCACGACGAGCGCCTGCTGCGCTTCGTCTTCCCGGAGCGGCCGGGCGCGTTGCTGAAGTTCCTGAGCCTGATGCGGCCGAACTGGAACATCAGCCTGTTCCACTACCGCAACCAGGGCGCGGACTACGGCCGGATCCTGGTCGGCTTGCAGGTACCCGCAGGCGAGCACGGCGCGTTCGAAGAATTCCTGAAGACGCTGGGCTATCCGTACGTCGAAGAAACCGGCAATCCGGTCTACCGGCTGTTCCTGCAGGCCTGAGCCGGCAAGCGCTCAACTGCCCGCGGTGACCGGCGTGGGCGGCGCCGGAATGGCCATCGGCCGCACCGGCAGTTGCAGCGTGAGCGCAACGGGAGCATCGACGCTGGCTCCCAGGGCCGCGCTACGGGTGCCGACGGATTGCAGCACGTAGCCATCCACCAGCTGGCTGCCGACCCGGAACGGGCGCGCCGGCTTGCCGTCCACCGCGATCAGCGCGGCGCCTTGCTGCGCACTGTCGGCCACCACGCCCAGCAAGGCGAACCGGCTGGCGGCCTCGGGGGCGGCGGCGACCTCGGTCTTGGCGGGGACGGCACCGAACATGCGGGCCACGGCCGTCGGGTCGATCGCCGCCACCGGTGCCCGCACCACCGGCGGCGGCGCCTGCGCATCCGATGGCGCGGCCAGCCGCAGCCCCCAGAACACCACGCTCGCGGCCGCCAACGCCCAGAGCAGCAGCGTGGTGGTGGCGACGGGCCAGCGGGGAGATGCGTAGGGAAGCGTCATGAGGCCGGATTATCATGCAGCCTGCGCCGCCTGAGGCGCCTCTTCCACCTCAGAAACGACCGCCCCGCTTGCCCATGTACTCCTCCCGCCGCTCTTTCGCACGCGCCGCCCGCCGCGGCTTCACGCTCATCGAATTGATGGTCGTGCTGGTGATCATCGGCGTGCTCGCCGCACTGATCGTGCCGAACGTGATCGGCCGCGCCGACGACGCGCGCGCCACCGCCGCGAAGACCGACGTCAACAACCTGATGCAGGCGCTGAAGCTCTACCGGCTCGACAACCAGCGCTATCCGACGGCCGAGCAAGGCCTGCAGGCCCTGCTCGCGCGGCCGACCACCGGCCCGGCGGCTCCCAACTGGAAGCCCTACGTCGAGAAGCTCCCGAACGATCCCTGGGGTCGCCCCTATCAGTACCTGAACCCGGGCATCAAGGGCGAGATCGACGTGCTCTCGCTCGGTGCCGACGGCCAGCCCGGCGGCGAAGGCAACAATGCCGACATCGGCAGCTGGCAGTAGCCAGCCCTCGCCCCCCCGCGCCGGGGCCGCGGCACGTCGCCGAAGCGGCGGCCTCCCGATCTGCGGCGGCTTCACGCTGCTTGAACTGCTGGTGGTGATCGCCATCATCGCGATGGCCACGGCCGGTGTCGGCCTGGCGCTGCGCGATTCGGGGCAGGCCACGCTGGAACGTGAAGCCGACCGCCTGTCGGCGCTGCTCGAATCGGCGCGCGCCCAGTCGCGGGCCAGTGGCACGGCGGTGTTCTGGCGACCGACGCCGCAGGGGCCGCGCGGCTTCGTGTTCGACGGCCTGCCGCCGGGCGCGCTGCCCAACGACTGGCTGTCGGAAGGCACCACCGCGCAGCCGGCGATGAACGACGGCCGGCCCGCCACCGCCCTGCAACTGGGGCCGGAACCGATCATCGCGCCGCAGCAGGTGCTGCTCACCAGCGACACGCTGCCGGCACGCACGCTGCGCATCGTCACCGACGGCCTGCGCCCTTTCACCGTGGTGGCGCCATGAGCACCGTCGCGCGCCGCACCGCGCCGGCACGGCCGACGTCTGGCCGAGCCGGTGGCTTCACGCTGATCGAGGTGCTGGTGGCCCTGGCCATCGTGGCCATCGCGCTGGCTGCCGGCACGCAGGCCACCTCCGCGCTGACCCGCAATGCGCAGCGGCAGACCGACGTCATGCTGGCGCAGCTCTGTGCCGAGAACGAGCTGGTGAAGGCACGGCTCGCGCCGCAGATGCCGGCGGTCGGTGATGGCACGCTGGTCTGCACCCAGGCCGGCATGGCCTTCGCCGTCACGGTGTCGACCACGCAGACACTCAACCCCAGTTTCCGGCGCGTGGACGTGCGGGTGCGCGATGCCGCCGATGCACCGATTCTCCAGGTGTCCACCGTGGTCGGGCGGTACTGAAATGAAGCACCCCCGAAGCGCCTGCGGCGCCGCCCCCTCGAGGGGGCGATACCAGCGGCCCGGCGAAGCCGGTTCCGCGGTATCTCTGGTATTTGGCGGCGCCGATTCATCGGCTGCGGGTCTCAGGTGTCGTGGGGGGCACGACGGCATGGCGAGAACTGACATGCGCCGTCGCCATGTCCTCGGATTCACGCTCATCGAGCTCATGGTCGCGATCGCGGCCATGGCGCTGCTGGCGCTCATGAGCTGGCGCGGCATCGAAGGCATGACCCGTTCGCAGGCCATCACCCAGGCGCGCGGCGACACGGTGCTCACGCTGCAGACCACGCTGTCGCAATGGTCGACCGACCTCGACGCGATGGTGGCGCTCACCCAGCTGCAGCCGATCGACTGGAACGGCCGCGTGCTGCGCCTCACCCGGCGCAGCACCGACAGCCAGCAGGCGGCCGTCTACGTCGTCGCCTGGGCGCTGCGCACCGACACGGCGACCGGCACGCAATGGCGACGCTGGCAATCGCCCCCGGTCGTGACCCGCGCCGAATGGCAGCAGGCCTGGGAACGCGCCGCGGCGTGGGCGCAGGACGGCGCAACCAGCGCCGGTGGCGCCGAGCTCACGCTGATGCCGCTGGAGGGCTGGCAACTGGCCTACTTCCGCAACGGCGCGTGGTCCACCGCGGCGGGCGCCGAGAACACCGCGAACCCGATTCCCGACGGGATTCGCCTGGTGCTGAGCCTGCCACCCGGCCCCGGTCTGGCCGGCGTGCTGACGCGCGACTGGGTGCGGCCGACCGCCGTGGTGCCCAAGTCATGAGCGAACCCTGCCGTCACCGCCGCCACGCGCTAGTGCGCTCAGGCGCACGCCAAGCCGGCGCCGCGCTGCTGGCCGCCATGCTCACCGTGACGCTGGTCGCCACCTTCGCCGCGGCGGCGCTCTGGCAGCAATGGCGCGCGGTCGAGGTGGAGTCGGCGGAGCGGGCGCGGGTGCAGGCGGCCTGGGTGCTGATCGGCGCGCTCGACTGGTCGCGCCTCATCCTGCTCGAAGACGGCCGCCCCGGCCGCGGCGGCGACGCGACCGACAATCTGACGGAGCCGTGGGCGGTGCCACTCGAGGAAGCCCGGCTGTCGAGCTTCCTGGCGGCCGAGAAGAATGTCTCGAGCGACGCGCTGGAAGGCCTGCCGGACGCCTTTCTCTCCGGCCGCATCGTGGACGCGCAATCCAAGCTCAACGTGATGAACCTCGTGCACGGGGGCAAGGCGGTGCCGGCCGCAGTGGAGGCGTTCACCAGGCTCTTCGGCCACCTCGGGCTGCCGACGCAGGAAGTGGCGGTGATGACGGCCGCGCTGGTGCGGGCCAATCCGCCGCTGGCCGACCCGGCGGCCCCCGGCGGCGCGGCCGTCGTCACCGCCCCCAGCGACAACGGCACGGCACCGCTGATTCCGCAACAACTGTCTCAAATTGTCTGGCTCGGCGTGTCGCGCAGCACGGCCGTCGCGCTGGAGTCTTACGCGACCGTGCTACCGGCCCGGACCACGCTCAACATCAACACCGCCAGCGCCGAGGCGCTGTTTGCCGCCGTGCCACAACTCGACCTAGCCGGCGCCCGTCGCCTGGTGACGCAGCGCGCCAGCGGCTACTTCAAGTCGGCCGACGCGGCCCTGCCACCCATCGGTTCCACGAGCTTCACGACGACCAACCTGGGCGTGGCAACCAACTACTTCGAAGTGCACGGCCGCTTGCGCCTTGAGAACCATTGGGTGGACGAACACTCGCTGGTCTGGCGCAACAGCGGCAAACTCACCATCCTCTGGCGCGAACGTGGTGCCGGCACCACGGTCTTGCCCGCCAAAGCCGGCGCTGGAACGTTCTGACACAGTTTTCAGGTAAAAAACCGTGGCAAGCTGCGCCTGGATTGCCTGGATTGCTATCAACTCCATAGCATTTTCCGCCCGATCGACTCCTACAATAGCGACCCCTCCCTTCACCCTGCCCATTCATGCCGCTGCTCATCGTCACCCTCCCTCCCCCTCCGGCCCCGGCCGGTGGCGAGTTCGGCTGGGTGATGTGGTCCAGCGATGGCCGCAAATACCGCTCGCGCGGCAGTGCCCTGGCCTCGCTGCTGCCCACGAGCGATGAAGTCACCCTCGCGCTGCCGGCGGCCGCGCTGTCCTGGCACCAGGTCACCCTGCCGCAGGGCAGCCTGAACGGCGCGACGCGGTTGCGCGCCGTGCTCAACGGCATGCTCGAAGACCGGCTGCTCGACGAGCCCGACAACCTGCATTTCGCGCTCGAGCCCGATGCCGCCGTCGGCAAACCGGTCTGGGTGGTTGCCTGCAACCGCGCCTGGGTGCGCGGCGCGGTGCAGACCCTCGAGGCGGCCGGTCGACGCGTCAACCGCATCGTTCCCGAATTCGCGCCGCAGACGGCCGGCACACCGCCGATGGTGTTCGCCACCGGCGACGCTGACGAAGCCTTCGTGACGGTGTGCGACGCGCAGGGCGTGCTCACGCTGCCGCTCGACAGCGCCGGGATCGCGGCGCTGGGCACATTGCCCGAAGGCGCGAACGCGCTGGCCGAACCCGCCGTGGCCGAGCTGGCCGAAAGCCTGCTCGGGCGGCCGGTGCCGATCGTGAAGCCGGCGGTGCGTTGGCTCGAAACCACGCGCACCGGCTGGGACCTGGCGCAGTTCGATCTGGCCTCCAGCGGTCGCGCGCGCGCCGGCAAGAGGGCCGGTGCCATCGCGCAGTCGCTCTGGCGCGCGCCGCAGTGGCGGGCGGCGCGCTGGGGCGCCCTGCTGCTGGTACTGGCGCAGCTCATTGGGGTCAACGCCTGGGCCTGGAAGGAACGCAATGCGCTCGAGGCCAAGCGCGGCACCATCCGCAGCATCCTGGCGCAGACCTTCCCTTCAGTGCAGATCTACGAGCCGCAGGTGCAGATGACGCGCGAAGTCGCGGCGCTGCAGCAGGCCACCGGCGGCGTTTCGGCCGCCGACCTGGAGCCGATGCTCGCTGCGCTGGCCGCCAGTCTGCCGCCCGGCAAGCTGCCGACCGCCATCGACTACAGCGCCGGCCAGCTGCGACTGCGCGGCCTGGGTCTCGGCATGGCCGATACCAGTACGCTGTCGACCACGCTCGCATCGCGCGGCTACAACGCGCGCAGCGAAGGCGACCTCCTGCTGGTGCAGGCCGAGGGCGCTCGATGAACGCCTGGATCGAAGCCCTGCAAGCGCGCTGGGAGGCCTGGTGGCCGGAACTCGCCCCGCGCGAACAGCGCATGGTCATCGTCGCCGGCGCCCTGGTGCTGCTGGCGTTGCTCTGGTGGGTGGCGCTGGCACCGGCGCTGCGCACGCTCGCCAGTGCGCCGGCCGCCCATGCCGAACTCGATGCGCAGCTGCAGCAGATGACGGCGCTGCAGATCCAGGCCAAGGCCCTGCAGGCCCAGCCGCGGGCCAACCGCGAAGACTCGCTGCGCGCGCTCGAGACCTCGGTGCGCCAGGGCCTGGGCCCGAACGCCCAGATCCAGGTGGCGGGCGCCGGCGCTGGCGAAGGTGTACTGGTCACGCTGCGGTCGACGCCGGCCGATAGCGTCGCGCAATGGCTGGCGCAGGCACGCGGCAATGCCCGCGCCGTGCCGCGCGAAGTGCACCTGACGCGCACGCAAGGCGGCGCGCAGGGGACGGTGCGCGCACCGGCCGCGCCGGTCACGGCCTTCCCGAGCGGGCCCGGTGTGGCCAATGCAGCCGCAGCGGCCGCCGCCGACACGCGCGCGCGCTGGGACGGCACGCTGGTCATGAACCTGCCGGCGCGCTGAAGTACCCATGGCCACCGCCACCGCTCCACAATCTCCCGGCTCCCACGGTTGGCGATGGGCATTGTTCGGCCTGGTGGTCGGCGCCGCCGTTGCGCTGGCGGTCTATGCGCCGGCGCGCTGGGTGGCCGGCCTGCTGGCAAGCGCCACGGGCGACCGCCTGCAGCTGATCAACGCCCGCGGCACGGTCTGGAACGGCACGGCCGGGGTGGTGTTCTCCAGCGGCGCCACCGGGGCCGAGGCGATCTCGCTGCCCGGCACGCTCGGCTGGACCCTGCGCCCGCGCTGGGGCGCGCTGGACGCCACCCTGCAGCTGCCATGCTGCGCACCGCAACCGCTGCGCCTGTTCGCGCGCCCGTATGTCGACGGCGTGCAGCTCGACTGGCGCGACGGCCGTTCGCGCTGGCCCGCGGCACTGCTCAGCGGCTTCGGCGCGCCGTGGAACACGCTCAAGCCCGAAGGCATGCTCGACCTGGCCACGCAAGGCCTGGTCATGGAATTTCGCGGCGAGCAGCTCGGCCTCACCGGCCACGCCACGCTCGACGCCACCGACATCTCCTCCAGTCTCTCCACGCTGCGGCCGATGGGCAGCTATCGCATCACCGTCGACGGCGGCCCGACGCCGACGCTTCTGCTCACCACCCGCGAAGGCAGCCTGCAGCTCAACGGCAGCGGGCGCTGGAACGGCCGCGCCATGCGCTTCGACGGCGAAGCCAGCGCGGCACCGGGCCGCGAGGACGCACTGTCGAACTTGTTGAACATCATCGGGCGGCGCCAGGGGGCGCGCTCGCTCATCACACTGGGTTGACCATGAAGCCATTCCCCTCCTTCGGCACGCGCCTCGGCCTCGTTGCACTCGCGGCGCAGCTGCTGCTGAGCACCGGCATCCCGACCACGGCTTTCGCCCAGGACGGCGCACCGCGTCGCGGCGAACCGATCACGCTGAACTTCAGCAACGCCGAAATCGAATCGGTGGCGCGCACCATGGCCGTGATCACCGGCCGCGATGTGGTCGTCGACCCGCGCGTCAAGGGCACGATCAACCTGCAGACCGACCGCGCCATCGCGCCGGCCGCCGCCTTCAACCAATTCGCCGCCGCCCTGCGCCTGCAAGGCTTCGCGATCGTTCAGGCCGACGGCCTCTACAAGGTGGTGCCCGAGGCCGACGCCAAGCTGCAGAGCAGCGCCGTCACCACCTCGATCGGTGCCGCGGCCAACCTGAGCGGCAACCAGATCGTCACGCAGGTCTTCAAGCTCAACTACGAGGCGGCCAACAACCTGCTGCCGGTGCTGCGTCCGCTGATCGCGCCGAACAACACCATCAACGTGAACCCCGGCAACAACTCGCTGGTGATCACCGACTACGCCGAGAACATGCGGCGGCTGGCGCGCATCATCGCTGCGCTCGACGTGCCCAACGCCTCGGACATCGAGGTCATCCCGCTCAAGTATTCGATCGCCACCGACATGGTGCCGCTGGTGACGCGGCTGATCGAAGGCGGCAGCGGTACCGGCCCGGCGGCCGCCGCAGCCGGCACCGCCGATGCGACCTTCCGCACCACCCTGCTGGCCGACCCGCGCAGCAATTCGCTGATCCTGCGCGCCGCCAACCCGGCCCGCGCGCAACTGGTGCGCACGCTGGTCGCCAAGCTGGACCGGGCGCCCGAAGCGGGCGGCAACGGCGAGGCCGGCAACATCTACGTCGTCTACCTGAAGAACGCCGATGCGGCGAAGCTCGCCACGACGCTGCGCGCGGCCATGTCGAGCGAGGCGCGCGGCGGCTCGGGCACGAACACCGGCGGCGCCAATGCCTTCGGCGGCGCCGGCACGCAGCAGCAGCAGCAACAACCCACCAACCTGAACCAGAACCAGCAGGGCATGAGCGGCGGACTCAGCAGCGCCGCCACGGCACCGCTGAACAACAACAACCAGCCGTCCACCGGCGGCCAGATCCAGGCCGATCCGACGACCAACTCGCTGATCATCACGGCGTCGGAACCGCAGTACCGCCAGTTGCGCGCGGTGATCGACCGGCTCGACGGCCGGCGCGCGCAGGTGATGGTCGAAAGCCTGATCATCGAGGTCAATGCCAACAAGGCGGCCGAGTTCGGCGTCCAGTGGCAGACCGCCATCGGCGCCACCGGTGCGGTGGGCAGCAACTCGAGCTTGGCGGGGGCCAACATCTTCAACCTGAGTCCGGCCACCTCGGGCACCGGCGTGGCGCAGCAGCCGTCGAGTGGCTTCAACATCGGCCTGGGCACCACGATCGCCGGCGGCAACGTGCTGGGCCTGGTGGCGCGGGCGCTGCAAAGCAATGGCGAAGGCAACGTGCTGTCGACGCCCAACCTGCTCACGCTGGACAACGAGGAAGCCAAGATCGTGATCGGCCAGAACGTGCCCTTCCCCACCGGCCAGTACGCCAGCACCAACGGCAACACCTCCACCGTCAACCCATTCACCACGGTCGAGCGCAAGGATGTGGGCCTGACGCTGCGCGTGAAGCCGCAGATCAACGAGAACGGCACGATCAAGTTGCAGATCTTCCAGGAGGTCTCGAACGTCGATCCTGCTTCGCGAAGCGACGTGAATGGCCCCACCACCAACAAGCGCAGCATCGAATCGAACGTGCTGGTGGAAGACGGCAGCATCGTGATGCTCGGCGGTTTGCTGCAGGACGACTACACCGGCGGGACCGAGAAGGTGCCCCTGCTGGGCGACGTACCGATCCTGGGCAACCTGTTCAAGAGCGAGATTCGACGCCGCACGAAGACGAACCTGATGATCTTCCTGCGGCCGGTCGTGATGCGCGACGGCCAAAGCGCCAATGCCTTCGCAGCCGACCGCTACGACGCGATCCGCACGATGCAGCAGACCACGCAGCCCGAGAACAGCTTCGTCCTGCGCGGCGTGTCCGAGTCGGCCGTCCTGCCGCCATTGCCCGCGTCGGTCGACGGCGATCGCCGCATCGAAGGCACGCGCCTGATTCCTCCGCCACTGGCACCGGCCAGCTCGCAGCTCGGTTCGAGCCCACTCAAAGGCGCCATGCCGCCGACGGCCGACCCCACCAGCAAACGCGAACTGCCCTGAGAACGCCGCCGAGCCGACGAGCCGCAATGCGCTACCCCCTGCCCTACGCCTTTGCGCGTGCCCAACAACTGCTTCTGGAAGAGGCCGACGACGGCAGCAGCACGCTGTTCATGCCACCGACGCCGCCGCGCAGCGCCCTGAGCGAGGTGTCGCGGCGCTTCACCATCAAGGCCTTCGAGCCGCTGCCGGCCGACCAGCTGGCGCAGCGCATCAGCGCGGCCTATGCCAAGGGCGAATCGAACGCTGCGACGGTGGTGAGCGAGGTGCAGGGTGAGGCCGACCTGTCGCGCATGATGCAGGAGCTGCCGGCCGTCGAAGACTTGCTCGAATCGGCCGGCGACGCGCCCATCATCCGCATGCTCAATGCGTTGCTGACCCAGGCCGCGCGCGACGGTGCCAGCGACATCCACATCGAACCCTACGAGCGCACGTCGTCGGTGCGCTTTCGCATCGACGGCACGCTGCGCGAGGTGGTGCAGCCCAACCGCGCGCTACACGCCGCGCTGATCTCTCGGCTGAAGATCATGGCCGACCTCGACATCGCCGAGAAGCGCCTGCCGCAGGACGGCCGCATTTCACTGCGCATCGGTACCCGCGCGGTCGACGTGCGCGTGTCGACGCTGCCCAGCGCGCACGGCGAACGCGCGGTGCTGCGCCTGCTGGACAAGAATGAAAGCAAGCTCACGCTCGAATCGGTGGGCATGCTGGGCGACACGCTCGAGCGCTTCGAGACCTTGATATCCCAGCCACACGGCATCATCCTGGTGACCGGCCCGACCGGCTCGGGCAAGACCACCACGCTGTATTCGGCGCTGGCCCGACTCGATGCCAGCCGCAGCAACATCATGACCGTCGAGGACCCGATCGAGTACGAACTCGCGGGCGTCGGCCAGACCCAGGTCAACGCGAAGATCGAACTCACCTTCGCCAAGGCCCTGCGCGCCATCCTGCGGCAGGACCCGGACGTCATCATGATCGGCGAAATCCGCGACTTCGAGACCGCGCAGATCGCCATCCAGGCCTCGCTCACCGGCCACCTGGTGCTGGCCACCTTGCACACCAACGACTCGGTCAGTGCCGTCACCCGGCTGACCGACATGGGCGTCGAGCCCTTCCTCTTGAGCTCATCGCTGCTGGGCGTGCTGGCACAGCGGCTGGTGCGCAAGCTCTGCCCGGTGTGCGCCGCCCGCGGCGACAACGGCGAATTCGCACCGGTGGGTTGCGACACCTGCGGACAGACGGGGTACCAGGGCCGCACCGGCATCTTCGAGCTGCTGGTGGCCGACGATGCGGTGCAATCGCTGATCCACAGCCGCGCACCCGAGAGCCAGATCTTCGTCGCCGCCGAACGCGGCGGCCTGCGCTCGATGCGCGAAGACGGCGAACGCCTGGTGCAGGCGGGCGTCACCTCGCGTGCCGAGTTGATGCGCGTGACCCGAGACTGACGTGCCCGCCTATTCCTTCGAGGCCATCGACAACCAGGGCAACCCGCGCAAGGGGGTGCTCGAGGCCGACACCGCACGCAATGCGCGCGGCATGCTGCGTGCGCAGAAGCTCATCCCGCTGGCCGTCACCGTCGTCGGCAACGCCGCCGCGCAGCGCAAGGAGAGCGGAGGCTGGCGCCGTTTCATCGGCGGCGGGCGTGCGTTCAGCACCACCGAACTGGCCGTGTGGACGCGGCAGATCGCCGGCCTGGTGTCGTCCGGACTGCCGCTGGAACGCGCACTCACCGCGCTGACCGACGAGGCCGAACGCGAACAGCAGCGCAACCTGGTGGCGTCGCTGCGCGCGGAGGTCAATGCGGGCTCGCCCTTCGCGCGTGCGCTGTCGCAGCACCCGCGCGAGTTCTCGCCCATCTACACCGCCGTCATCGGCGCTGGCGAACACAGCGGCAACCTGGGCCTGGTGCTCGAGCGCCTGGCCGACGACCTGGAGCAGCGCCAGGCACTGCAGCAAAAGCTCGTCGGTGCAGCGCTGTACCCAGCCATCGTGACGCTGGTGGCGATCGTCATCGTGATCTTCCTGGTGAGCTATGTGGTGCCGCAGGTGGCCAACGTGTTCGCCGGCACCAAGCGCGCGCTGCCTTTCCTCACCGTCGCGATGCTGGCCATCAGCGACTTCGTGCGCAACTACGGATGGGCGATGCTGATCGTCATCGTGGTCGGCGTGGTGGCGATGCGCACCGCGCTCACGCGACCGGCCTTCCGCGAGAAGTTCGATGCGGCCTGGCTCGAGCTGCCGCTGGTCGGCAAGCTGGCGCGCGGCTACAACGCGGCGCGCTTCGCCAGCACGCTCGCGATGCTGGCGACTGCCGGCGTGCCGATCCTGCGCGCGCTGCAGGCCGCCGCCGAAACGCTGGGCAACCGCGCCATGCGCGCCGATGCGCTCGATGCGCTGGTGCTGGTGCGCGAAGGCGCACCGCTGGCCTCGGCGCTGGCGCAGAAGAAGCGCTTTCCCGGCATCGTCTCGATGTTCGCGCGCCTGGGCGAACAGACCGGCACGCTGCCGCTGATGCTGCAGCGCGCCGCCAACCAGCTCGGCGCCGAGGTGCAGCGCCGCGCGATGCACATGGCGACCATCCTCGAACCCTTGCTGATCGTCGGCATGGGCGGCGTGGTGATGCTGATCGTGCTGGCAGTGCTGATGCCGATCATTCAGCTCAATCAGTTCGTGAAGTAACCATGGCGGCGACGCTCGCAGACAAGCTGGTCATTGCGATCTCGTCGCGCGCCCTCTTCGACTTCGAAGAAGAGAATCGCATTTTCAATTTGAAGGATCCCCGGCCCTACATGCAACTGCAGCAGGAGCGGCTGAAGGTCCCGGCCAAGCCAGGCGTCGCTTTCTCGCTGGTGCAGAAGCTGCTGCACTTCAATCGAGGCAGCGCGCGGCGCGTCGAAGTCGTCATGCTGTCTCGCAACGACCCTGTGAGCGCATTGCGTATCTTCCACTCGGCTACCAACGCCGGCCTCGAGCTCGAACGCGGGGTGTTCACGCAAGGCCGCGATCCGTTCAGATACCTGCGTCCCCTTGGCGCGCACCTCTTTCTTTCTGCGAACGAGAAGGATGTCAGCGAAGCTCTGCGGCTCGGTTTCCCAGCGGCTCGCGTGCTCACCGAATCCGTTGCCGCTGGCATCAACTATCCCGACGAACTGCGCATCGCCTTCGACGGCGATGCAGTGCTTTTCTCCGATGAGGCAGAACGCGTCTATCAAGCCGAGGGACTGGCGGCCTTTCAGACGCACGAGCTAACAAAGGCAGCACTCCCGCTGTCCGGCGGGCCGTTTAAGCCACTCCTCGTAGCGCTTCATCAGCTTCAGCAGCAGGCGGACGTCTCCGGCATGCGAATCCGAACGGCACTGGTCACTGCGCGGAGCGCGCCTGCCCACGAACGCGCCATCAATACGTTGATGAACTGGGGCCTGGCGGTCGACGAGGCCATGTTCCTGGGCGGGCTGGAAAAGGGTCCGTTCCTGCGCGAATTCGAACCCGACTTTTTCTTCGACGACCAGACCGGCCACGTCGATGCCGCCGCGCGCCACGTGCCCTCGGGCCACGTGTCGAGCGGCATCAGCAACCCCTGACGCGCCGCCGCCGGTGCGCTCGCCGCGCCTGCGCCGTCACGGCCGCGCCTTGTGGCCGTCATCGGCACTTCATGGCCGCGTCATGTCGGGTCCCTAGCCTTGGCGGTCCGATGCGCGCGCCCTTTGGCGGTGCCGCACTCCGACCACAACAAGCGCGAATTCGAGCGCCACGTCCACTGCCATGCCCCACGCCGACCGTCTTTCTCCGCGCGCTGCGCGCCATCTCGTGCTCGCACTCCTGACCTGCGCGCTTGTTGCCTGCGGTGGCGGCGACAGCAGCCCGGGCTCGCCCGCCACACCGACCCAACCTGCGACGCCCGACACCACCGTCAAGCCCGAGATGCGCTGCGCGCCCTGACCCTGCCTCCCAGAACGACCATGACCTCACGACGCAACTTCCTGCGCGGCTCCGCTTCGGCCGGCATCGCCGCCGCCACGCTCGCCGCCTTCCCGCCTGCCATTCGCCGCGCACTCGCCATCCCCGCCAACAACAAGACCGGCACGATCAACGACGTCGAACACGTCGTGATCCTGATGCAGGAGAACCGCGCCTTTGACCACTATTTCGGCACACTGGGTGGTGTGCGTGGTTTCGGCGACCGCTTCACGATCCCGCTGCCCAAGGGCATGAACGTCTGGCAGCAAAGCGATGCCAGCGGCACGCCGATCTACCCCTTCCACCTCGATGGGACGAAGGGCAATGCGCAACGTGCGAACGGCACACCGCACGAATGGAACGACAGTCAGGACGCCTGGGATGGAGGGCGCATGTACCAGTGGCCGCGCTACAAGAACCCCATTTCCATGGGCTACTTCGAGGAAGGCGAGATCCCGTTCCAGTTCGCTTTGGCGAATGCTTTCACGCTCTGCGACGCCTACCACTGCGCGATGCACACCGGCACCGACGCCAATCGGTCCTTCCATATCACCGGCACCAACGGGGCGGGACCCACGAGCACGGCCTTCGTCGACAACGAGTGGGACTGGATCGACGGACGGGCGGCCTCCGTCAACACCGGCTACACCTGGAAGACTTACGCCGAGCGCCTCGAAGAAGCCGGTGTCAGCTGGATCAGCTACCAGAACATGCCCGATGAATGGGGCGACAACATGTTGGGCGCATTCCGGAAGTTTCGGCAAGCCAACATCGCCTCGGGCTTTCCGGTGTCCAGCGGCGGCGAGCCCAACAGTGCCTACGCGAGCACCGGCCAAGCGCTTCCCTACAAGGCCTACGACGCGGCCACCGACAACGCGAACAACCCGCTGTACAAGGGCGTGGCCAACACATTGCCCGGCACGCAGCCCGAACAGTACCTCGACGCCTTCAAGCGCGACATCCGCGAAGGCAAGCTGCCACAGGTGTCGTGGATGAACGCGCCGTCGATCTATTGCGAGCATCCTGGCCCATCGAGCCCGGTGCAGGGCGCGTGGTTCCTCCAGGAGGTGCTGAACGCACTGACGGCCGTGCCCGAGGTGTGGAGCAAGACCGTGCTGCTGGTGAACTTCGACGAGAACGACGGCTACTTCGACCATGTGCCCTCGCCGTCGGCACCGTCGCCGGACGGTAACGGCGGTTATGCGGGCAGGACCACGATGCCCGCCGCCGACCTGGGCGTCGAGTACTTCACCCATCAACGGCCGTTGGGCAGCAGCGCCACCAAGCAGCCGGTGCCCGACGGCCGGGTGTACGGCCCCGGCCCGCGCGTGCCGATGTTCGTCATCTCGCCCTGGAGCCGCGGCGGCTGGGTCAATTCTCAGGTGTTCGACCACACCTCGGTGCTGCGCTTCCTCGAGACCCGTTTCGGCGTGCAGGAGCCGAACATCAGCCCTTACCGCCGAGCGGTCTGCGGTGACCTCACCACCGCCTTCAACTTCGCGACGCCCAACAGCGAACAGCTGCCGGTACTGACCGGCCGCAAGAGCAAGGCCGAGGCCGACACGCTGCGCACGCAGCAGGAGGCGCTCCCGCAGGTCACGCCACCGACAACGCAGCTGCTGCCACGCCAGGCCACCGGCACGCGGCCGTCGCGCGCCCTGCCCTACGAACTGCACGTGAGCGCGCGCAGCGACACCGTGGCCGGCACGATGCGCCTGCTGTTCGCCAACACCGGCAAGGCCGCCGCCGTGTTCCATGTCTACGACCAGCTGCACCTCGACCGCCTGCCGCGCCGCTTCATGGTGGAACCGGGCAAGACGCTGGACGACAGCTGGGCCGCGATGGCCGACGACGCGGGCCGCTACGACCTGTGGGTGCTCGGCCCGAACGGCTTCCACCGAGCGTTCAAGGGCGACCTGAACACGCTGCGTGCCGCTGGCGCGGCATCGCCCGAGGTGCGCGTCTGCTACGACATCGCCAACGGCAACGTCTACCTCACGATGATGAATGCGGGCCAGAGGCCGGCCAGCTTCACGGTGCGTGCCAAGGCCTACCGCAACGACGGACCGTGGACCGTCACGGTGCCGGCGGGCGGCTCGATCGACCAGCATTGGGACCTCGCCGACAGTGGTCAGTGGTACGACTTCGTCGTGAGCTGTGACAGCGACGCGCGCTACCAGCGCCGCTTCGCCGGCCGCGTCGAGACCGGCAAGCACACGGTGAGCGATCCGGCACTCGGACTGGGCGACCTCTGAGCGACGGCTTAAGCCGCGCCTAAGCGAAGCCGCGGGGCCCGCAGCTACGATGTGCCATCGCGCCCCCAGGCGCACACGATGACTGCACACCGATGTCCGACCCCGCGCGCTCCGCCCCGTTCCTCGACACCCTGCGCCGCATCGGAAGGCTCGCCGCGCCCTACTTCCGCTCCGAGGAGAAGTGGAAGGCGCGGGGGCTGCTGGCAACCATCGTCGTGCTGAACCTCCTGGCGGTCTACATGCTGGTGCTCAACAACCAGTGGTTCGGCCGCTTCTACGACGCGCTGCAGAACAAGGACCAGGCGGTCTTCTGGCGCGAGATCGGCGTGTTCTGCTGGATCGCAGTCGGCTTCATCGTCATCGCGATCCTCAAGTTCTATCTCACGCAGCTGCTGCAGATGCGCTGGCGCGCGTGGATGACGCGCAACTACCTCGGCCGATGGATGGGCGATCACACCTTCTATCGGCTGGAACTCGCCCGCTATGCGACGTCCGGCGGTGATGCGCCGACGCCTGACAACCCCGACCAGCGCATCCAGGAAGACATGCAGATGTTCACCGACTACACGATGACGCTGTCGATGGGGCTGCTCAACGCGGTGGTCACGCTCGTCAGCTTCATCGGCATCCTCTGGACCCAAAGCGGGACGGCCAGCTTCACCCTCGGCGGCCATGCGTTCACCGTGCCGGGCTCGATGGTGTGGATCGCCCTCATCTACTGCGCCATCGGCACCGCCATCACGCACCTGATCGGACGGCCGCTGATCGGGCTGAACTTCCGGCAGCAGCGCTACGAGGCCGACTTCCGGCATCACCTGGTGCGGGTGCGCGAATACAGCGAGGCGATCGCGCTGGACCGCGGCGAGAAGGTCGAGCACGGGCAGCTCGACCTGCGCTTCGGCGCGGTGCTGAAGAACTACCTGCAGCTGATCAAGGCGCAGAAGAACCTGGTCGCTTTCACCGCCTCGTTCGGCCAGGCGTCGGTGATCTTCGCCTTCATCGTGCAGGCGCCGCGCTTCTTCAGCGGGGCCATCCAGCTGGGCCAGTTGATGCAGGTGAACTCGGCCTTCGGCCGCGTGCAGGATTCGCTCAGCTGGTTCGTCGACAACTACGACCGCGTGGCCGTCTGGCGCGCCACTGCCGACCGGCTGACCACCTTCGATGCCGCGATGCGTGCCCACGCCGATGCGTCGCCGGCGCTGTCACGCGACACCGGTGCGACCGACGGCCTGCGTGCGGCCGATCTCGACGTCGCCCTGCCCGACGGCACGCTGCTGATGCAGCACACCGCGCTCACGCTCGCCCCCGGGGACACCGTGCTGCTGCAGGGCCCGTCGGGCAGCGGCAAGTCGACGCTGTTCCGCACCTTCGCCGGCATCTGGCCGTTCGCGCGCGGAAGCGTCTCACTGCCCGACGATGCGATGTTCATTCCGCAGCGTCCCTATGTGCCGGACGGCCGCCTGCGCGATGCGCTGGCGTACCCGCGACCGGCTGCCGACTACGACGACGCGCAGCTGCGGGCCGCCCTCGACGATGCGCTGTTGCCGGCACTGGCCGGCCGGCTCGACGACACCGACACCTGGAGCCAGAAGCTCTCGGGCGGCGAGCAACAGCGCCTGGCGATCGCGCGCGTGCTGCTGCGCAAGCCGCGTTGGCTGTTCGCCGACGAAGCGACCAGTGCGCTCGACACGGCCGCCGAGGAGACGTTGTACCGCCGGCTGTCGGCCGACGTGAAGGCCGCGGGCGGCGCCATGGTGTCGATCGCGCACCGCGCCTCGGTCGGTGCCTTCCACGACAAGCGCTGGACCCTGGTGCCCTCGACCGACGGCGCCGCGGCGCGCTACACGGTCGCGTCCACGTAGCGCGTCCACCCCGCGGCGCGCAGCTCGCACGCCGGGCACGCACCGCAGCCGTAACCCCAGGCGTGCCGCTGCGTGCGGTCGCCCTGGTAGCAGGTGTGGGTGTCCTCGACGATCAGCTCGACCAGCGCATCGCCACCGAGCCGGTGCGCCATCGCCCAAGTCTGTGCCTTGTCGATCCACATCAGCGGCGTCTCGATGACGAGGCGGCGGTCGAGGCCGAGCGACAGCGCGAGCTGCATCGCCTTCATGGTGTCGTCGCGGCAATCGGGGTAGCCGGAGTAGTCGGTTTCGCAGACACCGGTGACGATCACCTGCAACCCGCGCCGGTACGCCAGCGCGCCGGCCAGGGTGAGGAAGAGCAGATTGCGCCCCGGCACGAAGGTGTTGGGCAGGCCGTCGACCTGCATGGCGAAGGCAACCTCGTCGGTGAGGGACGAGCCGCCGATCTGCGACAGCGAATCGACGTTCAGCAGGTGGTCGTCGCCGAGCCGCGGCGCCCATTCGGGAAAGCGCTCGCGCAGTTGCGCGCGCACCGTCTGCCGCACGTCCATCTCGATGCGATGGCGCTGGCCGTACTCGAAGCCCAGCGTCTCGACGCGCTCGTAGCGGGCGAGCGCATCGGCCAGGCAGGTGGTCGAGTCCTGCCCGCCGGAGAAGAGAACGAGGGCGGTGGTGTGCATGGGCGTTTTCCTTGAAGCAGACGCCCGAGTTTCGCAGCTACAGGAAACGCTCCAGCAGCTTGCGCGATGGGCGGTCGAGCGCCTTCGCGTCGGGGATGCGGAACTGCACGCCGTGCGCGCTCGCAATGAGCAGCGCGCCGCCTTCCAGCCGCCGGATGTCCTCTTCGGCCTTGAGCACGAAGCTCGTCTCGCCGCGGTCGGTGCTCACCTGCCAGGTGCTGGGCACGCCGAAGCTCGACACCTTGTGCAGCTTCAAGAGCGTCGGCGCGAAATCGCGTGCGTCAAGTTCGGCGTCGAGCAGCGCGCGGGTCGCTGCGGGCAGCGCCTCGATGCGGTCGACCCACACGCACTCGCGGCCATCGGCACCGACCAGCGACAGCCCTTCGCCGGGTGCGCTCAATGGAAAGGCACGCACCGGCACGATGCCTTCGTGGCGATGGCCTTGCGCATCGATCAGCACCAGGCGGCCGAAGGCGTCGCGTTCGAGTTGGAAGTCAATCTGCATCACGCGTCTCCTGCGGGATGCGCCGCATGATTGTTCAGGGCGACCGCGACACCGGTGCGCTCGGCCACCGCGCCATCGCTCGCCTCTTCATCGGCCTGCCGCAATTGCGCCTGGTAGAGCCGCCAATACGCGCCCTCCTTCGCCATCAACTCGTCGTGCGGGCCGACCTCGACCACCTCGCCGCGGTCCATCACCACCAGCCGATCGGCCTTGCGCAGCGTCGACAGCCGGTGCGCGATGGCGATCGTAGTGCGGCCCTTCACGAGGTTGTCGAGCGCCTTCTGGATCTCCTTCTCGGTCTCGGTGTCGACGGCCGAGGTGGCCTCGTCGAGGATCAGGATGCGCGGGTCGATCAACAGCGCCCGCGCGATGCTGATGCGCTGGCGTTCGCCGCCCGACAGGCCCTGGCCGCGCTCGCCGACCAGCGAGTCGTAGCCGTGCGGCAGGCGCAGGATGAAGTCGTGCGCATGCGCGGCGCGCGCGGCCGCGACGATCTCTTTGCGCGTCGCATCCGGCTTGCCGTAGGCGATGTTCTGCGCGATGGTGCCGAAGAAGAGAAAGGGTTCCTGCAGCACGAGGCCGACATGGCGCCGGTAGTCGGCCACGGCGAAGCGGCGGATGTCGGTGCCGTCGACAAGAATCGCGCCGTCGGTCACGTCGTAGAAGCGGCAGATCAAATTGACCAGCGTGCTCTTGCCCGAGCCGCTGTGGCCGACCAGGCCGATCATCTCGCCGGGTTCGATGGCCAGGTCGAGGTCGCGAATGACGGCACGCGAGCCATAGCGAAAGCCCACGTCCTTCATCTCGATGCGGCCGGTGACTTGCGCGAGCTTCACCGGGTTCGCGGGCTCCGGCACGTTGCTCACGTGGTCGAGGATGTCGAAGATGCGCTTGGCGCCGGCGGCGGCCTTCTGCGTGACGGACACGATGCGGCTCATCGAATCGAGCCGCGTGTAGAAGCGGCCGATGTAGGCGATGAAGGCGGTAAGCACACCGACCGTGATGCTGCCGCGCGCCACCTGCCAGATGCCGAAGCCCCACACCACCAAGAGGCCGATCTCGGTCAGCAGCGACACGCTGGGCGTGAACAGCGACCAGGTCTTGTTGAGCTTGTCGTTGACCTGCAGGTTGTAGGCGTTGGCGGCGTGGAAACGGTCGGCCTCGCGCTTCTCCTGCGCGAAGGCCTTGACCACACGGATGCCGGGGATGGTGTCGGCCAGCACATTGGTCACTTCGCTCCACACGCGGTCGATTTTCTCGAAACCGGTGCGCAGCCGGTCGCGAACGACGTGGATCATCCAGCCGATGAAGGGCAGCGGCACCAGCGTGACGACCGCCAGCAGCGGGTTGATCGACACCAGGATGACGGCGGTCATCACGATCATCAGCACGTCGGTCAGGAAGTCGAGCGCATGCAGCGACAGGAAGACGTTGATGCGGTCGGTCTCGGAGCCGATGCGCGACATCAGGTCGCCGGTGCGCTTGCCGCCAAAGTAGTCGAGCGGCAGTGTCAGCAGGTGCTCGTAGGTCGTGGTGCGCAGGTCGGCGCCGATGCGCTCGGACACCAGCGCCAGCAGGTAGGTGCGCGCCCAGCCCAGGCCCCAGCCGGTGAGCGCGGCCGCCAGCAAGGCGGCGAGGAACATCACGACCTTGCCGACCGGGATCTGCTGACCGTTCTGGAACGGGATCAGGATGTCGTCCATCAGCGGGATCGTCAGGTATGGCGGCACCAGCGTCGCGGCGGTCGAGGCCAGCGTGAGCAGAAAGCCGGCGATCAGCTGCTTGCGATAGGGCTTGGCAAAACGGCCGAGTCGCAGCAGCACCCAGGTCGAGGGCGGCGGCTGCAGTTCGGGCTCGGCCGCCAGGTCGTCGGGATCATTGGCAGCGCCGGTGTCGGCCAAGCCGACCGCCTGCTGTTCGAAGCGCTTCTGCAGGCGCAGCGCGGCGGGTTGCTGCGCCAGGGTGTGACGCCAACGCGCCAGCGCGCCGGGTGCGCCGAGCAGGTCGAGCGTTCCCACGCCGGCGTGGTCGGCCAGCTGCAATTTCAGCTCCGGGGCGAGCGCCCACTCACGCCATTCGCCATTCGGGTCGCGGCTGAGCAGGCGGCGGTCGGTCAGTGCCAGCAGTCCGTCGGCAAAGCGAAGTTCGGTGTCGAGGTCAACCGTCAGGCTCGCCAGAACGTTTTCCGCGGCAGTAAGTCGGCTTTTCAGCGCGTCTGGAGCCGTTCCCGCTTCGCCCTCCGGGGTACCGACTGGATCGTGATGTTGCATTGTGTTTCTGTGTCTCGGACCCGCCGCAGGCTGCATGAAGGTGCCCGCCGGGCGCCGATTCTGATCGATCGCCATGGGCGCGCTTGAAGGCACCCGCGTGCTCGGCCCCAGCACCACGAACGTTTCCATGACCCGTTTCGACGACATCCGCCTGCTGCGCACCCGCTATCTGCGCGGCCCCAACCTCTGGACCTACCGGCCGGTGCTCGAGGTCTGGCTCGACCTTGGTCAGCTCGAAGACTTCCCTTCGAACCTGATCCCCGGCTTCACCGACCGCCTGACGGCGCTGTTGCCGGCGCTCATCGAGCACCACTGCGGCGTCGGCGAGCGCGGCGGCTTCATTCAGCGGCTGAACGAAGGCACATGGGCCGGCCACGTGCTGGAGCACGTCGTCATCGAGCTGCTCAACCTGGCCGGCATGCCCACCGGCTTCGGGCAAACGCGCAGCACCTCGAAGCACGCGGTCTACCGCATGGTGTTCCGCGCCCGCGACGAGCAGGTGGCCCGCGCCGCGCTGGCCGAAGGCCACCGGCTGCTGATGGCCGCCATCAACGACACGCCCTTCGACGCTGCCGACGCGCAGCGCGCCGTCGATGCCGTCAAGGGCAAGGTCGAGGACTGCTACCTCGGCCCGAGCACCGCCTGCATCGTGGGCGCGGCCACCGACCGCGGCATTCCGCACATGCGGCTCAACAGCGGCAATCTGGTGCAACTGGGCTACGGCGCCGCGCAGCAGCGCATCTGGACCGCCGAGACCGACCACACCAGCGCCATCGGCGAATCGATCGCCAGCGACAAGGAACTCACCAAGTCGCTGCTGCAGAGCTGCGGCGTGCCGGTGCCCGAAGGCCAGGTGGTCGAGAGCGCCGAAGAAGCCTGGGAAGCCGCCGAAGACATCGGCCTGCCGGTGGTGGTGAAACCGTCGGACGCCAACCACGGCCGCGGCGTGTCGCTCGAACTGACGACGCGTGACGAGGTGATGGCCGCCTTTGCGGTGGCCGAGCCCGAAGGCAGCGACGTGATGGTGGAGCGCTTCGTGCGCGGCCACGAGCACCGCCTGCTGGTGGTCGGCGGCCAGGTGGTCGCGGCCGCGCGCGGCGACGTGATCACCGTGACCGGCGACGGCAGCGCCACCGTCGCGGCGCTGATCGACAGCCAACTCAACAGCGACCCGCGGCGCGGCGCCGAAGAGGAATTTCCGCTTGACGTGATCCACCTGCCGACCGACGCCAAGCTGCAGCTCGAGCTGAAGCGCCAGGGCCTCGATGGCAGTTCGGTGCCGACCAAGGGCCAGGTCGTGACGATTCAGCGCAACGGCAACCTGAGCGTGGACTGCACCGACCAGGTTCACCCTGAAGTGGCCCACGCGGCCGTGCTGGCTGCGCGCATCGTCGGCCTCGACATCGCCGGGATCGACCTGGTGGCCGAAGACATCTCGCGGCCGCTGGCGGCGCAGCGCGGCGCCATCGTCGAAGTCAACGCCGGTCCCGGCCTGCTGATGCACCTGAAGCCCGCCGTGGGCTCGCCGCGCCCGGTGGGCCGCGAAATCTGCGACCACCTGTTCCCGGTGGTGGACGACGGCAACGCGGCCGGTCGCATCCCGGTTGTGGGCGTCGCCGGTTCGCGCGACACCGCTGTGCTGGCGCGCCTGGTCGCGTGGCTGACCGGCCTGGGCGGACGCCACACCGGCCTGGCCTGCGGTGACGGCCTGTTCCTCGAACGCCGCCGCGTCGACGCACGGCCCAGCGCCACCTGGGAAGCCGGCCGCCGGCTGCTGGTCAACCGCGCGGTGGAAGCGGTGGTCATCGAGAACGGCGCCGCGTCGATCCTGCGCGACGGCCTGGCTTACGACCGCTGCCAGGTCGGCATCGTGACCGACCTCGATGGTTCGGAATCGCTGGCCGAATTCGACATCGCCGAGAGCGACCAGATGGTGAAGGTGCTGCGCACGCAGGTCGACGTGGTGCTGCCCGAAGGCACGGCCGTGCTGAACGCCGTCGACCCGCGCGTGGCCGGCCTCGCGCCGTTGTGCGATGGCGCCGTCATCCTCTATGCATCGGACGCCGCCGCGCCCGCGCTGACGGCCCATCAGGCCGCCGGCGGCAAGGCCGTGCTGGTGCGCCAGGACCGCGTGGTGCTGGCCAACGGCAGCAGCGAATCCTTCCTGCCCGGCCTGGGCCGGCTCACCGTGTGGCGCGCCACGCACGTGGGCGTGAGCCTCGACGTGCTGCTTGCCGCAGTGGCCGCCGGCTGGGCGCTGGGCATTCCGCTCAATCTGATCGGCGCCGGCGCGGAGGCTTTCGAGTCCGACCTGCAGGCTGCCCTCGCGTCGCTGCAGCTGTCGCAAAGCGTCCCTTCGCCCGAACCCCAATTCGCCTGATGATTCAACGGCCCCCGTGAGGGCCGCAGAGGTTTCACCGCCATGGAAGTCACCCGCATCCGCGCCCTGCGCGGCCCCAATCTCTGGAGCCGCCACACGGCCATCGAAGTCGTCGTGGCCTGCCACGGTGCCGAGAACAGCATCGAGCAGTTGCCGCGCTTCGAAGCGCGCCTGCGCGCCCTGTTCCCGACCATCGGCGAACTGCACCCGATGGTGCTGGGACAGCCGCTGTCGCTCGCGCATGTGCTGGAGAACGCCGCGCTGGCCTTGCAGTCGCAGAGCGGCTGCAGCGTGATCTTCGGGCGCACCACCCGCACGCTGGAAGAAGACGTGTACCAGGTCGTGGTGCAGCACTGCGAGGAAGCGGTCGGCCGCCGCGCCGTGGAAATGGCCAAGGCGCTCATCGACGCGGCCCTGAACGACGGCGCCTTCGACGCGCAAGCCGCCATCGCCGAGCTGCGCGATCTGGACGAATCCGAGCGGCTCGGCCCCAGCACCGGCTCGATCGTCGACGCGGCCGTGGCGCGCGGCATTCCCTACCGCCGCCTCACGCGCGGCAGCCTGGTGCAGTTCGGCTGGGGTTCGCGCCAGCGCCGCATCCAGGCGGCCGAGGTCGACAGCACCAGCGGCGTGGCCGAGGCCATCGCGCAGGACAAGGAACTGACCAAGCAACTGCTCAACGCCGCCGGCGTGCCGGTGCCGCTCGGACGCCCGGTGAGCGACGCCGCCGACGCCTGGGCCGCCGCGATGGAGATCGGCCTGCCGGTGGTGGTGAAGCCGCAGGACGGCAACCAGGGCAAGGGCGTGACGGTCAACATCGTGACGCGCGAGCAGCTCGACGCCGCCTTCGATTCCGCGGCGGTCTACGGCGAAGTCATGGTCGAGAAATTCCTGCCGGGCTTCGACTACCGCCTGCTGGTGGTGGGCGACCGGCTGGTGGCCGCGGCCCGCCGCGATCCGCCGCAGGTGATCGGCGACGGCACCAGCACCGTGCGCCAGCTGGTCGAGGCGGTCAACCTCGACCCGCGCCGCGGCGAGGGCCATGCCACCTCCCTCACCAAGATCCGGCTCGACGACATCGCCGTCGGCCGGCTCGAAGCACAGGGCCTTACGCCCGACAGCGTGCCCGCGCTGGGCCAGCGCGTGGTGCTGCGCAACAACGCCAACCTGTCGACCGGCGGCACGGCGACGGATGTGACCGACACGGTGCACCCGGACGTCGCCGCGCGCGCGGTGGATGCAGCGCAAATGGTCGGCCTGCACATCTGCGGCGTCGACATGGTCTGCGAGAACGTGCTGCGCCCGCTCGAAGAACAGCACGGCGGGGTGGTCGAGGTCAACGCCGCCCCCGGCCTGCGCATGCACATCTCGCCCTCCTTCGGCCGCGGCCGCGCGGTCGGAGAAGCGGTGATGGACACGCTGTATGCGCCCGGCGACGACGGCCGCATCCCGGTCGTGGCCATCACCGGCACCAACGGCAAGACCACCACAGCGCGGCTGGTGAACCACCTGCTCGCCTCCAGCGGCCTGCGCACCGGCATGACCAACACCGACGGCGTGTGGGTCGACGGCCGGCAGACCGACAGCGGCGACTGCAGCGGCCCCAAGAGCGCGCGCAACGTGCTGCTGCACCCCGAAGTGGATGCCGCGGTGTTCGAGGTGGCGCGCGGCGGCGTGCTGCGCGAAGGCCTGGGCTTCGACCGCTGCCAGGTGGCGGTGGTCACCAACATCGGCAGCGGTGACCACCTGGGGCTGAACTACATCACCACGGTCGAAGACCTGGCGGTGCTCAAGCGCGTGATCGTGCGCAACGTCGCCAGCAACGGCTATGCGGTGCTGAACGCTGCCGACCCGAATGTCGCGGCGATGGCCGCCAGTTGCCCCGGCCACATCATCTTCTTCACCGCCGACCGCCAGCATCCGGTGATGGCGACGCACCGCGCCCAGGGCAAGCGCACCGTCTACATCGATCGCGATGCGCTGATCGCCGCCGAAGGCTCGTGGCGCGAACGCGTGCCGCTGCGCGATGTGCCGATCACCCGCAACGGCACGCTGCCTTTCCAGCTCGAGAACGTCATGGCCGCCACTGCGGCGGCCTGGGCGGTGGGCCTGGACTGGGACACCATCCGCAGCGGCCTGCTGAGCTTCAAGAACGACGCGGCCGGCGTGCCGGGGCGCTTCAACATGATGGAATACCGCGGCGCGACGGTGATCGCCGACTACGGCCACAACACCGACGCGATGAAGGCACTGGTGGCCGCCGTCGACACGCTGCCGGCGACGCGGCGGTCGGTGGTGATCAGCGGCGCCGGCGACCGGCGCGACTGCGACATCCGCGACCAGACGGCGATCCTGGGCGAAGCCTTCGACGACGTGATCCTGTACCAGGATGCGGCCCAGCGCGGCCGTGCCGACGGCGAGGTGATGGCCTTGCTGCGGCAGGGCCTGCAGGGCGCGGGGCGCACCCGGCACGTTGAGGAGATCCGGGGCGAATTCACCGCCATCGACCGGGCGCTCGAGCGCCTGCAACCGGGCGACCTGTCGCTGATCCTGGTCGACCAGGTCGACGAAGCGCTGGCGCACCTGGCGCAGCGCATCGCGGCGGCCTGAGTCCGCCCGCCGGGCGTTTCAGTTTCCGGCGCGCCCCGGTCGCATGAAAGACCTGTCCCACATGGATTGACGCCCCACGCGCGCGCACCTCGCTCTGGCGTCCCGCAGCAATGGCTCGCCACGCCGGGGACCCTCTGCTCTTCGTGCCATCGGCGAGGGCGTGCTGCCCGAACGACAGCGCTTGCCGATGGCGGTCCTCACGAGCTACAGGAGCCATCCATGATCCGTTCGATTCGAACCCTCGGTTTCACCCTCTGCGCCGCCGGTGCGCTGGCCGGGGCGCCGGCCGTCTTCGCACAAGGCACAACCACCACTGGCGGCGCTGCGCCCACGACCCTGCCTTGCAATGGCGTGCTGCAGGACCGCGCAGCCTGCCTGCGTGAAGCAGGAGCGGCCAAGCAGGAGGCGCAACGCAATGGCCTGACCAGTGCGTCGCCGGTCACCTACGACCAGAACGCGCTGGCGCGCTGCGAATTGCAGCCGGTGGCCGACCGCGCCGATTGCGAGGCGCGCGTCAGGGGTTCAGGACTGTCGTCGACCGAAGGAAGCGTGCTGGGCGGGGGTGTGATTCGCGAAACCGTCACGCCGATTCCGGCGCCTGCACGCTGAGGGGGCGTGGCGCCCTTCAGCTCGCGCGGCCGAGTACGGCCTTGGCGATCGTCAGCAGTGCCGTGGTCATCGCACGTGCACGCGGCGCCAGCATCTGCGCGGCCAGCGCGTCGGCGTTCTGGCTGGGCTTGAGTTGCTCCCGCGAGCGACCGCTGGTGGCAACGAAGTCCAGCAAGGCGGCGAATTCGGAAGTGTCGGGACGTGGAAAAGACATGGACGAATCGTAGTGGGCAATCCGCGGGAAAGAACATCGGCCAAGCGGCCTAGACCGGCCCGGATCCCAGTTTGTCACGGAAGGCCATGAGAAGCTGTAACCGCAGCGGTTGCGAGACGGCAACCGCGTGCGACACGCCTGCAGCGATGGCGATCAGCCTTCGAATCCGGGTGCGTTCGCTACTTCGGTCGGTTTGTAGATCTTGTGCTGCGGCGCAGCCGTGAGCGCGTCGGAAACCACCAGCATGCGCCAGAGCGGCTCGCGCGCCGACGCCGTGCGCTCTTCGTCGGTGAGACGGAAGCGCGTCACTTTGCCGGAGGTGCCCTTGACGGCCACCTTCAACAGCGTGGCGCCCTTCTTGTCCAGCACCTCCAGATCGCAGCCCACGTCTTGCGCATTCAATGGCTTGGTCTGGTAGCCATAGCCGCCGAAGTGCCGCGTGACGTAGCCAAGCGCAGCGGCATGGACGTCATCCGGGGAGGCTTGCTCCGAGAGCGCCGTTGCCGGTACCCCATCGTCGGGCAGGCTGCCGCGGGTTCTCGCGGCGGCCAGTTCCTCATCGGTCGGGACCCATCCGCGCGGACCACGGACGAGGACCGCCAGCTTGTGGTCAGGCTCCCACAGGGCAACGTGCCATTCGTCGTCATCGCGCACCCGGGTGGACACCTTGGAGTTCTTGCTGCTTTCCACTTCGGCGATGGCGATGCGGTTGGTCTGCAATACCGCGCGAAAGCCCTGCCCAGCATCGAAGGTTCGCTTGAGCAGGTCCAGACGGTCCTTGGCACGCTGCGTCTGGTTCGCATTGCGCGCGCCGCCGCCAGCACGGCGCTGGGTGTCGAGCGACTCGAGCATGAACCAGCGCCCCCCAGCGCCGACGCTGAGGTACTCGGCCCAGACGGTCGTGATGACGATGTCGCCCGTGGCCAGCCAGGCGTAGTCGAAAGGCTTTTCCCGCGCGTCGAACACGCCCATTTTTGCAACGATCTCGACCGGCGTCAGACGCGGGCCCGACAGACGCTTTTCATCGATGACCTTGAGGACCTGCGGGTCGACTTCCTTTTCCATTCCGTGGGCTGCTTGCTGGTGCGTTGAGGGGCTCGGCAGTATGCCGCAGCCCGGGCGCCTTCTCACTCCACGGTGACACTCTTGGCAAGATTGCGCGGCTTGTCGACGTCGGTGCCGCGTGCGCAGGCGGTGTGGTAGGCCAGCAGTTGCAGCGGCACCACGTGCAGCAGCGGCGAGAGCGCGCCGTAGTGCTCCGGCATGCGGATGACGTGGATGCCTTCGCTGTTCTCGATGCGCGTGTCGCCGTCGGCCAGCACGTAGAGCACGCCACCGCGCGCACGCACTTCCTGCAGGTTGCTCTTGAGCTTTTCGAGCAGCGCGTCGTTCGGCGCCACGGCCACCACCGGCATCTCGCTGGTCACCAGCGCCAGCGGCCCGTGCTTGAGTTCGCCGGCGGCGTAGGCCTCGGCGTGGATGTAGGTCACTTCCTTGAGCTTCAGCGCGCCTTCCAGGGCGATCGGGTAGTGCAGCCCGCGGCCGAGGAACAGCGCGTTCTCCTTGCGGGCGAAGTCCTCGGCCCAGCCGATGATCTGCGGCTCCAGCGCCAGCACCGACTGCAGCGCGACGGGCAGATGCCGCATCGCTTTCAGGTAGCCGGCTTCGGCCTCGTCGCTCAGGCGCCCCTTGGCCTGCGCAAGCGCCAGCGTCAGCAGGAACAGGCCCGCCAACTGCGTGGTGAAGGCCTTGGTGGACGCCACGCCGATCTCCACGCCGGCGCGCGTGATGTAGGCGAGCTTGCATTCGCGCACCATCGCGCTGGTGGCGACGTTGCAGATGGTCAGCGTTTGCGCCATGCCGAGCGAGCGAGCATGCTTCAGGGCGGCCAGCGTGTCGGCCGTTTCGCCCGACTGGGTGATGGTGACGACCAGCGTCTTCGGGTCGGGCACCGAGTCGCGGTAGCGGTACTCACTGGCGATTTCGACCTGCGTCGGAATCTTCGCGATGCCTTCCAGCCAGTACTTGGCTGCGCAGCCGCTGTAGTAGCTGGTACCGCAGGCGAGGATGAGCACCTTGTCGATGGCCTGAAAGACGCGGTGCGCGCCGGCGCCGATGGCACCGTCCTGGCCGATGCCGTCGAACAGCTCGGGCACGATGCCTTCGACGCCCTCGAGCGTGTCGGCAATGGCGCGTGGCTGCTCGAAGATTTCCTTCTGCATGTAGTGGCGGTAGGGGCCAAGCTCGGCCGCGCCGGTGTGCGCCTGCACCGTGCGCACGGTGCGGCTGACCGGCTTGTGGGCGCGGTCGACGATCCAGTGCTTGCCCGGCTGCAGGTCGACCACGTCGCCCTCTTCCAGGTAGACGATCTGATCGGTCACGCCGGCCAGCGCCATGGCGTCGCTGGCCAGGAAGCGCTCGGTGCCG
Source organism: Variovorax sucrosi (assembly GCF_051216635.1). Lineage (NCBI taxonomy): Bacteria > Pseudomonadati > Pseudomonadota > Betaproteobacteria > Burkholderiales > Comamonadaceae > Variovorax > Variovorax sucrosi. The sequence continues at coordinate 334,272 of NZ_JBPJZU010000001.1, read as the reverse complement.
TCGGCGCCGAGGCCGACGATCAGCGGCGAGCCGGCGCGCGCACCGACCACGCGGTGCGGCTCGTCGCGGCAGATCACCGCGATGGCGTAGGCGCCGTGCAGCTGCTGCACCGCCGCCTTGACCGCCTCGAACAGGTCGCCGTCATAGTGGCTGTCGATCAGGTGGGCGATGACCTCGGTGTCGGTCTGGCTGGAGAACACGTACCCGCGTGCCTGCAGCGACGCACGCAGCGTCTCGTGGTTCTCGATGATGCCGTTGTGCACCAGCGCCACGCGCGGCGGCCGGGCACTGTCCGGCTCTTCGCCGGGGCCGTAGCTGAAGTGCGGATGCGCGTTGTGCACTGCCGGCGCGCCGTGCGTGGCCCAGCGTGTGTGGGCGATGCCGGTCAGGCCCTCGACATGGTCGTCACGCACCTGCGCCACCAGGTCGGCGACACGCGAGGTGGTGCGAGTGCGGGTGAGGCCGTTGGCGTGAACCGCGACGCCGCAGGAGTCATAGCCACGGTATTCCAGCCGCTGCAAGCCCTGGACGAGGACGGGAACGATGTTGCGATGGGAGGCTGCGCCGACGATGCCGCACATGGGGACCTTCTTTTTTGAAGCTTGCGATACAGGTTATCGTAGGCCGGCAAAGATGAATGATGCGTTCCTTTTTATTGCTCTTAAGGAATAAAATTCCACGCAATGGAGATTTCGGATTTTTATTTCATTTTTTGACATCTTGTGGAATCCATGACGCTCGACGCCACCGATCTGCAGCTGCTCGATGCCCTGCAGCGAGACGCATCGAAAACCAATCAGCAGCTGGCCGCCGACCACCACATCTCGCCGCCCACCTGCCTGCGCCGGGTGCAGCGGCTGCGCGCCGCCGGGCTGATCGAGCGGCAAGTCGCCATCCTGTCGCCCGACCGGCTGGCGCCGCTGCTCGGCCACGGGTTGCAGGCGCTGGTGGAGGTCTCGCTCGACCGGCAGGACGCCGCGGCGCTCGACGCCTTCGAAGCGCGCGTCATTGAAGACGACGCGGTCCAGCAGTGCTGGCGCGTCTCGCCCGGCCCGGACTTCATGCTGGTGGCGATCGCGCGCGACATGCCGGATTACCAGGCCCTGGCCCAGCGCCTGTTCACCGCCGATGCGAACGTACGCAACGTCAAGGCCTTCTTCGCCGTCAAGCGGGCGAAGTTCGACACCCGTCTGCCGATCCTGCCGGCCGCGGCGCCTTAGCCTTGCTTCTTCTGCGGCCGCGGCCAGTTCGGAAAACTGGTTTGCCGCGCCCGGGCCACGGTCAGCGCGCCGGGCGCCGTGCTCTTGCTCACGACCGAGCCACCGCCCACGGTGCCGCCGGCGCCGATCGTCACCGGCGCGACCAGCACGCAGTTGCTGCCGACGTGCACATCGTCCTCGATCACCGTGCGGTGCTTGTTCGCGCCGTCGTAGTTGGCCGTGATGCTGCCGGCGCCGTAGTTGACACGCGCACCCACGGTGGCGTCGCCGAGGTAGGCCAGGTGGTTGGCCTTGGCGCCGTCAGCCAGCGTCGAATTCTTCACCTCGACGAAGTTGCCGATGTGCACCTCGGCACCGAGTTGGGCGCCCGGGCGCAGCCGCGCGAACGGGCCGACGCGCGCGCCGGCACCCACCGCGACGCCTGCTTTTTCGCCGTCGATGTGGGTGAAGGGATGGATCACCGCGCCGGCCTCGATGCGCGCATTGGCGATCACGCAGTGGGCGCCGATGCGCACGCCCTCGCCGAGGCTCACCGCACCCTCGAAGACGCAGTTGACGTCGATCTCGACGTCGGCACCGCAGTCGAGCGTGCCGCGCAGATCGAAGCGCGACGGGTCGGCCAGCCGCACGCCGTCGGCCATGAGGCGCTCGGCCTCGCGCCGCTGCAGTGCCCGCTCCAGGGCGGCCAATTGCGACGGGCTGTTCACGCCGGCCACCTGAACCGGGTCGTCGATGCGGTGGGCGACCACCGGCAGGCCGTCGGCGGTGGCGAAGCCGACGATGTCCGTCAGGTAGTACTCGCCCTGCGCGTTGCGGTTGTCCAGCCGCGCCAGCCAGGCCTTGAGCTGCAGCGCCGGCACCGCCATCACGCCGCTGTAGACCTCGCGAACGGCGCGCTGCGCCTCGCTCGCGTCTTTCTGCTCGACGATCGCCTGCACCTCACCGCTCGACGGATCGCGCAACACACGGCCGTAACCGGTCGGGTCATCGAACGCGATGGTGAGCAGCGCCAGTCGCCGGCCGGCACTCGCCGCGACCAGCGCGCGCAGGGCGGCTTCGCCGATGAGCGGCACATCGCCGGACAGCACCAGCACCGTGCCGTCGTCAGGCAACAGCGGCGCCGCCTGCTGGACGGCGTGGCCGGTCCCCAGTTGCGGCATCTGGCGTGCAAAGCGCGGCACCATGTCGGCGAAGTCGGCGCGCACCGCGGCCTCGACCTCGTCCGCGCCGTGTCCGGTGACCACCACGACATGGCGCGCGCCGATGCGCGCCGCGGTGTCGAGCACGCGCGCCACCAGCGCCCGACCGCCCAACCGGTGCAGCACTTTCGGACGCGCGCTCTTCATGCGCGTCCCCTTGCCGCCGGCCATCACCACGACATCGACCCGGCCCGCGTCCGTGTCGATTTCCGCCTGAGTCATGCTTTTTTCCCTGATTCTGTCGATTGGGGCGGAATTATCGGCGCCTCGGCCGCGTGCCATCGGGAAGCGCCCGGTCGTCAAACTGCAACAATCGCGCGCTGCCTTCGGAAACACCCCCGAAATCTGAAACTTTTAATTACAATTCGCACGCTGCCCCCCGCCCGCTCAAGCTTCATGAAAATTTCTCTCTGCACGCTGTTCGAAGGGAACTACCACCTCGGGGTTGCCGCGCTGTCCAACTCACTGGTGAAAGCGGGCTTCTCGGGGGTGATGTGGGCCGGCTACCGGGGCACGCTCCCGGCATGGCTCACCGACTCACCCTCGTACGACCGGGTGACGGGCACCTTCCAGGTGAACCCGGCCTTCCAGTTGCGCATGGTGCTGCTCGACACGCCGCTGCACTTCACCTACTACAAGCCGACCTTCCTGCGCGATGTGCTCGAGAAGTACGCACCCGATACCGACCTGGTCGCCTACATCGATCCGGACATCGTGGTGAAGTGCGACTGGCCCTCGTTCTGCGGTTGGTTCACCGCCGACGGCCTGTCCCTTGCGGAAGACGTGAACTGGTCCTTTCCCGCTCGCCATCCGAAGCGGCTGCTCTGGAACGCCTATTTCTCCGAGCACGGCATCCAGGCGATCCGTCCGATCGATCGCTATTACAACGCGGGCTTCATCGGCGTGCCGCGCCACCACCTGGACTTCCTCCTGCTGTGGGAGCAGGCGTGCGAGTTGGTGCTGGCCTACAACCAGGGGGCCAAGAAGCTCAAGGCCGGCGGTTCGGCCGCGCTCTTCCACTCGACCGATCAGGACGCGCTGAACTTCACGCTGACCGCCCACGGGGCGACGCTCAATACCGCCGGGCCGGATGCGATGGACTTCATCGCCGGCGGCTACTACCTGTCGCACGCCATCGGCTCGCCCAAACCCTGGAACACACCGCACATCCGCAAGGCGCTGGGCGGCCATTCGCCCTCGGTGGCGACCAAGGCGTACTTCGAACATGTGGAAGCACCGATCCGGATCTTCTCGAACGCCGAACTCAAACGCCATCGTTTCGCGTTGCGACTGGCCTCGGTGATCGGGCGCGTCTACCAGCGCCGCTGAGCGGCGGTTTCAGGGCGCGGCGCTCTCGGTGCGCCACTCGCGCCAGCGCGTCAGCAGCAGCCCGTACTGGAACAGGAAGTTCGACACGCTGCTCGCCAGACCGAAGCCCAACACCGACTTCAGGTCGCTGATGCCGACCAGCCACAGATAGAGCACCTGGGTGATCAGCGTCGCGACGATGCTGAAACTCTGACGCGCCGTGGCGCCGCGAACCGTCAGCGTCCGGAATGCGAAGCCGCTGCCGTTGGCCAGCAGCGCCGTCAGGAACATCATCCAGACCAGCGGCGTCATGCTGCGGTACTGCTCGCCCAGCAACAGGATCCAGTACTGCGGAAAGAGCAGCGAGGTGGCGAAGGTCAGGGCCATCGTCAGCAGATACCAGCCGTGGATTTGCGCCAGCACACGCACGAAGCGCGGCCCGGTCGGTGCGCGGGCGATGGCCGGAAACAGCAGCACGTTCGCCACTCGGTCGACCACCACCAGCGCCATGGCCAAGCGGCCGAAGGCGCCGACCTCGGCCACCATGTTGGAGGTGCCGAAGAGCGACACCACGAAGACCGTGATCACGCCCTGCAGCTGGTAGAAGATCGCCGGCAGCACCAGCGGCTTGGCGATGCGCAGGATCTGCGCGTCGACCTGGCGGGCCTCGTCGGCCTCGAGCCGATGCTCGCCAATGGACTGCAGCCGGAACGCGCGCAGGTAGAGCGTCAGCGAGACCACACTGGCGACGGCGGCGGCACCGATGAGGCCTGCCGTCGAATACACCGTCATCGGCAGCAGGAGCACGAGCCCGACGAAGCCAATGCGCACGGTCTGAGAGGCGACCGCCACGCGGTTCAGCGTCGAGATCTGGCCCAGGATGAGCAGCACCGTATTGGAGAAATGCTCACGCAACTGCACCAGCACCACCGCCAGCACCAGCGCCGAGGCCAGCCAATAGCCGGGGCCGGTCCAGTGGTGCTCCCTCGACGTCAGGTACCAGTACGGCCCGATGATCAGAAGGCCGGCGGACAGCAGCAGCCAGCGCTTGTGGAAGATGTGCCGGCAAGCGGCGACGACCCAGGGCACCTCCCTGGTGCGCTGCCCCACCACCGGCAGGCAGCAATGTGTCAGGCCCAGGTCGGTGACGCCGATCATCAGCATCGAGCAGGCGACCAGGAAGGTGTAGGCGGCGTACTGGTCCTTCGGCAGCACGTTGACGATGAGCAGGCCGGCAATGCCGCTCAGGACGACACCGAGCGACTCGATGCCGCCGACCATGACAACCTGGCGCAGGCGCTCGCGGGACAGCAACTTCACGGAATGGAGGGGCGCAGAACGCGAAAGGAAGGGGAAGAACGGAAGCGCGCGAAAGCGGCCCCGTGTGCGGAGTCCCGAAGATACGCGAAGGCGCAGCCCTTCGCCGTAGGAAAGGACTCAAATCAGTGGCACACGTCGCAGCGGCCGCTCGAAATAGTCGCCCAGTGCCTCCAGCGCGTGCGGCTCCAGGATGCGCAGCCAGCCACCGTCGAGCTTGTGCAGCCCCATGCGCTGGAGCCGCCGCAGCGTCTTGTTGGTGTGGACCAGCGACAGCCCGAGGGCGTCGGCGATGTGCTGCTGGTTGAACGGGAACTCGGCCCAGCCATCGCGCACCATGCCCACCCGTTCGGCTCGGCGATAGAGATGCATCAGCAGCATGGCCACCCGTTCGCCGGCATTGCGTCGGCCGGTGGTGACCAGGTTGTCGTCGATCATCTTTTCCTCGCGCGCGGCCAGCCAGGTGATGTCGTAGCCCAGCTTGGGCTGGGCACGGAACATGTCCCAGAGCCGACCGCGTTCGAACACACAGAACGTGGCCTCCGAGGCCGCCTCGACGCCATGGGTCTGGCCTTCGGCGAACTCGTCCTGCAGCCCGATGAAATCACCTGGCAGCAGGAAGCTGAGAATCTGGCGCCGCCCGTCGCTCAGTGTCTTGTAGCGGAAGGCCCAGCCGGCATAGAGCGTGAACAGCTGCGCGCTGCGCGCATGCTCTTCGATGATCGTGCCCCCGGCCTCGACCCGCCGGGTCGCGATGCGGAAGGACTCGATGACCTGCACTTCGCCGTCGTCCATGGGCAGGAAGGCCGGGTTGGCACGCAGCACACAGCCCTCGCACGGCCGGTCGCAATGCGGCGGCAGCGGGACGGGTAAGGCGTGTTCTTCCAATTTCACGCCCGGACTATAGGCCCGCGGCGAGTGTCTTTTGACATTTCAGGAAGTGCATGCGCTGCCTACACTCCGACTTCTTCCCGTTGTCATGACCGAACCGCGTTGCTCGAACTCCTTTATTTCAGCGTCCTCGCCCCCCACCAGCAGCCCACCGTGGTCGGGCGAATCGTGGCGCAGGCGCGCGCACACAATGCCCGGCACGGCATCACCGGCCTGCTCGTATTCGACGGCATCCATTTCTGCCAGCACATCGAGGGGCCGGCGGAGGCGCTGAAGCCGTTGATGGAGCGCATCCGGCAGGACCCTCGGCACGAGCGCGTTCGCGTCGTGTACCAGGGCGGGCGGGACGAGCGCCGCTATCGCCGCTTCGACCTGGGTTTCGCGCAGGGCGACGACCCGGACGACATGGCCGGGATCCAGGCGCTCGACGGTGAAGCCGCGCTCGAGCGCTTCCTGGCGCTGCGACCGGGTTTCGACGTCAACGGCTGAGCCGGCAGGCTCAGGCCGGGTCGGCCGCGGCGTCCCAGCTGTAGGTCGCGCCGAAGCTGTCCCAGGGTTCCATCACCAGGCGTTGGCCGGCAGCGACCACCAGCGATTCGCCAGGCGCCAGCACCAGGTCTTCGCTGCCGTGCTGCGCGTTCGCATCGCGTGTGACCCAGAGCCGCCCCTGACGCACCCGCAGCACGCTCTCGCCGCGCGCCTTGAGCGTCAGGGCCTGTCCGGCGGCGATCTGCCAGGCGCCGCGCCGCACCGCGGGCGGAACGGTGGCTGCACCGGGACGGGCAAGGGGCGACAGGGCGGACGATGGGCTGAATGCGACGGACATGGGGGACTCCTCGGGCTGATTCTCCAAGGCGCAATGGCGCGCCTTGGGAATGAATGATCGGCGTCTTGCCATTGGCGGTCCAATGAAATGGAAGTACGCTACTGATTCCGTTCTCGCATCAATCCATGCAGCACTCCCAAACCCATCTGCGCACCCGGCCGATCTCCGCCGGGCACCTGCGTGCCTTCGAGGCGGTGGCGCGCCACCTCAATTTCAGGGCCGCGGCCGAGGAGATGGCGCTCACCCAGTCGGCCGTCAGCCGGCAGATCCAATCGCTCGAAGAGGAGGTCGGCGGGCCGCTGTTCCTGCGCCACACCCGCGCGGTCGAACTGACCAGCGCCGGCGCGCTGCTGCTGCTGGCAGTGCAGCAGTCGCTGCCGCGCATCGATGGCGCGGTGCGGCAGATCCGTCAGAGTGCGGGCCGCAAGAGCGTGTCGCTCACCACGTTCGCCTCCTTCGCGTCGATGTGGCTCATTCCAAGGCTCGAAGCCTTCCAGCGCGACAACCCGGACATTGACATCCGGATCGATGCCAGCGACACCGCGGTCGATCTCGACGTGGCCGATGTCGACATGGCGCTGCGCTACGCACCGCGGGAGAGCATGCCGCCGGACGCGGTGCGCCTGTTCGGGGAGACGCTGACGCCAGTCGCCAGCCCTTGGCTGATCAAGAGCAACCCGCCCATCCAGTCGCCGGCGGACATCGCCCGCTTCACGCTGATCGAGGCCGGCGATGCGCACCGCACCCACCTCGAGTGGCTGACCTGGCGCCGCTGGTTCGAGGACCACGGCCAGAGCCGCGCCCAGCCCAAGCGCTGGCTCTATTTCAACTATGCCTACCAGATGGTGCAGGCGGCGCTCACGGGACAAGGGGTCGTGCTGGCGCGCAGTTCGCTGATCGCCGAGAGTCTGGCCAACGGCGACCTGGTCGAGGTGCTGCCGCAGCACCGACTCGACTCACCGATGGCGTATTGGCTGCTGGTCGGTCCGCGCAGCGGTCTGCGACCGGAGATCCGTGCCTTCTGCGACTGGCTGCGCGAACAGGCGGCCACCACCCGCCAGACCATCGGCGAAGTGCCGGACCCGGATACCGTCGACCATCTGGACTGATCAGCCCACCGGCCAGACCACACCGTTGTCGTTCAGGATCGCGTCCAGCGGCATGTCGTGGGCCTCGGTCTCCAGGTCGTCGAGGAAGCCGTTGGTGAAGCCCAGGCCCACGGTGAAGGGCCGCGGCTCGAGAGCGGCCAGCGTGCGGTCGTAGAAGCCGCCGCCGTAGCCCAGCCGATAACCGCCGGCGCTGTAGCCCAGGCAGGGCACGAACAGGAGCGTCGGCACGATCAGCTCGGTGTCCTTGGGCTTCGGGATGTCGTAGGCGTCGTTCTCCATCGGGCAGCCCGGGTACCACGAGTGGAAAGTCAGGGTCTTGTGGACGCGGTTCACCACCGGGAGGCCGATGCGCCGGCGATGCGGCTCGTCGAGCAGTTCGCCGTCTTCCTTCCAGCGGTGCAGCGCCGGCAGGGGGTCGAACTCGCCCTTGATCGGCCAGTAGGCGCCGATGACGGTGTCGGGCCGGCCCACCAGCCAGATCCGCATCACGCGCTGCAAAAGATCGGCACGCTGTCCTCGGTCGGGCATCGCCAGGCGTTGCTCGATGAGCGCTGCCCGCAGCTGAGCCTTCAGAAAAGCAGCCGTCTCCTTGCGGCCTTCGGCCGCGTTTCCGTCCTGTGCCTTGTCCATAATCCCCCCGATGCAAGTTCCTGGCATTTTGGCACCCCGGCGCCACCTCCTCGGCGCAATCGCCCTCACGCTCGCTGCGCTGCTGCAGCCGGCCTGCGCGCAGAACATGAACGACGACGTGATCGTTCAGATGAAACAGGCCTTCCAGCGCGGCGACAAGGCGCGCCTGGCGGCCCTGCTGCCACAGGCGCGCGGCCACGCGCTCGAGCCCTGGGCGGCCTACTGGGAGCTGAAGGCGCGACTCAACGAGGCCAGCCCGCTCGAGGTGCAGGATTTCCTCGCGCGCTATGCCGGCACCTACCAGGAAGACCGGCTGCGCAACGACTGGCTGCTGCTGCTCGGCCAGCGCCGCGACTGGGAAGGCTTCGCCGCCATCCACGCGGGCTACCGCATGCGCGACGACGCGCAGGTGCAGTGTTACGCGACGCTGGTCGACGTCCTGAAGACCGGCGCAGCCACCAAGGCGCAGGTCGAGTCGGTGCGCGACACCTGGCTGCGCCAGCGCGATGCCGACGACGGCTGCCTGACCGCGGCCGACCGGCTGATCGCCTCCCGCCTGCTGACGCCCGACACGGCCTGGAAGAAGGCGCGCCTGGCGATCGAGGCCAACCGGCCGCAGGCCGCGCGCGCCGCCATCACGCTGGCCGCACCGGATGCGCTGCCCACCTTCGACCAGGTCAACGCCAGCGCCGCGAAGTTTCTGGGCGGCGCGATCATCGCGGCGTCGCGTGCCCGCAAGGAAATGGTGGTGCTGGCCCTCATCAAGGTCGCCATGGCCGACCCTGACCAGGCCGCCGGCCAGTTGGAGGGCAAATGGGCGCCGATGCTCAGCGCCGAGGAGCGCAACTGGCTGTGGGGCACCATCGGTCGACAAGCCGCGACCAAGCTCTCGCCGCAAGCCAATGTCTATTTCGCCAACGTCACGAAAAACAGCGACCTGTCCGATGACATGCTCGGCTGGAAAGTGCGCGCCGCGCTGCGCGCCGGCCAGTGGAAGGACGTGAACGCCTCCGTCCTGGCCATGAGCGAGACCGCGCAGGACGACCCGACCTGGGTCTACTGGCGTGCCCGCGCCCTCAGCGCCATGGGCGGCGACGAGCGCAAGGCGCAGGCGCGCACACTGCTCGAGACCATTGCCGGCACGCGCGGCTTCTATGAACTGCTGGCGCTGGAAGACCTGGGCCAGCGCGCCGTGGTGCCGACCAAGCCCGACCCGCTCACGCTCGAAGAGAAGCAAGCGGCCCGCAACAACCCGTCGCTGGCACGCGGGCTCTACGCCATTTCGATCGGGCTGCGGCCCGAGGGCGTGCGCGAGTGGAACTACGCCACCAACCTGCACGACAAGGGCGGCATGGGGGACCGCGAGCTGCTCGCCGCCGCCGACCTCGCCTGTCAGCGCGAGGTGTGGGACCGCTGCATCAACACCAGCGAGCGCACCAAGGGCGCGATCGACATCGAGCAGCGCTTCCCGATGCCCTTTCACGACACGGTGCTGCGCAAGAGCCAGGACATCGGGCTCGACCCGGCCTACGTCTACGGCCTGATCCGCCAGGAAAGCCGCTTCATCATGGACGCGCGCTCGGGCGTCGGCGCCTCCGGCCTGATGCAGGTGATGCCGGCCACGGCGAAGTGGACCGCCAACAAGATCGGCCTCGCCGGCTTCACGGCCAACCAGATCAACGACCGCGAAACCAACATCACGATCGGCACCAACTACCTGAAGCTGGCGCTCGACGACTTCGACGGCTCGATGGCGCTGGCCGCCGCCGCCTACAACGCCGGCCCGGGCCGGCCGCGCAGCTGGCGCAACGGGCCGGTGCTCGACGCCGCCATCTGGGCCGAGAACGTGCCCTTCAACGAGACGCGCGACTATGTGAAGAAGGTGCTGGCCAACACCACCAACTACGCCGCCATCATCAGCGGACAGCCGCAGTCGCTCAAGAGCCGGCTCGGCCGCATCGGCCCGCGCGATGCCCGCGAACCCGAGCCCAACAAGGACCTGCCCTGATGGCCTGGGTGGACACGGTGCTCGACACCGTCGCGGCCGAGTTCTCGGACGCCGGCGACGTGGCCCAGTTCACCCGCATCGTGGTGCGCCTCACGCTCGCGAGCGTGCTGGGCTTCGCGCTCGGCTTCGAGCGCGAGCAGCAGGGCAAGGCGGCCGGCGTGCGCACCCACATGCTGGTGGCGATCGGCTCGGCGATGTTCGTCCTGATCCCGCAACAGACCGGCATCGTGCCGGCCGACATGAGCCGCGTGATCCAGGGGCTGGTGGCCGGCGTCGGCTTCCTCTGCGCAGGCACCATCCTCAAGCACGGCCGCGACGAGCAGCAGGTGCAGGGCCTGACCACCGCCGCCGGCCTGTGGATGACGGCCGCCATCGGCATGGCCTGCGGACTCGGCCGGGAAACGACGGCCATCCTGAGCACGCTGCTGGCGCTGGCTGTGCTGATGCTGGTGCCACGCGCGGTGGCGCTGCTGGAACGCGTCGTCGGTCCGGGCCAGGCGCCACCGGAAAGCGCCGGCCGCGGGCAGCGCACCGTGCCCTCGCCCGACGATCTGCCGCCGCCGCGCTGAGCGCATCAGTCCCGGCGCGCTTCGGCATCAATCGACCCGTCGCTCGGCGCTAGCATCCAGGGCTTTCCATCCCAGGGGATCGCGCATGCTCAAGCTCTACATCGGCAACAAGAACTACTCGTCCTGGTCCATGCGCCCGTGGGTGCTCATGACGCAGGCCGGCATTCCGTTCGAGGAAGTCATGGTGCGCTTCGGGGCGGACTTTTCCAGCCCCGACTCGGCCTTCAAGAAGACCGTTCGGCCGCTCAACCCGGCCGGCACCGTGCCCTTTCTGGTCGACGGCGAGATCGTCGTGTCCGATACGCTGGCCATCGCCGAGTACCTGGCCGAGTCCTTTCCCGACAAGCTGCTGTGGCCGGCCGACAAGGCGAGCCGCGCGCAGGCGCGCAGCGCCTGCGCCGAGATGCACGCCGGCTTCCGCGCGATCCGCGGACATTGCGGCATGAACGTCGAAGCCGACCTCGCGTTGCAGGGCCGGTTGCTGATGCGCGACCGAAGCGACGTGCGCGATGAGCTGGCCCGGCTGGTTCAGCTGTGGGGCGGCCTGCTGGCGCAGCACGGCGGCCCGATGCTGTTCGGCGACTTCGGCATCGCCGACGCCTATTTCGCGCCGATGGCGTCGCGCCTGAAGACCTACGCGCTGCCGGTGCCGCCTGCCATCGCCGGCTATGTCGAGCGCCTGCACGCGCTGCCCGCGGTCCGGGCCTGGACCGCGGCGGCACTCGCGGAGCATGAATTCGTTGTCGAGGACGAGCCCTATCGGCTGAACGACTGACGCGCTTCGATGCGCCATGAAAAACGCCGCGCACTGCGCGGCGTTTTTCATGGGGACGAGGGCGCGCTCAGAAGCGGTAGGTGGCCGCCAGATAGGTCACGATCGGATCGAGCTTCAGCTTGGCCTCGCTGGTGCCGACGGTTGCGCCGGCCGCATTGCGCGTGGTGAGCTTGGCGGTCGTCTTCAACGGGATGTACGACACCGAGAACGAGATGCCCCAGTGCTTGTCGATCTGGTAGGAGGCGCCGACGTTGAAGACCGGCGCGAAGGAGTCGTCGAGCTTGGCCCGCGTGCTGGTGCTGCCCGGCGGACGGCGCAGGCGCGCGCCGAGGGCCGTCTGCAGGTCGTTCGTCAGCTGGACGTCGCTGTACCAGACATAGGTGGCACCCAGACCCACGGACGGACGGAAGGCATCGTTGCCGTTGCCGAAGTAGTACTTGGCCAGGAAGGTGGGGCTCCACTGCTTCGCCTCGCCCAGCCGACCAATCGGGCCCAGCGAGCCCTCGCCTTCGAGCTTGAAGGTGGGCGGCATGCCGAAGACGCCTTCGACCGCCCAGCTGCTGTCGACGAAATAGATCGCGCTCAGGCCGAGCGTGTCGGCACTGCCGACGCCGGATCCGGAGCCCGGCACGACGGCGTTCACCGGCGAGGTGAAGGTCAGGGGCTTGCTGGAATCCTGCGGTGCGAAGTGCAGCCAGCCGGTGCCGAGCACCCAGTCCCCTGCGTTCTGCGCCATGGCGCTGCCGGACCCGAGGGCCGCGACGGCTGCCAGTGCGACGAAATGTTTTCTCATGACGAATCTGCCTCCGTGGAAAGATGAAATGCCGACATCCGCAGGCTTGCCTGCTGTCGAACGGAATATTACGAACGGTCGTGCTTTTTTACCCTCGGGACTATCCCTACACTCGTCCGCATGAACATCTTTCTCGTCGGCGGCGCGATCCGTGATGCCTTGCGCGGTCGGCCCGGCAGCGACCGCGACTGGGTGGTCGTCGGCGCCACGCCCGAACAGATGACGGCGGTCGGCTATCTGCCGGTCGGGCGTGATTTCCCGGTCTTCCTGCATCCCCAAACCCGCGAGGAATACGCGCTGGCGCGCACCGAACGCAAGAGCGCCCCCGGCTACCGCGGCTTCGTCGTGCACGCCGCGCCCGACGTGACGCTCGAACAGGACCTGGCCCGTCGCGACCTGACGATCAACGCCATCGCCCTGCCCGTCGAGCGCGTGGCCGACGCGCTGGCGATCGACGCCGCCGCGCTGATCGATCCCTTCGGCGGCCAGCGCGACCTGCAGCAGAAGGTGCTGCGCCATGTCACGGCAGCGTTTGGCGAAGACCCGGTGCGCATCCTGCGGTTGGCGCGCTTCGCGGCGCGCTTCGCCGACTTCACGGTCGCGCCGGAGACCCAGACGCTCATGCAGGCGATGGTGGCCGACGGGGAAGTCGATGCCCTGGTGCCCGAGCGCGTCTGGCAGGAACTGTCCCGCGGCCTGATGGAGGCACGGCCCTCGCGCATGCTCGAGGTGCTGCGCGGCTGCGGCGCCCTGAAAGTGCTGCTGCCCGAGGTCGACCGCCTCTGGGGCGTGCCGCAACCGGCGGCGCACCATCCCGAGATCGACACCGGCGTCCATCTGATGATGGTGCTCGACCTGGCCGCACGCCTGGAGGCACCGCTCCCGGTGCGCTTCGCCTGCCTGGTGCACGACCTCGGCAAAGGCACGACCCGGCCCGACGAACTGCCGCGTCACATCGGCCACGAGCAACGCAGCGCCAAGCTGCTGCAGGCGGTGTGCGAACGCTGGCGCGTGCCGATCGAACTGCGCGAACTGGCCGACGTGGTGGCGCGCGAGCACGGCAACATCCACCGCAGCGGCGAGTTGGGTGCGGCCGCGCTGATGCGCCTGCTGGAGCGCTGCGATGCCCTGCGCAAGCCGCAGCGCTTCGCCCAGGCCCTGTGGGCCTGCGAGTGCGACGCCCGCGGGCGGCTCGGCCTGGAAGACCGGCCGTACCCTCAGCGCGAACGCCTGCAGCGGGTGCTCGATGCCGCGCTCGCCGTGCCCACGCGCCCGATCGCCGAAGCGGCGGCCCAGCGGGGCGCCGCCGGCCCGAAGATCGGCGAGGCGGTCGCCCGTGCCCGCGCCGAAGCGGTGGCTGCCCTGCTCGCCGCGGGCGGCTGAGCCCCACCCGGCCGGCCGATGGGCGGTCGCGGCTTTGGCCGACGCGGCGCCGCGGACCCGGCTGTTAAGGTCTGTCGCGATGCAGAAGCCTCCTCGACTCACCCCCGACGCCGCCCTCTTTCTCGACTTCGACGGCACGCTGGTGGCCCTGGCCGAGACGCCCGAGGCCATCGAGGTGCCGCCCGCGCTGGTGGCCCTGCTCACCGACCTGCACGGCCTGCTCGGCGGGGCGCTGGCGGTGGTGTCGGGCCGACAGATCGATGTGCTCGATCGCTTTCTCGCCCCCTTGCGGCTGCCGGCTGCCGGTGAACACGGCGTGCAGCGCCGCGACGCCGCCGGCGACATGCGCGAGCAGCGCCCGCCCGACCTGGGCTTCATCCTGGATGCCTGCAACGAACTCGCCGGCGCCCATCAGGGCCTGCTGGTGGAACGCAAGCACGCGGCCATCGCCCTGCACTACCGCATGGCGCCCGAGCATGAAGCGATCTGCCGCGACACGCTGACCCGCCTTCTCGACGGCCAGCCGCAGCTCGAGCTGCTGCACGGCAAGTTCGTCTTCGAGGTGAAGCCCTCGGGCGTGAACAAGGGCATCGCGATCGAGGCCTTCATGCACGAAGCACCGTTCGCCGGCCGGGTGCCAGTGTTCGCGGGCGACGACACCACCGACGAAAGCGGCTTTGCGGTCGTGCAGCCGCGCGGCGGCATCGCGATCAAGGTCGGCTCCGGGCCGACGCAGGCGCTGCACCGCCTCGATTCGACACTGGCCGTCTACGAATGGCTGCTGGAGGCGCGCGATCTGCTGGGCGGTGGGCCGCACCCGGAGCCGCTCCGATGAGCCGCCTCGTCGTGGTCTCGAATCGGGTCGCCGACCCGCGCAAGCCCGCAGCGGGCGGCTTGGCCGTGGCCCTGGGCGAATCGCTGCAGCAGACCGGTGGCCTCTGGTTCGGCTGGAGCGGCACCATCGTGGAGGAGGGCCCCACCGGCGAGGGCGAGATGCACAAGCAGCAGGCCGGCAAGGTCACGCTCGCCACCCTCGACCTGAGCCGCGAAGACCACGACAGCTACTACGCGGGCTACAGCAACGACGTGCTGTGGCCGGTGTTTCACAACCGACTCGACCTGGCGAACTTCGACGCCGGCTTCATCGGCGGCTACCGCCGGGTGAACCAGCTCTTTGCCCGCAAGCTGATGCCGCTCCTGAAGGAAGACGACGTCATCTGGGTGCACGACTACCACCTGATCCCGCTGGCCGCCGAGCTGCGTGCGATGGGTTGCCGGCAGCGCATCGGTTTCTTCCTGCACATTCCGCTGCCGCCGCAGATCATCATGGCGGCCATTCCGCAGCACGAGTGGCTGGCGCGTTCGCTGTTCGCCTACGACCTGATCGGCTTCCAGGCCAACCAGGACGTGCAGCACTTCGAGCGCTACGTGATCAACGAGGCGAACGGCGAAGCGCTGGGCGACGACATGTACCGCGCCTACGGCCAGACGGTGCGCTGCAGCGCTTTCCCCATCGGCATCGATGTCGACGAGTTCCTGGCGCTCACGCACGCCAAGGAAGCGCACGACATGTACGAGACGATGAAGCGCGAGTACTCGCAGCGCCGCCTGTTGCTGGGCATCGACCGGCTCGACTACTCCAAGGGCATTCCGCACCGGGTGCGCGCCTTCCGCGAGTTGCTCGCCAACTACCCGGAGAACCGGCGCAGCGCGACGCTGATCCAGATCGCGTCGCCGACACGCGAGAGCGTCGACGCGTACGGCGACATCCGGCGCGAACTCGAATCGCTGTGCGGCGCCATCAACGGCGATTACGGCGAGCTCGACTGGATGCCGGTGCGCTACATCCACCGCATGGTGGCGCGCAAGCGAGTGCCCGGCCTGTGCCGCGCCGCCGCCGTCGGCTTGGTGACGCCGCTGCGCGACGGCATGAACCTGGTCGCGAAGGAGTACGTCGCGGCGCAGGATCCGGCCGACCCGGGGGTGCTGGTGCTGTCGCGCTTCGCCGGCGCGGCCGAGCAGATGAAGGAAGCGCTGCTGGTCAACCCCTACGACGTGCACGGCACCGCCGAGACGGTGCAGCAGGCGCTGCAGATGCCCCTGAACGAACGGCGCGCGCGGCATCAGAAGCTGCTGCAGCGCATCCGCGACCAGGACGTGCACTGGTGGCGGCGGACCTTCCTCGACGCACTGCGCGAGATGCCGAACAAGCGCGACTGAGACCCCTGCTCAGGCTGGCCTCTGCAGGAACGGGCGCAACACGCCGTCGATCCAGTCCATCAGCGCCTGCACCCGCTTGGACAGATGGCGACGGTGCGGGTAGAGCAGCGATACCGGCATCGGCGGTGCACGGAATGCCGGCAACACCTCGACCAGACGGCCCGTATCGATCAACGACCGCAACCAGAAGGACGGCGCCTGGATGATGCCGAGCCCGGCGATACAGGCGTCCTGGTAGGCGTCGGTGCTGGTCACGGTGACGATGTGGCCCATCGGCAGCGTCGCGAGGCCCTCGCCCACGTCGTATTCCCACAGCGCCGGGGCGCCGCCGAGGCCCGGCGCATAGCGCACCAGTCGGTGGGTCGCCAGATCGCCAAGCGTCTGCGGCATGCCGTGCGCGGCCAGATACGCCGCGCTGGCGACATTGATCTGCGCCAGTTCGCCGAGGCGGCGCGCCACCAGGCCCGAGTCCTCCAGCGTGCCGATGCGCAGCACGCAGTCGAAGCCTTCGTGGACCAGATCGACGCGGCGGTCGGTCGTGCTCAGCTCGACGTCGAGCTGCGGATGCAGCGCCAGGAATTCCGGCAGCCGAGGGATGACCGCGGCGCGCGCCAGCCCGATCGGCAGATCGATCCGCAAACGGCCGCGCAACGCACTGGGCGCCTGCTGGAACCACGCCTGCAGCTCGTCGGCATCGGCCAGCAGCAACAGCGCGCGTTCCCGGAATTGCTCGCCGTCGGGCGTGAGGCGCACGGTGCGGGTGGTGCGATGCAGCAGCCGCGTGCCGAGTTCGCTCTCGAGCTGCTGAACGGAGGTCGACACCCGCGCCTTGGGCAGGCCGAGCCGTTCGGCCGCGCGGGTGAAGCTCGCCAGCTCGGCGACCGTGACGAAGATGCGCAGCGCACCGAGTTCCATGGTCATGGCCGCCATTGTTCTCCATGGCCGAACAGTTTGACTGAATTCAGCGGGTTTATCCGCCAATTGTCTTTCCCTAAAGTTCATTCCATCGCATCTCAACCCGAAGGAAGACCATGAACGCACCCATCGCCCTCATCACCGGCGCCAGCCGCGGCCTCGGCAAGAACGCCGCCGAGCACCTCGCTCGCCAGGGCTCCGACCTGATCCTGACCTACCGCAGCGGCGCCGAGGAAGCGCAGGCCCTGGTGCGCGAGGTCGAGGCGCTCGGCCGCCGCGCCGTCGCCTTGCCGCTGGACGTGGCGAAGAGCGGCAGCTTCCCCACCTTCGCTGCCGAGGTGAAGGCGGCACTGGCTCGCGTCTGGCAGCGCGACCGCTTCGACCATCTGGTGAACAACGCCGGCATCGGCATCCATGCGGCTTTCGCCGAGACGACCGAAGCGCAGTTCGACACGCTGGTCGACATTCAGCTCAAGGGCCCGTTCTTCCTCACGCAGGCGCTGCTGCCGCTGATCGTCGACGGGGGCCGCATCGTCAACGTCTCGACCGGCCTGGCGCGATTCACCCTGCCCGGCTACGCCGCCTACGCGTCGATGAAAGGCGGCATCGAGGTCCTCACGCGCTACCTCGCCAAGGAACTGGGCCCGCGCGGCATCTCGGTGAACGTGCTGGCGCCCGGCGCGATCGAAACCGATTTCGGCGGCGGTGCCGTGCGCGACAACGCGCAGTTGAACGCCATGATCGCCTCGCAGACCGCGCTCGGCCGCGTCGGCCTGCCCGACGACATCGGTGGCGCGCTCTCGATGCTGCTGCAGCCGGGCAACCGCTGGATCACCGGCCAGCGCATCGAAGCCTCGGGCGGGATGTTCCTTTAAGTCTCAATCCACCAAGGCCAGCGCGGCGTAGTCGCCGACCTTGTCGCCCAGGCCCGCGGCGTGCAGTTGCACACCGGTGGTCAGCGGCGCCAGATGGCCGTCGATCTGCGCCTGCAGCCGCGGCAGCAGGAAGTCGCGGTTGTGCCAGAACACGCTGCCGCCGAGGCTGATGGCTTGCAGGTCGAGCGTGGCGACGAGGTTGTACAGCATGCGGCCCATCACGCGGCACAGCGCGTCGGCCTTGCGAATCGCTTCGGCATCGCCGGCGACCGCGGCGGCGAAGAGGTGTTCGGCCGGCTGGTCGAAACGCCGGGCCACGGCATTGCCGGCGACGAGGCCTTCAACGTCGCCTACATTGCCGCAGCCGCACAGCGCGTCGCGGTTGTCGTCGTCCGACACGAAGGTGTGGCCGGCATGGCCGGCGTTGCCGTTCTTGCCGCGCAGCGGGCGGCCGTCGACGCACAGGCCGACGCCCACGCCGGTGCTCCAGGTGACGTAGGCGCAGTGGTCCAGGCCTTGCAGCGCACCCCAGCGGCGCTCGGCCTCGAGTGCGGCCACCGCATCGTTCTCGACCCGCACGCGGGCGAAGCGCTGGCGCAGCGGGGCCTCGATCAAGGCCGTCATCCAGTCGTTCGGCAGGCCACGCGCGGGCCCGGCCAGGCCGCCGCAGATGTTGGGCGTGGCCAGCTCGACGCAGCCGTCGTTGACCACGAACGGCCCGGCCGACGAGACGCCGACCGACGCGATCGCCGACGACGACACCCCGGTCGCGGCGCAGGCCGCGTCGATCAGCCGCAGCACCTGCTGCGCAACTGCATCGTTGTCACCGGTCTTGGCGGTGGGTTCGCTCTGGCGCGCCATCAGCGTATCGCTGCCCGGCAAGGCCAGGCTGACCGCGACTTTGGTGCCGCCGATGTCGACGCAGGCTCTCATGTCTACCGCTTCTCCTGTGGGTTCAGATCAGTTTGGCGACCAGCGCGGCAAGGGTGCTCAGCACCACCGTGCTGCCGATCGGCAACTGCCATTCGCGGCCGAAGGCGCGGAACGCGAAGTCGCCGGGCAGCCGGCCGAAACCGAAGCGCCGCAGCCACGCCGTCAGCCCGCTCATGAGCAGCAGCGCGAGCACCACGACGATCAGCCAGCGAATCATCGGCAGAGTCTAGGGCCTGTTAACAGGCCCTACGCGGCGAGCGCAGCCAGGGCGTGTCGGTGGAGTTCGGGGGTGGCTGCCGCCACCACCCGGCCGTCGGACTGCAGGCCGAGCGGGCGGCCTTCCCAGTCGGTGATCACGCCGCCAGCGGCCTCGATCAGGCCGGCGGGGCCGAGGTAGTCATAGGGTTGCAGCCCGGTCTCGACAACCAGGTCGACCGTGCCGCCGGCCAGTTGCGCGTAGCCGTAGCAGTCGCCGCCAAAACGGCGCATCGCGCAGCGCCGGCTCAGCGCGTCGAAGGCCTGCCAATCGGCGGCGTTGAAGATGTCGGGCGAGGTGGTCACGATGCGGGCCTGGGCGATCTCGCGGCAGGCACTTGCGCGCACGGCCACGCCGTTGCGATGCGCCCCGACGCCGGCCTGGCCGACCCAGCGCTCGCCCAGCACCGGCATGTCGACCAGCCCGAGCACCACGCGCCCGCCTTCGAGCACACCGATCAGCGTGCCCCACAGCGGCGACGCGGTGATGAAACTGCGCGTGCCGTCGATCGGGTCGAGCACCCACACGCGTGCGGCGTCGACGCGCTCCGACCCATGCTCTTCACCGTAGATGCCGTCGTCGGGCCACCCGGCGGCCAGCACCGCGCGCATCGCCGTCTCGGCGGCGCGGTCGGCCAGGGTCACCGGGCTTTCATCGGCCTTGGTGATGATGTCGAGCGACGTGCGGAAGTACGCCATCGACTGGGCGGCTGCGGCGTCGGCCAGGGCATGGGCGGTGCGAAGGAGATCGGGCGAAAGGCTCATCGGGCGGTGTTCGGCGGAAGTGGGCTAAGGGTGACCGGGATCAAGACAAGACCGGAATTAGACCCGAGTGGGGTTTGACACGGCGTGCCAGGGCTGCAAGCATGGCCGATCCGTTCATGAAAGACAAAGGCATGGCGTTTCATCGATGGCTCCGGCAACTCCTGCCCGTGCTGCTGCTGGCGTGGGGGTCGCTGGGCGCGGCCACACCGCCGCCCGAGGAGCATGCGCTCATCCAGGCGCTGATCCAGCGGGTGGAGAAGATGCCCACGATGAACTTCCTGCGCAACGGATCGAGCCACACGGCGGCCGAGGCGGCGCAGCACATGCAGGCGAAATACGCGTACTTCAAGGAGAAGATCGTCACCGCCGAGGACTTCATCGACCTGTGCGCTTCGCGCTCGGAAATGACGGGCAAGCCCTACATGGTGAAGATGGGCGACGCGGCGCCGGTCGAAGCCAACGCCTTCCTGAAGGACGAACTCCGCGCGCTGCGCAAGCGCCCGCCGCCCTGAGCGCAAGCCCCCGCGCTACAGCGTGTGGCTGCGGTCGCCCTCGGCAAAGCCCATCGGTTCCCAGGGTTCGCCGGCGGCCAGGCCGATCACCTTGAAGAGCTCTCCCATCTCGTGCTCGTGCACCAGGTGGCCCGCCAGCGCGCGCTGTGCCACGCTGGCCTGGTCAGACAGGCCGAGCAACCCGCAGTTGATGAGGAAGCGCCCCTGGCTGGTGTAGCCCAGCACGTGCAGCCCGGCGTCCTGCGCAGCCAGCGCCACGCCGGTGAAGTTCACATGCGCCGTGATGTCCTTGGCGCCGACGTCGATCAGCGGATCGTCGTCGGCACGGTGCGCCTGGTGGCACATCACGGTGCCCATGTGGCGCTGCGGGTGGTAGTACTCCGCCTCCGGAAAGCCGTAGTCGATGAAGAAGGCGGCACCGCGCGTGAGCCGGTCGGCCAGCGTGGCGATGAAGGCCTCGGCCTGCGGATGGATCTCGGTGAGGTAGTCGTTCTCGCCCTCGATCGCCACCGGTGGCCGCAACGTCGTCGGCCGGTCTTCCCAGGCCCAGCCGCCGTGCGCCCCTGCGACCACGCCGCGCTCGAACCAGCGGCCGCCGATGCGTGCCAGCAACTGCACCGGCATGGCATCGAGCACCTCGTTGCCGACCACCACGCCCTGCATCGATTCGGGCAGCGCGTCGAGCCATTCGACCTTGGCCGCATGGGCCGCCAGCGTTTCCTGCTGGCGCGCGCGCAGCGTGCCCGACAGGTCGACGATGCGGTAGCGCGAGATGCGCTCGCCCAGGGTGTCGAGCAGCTGCAGCGCCAGCGCCCCGGAGCCGGCACCGAATTCCCAGACCTCGTCGGTGCCGCTGTGCGCCAGCGCCTCGCCGACCTGCGCGGCCAGCGCCTGGCCGAACAGGGGCGTGAGCTCGGGTGCAGTGACGAAGTCGCTGCCGGAGGACGGCAGGTGGCCGAACTTGCGGCTGGCGTTGGCGTAGTAGCCGAGCCCCGGCGCGTAGAGCGCGAGCGCCATGAAGCGGTCGAAGCCGATCCAGCCGCCGGCACGCTGAATGGCCTGACCGAGGAGCCGGTCGAGCGCGGTCGTTAAAATTGGGGGGGTCGTGGTCACGCCACGATTGTCTCTCTTCACTTCTTCTCCCATGCCCCAGCCCTCGTCCGCGCGCCCCGTGCGCACCGTTCTCGTCACCGGCGCCGCCAAGCGGCTCGGCCGCGAGATCGCGCTCGCGCTGGCCGACGGCGGCTGGCAGGTGGCGGTGCACTACCGGCACTCGGCCGACGAGGCGCGGCAGACCGCAGCCGACTGCGCCGCGCGCTCGGGCATGCCCTCGGCCATGGTCAGCGCCGACTTGGCCGACGAGGCTCAGGTGCGCGAACTGCTGCCGCAGGTGGTCGCGCAGTTCGGGCGGCTCGACGCAGTGGTCAACAGCGCGTCGCTGTTCGAACACGACGACGCCGCGAGCCTGGGCTTCGCGTCGCTGGAGGCGCATCTGCGCACCAACACCGCGGCGCCGATCCTGCTCGCGCAGGCCCTGCACACGCACCTGCTGTCGCGCGGTGCCGAGGCGCAAGGCGCCGTGGTGAACCTGCTCGACCAGAAGCTCTGGAACCAGAACCCCGACTTCCTGAG
Organism: Variovorax sucrosi; assembly: GCF_051216635.1. NCBI lineage: Bacteria > Pseudomonadati > Pseudomonadota > Betaproteobacteria > Burkholderiales > Comamonadaceae > Variovorax > Variovorax sucrosi. The sequence continues at coordinate 312,137 of NZ_JBPJZU010000001.1, read as the reverse complement.
CTACACGCTATCGAAGGCCGCGTTGGAAGCCGCCAACACCATGCTGGCCCTGGCGCTCGCGCCGCAGCTGCGCGTGGTGGGCGTCGCGCCGGGCCTCACGCTCACGAGCCACCTGCTGAGCGAGGAGAAATTCCGCAGCCTGCATTCGGCCAGCCCGCTGGGCCGCTCCTCGACGGCTGCCGACGTGGCGGCCACCGTGAAATTCGCGCTGGAGAACCAGTCCATCACCGGCACGACGCTGCTGGTGGATGGCGGCCAGCACCTGATGAAATTCGAACGCGATTTTTCGCTGATGTGAGCCACCGATGCTGACCAAGGGCACCCAGATCCTCACGCTGACCAGCCTGCGCTTCGACGCGAGCCTCGGCATCCTCGCGCAGGAACACGACGCGCCGCAGCAGATCCAGGTCGACGCCGAACTCAACCTCGGCAGCCAGCCGCTGCTGCCGGCCGACGACGACATCACGCATGTGCTCGACTACCGCAAGGTGCGCCGCATCATCATCGAGGAGTGCACCGAGGTGCACATGAACCTGCTGGAAAGCCTCATCGGCAAGCTGGCGCATCGGCTGATGCAGCTGCCCGGGGTGCTGGGCGTGCGGGTGAAGATCGCCAAGCTGAAGATCTTCGACGACTGCGAAGTGGCGATTCGCGTGGAAACGGGGCAATGGTCATGAGCGTCGCGCCGGGCCGCCCCAAGCAAGCTCGCACCGCAGTGCGCAGCACGGAGGTTTATCGATGAGCGCTGTTTGGACAGACGATGAAGCCGTATCGCAGGACAAGGTCCTGAAGATCGAGCGCGAGACGCACAAGCTCGAGAAGCGCCTGTGCCGCGAGGTGGGCAAGGCCATCGTCGACTACAACATGATCGAAGAGGGCGACAAGGTCATGGTGTGCGTTTCGGGCGGGAAAGACAGCTATGCGCTGCTCGACATCCTGCTCAAGCTGCGCGCCCGGGCGCCGATCCACTTCGACATCGTGGCGGTCAACCTCGACCAGAAGCAGCCGGGCTTCCCCGAAGACGTGCTGCCGACCTACCTGAAGGCGCTGGGCGTGCCCTTCCACATCGAGGAGCAGGACACCTACAGCATCGTCAAGCGCGTGATTCCCGAGGGCAAGACGACCTGCGGCCTGTGCAGCCGGCTGCGCCGCGGCATCCTGTACCGCGTGGCGGACGAGCTCGGCGCCACCAAGGTCGCGCTGGGCCACCACCGCGACGACATGCTGCAGACCTTCTTCCTCAACATGTTCTTCGCGGCCAAGCTCAAGTCGATGCCGCCGAAGCTGGTGAGCGACGACGGCCGCCATGTGGTGATCCGCCCGCTGGCCTACGTCGCCGAGAAGGACCTGATCCGCTGGGCGCAGCACCGCGAATTCCCCATCATTCCGTGCACGCTGTGCGGCAGCCAGGAAAACCTGCAGCGCCAGCAGGTCGGCGAGATGCTGCGCGAGTGGGAGAAGAAGCACCCCGGCCGCATCGAGAACATGTTCGGCGCACTGCAGAGCATCGTGCCGTCGCACCTGCTGGACGGAACATCCTTCGACTTCAAGGGTCTCAAGGCGACCGGCGTGCCCGATCCGGAGGGCGACAAGGCCTTCGACGCGCCGGACTTCCCGGCCGCGGCTTCGCCCTTGCGCATCGTTCAGCTCTGAGCGCTGCGCCACGGCCCGACCGCCGGCCTGCGACCCTGGAGATTTTCGACATGACGCTACGACGTGCTTTCCTCGCCCTCAGCGCGCTCGCCCTGCTCGCCGCGCTGAGCGGCTGCGCCACGCGATGGGTGGTCGACAGCGAAGTCCGCAGCTTCTCGCAACTGCCCGCGAGCGGCGTGGCCGCCGGTGCCAGCTACCGCTTCGAGCGGCTCCCCTCGCAGCAGGAGGGTGACGCGGCGCGCGGTGCCGCGGCCCTCGAGGCCATGGCCGGTCCGGCGCTCGAGCGCGCCGGCCTGAGGCGCGACGACACCGCGGCCCGCTACAGCGTCCAGCTCGGCGCCCGCGTCACGCCGACCTTCTCGCCCTGGACCGATCCATGGTTCCATCCCGGCTGGGGTCCCGGATCGCGCTTCGGTCTGGGCTATGGCCGCGGCTGGGGCGGCGCGGGTTGGTACGGCGCAGGCTGGTACGGCCCGGGATTCCCCCCGGCCTCGACCCCCTGGTACCTGCGCGAGGTCAGCATCGTGCTGCGCGAATTGCCGTCGAACCAGGTCGTCTACGAGACCCGGGCGCGCAACGATGGCCCCTACAGCACCGACGCCGCCGTCCTGCCGGTGATGTTCCAGGCGGCGCTGCAGGGCTTTCCGAATCCGCCGTCCGGCGAACGGCGCGTCGACATCGAGATTCCGAAGGCGGCGCCGTGACGCGGCCACCGCGGTGCCGCTGCCCATGATGGAGGCCACCCGCCTGATCGCGGTGCGCCATGGCGAAACCGCCTGGAATGTGGACACCCGCATCCAGGGCCAGTTGGACATCGGCCTGAACGACACCGGGCAGCGCCAGGCGCGGCAGCTCGGCCGAGCCCTGGGCGAGGAGCCGATTTCGGCCATCTATGCCAGCGACCTGGCCCGCGCCTGGCAGACCGCGGCGGCGATCGGCGGCGCCCGTGGCTTGACGGTGCAGCCGGAGCCGCGGCTGCGCGAGCGCGCCTTCGGCAGCTTCGAGGGCCGCACCTTTGCCGAGATCGAAGCCGAGACGCCGGACCAAGCGCATCGCTGGCGTACCCGCGATCCCGAATTCCGCCCCGGCGGCCACGGGGAGTCGCTGCTCGAATTCCGCGCGCGCGTCACCGGGGTGGCCGAGGAACTGTCGGCGCGCCACGCCGGCGAACTCGTCGTGCTGGTGGCGCACGGCGGCGTCATGGACGTGCTCTACCGCGCGTCCACCCACCAGGAACTGCAGGCGCCGCGCACCTGGCATCTGGGCAACGCAGCCATCAACCGGCTGCTCTGGACGCCGCAAGGCCTCAGCCTGATCGGCTGGGGCGACGTGGGCCACCTGGTCGACGACGTGCGCGACGAAGCCATCGACTGACGCTGTCCTTCGGGCTTGACGGCGATCCGCGGCAATTCCTCACACATTCGCCGTTCAAGCGAGGTCAACAATGGTTGGCCTGCAGTGTTTAGTATTCATTTTTTATACGAATCGGCGCACAATGCGGGTGCGTAACGCCTTGTCACGCTGGCAGCTGTCAAGCCGTGAATCGCAACCAATTGCGTCCCATGTCACATTCCCCGGAATGGCATAGGCCGTTTGCTTGGCTTTCGGCAGATGGGCAAGCGCCCGCCGCAGGGTGGAAGATCTGCAGCAAAACGAGCGCTTTGTTATTAAATCTGACAATGAAGCAGGCGCGACGAGGAAGTGAGAAGTGAGCGCGCAGGCCCCTTGAAATTGGGGGCGGCGTGTCAGAAAGGCTGCCATGAACCAGAGACCCGAGTCCGCACCGTCCGCTCCATCCGCAGCCCCGTGTGCTGCGCTGGCGTTCGAGGGCGCGCAGCCGGCCGGCGTCGATGCGAGCATGGCCTGGACGGCTCTTCCGGGCCTGGTTGAACTTCCGCTGTCTGGCGCCGCCTCGGATCTTCCCTCCGGCACCGTGCAAACCGTTGCTTTCGCCGTCTGCCCCTCGGCCGGCACACGCCTCGCCCTGTTGGCGCGCACGCAGCAGACCACTCTCGAAGCACTGGCCTTCGCCGCCTGGTCCGTGGTGCTGGCGCGCCTGAGCACCCAGGACGAGTTCCTGCTGCCCAGTCGCTTCGGTCCCTCCGATGCACTGCAGCCGTTGCATGCCGACCTGCGTGGCGAGCCGACGCTGGCGATGCTGCTGCCCCGCCTTGAAGCGACGTTGCGCGGCACCGCGCCGTCGCGCGGAGCGAGCGACGACGCCCTGATGCATCCGTCGCGCACCCAGGCCGCGCTGCAGGTCGGGGCCACCATCGGGCCCGTCAGCGACACGCCCTTCGACCTCACGCTGGCCTTGGCCGTGCGCCCGGACGGCGGGTTCGACGGCGCGCTGCACCACACGGCGCGCGTGGACACGTCCACGGCGGCCCGCTGGGCCGGCCATGTGCAGACCGTGCTGGCCGCGCTCCCGGACCACCTCGACACCCCCTGGCACGCGCTCCCCCTGATGGGCGCGGACGAACAGTCGCTGCTCGAGCGCTTCAATGCCACGAGCGCCGCCTGGCCGACCGACCGGCTGGTTCATGAACTGGTGGAAGCGCAGACCGCACGCACGCCCGAGGCCGAGGCCGTGCGACACGGCCATCGGTCCCTGCGCTACGCGGAACTCGATCGCCACGCCAACCGCCTGGCCCGTCAGTTGCGCGCTCGCGGGGTCGGGCCCGACGTGCCGGTGGCCTTGTACCTGGAACGCAGCCTCGAGATGGTGGTCGGCCTGCTGGCCGTGCTCAAGGCCGGCGGTGCGTATGTGCCGCTCGATCCGAGCCATCCCACCGAGCGCACCGCCGTGATCCTTGCGGGCGCCCGCCCGGCGGTGATCCTTTCGCAGGAGGCGCTGCACAGCGCGCTGCCGACCGGCGGCGCCGACGTGCTGCTGATCGACACGCTGCTGTCGCGCGCCCAACCCGCCGGCGACGATAGCGCAGCGCCGCTGCCGGCCAGCCTGCCGCCGATGTCGCCGCAGCAGCTCGCCTACGTCATCTACACCTCCGGATCCACCGGCACCCCCAAGGGCGTCGCCATGCCGCACCGCGGACTGGTCAACCTGCTGCACTGGCAGCAGGCGCACCCGCCGGTCGCAAAGCCGCAGCGCACCCTGCAGTTCGCCGCCCTGGGCTTCGATGTCGCCTTCCAGGAGATCTTCGCGACCCTCGGCACCGGCGGCACGCTGGTGCTGATCGACGAGTCGGTGCGGCGGGATCCGCAGGCGCTGGTGGCGGTGATGCGCGAACAACGGGTCGAACGCCTGTTCCTGCCCTTCATCGCGTTGCAGAACCTCGCCGAATACGCCGTGGCGGCCGGCGAGTCGCTGCCCGACCTGCAGGACGTGATGACGGCCGGCGAGCAACTGCACGCCAGCCCCGCCGTGCGCACCTTCTTCGCGCGCCACCCGGGCAGCCGGCTGCACAACCAGTACGGGCCGACCGAAAGCCATGTCGTGACCGCACTGCAACTCGGTGCCGATCCGTCCGAGTGGGCGGCCCTGCCCTCGATCGGCCAGCCGATCGCCAACAGCCGCATCCATGTGCTCGACCGCCACGGCCAGGTCGCCCCCGTCGGCGTGGCCGGTGAAATCCACATCGGCGGCGTCGGCGTGGCCCGCGGCTACCTGCACCGGCCCGAGCTGACGGCCGAGCGCTTCGTTGCCGACCCGTTCAGCGACGATCCGCAGGCGCGCCTCTACAAGACCGGCGACATCGGCCGCTGGCGCGCCGATGGCGAGATCGACTACATCGGCCGCAACGACCATCAGGTCAAGGTGCGCGGCTTCCGCGTCGAACTCGGCGAAATCGAAAGCGCGCTGCTCGCGCACCCCGCCGTGCGCGAGGCCGCGGTGCTGGCGCGCCACGATGGCGGCGGCGACGCGCGCCTGGTGGCCTATGTCACCACGCAGCCGGACGCCTCCCCCAGCGCTGACGATTTCCGCACCCATCTACAAACCACGCTGGCACCGTACATGGTGCCCGGCATCTTCGTGACCCTCGACGCGCTGCCGCGCTCGCCCAACGGCAAGATCGACCGCCGCGCGCTGCCCGAACCGCTGGCCCAGCGCCCCGAGATGGCCGAGCCGTACGAAGAAGGCCGCACCGACACCGAACGCCTGGTGTGCGCCGCCTTTGCGCGCGCGCTGGGCATCGACCCGGTGGGCCGCGCCGACAACTTCTTCGACCTGGGCGGCGACTCGCTGCGCGTGCTCAAGGTGCTGGCCGACCTGCAGGCCAGCAGCAGCCAGCGCCTGTCGACCAACCTGTTTTTCCAGAATCCGACCGCCCAGGCGATCGCCCGCGAACTCGATGGCGTCGTCACCGCGCCGGCGGCGGCACGCGCCGCGCCCATCGGCGGTGATGTGCAAGAGCCCATCGCGCTGGTCGGCATGGCCGGCCGCTTCCCCGGCGCCGCCGACGTGGAACAGTTCTGGGACAACCTGGTCGCCGGCCGCGACACGATCCGCTTCTTCGACGATGCGACGCTCGACGCTGGCGTCAGCGCCGCGCTGCGGGCCGACCCGGCCTATGTGCGCGCCCGCGGCGTGCTCGACGACGTCGACCAGTTCGACGCCGCTTTCTTCGGCATCAACCCCAAGGAAGCGACGCTGATGGACCCGCAGCAGCGCCTCTTCCTGGAGATCTGCTGGGAATGCATGGAACGCGCCGGCTACGCGCCCGACCAGCAGCAGCGCCCGGTCGGCGTGTACGCCGGCATGCACAACGCGACCTACTTCCAGCGCCACGTGATGCCGCGCGACGATCTGATCGAAGCGGTCGGCGAGTTCGCCGTGATGCTCGGCAACGAGAAGGACTACCTCGCCACCCGCGTGGCCAACCGGCTCAACCTCACCGGCCCGGCCATCAGCCTGAACACGGCCTGCTCGACCTCGCTGGTCGCCATGGCGCAGGCCTTCCACGCGCTGCGCTCGGGCCAGTGCGACATGGCGCTGGCCGGCGGCGTCGCCATCCACTGCCCGCCGAACAGCGGCTATCTCTATCAAGAGGGCGCGATGTACTCGCCCGACGGCCACACGCGCAGCTTCGACGCCAAGGCCCAGGGCACGGTGTTCAGCGACGGTGCCGCGGTCGTGATGCTCAAGCGCCTGTCCGACGCGCAGGCCGACGGCGACACCATCTATGCGGTGCTGCGCGGCGTCGGTGTGAACAACGACGGCGCGGTCAAGGCCAGCTTCACGGCGCCCAGCGTCGACGGCCAGGCCGCCGTGGTGTCGATGGCCCTCGCCTCGGCCGGCGTCGATGCACGCAGCATTTCGTACGTCGAAGCGCACGGCACCGCCACGCCGATGGGCGACCCGGTCGAAGTGGCCGCCCTGGCACGCGCCTACGCACGCCACACGGCTGACAGCGGCTTCTGTGCCATCGGCTCCGTCAAGAGCAATGTCGGCCATACGCTGATGGCCGCCGGCGCCACCGGCGTCATCAAGACCGCGCTGGCCCTGCACGCGCAGCGCCTGCCGGCCTCGCTGCACTTCGATGCGGCCAACCCGTCGATCGATTTCGACGGCACGCCCTTCCGCGTCAACGCGCAGCTCTCGGCTTGGCCACGCGAGGCCGGCGTGCCGCGCCGCGCGGGCGTCAGTTCCTTCGGTGTGGGCGGCACCAACGCGCACGTCATCCTCGAAGAAGCGCCGCTCGCCCAGCCGTCCGAACCGGTCGCCGGCCCGCAGCTGTTCACGCTGTCGGCCCGCACGCCCACGGCGCTGGCCCGCATGGCGGCGCAACTGGCCGACCATCTGGAAGCCGAGCCCTCGCTCAACCTCGGTGATGTGGCCCACACGCTGCGCGTCGGCCGCAAGGCCTTCGCGCAACGGCTGGCGCTGGTGGCCGACGGCTCCGCCGAAACGGTCGCCATGCTGCGGGCCCCGAGTTCGCCGTACAAGGTGAGCGGTACGGTCGCGCCGCGCAGCCACGATCTGGTGCTGCTGTTCCCCGGCCAGGGCGCGCAGTACGCCGGCATGGGTCGCACGCTGTATGTGCACGACGAGATCTTCCGCGCCGCACTCGACGAATGCTTCGCGGCCTTCGACGCCGTGCTGCCTTTCAGCCTGCGCGAACGCATGTTCTCGGACGATGCCAATGCACTGCTGCCGACGGCGGTCACGCAACCGGCCACCTTCGCGCTCGAAGTGGCGCTGGCGCGCCGCGCGCTGGCCTTCGGCCTGCGCCCCGCCGCCATGATCGGCCACAGCGTGGGCGAATTCGCCGCGGCGGTGATCGCCAACGTCATGTCGCTGGCCGACGCCGCGCGCCTGGTGGCGCAGCGCGGCGCGCTGATGCAGGCCCTGCCGGCCGGCCAGATGCTGTCGGTGCGCCTTGCCGCCGCCCAGCTCGCGCCCTTCCTCGGCGACGATCTGTCGCTGGCTGCCGAGAACGGGCCCAGCGCCTGCGTCGCCGCCGGCCCGACCGAGGCCATCGTTCGACTGCAGGCGCGGCTCGAGGCCGATGGCGTCGCCACGCGCCTGCTGCAGACCTCGCACGCCTTCCACTCCGCCATGATGGCGCCGGCGGTGGCGCCCTTCGAGACCCTGGTGCGCGAACTCACCCTGTCCCCGCCGCAACGCACCATCGTCTCGACCCTGACCGGCCGCGTGCTCACCGCCGACGAAGCGACCGACCCCGCCTACTGGGCGCGCCACCTGCGCGAAACGGTGCGCTTCTCGCCCGCCCTGATCGCGGCGCTGGGCCAGTTCGCCGAGCCGCTCTTCGTCGAACTGGGTCCGCGCAACAGCCTGAGCACGCTGGTGCGCCAGCATGCGACGCGCGAGAAGCCCGCGCCGGTCGCCCTGCCCATGCTCGGCGCCACGCCGGTGGATGAACTCGTCGCCCATCGCCTGGCGCTCGGCCGGCTCTGGACGCTGGGCACGACGCCCGACCTGCACCAGCTCGACACGCGCAGCCGCAAGTCGCGGGTGCGCCTGCCCACCTACCCCTTCGAACGCAAGCGCCATTGGGTCGACATCGCAGCACCGGCCACGCCGGCTGCCGTCTCGACGCCTTTGCCGGCGCTCGCCACTTCCGTCACCCCCATCGATCCGCCTCCGGAGCCCGCCATGTCCACCGACGTCCTGACCGCCCGCCATGCCACGCTGCACGCCAAGGTGCGCGAGCTTTTCGAAGACATCTCGGGCACGCCGATGGCCGATGCCGACGGCGCCAGCGCCTTCATCGACCAGGGCATGGACTCGCTGGTGCTCACGCAGGCCGCGCTCCAGGTCAAGAAGCACTTCAAGATCAACATCAGCTTCCGCCAGCTCATGGAAGGCTGCCGCAGCTTCGACCTGCTGGTCGACCACCTCGACAAGAGCCTGCCACCCGAGCCGGCGAGCGCTCTGACCCCGGCACCGGCGCCGATGCGTACGGCCGCTGCCCCGGCCCACCCGCTGCCGGCCGCTGCCGTCGCGGCACTGCCGGTGCTGGCCGCACCCGCCAGCATCGCGGTGATGCAGCCGCAAGCCGGCACGCCGTTGATCCAGCAGGTCATCGCCCAGCAGATGCAGCTGATGCAGCAGCAGCTCGCGTTGCTGGCCGGCACCGGCACGGGCGGCGCCGTGCCGTCGGCCATCGAGATGCCAGCGCCGGCACCCGCCCTGGTCGCGGCGGCCCCGGTGGCCGCCGAGATGCCGACCACCGGTGGCGTCCCCTATGACGTCAAGAAGGCCTTCGGCGCCATCGCCCGCATCCACACCACGCCGAACCGCGAGATCACGCCGCGCCAGCAGGCCCGGCTCGATGCCTTCGTGCGGCGCTATGTCGAACGCAGCCGCAAGAGCAAGGAATTCACCGCCGCCAACCGGCCGCACATGGCCGATCCGCGCGTGGTCAACGGTTTCCGCCCTGCGACCAAGGAAATCACCTACCAACTGGTGGTCGACCGCTCCAAGGGCTCGCGCGTGTGGGACATCGACGGCAACGAGTACGTCGACACCCTCAACGGCTTCGGCATGAACATGTTCGGCTGGCAGCCCGATTTTCTGAACGACGCCATCCGCAAGCAGCTCGACCTCGGCTACGAGATCGGCCCGCAGCACCCGCTGGCCGCCGAGGTGACGCAACGTATCTGCGAGCTGACCGGCTTCGACCGCGCGGCGCTGTGCAACACCGGCTCCGAAGCGGTGATGGCGGCCATTCGCATCGCCCGCACCCACACCGGCCGCAGCACCATCGTGCTGTTCAGCGGCTCGTACCACGGCACCTTCGACGAGGTGCTGGTGCGCGCCGGCCGCGGCGCCCGCGGCATCCCGGCCACGCCGGGCGTGATGAGCGGCATGTTCGGCGACGTGCGCGTGCTCGACTACGGCACGCCCGAATCGCTCGCGTTCATCCGCAAGAACGCCAATGAACTGGCGGCGGTGGTGATCGAGCCGGTGCAGAGCCGCCGCCCGGACTTCCAGCCGAAGGAATTCTTGCAGGAAGTGCGCGCCATCACGGCGCAGAGCGGCACCTGCATGATCTTCGACGAGGTCATCACCGGGTTCCGCGCGCATCCTGGCGGCGCGCAGGCGCTGTTCGGCATCCGCGGCGACCTCGCCACCTACGGCAAGGTGATCGGCGGCGGCATGCCGATCGGCGCCATCGCCGGCAAGCGCGAGTACATGGACGCGCTCGACGGCGGCGCCTGGAACTACGGCGACGACTCGATCCCCACTGTGGGCGTGACCTACTTCGCCGGCACCTTCGTGCGGCATCCGCTCACGCTGGCCGCAGCCAAGGCGTCGCTCGACCACCTGAAGGCATCGGGCGGCGCGCTTCAGACGCAGCTCAACCTGCACACCGCCGCCATGGCCGACGAGCTGACCGCTTTCTGCCGCGAAGTCGGCGCGCCGCTGGAGATTCGCTACTTCGCCTCGCTCTGGCGCGTGAGCTGGCTGGAAGACCACCCGCTGCAGGACCTGCTGTTCGCGATGATGCGCAGCCGCAGCGTGCACATCCTCGACAATTTCCCCTGCTTCATGACGACCGCGCACACGCGTGCCGACATCGCGACCATCAAGTCGGCCTTCAAGGAATCGGTCGCCGAGATGCAGGAAGCCGAGTTCCTGCCAGGCCGCGCGCCGGCCAGCCGTGCCTTCGACGCCGCGCATCCGCCGGTGCCCGATGCACGCCTGGGCCGCGACAAGGACGGGCAGCCCGCCTGGTTCGTGCCCGATCCCGTCAACCCCGGCAAGTTCCGCAAGGTGGACGCGTGAACGCCAGGGCCGCCATCCACGACCTGACCGGCAGCCACGTGAACCCAACGACTGAACCGAAAGACGGCGCCGTCGCGGACGACTTCGACCCCTTCGCCCTCGGGGCGATCGCGGGCGTCGTCCCGACCACCGAGGCGCAGCGCGAAGTCTGGCTGGCCCACCGGCTCGGAAGCCAGGCCTCGCTGGCCTACAACGAGTCGGTCGACCTGCAACTCGACGGCGTGCTCGACGTGGGCGCGCTGTCGGCCGCGGTCACCGCTCTGCTGGCGCGGCACGATGCGCTGCGCGCCACCTTCTCGCCCGATGGCGAGCAACTGATCGTCGCCGCGCCCGGGCCGATCGCACTGCCGCTGAACGACCTGAGCGCGCTGAACGCCGAGGCCCGCGCCGAGGCGATGACCAAGGCGCACACCGAAGCCGTCGAGACGCCCTTCGACCTGGAGCAGGGGCCGCTGTTTCGCGCGGCGCTGTACCGGCTCGCGCCGACGCAGCACGTGCTGATGATGACGGCGCACCATTCGGTTTGCGACGGTTGGTCCTGGGGCGTCATCGCCGAAGACCTGGGCCTGCTCTACGCCGAACGATGCGGCCAGGGCGCGGCGCTCGACCCGGCACCCCGGTACGCCGACTATGCCCAATGGGAGCGCGCCGAAGCCGTCACGCCGATGGCGCAGACGCAGCTGAGCTACTGGCTGGGGCAATACCCCGGCGCCACCCTGCCGACGCTGGAGCTCCCACTGGACCGCCCGCGCGCCGCGCGGCGCAGCTTCGACGCGCGGCGCACCGATGTGCTGCTGCCCGCGCCGCTGGTCGACGCCGCCCGACAGCTCGGCGCGCGCGCCGGCATCAGCCTCTTCGCCACGCTCTTCAGCGTCTTCGCGGCGCTGGTGCACCGACTCTCGCAGCAGGACGACATCGTCGTGGGCGTCCCGGCCGCGGGACAGGCCGCCAGCGGCATGCCCAAGCTGGTCGGCCACTGCGTCAACCTGCTGCCGGTACGGGTGGCCGTCGATGCGGCGCAGCCCTTCGACACACTGCTGCGGCAGATTGCCGACACGCTGCTCGACGCCTTCGACCACCAGACGCTCACCTACGGCACGCTGCTCAAGCACCTGCCCCTCAAGCGCGATGCCAGCCGGCCGCCATTGGTCAGCGTCATGTTCAACCTCGACCGCGCCGCGACCTCGCAAGGCGGAAGCTTCCCAGGGCTGCAGAGCCGGCTGTGCGGCAATGCGCGCCACTTCGAGAACTTCGAACTGTTCCTCAATGCAGTGCCGGTGTCCGACGGCCTGCAGCTGGAGCTGCAATACAACACGGCGCTGTTCGACGAATCCACCGTGCGGCGCTGGCTGGCCTTGTACGGCGATGCACTGGCGCAACTCGCGCGCCAGCCGGATGCGACCGTTGCGCAGGCGCTGGCCTGCAGCGCCGAAGACCAGGCGCTGCTGCAGTCCTTCAACGCCACGGCTGCGCCGTACGACGCGCAGCTTCGCATCGACACCCTCATTGCGCGCCAGGCCCAGGCCACGCCCGAAGCGGTGGCGGTGCGCGCCGGTGGCGTGTCGCTGAGTTACCGCGAGCTGGACCAGCGCTCGAACGGGCTGGCAGCCAGCCTGCAGGCACAGGGCATCGGCCCCAGGGACCTGGTCGGCCTGTGCTGCGCACGCAATGCGCACATGCTGGTGGCGCTGGTCGGCATCCTGAAGTCGGGCGCCGGCTACGTGCCGCTCGACCCTGCCTTCCCGCGCGATCGGCTCGAATTCATGATCGAGGACGCGCAGTTGCGCGTCGCCGTGACCGATGCCGACACCGACGCCACCGCGCCGCTTCAGGCGCTGGCCCGCGTACGCGCCGACGACGTGCGGCCGACGTCCGAACAGCCCTCGCACGGCGGCGATGCCGGCAACGTCGCCTATGTGATCTACACCTCCGGCTCCACCGGCCGTCCCAAGGGCGTGCGGGTGCCGCACCGCACCGTCGTCAACCTGCTGACCGGCCTGCGCACGGTGCCGGGCATCGACGCGCAACGCCGCGTACTGGCCGTCACCACCCTGTCCTTCGACATCGCGGTGTCCGAAGTCATCCTGCCTTTGACGGTCGGCGCACGCATCGTGGTGGCCGACAAGACCCAGGCAATGGAAGGCGACCGCCTGCGCGAGCTGATCGAGTCCGAAGAGGTCGACTTCGTCGATGCCACCCCTTCGACCTGGCGCATCCTGCTCGACGCCGGCTGGCCCGGCCGGCGCGACCTGCTGGCGATCTGCACCGGCGAGCCGCTGCCGGCGGACCTCGCGCGCCAACTGCTGCCGATGGTCGGCGAACTCTGGAACGGCTACGGCCCGACCGAGACCACGGTGTGGTCGAGCTTGCACCGGGTGATACGTGCCGACGGCGTGATCCCGATCGGTCGCCCGGTGATCAACACCCAGTTCCATGTACTCGACAGCCAGGGGCAGCCGCTGCCGGTGGGGGTCACCGGCGAGCTCTACATCGGCGGTGCCGGCGTGACGCTCGGCTACCTCAACCGGCCCGAACTCACCGAGGAACGCTTCGTTCCCGCACGCGACGGCACCGGCGGCGCACGCTGGTATCGCACCGGAGACCTCGGTCGCTGGCGGGCCGACGGCACGCTCGAATGCCTGGGCCGCGCCGACCATCAGGTGAAGGTGCGGGGCTACCGCATCGAACTCGGCGAGATCGAATCCAACCTGGCGCGCCATGGCGCCGTCGACCGCGCCCTGGTGGTCACGCGCGAAGACGTGCCGGGCGATGTGCGCATCGTGGCCTACGTGGTGCCGCGCGGGCCGATGCCCGACGCGGCCGCGTTGCGCCAGCACCTCGCCAGCTTCCTGCCCGAATACATGCTGCCGCAGCACTACGTCGCGCTCGACGCGCTGCCGCTGCTGCCCAACGGCAAGATCGACCGCAAGGCGCTGCCGGCACCGTTGAGCGCGGCGGCCACGCGCCGCGACGCCGCGGTGCCGCCGCGCGACGAGCTCGATCGGCAGATCCTGGGGGTGATGGAGCAGACGCTCAGCCTGCCGGGGCTCGGCATCCAGGACGATTTTTTCGCGCTGGGCGGGCATTCGCTGCTGGCGGCACGCCTCACGGCGCAGCTCGGCCGCGAGCTGCAGCTCAAGCTGCCGATGTCGACGCTGTTCGAAGCGCCCACGGTCGAGCGCATTGCCGACGCGGTCAAGCGCCTGCGCGGGTCCGGCCAGGCCCAGGCGCAGCAGCCCATCGTGCACCAGCCCGATCGCCGCAGCGCGCCTCTCACGCCGGCGCAGGAACGCATCCGCTTTCTGGAAGAACTGCATCCGGGTCGCCCGGTCTACAACGCCCCGTCGGGCCATCGCTTCCGCGGTGCGCTCGACGTGGCCAAGTTCCGCGCCGCCCTGTACACCATGGTGCAGCGACACGCCGCGCTGCGCACGGCGATCGGCACCGACGCGCAGGGCGTGGCTGTGCAGGTCATCGTGCCGCGCATCGACTTCGACATTCCGCTGGTCGACCTGAGCGCCTTGCCCGAGGAAGAACGCGAACTCGAACTCGCCGGCCGCATGCAGCAACTGGCCGACCAGCCGCTGGACATCCATTGCGCACCGCTGTTCCGCATGGCGCTCTACCGGATGGGGCCGGACGACCACGCCTTCATGTTCGTGCCGCATCACCTGATCTGGGACGGCTGGTCCTTCGACATCTACCAGACCGAACTGTCGGCGATCTACGGCGCGCTGGTGCGCGAGCAAAAGCACACCTTGCCAGCGCCACCGGTGACGATGGGCGACTACGCCCAGTGGTACGCCGACTGGATGGCCCAGCCGGAGTTCAGCCGCCAGCTCGACTTCTGGAAGCAGCGTTTCGCGCGCATGCCCGCGCCACGCGCCGCCAAGACCGACATGCCGCGCAAGGCGGGCATGTCGGGCAAGGGCGGCGTCAACTGGATCCACATCGACCAGCCGACGACGCAGCGGCTGCGCGAGGTGGCACGTCAGCACGACGTCACGCTGAGCATGCTGACGCTGGGCGCCTATGTGCTGATGATGAGCGGCGCGATCGACAGCCGTTCGGTGGTCATCGCCACGCCGGTGCGCGGGCGCGAGATGCCCGAACTGGAATCGGTGATGGGCTTCTTCAACAACGTGCTGCCGCTGCCCTTCCAGGTCGACAGGACGCTTGGCTTCGGGGGCTTCATCCGCTATGTGAAGAACGAACTGGTGGCCGTCATGGGCTATCAGCAGGTGCCCTTCGAACGCATGGCCACCGAGCCCGAATTCGTCGACCTGGCGCAGGGCGCCGGGCTCTACCAGGCCCTGTTCTCCTTCCAGGACGCGCGCGAGCGGCCGCTCGATTTCGGCGGCCTGACGCACAAGCAGGTGCATCTGCTGCAACGCGGCGCCACCGATGACCTCGGCCTGTGGCTGCTCGAGAAGCCGCACGGCCTGGAAGGCCCGATCGCCTACAACGCGGACATCTACCTGCCGGAGACCGGCACCGCTTTCCGGGATCGCTTCGTCGAGATCCTGCGCACCCTCGCCGACCGCCCCGACATGCCGGTGTCCGAACTGGTCGCGCCGACCGATTCGGCGAGCGCGCGCCTGCTGTCGCGGCTCTCGTCGAGCGCCGAGCCGCCGCCGATGACGGTGGCAGCGCGCGAGCAGGCCGCCGTCGCCCGCAACGGCACGGCCACACTGCTGCAGCCGGAGCAGGCGCAGCTGGCGCAGGTCTGGGCCAGCGTGCTGAACATCGACGTCAACGACATCCGCGCGGGCGACAACTTCTTCGACCTCGGCGGCGATTCGCTGCTGGCGATGCGCGTGGTGCAGCAGTCCGAACAGAACTTCGGCCAACGCATCGAAGCGCGCCGCTACATGTTCGAAAGCCTGGCGCAGCTAGCGGCCTCGCAGGTCTCGGCACCGGCGCCCCTGACGTCGGCGGCCCCGCCGCCGGCGCGCGGCGGCCTGCTCGGCCGGGTGTTCTCCGGCTGGAGCCGCAAGGACTGATGCGGCGGTGCGCATGATCCTCTCGCCGTTCGCCCTCCCCGTCGATGCGCCCGGCTGCACGCTGTGGCGGATCGATCTGGACCAGCACGTCCCGGCCGCGGCACTCGCCAAGCTGTCGGCCGACGAGCTGGCGCGGGCGCGCCGCTTCGTCTTCGAGCGCGATCGGCAGCGCTTCATCGCCGCCCATGCCGCGCTGCGCCAACTGCTGGGCCAGCACACCGGCCGCTCCGGCGAGGGCCTGCGCCTGATGGCCGGCCGCTTCGGCAAACCGGCACTCGCGCCGGCGGGGCTGCACTTCAATCTGAGCCACAGCCAGGGCATCGGTCTGGTCGCCCTGTCGACCGGGGACGAGCCAGGCGTCGATCTCGAGTGGGTGCGTCCGATGCCCGACGCGCTGGCCCTCGCCGCCGCCTATTTCTCGCCCGCCGAGCACGCTGCCCTGGCCGCCTGCCCCGAGCCCCTGCGCGACCGCGCCTTCTTCGTCTGCTGGACCCGCAAGGAAGCCTGCCTGAAGGCGATCGGCATCGGGCTGGATCTGGCCACCGACGGCTTCGAAGTCGGCATCGCGCCCGAAGCACAGAACGTGGCCGTGGCCACGCCGGACGGCGTCGAACACCTGCGTTTGCAGTCCTTCGAGGACGGCGACAGCGCGATCGGCGCGCTGGCGCTGCGCCTGCGGCACGGCGGGCGACGCATGCTGGCGCCGGGCTCATCCGCCGAGGCGCCGCTGGAATTCACGGCATGACTCCCTTGATGTTCGGCCCGCCATCGCGGCGGCTCTTCGGTCTTTTCCATGCGGCGGAGGGCGCGCGCGCCAGCGACACCGCCGTGCTGTTGTGCCCGCCGATGGGCCACGAGGCCCTGCGCAGCCATCGCTTCTACCGCCTGCTGGCACTTCGGCTGTCGCGTCGCGGCGTGCCGGTGCTGCGCTTCGACCCCTATGGCACCGGCGACTCGCCAGGCGACGACGAGGATGGCGACATGGAGGGCTGGCGCCGCGACATCGGCGAGGCCCACCGCGAACTGCTCTCGCGCTCCGGTGCAGCCCGCCTCGTGTGGTTCGGCGCGCGCATCGGTGCCACGCTGGCGCTGCAGGCCGCAGCCTCGGCGAGCCCCCGCATCGCACGGCTCGTGCTCTGGGAGCCGGTGCTCGAGGGCCGCAGCTATCTGCAGGATCTGCGCGAAAAGCATGTGGCCGAATTGGAACTCAGCCATTCGATTCCGGACGCGGCCTGGCGCCGCAGCCTGCGCGACGATCCGGACGCCTTCAGCAGCGAGGCCTTTGGCTTCGGCATCTCGGACCTGCTGCGGCGCCAGATCGCGGGACTCACGCCCGAGGTGCTCCAGTTGAGCACCGGTACCGAACTCGTGGTGATCGCCAAACCCGACGATGCGAGCACCCGGCAGTGGGTCACGGCACAGACGCAGGGTCGAAGCGCACGCCATGTCCCATTGCCGCATACCATGATATGGACCAGCAACCCCCACCCCAATAATGAGATGGTGCCAGCGGAGGCATTGCAACGTGTAATGGCAGAAATCCATGAATGACTACACCGAGACACCCGTTCTGTTCGGCCCTGATGAAGGGCTTTTCGGCCTGCTCAGCCAGCCGCAGTCGAGCCGCTCCGACGCGGCCTGCCTGGTGCTCAACACGGGGGTGAACCACCGTATCGGGCCGCACCGCATCAACGTCAAGACGGCGCGCCGACTCGCGAGCGCCGGCATCCCGACGCTGCGTTTCGACCTCTCCGGCATCGGCGACAGCGTGGCGGCGCAGAGCCGCCATGCATTCCGCGCGCAAGCCGTCGAGGACATGAAGGCCGCGATGGACTACCTGGCCGAGCGTCACGGCATCCGCCGCTTCCTGGTGTTCGGCATCTGCTCGGGTGCCGAGAACGCCATGGCGTTGGCGCTCGCCGACCCGCGCGTGACGGGCATGCTGGCCTTCGACGGCGAGATGTACCTGACGCGCAGTGTGCGCATCGAGCGCAAGCTGCGCCGGCTGGCTGCTTTCCCGGTCAACCCGGCGGTACGCGCGAGCTACCTCTGGTGGCGCGACCTGACCGACTGGCTCGGCAAGGACGACGCCACCGCGCGCCAGCGCACCTTGGAGCGGCTGGCGTCGCTGCTGCCGAACCGCCAGCCGCGCGCGGCGGCGGGCAGCATCTTCGGAGGGGCCGAGGCACCGGTGGTGGACGCCGCGGAGCACGAGCGGCGCCTTCTGTCCCTGGCCGACCGCGGCGTAGCCGTGTCGCTGATGTATTCGGTGACCTACAACTCGACCGACCGCAACCACGGGATGCTGAGCCAACTGCGCGGCTCGCCGCTGTTCGAGCGGGTGCAATACCGCTTCTGGCCCGACATCGACCACACGGCGACGACGCGGGCAATGCAGACCCAATTGCTCGACGCGGTCGAGGACTGGGCCCGCGTCGCGGCCTTCGGCACCGCCGCGCGCCAAGCCCTGCCCGGCGCAGGGGCGTCATCGCCGGCGTCGGCCCCGCGCCCGGTCTCGACCAGCGCATCGGCCACCGCCTGACCCGCAAGCGCAGCGTCCCCCAGGGAGGGGCCGTCCACCGCCACCACACCCGTGCGCTGACCCCGACCGCTAAAATCGGCCGCTCCACAGCCTCTGGATATACCCCATGAACCGCTGCCAACGCACCGCCGCCCCCGGCCCCTCGGCCGCCCTTTCCGTCCTCTCCGTCCTCGTCATGCTGGCGGCGCTCGCCTGCCCGCCCGCCGTATGGGCGCAGACGCCGGACGCCGTGGTCCAGAACGAGGCCACTGCGGGTGGCCGCAACTTCCCGGAAGGCACGCTGCGCGGGCAGATGATGGTGCTGGCGGCGCCGGAGATCCAGCTCGACGGCCGGCCCGATCGCCTGTCGCCCGGGGCGCGCATCCGCAGTGCGGAGAACATGGTCGTGACGACCGGCGCCGTCACCGGGCAGAACCTGCTGGTCAACTACACGCGCGACCCGGCCGGCCTGGTGCGCGAGGTCTGGATCCTCACCGCCACCGAGGCGAGTGCGAAGCGCGTCTCGGCCGGCAGGCCCTTCCTGAACTTCTGGCCCTTCGTGGCGGCCAGCGGCGCGACCGACGACGGCAAGACGCCCTTCAACCAGTTGCCCGCTTTCGGGCAGTGAGGCCGGCGGCCGACGCCGCCGCATTTCCCTTTTTCCCCTTCCCCCTTCCATTTGGGCGCCTCGCAGGGCGCCTGCGGCATTTCTCCCGATGGTTTTCCATCCCCCCACGCCATGAGCAAAAAAGTCTTCATCAAAACCTTCGGCTGCCAGATGAACGAGTACGACTCGGACAAGATGGCCGACGTGCTGAACGCCGCGCAGGGCTACGAGCCGACGCAGGACATCGACGAGGCCGACCTGATCCTCTTCAACACCTGCTCGGTGCGCGAGAAGGCGCAGGAGAAGGTCTTCAGCGACCTCGGGCGCATCAAGCATCTGAAGGCCAAGGGCGTGAAGATCGGCGTGGGCGGCTGCGTGGCCAGCCAGGAAGGCGCGGCCATCCTCGCGCGTGCACCGTACGTCGACGTGGTGTTCGGCCCGCAGACCTTGCACCGGCTGCCCGAGATGCTGGCCCAACGCGAGGCGCAAGACCGCCCGCAGGTCGACATCAGTTTTCCCGAGATCGAGAAGTTCGACCACCTGCCGCCGGCGCGGGTCGAGGGTGCGACCGCCTTCGTCTCGATCATGGAAGGCTGCTCGAAGTACTGCAGCTACTGCGTCGTGCCCTACACCCGCGGCGAAGAGGTCAACCGGCCGCTCGACGACGTGCTGGTCGAGGTCGCCGGCCTGGCCGACCAGGGCGTGCGCGAGGTCACGCTGCTCGGCCAGAACGTCAACGCCTACCGCGGCCGCATGGGTGACACGGCCGAGATCGCCGACTTCGCGCTGCTGATCGAGTACATCGCCGAGATCCCCGGCATCGAGCGCATCCGCTACACCACCAGCCACCCGAACGAGTTCACGCCGCGGCTGATCGAGGCCTACGCCAAGGTGCCGCAACTGGTGAGCCACCTGCACCTGCCGGTGCAGCACGGCAGCGACCGCATCCTGATGGCGATGAAGCGCGGCTACACCGCGATGGAATACAAGAGCACGGTGCGCAAGCTGCGCGCGATCCGGCCCGAACTCGCGCTCAGCAGCGACTTCATCGTCGGCTTCCCCGGCGAGACCGACGAGGACTTCGCGAAGATGATGAAGCTCATCGAGGACTGCCGCTTCGATTCGAGCTTCAGCTTCATCTTCAGCCCGCGCCCCGGCACGCCCGCCGCGGCGCTGCACGACGACACGCCGCACGCGGTGAAGCTGGCGCGCCTGCAGCAGGTGCAGGCGGCGATCGACGTCAACGTCAAGCACTTCGGCCAGGCGCTGGTCGACACCACGCAGCGCGTGCTGGTCGAAGGCGCGTCGCGCAAGAACGCGAGCGAACTGATGGGCCGCACCGCCTGCAACCGCGTCGTCAATTTCGAAGGCGACGCACGCCTGGTCGGCCAGATGGTCGACCTGCGCATCACGCGCTCGCTGGCCTACACCCTGCGCGGTGAAGTGCCCACGCGCGAACTGGCAGGCGCCGCCCTGCCGGCCACGGCTTCGCTCGCCGTCTGATGACAAAGCTCACCACCGCGCGCGGCTCCTTCCAGCAGCTGCTGCTTTTCGCCTTCCTCCTGATCACCGCCCTGCTGGTGGGCGTGGCGCTGCGCGCCGTGTTCCAGTACGACGCGCTCATGACCCAGAGCCGCGACGCCGCGACCCGCGCGCTCACGCTGTCGGGCGCGGCGCAGTCGCTGGCCGAGCGCAGCGCGGCGATGGAACGGGCCGGCCGCCAGTCGCTGGTGCTCAACGACGCGGTGCTGCGCCGACGTTTCGACGACGCCGCGCGCGACGCGCAAAACGTGCTCACGCGGCTGGCCGACAACGGTGTGCAGCGCACGTCCATCGACGCCTGGCGCATGCAGCTCGATGCGATGGAACGGCTGCTGGTCGGGCCCTCCGACACCGCCCTCACCCGCGAAACCACGCTCGCCATGCAGTTCCGCGACCTCGACGCGGTGAACACCGACATCGCCCAGCAGGCACAGACGCAGATCGAGGCACAGAACACAGCCCTTTCGACCCGCCTGGAAGACGCCCGCACGCGGCTGATGCGCCAGGTGCTGGCCGCCAGTGCGCTGGCGGTGGCACTGGCGCTGGCCTTCGGCGTCTGGCTGGCGCGGCCCTTCAAGCGGCTGCAGCGCGCCATCGTGGGGCTGGGCGAGAACCGGCTCGACGAGCCGATCGATATCCGAGGCCCGGCCGACGTGCGGCGCGTGTCGCAGCAGCTCGAATGGTTGCGGCTGCGTCTGACGGAACTCGATGCCGACAAGGCACGCTTCCTGCGTCACGTCTCGCATGAACTCAAGACGCCGCTGGCGGCCCTGCGCGAAGGCATCTCGCTGCTGGAAGACGGCGTGACCGGGGCGCTCAATCCGGCGCAGCGCGAGGTCGCGCAGATCCTGCAACAGAACGCCATCTCGCTGCAAAGCCAGATCGAGGCGCTGCTGCGCTTCAACGCCGCCGCCTTCGAGGCGCGCGACCTGCACCGCCAGCGCACGGCCCTGTTGCCGCTGATCGAGGAGCAGGTCGAGGCGCAACGCCTGCAATGGCAGGCGCACGGGCTGCAGGTGCAGGTCGAGGGCGAACCGCTGTCGATCACCGTCGACCCCGCCAAGCTGGGCACGGCCCTGGCCAACTTGCTGTCGAACGCGATCCGATTCTCCGAGCGCGGCGGCATCATCCGCTTCGACGTCTCGGGCACCTCCGACGTCGCGCGCATCGACATCAGCGACGCCGGCCCCGGCATCGCCGAGGGCGACCGCGACCGCATCTTCGAACCCTTCTACCGCGGGGAACGCCAGCCCGAGCACGCGGTCAAAGGCACAGGCATCGGCCTGTCGATCGTGCAGGAGTACATTGCTGCACACGGCGGCCACATCGCGCTGCTGCCCGACGGCCCCGGGGGGCGATTCCGCATCGAACTCCCGCGCTCCGCCTGAGCCGCCGCGCTCCTGTCCCCGAATACCTCGCGCTCCCACGCTTTCTTCGAACCATGTTTTTTTCGTTCGCCCGCTGTCCGGCCCTTGCCTCGGCGCTCGCCCTGTCGTCGCTGACCCTCCTGAGCGCCTGCACCACGCCGCCGCCCGCGTCGGCGCCGCCCCCGCCTGCGACCCCCGTGCCGGCACCGCCGCCGCCCCCGGTGGTCCGCGTGACCCCGGTCGAGGCGGAGCCGATCGCTCTGGCGACCCAGCCGGCACTGGCCTTCTCGCTGCGCGGCGCCACCCCGGCCGAAGCCGTCCTCACCTATGCCGACCGGCTGCGCCCGCTCAGCGCCAACGAGCTGGCGGCCGAACTGACGCGCCTGGGCGACCCCGGCGATGCGCCGTTGGCGCAGATGCAGGTGGCCCTGGTGCTGGCGCAGACGCGCGTGCCGGCCGATCTGGGGCGCTCGTTGGGGCTGCTGCAACGCGTGATTTCCAATCCGTCCGCCGACGCCCAGCCGCTTCAGCCGCTGGCACGCCTGCTGGCGGCACGCTTCGTCGAACAGCGCAAGGTCGAGGACGACCGCGACCGCCAGGCCCAGCAGGCGCGCGACGCACAGCGCCGCATCGACCAGCTGAACGATCGGATCGAGGCCCTGCGCGCCATCGAACGCAGCTTCGCTCGGCCCAATGCACCGGCGCCGACCAACGGCAGCAAGCCCGCCGCGCCCTGAGCGGCGCCCGAAGGAATATCCATGAGTGAAGCACCCAGTTCCGCGAAAGCCACCGGCGCCCGACTGCTGGTGGTCGACGACGACCCCGACATGCTGCGCCTGCTGTCGATGCGGTTGAATTCCGCCGGCTACCAGGTGACGGCCGTGACGTCGGCGGAATCGGCGCTGACCCAGCTCGAGATCGAGCATCCGCAGCTGGTGCTGAGCGACGTGCGCCTGCCCGGCCGCGACGGGCTTGCGCTGTTCGACGAGATCCGCAAGGACCACCCGACGCTGCCGGTGATCCTACTCACCGCGCACGGCACCATCCCCGACGCGGTCGAGGCGACGGCGCGCGGCGTCTTCACCTACCTGACCAAGCCCTACGACGCGCGCGAGCTGCTCGAGAAGATCAGCCAGGCGCTGGCCATGGGCTCGCCCGCCACCACGCCCAGCGCCGGCGGCGACGAGAGCTGGCGCTCCGAGATCGTCAGTCGCAGCAACCGCATGGCCGAACTGCTGGCCGAGGCGCGCATGGTCGCCAAGTCCGACGCGTCGGTGCTGCTGCGCGGCGACAGCGGCGCCGGCAAGGAACTGCTGGCCCGCGCCATCCACAAGGCCAGCGCGCGGGCCGAGAAGCCCTTCGTGGCAGTCAACTGCGGGGCCATCCCCGAGGCGCTGCTCGAATCGGAACTGTTCGGCCACATGAAGGGCGCCTTCACCGACGCCCATGCCAACCACAAGGGCCTGTTCCAGCAGGCCGACGGCGGCACGCTGCTGCTCGACGAGATCGGCGACATGCCGCCCGCCCTGCAGGTCAAACTGCTGCGCGTGCTGCAGGAGCGCGCGGTGCGGCCGGTCGGCGCCGCCCAGTCGATCGCGGTCGACGTGCGCATCGTCTCGGCCACCCACCGCGACCTCGACGCCGCGATGGAGGCGGGCCAGTTCCGCGAAGACCTGTACTACCGGCTCAACGTGGTGACGCTCACGCTGCCGCCGCTGTCGGCCCGGCGCGAAGACATCCCGCTGCTGGCCAACCACTTCCTGCAGCGCCTGTCGACGAAATACGGCAAGCGGCTTTCCGGCTTCGCGCCCGAAGCGATCAAGGCGCTCACCACGGCCTCCTGGCCGGGCAATGTGCGGCAACTGTTCAACGTGGTCGAGCAGGTCTGTGCGCTGTCGAGCTCACCGCTCATCCCGCTGGCGCTGGTGCAGCGAGCGCTGCGCGTTCCGACCGTGGAGGTCCAGACCTATGCCGACGCCAAGCAGCGTTTCGAACGCGACTATCTGGTGGGCCTGCTCAAGCTGACCGACGGCAATGTGGCCGATGCCGCGCGGCTGGCCGACCGCAATCGGACCGAGTTTTACCGCCTGCTGCAAAAGCACGAACTGACCCCCGGTCACTTCAAGGCCGACGGCCCGACGTCGCCACCTGGCGAAGCTGTCGCTGACGAGCGACGCAAGTAAACCGTTGATTTCATTGGGTTTGGTCATCGCAGCTGCCAGGGCTGTCGGGCTTTGGCGACAAAATCAGGGGTTTTCGGCCTTCCCGATCGGCTTCCCCGGCATTTTCAGGCCTGCATTTCACCTAAGCCTTTGATTTAAAAGCGCTTTTCCATGCTGGCACAGGGTTTGCCCCTGTAGAGGCATGACCGTCCTTTCCAGCCCCTCTTTCACGCTGCGTCCGCGGCGCGATGGCCTGCGTTCTGCGCAGGTTTCCCTCTCGCGGCCCCGTGCCGCCAGCCCGTTGGCGGCCGGATCCGACGGATTGGGCGGCGCCGCCCCCGACTGCGTCTTCAAGCGCTTTCCAGCGATTGGCGACACCCCTTCTTCCCTTCAAAAGCAACGTTGGTGAGCCGCACATGAAACCAAACGATTTCTCCCAGATGAAGGTTCTGACCCCGGCCGACCTCGGCCCGAAGCGCAGCGCGTTTCGCGAGGACCGTCATCCGAACGCCGTGACCGCACCGCCGGTCAACCGCGGCTCCATGGCGCCCCGCCCCTGGCGCGGTTTCTGGAACAGCATCGGCACGGCCATGCTGGTGAAGCTCGGCGCCGGCGGCAAGACCGCCCGCGAGCAAGCCGTCGAACTCGGCCCGGAACAGCCGTGGCAACGCGCCGCCAAGCAGCGTCGACTGGCCTTCATGCTGCTGGCCCTGTTCAGCACCGTGATCGCGTCGATCCTGTTCGCCGGCGTGCAACCCGACTACGACAACGTCTGGCTCGAATACGGCCAGATCGGCCTGTACGGCCTGCTGTCCGGCTGGGTCGTCACCGGCTTCGTGACCGCGCTGATGGGCTTCTATGTTTCCGTCCGCGGTGACAAGCACGCGCTGTCCGTCAAGCAGGTGGCCGACCACCCGATGAACCCGGAAACGCGTACCGCGATCATCATGCCGATCTGCAACGAGGACGTGGCCACGGTGTTCGCCGGCCTGCGCGCCACGTGCGAATCGGTCGCCGCCACCGGCCATTCGAAGCAGTTCGACGTCTTCGTGCTGTCCGACAGCTACGACGCCGAAACGGCCAAGGCCGAACGCGCCGCCTGGGAAGACCTGCGCGCCGCGCTCGCCGAGAGCCCCAACCAGCCGCAGGTCGAGGTGTACTACCGCCTGCGCACCCGCCGCACGCACCGCAAGGCCGGCAACGTGGCCGACTTCTGCCGCCGCTGGGGCAACGACTACAAGTACATGGTCGTGCTCGATGCCGACTCGGTGATGAGCGGCGACTGCCTGACCGCCATGGTCAAGCTGATGGAAGCCAACCCGACGGCCGGCGTGATCCAGACCGCGACGCAGGCCATCGGCCACGTCACGCTGCACGCCCGGGCCCAACAATTCGCTTCCCGCGTGACGGGCCGCCTGTTCACGCTGGGCATGCAGTTCTGGCAACTGGGCGAATCGCACTACTGGGGCCACAACGCCATCATCCGCGTCAAGCCCTTCATGGACCACTGCGCACTGGCACCGATCGCCGGCACCGGCGGCATGTCGGGCGGCATCATGTCGCACGACTTCGTCGAAGCCGCGCTGATGCGCCGCGCCGGCTACCACGTGTGGCTGGTGTCCGACCTGGTCGGCAGCTACGAGCAGCAACCGCCGGACCTGCTGTCCGAACTGCAGCGCGATCGCCGCTGGTGCCAGGGCAACCTGCAGAACGCCCGCCTGATGGCCGAGCCCGGCATCCACCCGGTGCACCGCGCGATGTTCGTGACCGGCACCATGGCCTACGTTTCGGCCCCGCTGTGGCTGGCCTTCCTGACGCTGGGCACCGCCCTGTGGCTGTCGGGTTCGAGCCTGATCTCGAGCTGGCATGTGCTGCCGGGCGAGCTGGCCGCCCTGTGGGCCTGGACGCTGAGCCTGCTGTTCCTGCCGCGCGTGCTGGGCATCGCTGCTGTGCTGATGCGCGGCGAGCAGCGCCAGTTCGGTGGCCTGGGTGGCCTGCTCAAGAGCTCGGTGCTGGAAAGCGCGCTGGCCATCGTGCAAGCCCCGGTTCGCATGCTGGCGCACTCGCTGTTCGTCGTCGTCGCCCTCACCGGCGTCAAGCTGAACTGGAAGTCGCCTCCCCGCGAAGCCGCCGCCGTGCCGTGGCGCATCGCCTTCTCGCAGCTGGCACCCATGACCGCGATCATCGCCATCCTGGCCGTCGGCATCGCGCTGATCGACCCGAGCGCGCTGATCTGGCTGATGCCCGTGGGCCTGCCGCTGCTGCTGGCGATCCCGCTGACCGTACTGACCAGCCAGATCGCGCTGGGCACCACGCTGCGCGACCGCGGCTACCTGCTGATCCCCGAGGAATCGCGTTCGCCGGCCGTCCTGCGCCGCGCCTGGATGCATGCGCTGAAGCTGGCGCGTCCTGCGCTGGCGACTGCCTGAGCGTCGTCCGCCTCTCTCGAACCAAGCCGGCCATTGCGCCGGCTTTTTTCATGGCTGGAACGCTGCCGACGAGTCGTACCAGCCAAATCGAAGGTCCGGCATGGCCATTCGCTCAGCCAAAGAAGCAGCAGCAATGGTCACGATCAACCAGGTGCAGAAATGCTTCCAGCGAATGCACCTCTGGGTTGGGTTCGTAGCCATGCCAAATTCACGCGAGAGCAGGACCCAGACAAAGCCAAGAAAACCGTCCGGATACGTGTACTGGCGTCGCAGCAACTGCGCGTGTAAGCTGTGCTTCCGGCCGGGCAGGATGGATGCTCGCCAAGCGGCATCTGCTGGGCGGAATTGAGCGAAAGGACTTCCTATGTTGTCCGACTCGTCTGTGACGACCTTGCTTCCGGTCAAGGACATGGGCCGTGCGCGTGCCTTCTACGAAGCGTGTTTGGGCTTGAAACCTGGTGGCTTGCGCCCTGATGGCAAGTTTGTCTACGTGGTTGGCGGTAGCACTCTGGCGCTGTTCCCCAAACCAGAGGGGACCAAGGCTGACCACACGGCAATCAGCTTCCGGGTCGCGGACATTGCCGCCAGCATCGAGATGCTGAAGCGCGCTGGGGTGGTATTCGAGGACTACGACTTCCCTGATCTGAAAACCGTAAACCATGTGTGTGTGCTCGGCGCAGAGAAGGCGGCCTGGTTCAAAGACACCGAGGGCAACTACCTCTGCATTCATGAGGACATTCCACAGGCGTAAGGGCTCTCGGGTGGCGCAGCCACTCCATTTGACGAAGACCCATCCGAAGCTCAGAACGGCAGCTTCGGCCCCCCCGGCCCACCCATCCCCGGCATCCCCTTCATGCCACCCATCTTCTTCATCATCTTCATCAGGCCGCCGCCCTTCATCTTCTTCATCATGGTCTGCATCTGCTCGAACTCGTTGAGCATGCGGTTGACCTCCTGAACCTGCACGCCAGCGCCGGCGGCGATGCGGCGCTTGCGGGTGGCCTTGAGCAGTTCGGGTTTGCGGCGCTCCAGCGGGGTCATGCTCTGGATGATCCCTTCCTTGCGGCGGATGTCGCGCTCGGCACGGGTCATGTCGGCCTCGGTCGCCTTGGCGGCCATCTGCTGCGGCAGCTTGTCCATCAGGCTCGACAGGCCGCCCATCTGCTTCATCTGCTGCAACTGGCCGAGAAAGTCGTTGAGGTCGAAGCCGGCGCCGCTCTTGACCTTGGCGGCGAGCTTCTGGGCCGCGGCGACGTCGACGCCGGCCGTGACCTGCTCGACCAGCGCGACGATGTCGCCCATGCCCAGGATGCGGCCGGCGTGGCGTTCGGCGTCGAACACCTCCAGCCCGTCGATCTTCTCGCTCGTACCGGCAAACTTGATCGGCACGCCGGTGATCTGCCGCACCGACAGCGCCGCACCGCCGCGCGAATCGCCATCGGTCTTGGTCAGGATGATGCCGGTGAGCGGCAGCGCTTCCTTGAAGGCCTTGGCGGTGTTGATCGCATCCTGGCCCTGCATGGCGTCGACGACGAACAGCGTTTCGACGGGGTTGAGCTCGGCATGCAGCGCCTTGATCTCGGCCATGAGCACGTCGTCGATGGCCAGGCGGCCGGCGGTGTCGACCAGCAGCACGTCGAAGAAGTGGCGCCGCGCATGGTCGATCGCGGCGCGCGCGATGTCGATCGGCTTCTGGTCGGCCGAGCTCGGGAACCACTCGGCACCGGCCTGCTTGGTCACGGTCTTGAGCTGCTCGATGGCGGCGGGGCGGTAGACGTCGCCCGACACGGTCAGCACCTTCTTCTTGCGCTTCTCGATCAGGTGCTTGGCCAGCTTGGCCGTGGTCGTGGTCTTGCCGGCACCCTGCAGGCCGGCCATCAGGATCACGGCCGGCGGCTGGGCGGCGAGGTTGATGTCCGACACGCCTTCGCCCATGGTCGCGGCCAGTTCGCGGTTCACGATGCCGACCAGCGCCTGGCCCGGCTTGAGCGAACCGAGCACTTCCTGGCCCAGCGCCTTCTCCTTCACGCGCGCGACGAAGTCGCGCACCACGGGCAGGGCCACGTCGGCCTCGAGCAGCGCCATGCGCACCTCGCGCAGCATGTCCTGCACGTTGTCTTCGGTGATGCGGGCCTGCCCGCTCATCGTCTTGACGAGCCGGGAGAATTTTTCGGTGAGTGCGGTGGCCATGGAGTGGAATGCCTTGAGACCCGAGCGCGCGCAAAGGCGCAGCTAAACTCGGAACCATGATTTTAGCGAGCCCCTCCCCGCTCGGCGTGGCGCTGGGCTTCGCCACCGCCGCCGCCTACGGCATCGTGGCTGCGGGCGCATCGCGATTCGGGCGATCGGCCACGCGCTCGCTGCTCGGCTTGGCCTGGCTGCTGCACGCCGCCGCGCTGACGTGGGGCCTCGTCGGCCGGCAACCGCACTTCGACTGGGCGCCGGCGTTGTCGGTCACGGCCTGGCTCGTGCTGACTGTCTACGGCATCGAAAGCCGCATGTACCCCAAGCTCGCAATCCGGCGCGGGCTCGCCTTGCTCGGCGCAGGCGCTGTGCTGCTGGCGACCCTGTTTCCGGGCAAGGTGCTCGATGTCGAGGCGTCGCCGTGGCTTCCGTTGCATCTGGCGCTTGGCATCGCATCCTATGGCCTGTTCGGCGCGGCGGTGGTCCACGCCTGGTTGACCACGCGTGCCGAGGCGCAGATCCGGCTGGCCACCGATCCAGAGGCAGGCATGCCCTTGCTGACGCTCGAGCGCCTGACCTTCCGCTTCGTCAACGCCGGCTTCGTGCTGCTGTCGGCCACGCTGCTGGCCGGCCTGCTCTTCAGCGAGACGCTCTACGGCGCCGCCGGCCGGGCCTGGAAGT
Source organism: Variovorax sucrosi (assembly GCF_051216635.1). NCBI lineage: Bacteria > Pseudomonadati > Pseudomonadota > Betaproteobacteria > Burkholderiales > Comamonadaceae > Variovorax > Variovorax sucrosi. The sequence goes on along the minus strand of NZ_JBPJZU010000001.1, from coordinate 282,774 downwards.
GGGACCACAAGACCCTGTTCTCGGTGCTGGCCTGGCTGACCTTCGCGGTGCTGCTGATCGGCCGTGCCCGCTTCGGATGGCGAGGCCGCACGGCGCGTCGCGTGCTGTACGCGGGCGCCGCGTTGCTGCTGCTGGCTTACGTCGGTTCGCGCTTCGTGCTCGAAGTGCTGCTGGCGCGGGGCGCCGCATGAAGTACCTGCTGGTCCTCTTCGTGGTAGCGGTCGGCATCTGGCTCTGGCGCAAGAATCGGCGCGAGGAAATGCGTGAACGCGCGGTGCCGCCCCAACGCCCGACGCCGCCCGCGGTCGGCGCGCCGCAGGCGATGGTGCGCTGCGCGCACTGCGGCCTGCACCTGCCGGCCACCGACGCCCTGCCAGGACCGGGCGGTGCGCTGTATTGCAGCGCGGCGCACCGACGCGCGGCAGAAGGCTGACCGCCGCCATGGCTTCCCTGCTCTGGTCGCGCGGCGAACCCCTGACCGACTGGGCAGCGCTCGACACCCGGACCGAACGCGACACCGCGCTGCAGCGCCTGTGGCGCGGCTTCATGACGGCGCGCTGCTTCGTGGCGGCCGTGCTGTTGCTGCTGCAGTTCGTCACCTATGCGATCGGCCAGTCGGTGCACTGGCTGGCCGTCGGCCTCTCCGTCGGCTATCTGATCGCCGCCCTGCTGGCGGTGCGCTTCACGCCGTTCCGCCCGCCGATCCGCAGCTTCGGGATGGCCTGGCTGGTGACGATCGGCGTGGACCTGGCGAGCTTCACCGCCTTGCAGGTGCTGCAGGTCGGCAGCATCAACTACACGCCGCTGTTCGCGCTGCCGGTGCTGATGGGCGCGGTGCTCGGCACCGTGACGGTCGGCCTCGGCACGACCGCGGCCGTCACCCTGCTGCTGCTGGCGGACGCGGGCTGGCGCTGGATCGAATCGCCGGCCGATGCCAGCGCGCGCTTCGTGCAGGCGGCGCTCACCGGCACCGGCCTCTTCGTGGTGGCGCTGCTGGCGCACGAACTCGCGCGGCGGCTGGCGCGCGAGGAAGCGCTGGCGCAGCGCGGCCGCAGTGCGGCGCAGATGCATGCGCAGGTGAACGACCTGGTGATCGAGACGCTGAGCGAAGGCGTGCTGGTGATCGACGCCGACGGTCGGGTGCACGCGGCCAACCCGGCGGCCGACGTGATCCTCGGGCACGGGCTGGCGTCGATGACGCCGCCCTTCGTGCTGGCGACGCAGCCAGCCTGGCGGCCGCTGGCCGCGCTGGCGGGGCGCACCTTCTCGCGCCGCGCCGCGCAATCGCGCGAGCTGCCGGTCGCCCAGGCGCAGGGCCCGGCGCGCGAGGTCCGGGTGCGCACGCGCCTCACGCCGTCGACCGACGGCCGCAACGACAGCCTGTGCGTGATGTTCCTGCAGGACCTGCGCGAACTCGAGGCCCGCATCCGCACCGAGAAGCTGGCCGCGATGGGCCGCATGTCGGCCGCGGTGGCGCATGAGATTCGCAATCCGCTGGCCGCGATCACCCAGGCCAGCGCCCTGCTCAACGAAGACCTGACCGATCCGGCGCACCGGCAGCTGACCGCGATGGTCGAGCAGAACGCGCAGCGGCTGGCGCGCATCGTCGACGACGTGCTCGACGTCGCCCGTGCGCGGCAGCAGCGCGTGCTGCCGCTGGATGAACAACTCGCGCTCGACCCCACGGTGCAGATGCTGGTCGACGAGTGGGTCCGGCATACCCAACGCCGTGGCGTGCAGCTGTTGCTGGAGGCCGGCGGCCTCGACGTGCGCTTCGACATCGAGCACCTGCGCCGCATCCTGGTCAACCTGCTGGACAACGCGGCACGCTACGCCAGCGCACGCGAGGGCTCGATTCAGGTCGTCACGCGGCGCGCCAGCGGCGGGCGCGCCGGGCTCGAAGTGTGGAGCGACGGCGCTCCGCTCGAGCCCGCGGTGCAGCGGCACCTGTTCGAGCCTTTCTTCTCGTCGGAGAGCCGCTCTAGCGGTCTCGGCCTGTTTCTGTGCCGCGAACTCTGCGAGCGGCATGGCGCGACGATGGGCTACGACAGGCGCATCGTTGCGCACGGCGGGCCGGAAGGCAACGCCTTCCTCGTCAACTTCGCGGCCGCGGAAGTTCGGCTGACACAATAACGCCGTGAGCACCTCCACCCCGTCCGCGCCGCGCATTGCACAGATCCTGGTCGTCGACGACGAGCCCGACCTGCGCACCCTGTACGAACTGACGCTGCTGCGGGAGGGCTATCGCGTCGAAGCCGCCGGGAGCGTCGCCGAAGCGGCGCAGCATCTGCAGGCCGAACGCTTCGACGTCGTCATCACCGACATGCGGCTGCCCGACGGGCTGGGCATGGAGATCCTGCAGCGGATCCAGCGCGAACAGCGCAGCGAGCGTTGCGTGGTCATGACCGCCTACGGCTCGGCCGAAAACGCGGTCGAGGCGCTGAAGGCCGGCGCATTCGACTACCTCACCAAGCCGGTCGACCTGAAGCAGTTTCGCGGCGTGGTCGCATCGGCGGTGCAGGCGCGACCGGCGCCGGCACGACCGCAGACGCCGGCCGCCAGCGCAGTCGACACCACCCGAGGCAGCACCGAAGCGGTGGTGGGCGGCAGCGGCAGCGCCGCGCTGGCGCGGCTGGTCGGTGATTCCGAGCCGATGCGTCTGGTCAAGTCGCGCATCGCCAAAGTGGCACGCGGCATGGCGCCGGTGCTGGTGCGCGGCGAGTCCGGCACCGGCAAGGAACTGGTCGCCCGCGCGGTGCACGCCTGCAGCCAGCGCAGCGACGGACCCTTCGTCGCGGTGAATTGCGGCGCCATCCCGGAGAACCTGCTCGAAGCCGAGTTCTTCGGCGCCCGCAAGGGCTCCTACACCGGCTCGGCCGCCGACCGCGACGGCTACTTCCAGGCCGCACGCGGCGGCACGCTGTTCCTCGACGAGATCGGCGACCTGCCGCTGGCGATGCAGTCGAAGCTGCTGCGCGCCATCCAGGAACGCAGCGTGCGCCCGATCGGCTCGACGCAGGAGGATGCGGTCGACGTGCGGATCGTGAGCGCCACCCACAAGGATCTGCAGGCCGAGGTGCAGGCCGGCCGCTTTCGCCAGGACCTGTTCTACCGCCTCAACGTGATCGAGATCGCCGTGCCCGCACTGCGCGATCGACGCGAGGACTTGCCGGCGCTGTGCGCCGCATTGCTGGCCCGCATCGCGCAAGACGCGGGCATGGACGTGCCGGTGCTGTCGCCCGCCGTGATCGACAGCCTGGCCGCGCATCCACTACAGGGCAATGTGCGTGAACTCGAGAACCTGCTGCACCGGGCCGTGGCCCTGAACGACGGCGACGAACTGCACCTGGACTTCGAGCCGAGCAACATTGCACCGCTCGAACGCGTGTCCGACTTCGCGCCGATGACGATCGCCGCGCCACCCCCGCCGCCACCACCGCCGCTCGCCGTACCGGCCATGCCCGCGGAGCCGCCGGCCGTGCCGGCCGACCTGCAGACCTACCTCGACCAACAGGAGCGCGAGATCCTGGTGCGCGCCTTGCGGGAGAGCGGCTTCAACCGCACGGCCGCCGCAGCGCGGCTGGGCCTGAGCCTGCGGCAGATTCGCTACCGCATCGCGCGGCTGGGCATCGGCACGCCCAACGGCAACGACGATGCAGGCGGGGATGAGTGAGCCGCGTGGAATGAGCGATCCGGGCGAGGCGCCGTCCGGCCTCTGGCCCGATGGCTGGTATCGCCTCGCGAAAGCGCTGCCCTCGCCCAATTTCGGCCCGCGCCCGCCCGGCGCGCAGATCGACCTCATCGTGCTGCACTCCATCAGTCTGCCGCCCGGCCAGTACGGCGGCGACGAGGTGCAGCGGCTCTTCACCAACCGGCTCGACTGGGATGCGCATCCGTACTTCCAGCAGATTCGCGGGGCAGAGGTGTCTGCGCATTTCTATGTGCGCCGCAATGGCGAACTCTGGCAGTTCGTGAGCTGCGACGCGCGGGCCTGGCACGCCGGCGGCTCGGCGTGGCGGGGCCGACCGAACTGCAACGACGATTCCGTCGGCATCGAACTCGAGGGCCTCGAGGGCGAGCGCTTCGAGGACGCCCAGTACGAGGCGCTGGCGAGCCTCTTCCCCGCCCTCGCGCAGCGCTACCCGATCGGCTTCGTCGCCGGCCACGAGCACATCGCGCCGGGCCGCAAGCGAGACCCCGGCCCGGGCTTCCTGTGGCCTCGATTGCAGGCCGACACCGGATGGCCGCGCGCGATGTTCCCGCCCGAGACGCAGGTCGACTAATAATTTTCAATCGAGGCCGGGGCATCGATGGCTCGGCGATCGGTGCGAAGAGGGCTTGCAGCCCCTGCGATGTGTCCAGCAACCATGCGGCTTTCAAGCCCAAAAACCGCTGGAAAGTGCACCGTTGCTGGCTTCCTTCAAACTGATCCAGCAACGGCGGGGCGACTGTGGGGCATGCACCGGCCTCGACGCCACATGTGAAGTTTTTCACAGACATTGATCTTCGTGAAAAACACTACATCTAGTGATTGTGACCCCCCGACACACTAGATATAGTGTGCTGCCCGGCCGATATCCCCCGGCCGCCGCTGCCGGACACCGATCCCGCCGCTTTCCCCCAACAAGAATTTGCCAAACGAGGACCGAATGCAAACAGCCCTGAACACCCCGTCCACCGCCTCCCGCGCAACGCCCTCGCCTGCGGCCGGCTCGACCGCCCGCGACACCGCCGGCTCGCCGACCGCCAGCGCCCTCGCGCACTACCAGATCATCCGTCGCAACGGCGCCGTGGTGCCCTTCGAGCCGAACAAGATCGCCATCGCCATGATGAAGGCCTTCCTCGCGGTGCACGGCACGCAAGGCGCGGCTTCGGCCAGCGTGCGCGAGACGGTCGACACGCTGACGCAGGCCGTGGTGCGCGCCATGGTGCGTTCGCGCCCGGGCGGCGGCACCTTCCACATCGAAGACGTGCAGGACCAGGTCGAGCTCGGCCTGATGCGCGGCGGGCACCACGAGATCGCCCGTGCCTATGTGCTGTACCGCGAACGCCGCACGCAGGAACGCTCGAAGCAAGGCGCTCAGGAAGCGCCCGCGACACCGACGCTGCATGTGCTCGACCGCGGCGAGCGCGTCGCCCTCGACCTGAACGAACTCAAAGGCCTGATCGAATCGGCCTGCGAAGGCCTGGGCGACAGCATCACGGCCGCGCCGATCCAGGCCGAGACGATGCGCAACCTGTACGACGGCGTGCCGCTCGACGAGGTCTACAAGGCCTCGATCCTGGCCGCCCGCACGCTGATCGAGAAAGACCCCGACTACACCTTCGCCACCGCGCGCCTGCTGCTGCACACGATCTTCAAGGAGATCATCGGCCGCGAAGTGATGCCCGCCGAACGTGCGCAGGCCTACACCGACTACTTCCCGCAGTTCATCAAGAAGGGCGTCGACAACGAATTGCTCGACGAGAAGCTGCTGCAGTTCGACCTGCCGCGCCTGGGCGCCGCCCTGAAGGCTGAACGCGACAACCAGTTCGACTACCTCGGCCTGCAAACGCTGTACGACCGCTACTTCCTGCACGTGCGCAAGTCGCGCATCGAACTGCCGCAGGCCTTCTTCATGCGCGTGGCCATGGGTCTGTCGCTGAACGAAATCGACCGTGAAGCCCGCGCCATCGAGTTCTACGAAGTGCTGTCGTCCTTCGACTTCATGTCATCGACCCCGACGCTGTTCAACGCCGGCACGCTGCGCTCGCAGCTGTCGAGCTGCTACCTGACCACCGTGCCGGACGACCTCGACGGCATCTACGAGTCGATCAAGGAAAACGCGCTGCTGTCGAAGTTCGCCGGCGGCCTGGGCAACGACTGGACCCGCGTGCGCGCGCTCGGCTCGCACATCAAGGGCACGAACGGCGAATCGCAGGGCGTGGTGCCCTTCCTCAAGGTGGTGAACGACACGGCCGTGGCGGTGAACCAGGGTGGCAAGCGCAAGGGTGCGGTCTGCACGTACCTGGAAACCTGGCACCTCGACATCGAGGAGTTCCTGGAGCTGCGCAAGAACACCGGCGACGACCGCCGCCGCACGCACGACATGAACACCGCCAACTGGATCCCCGACCTGTTCATGCGCCGCGTGATGGAAAAGGGCAACTGGACGCTGTTCTCGCCCTCGAACGTGCCCGACCTGCACGACCTGTTCGGCGCCGACTTCGAGAAGGCTTACGTGGCCTACGAAGAGAAGGCGCAGCGCGGCGAGATCAAGCCCAGCCGCACGCTGCCGGCCAGCGACCTGTGGCGCAAGATGCTCACGATGCTGTTCGAGACCGGCCATCCGTGGATCACGTTCAAGGACGCCTGCAACGTGCGCTCACCGCAGCAGCACGCCGGCGTCGTGCATTCCTCGAACCTGTGCACCGAGATCACGCTCAACACCAGCGACACCGAAACTGCGGTCTGCAACCTGGGTTCAGTGAACCTGCTGCAGCATCTGAAGGACGGCAAGGTCGACCAGGAAAAGCTGAAGAAGACGATCTCGACGGCGATGCGCATGCTCGACAACGTGATCGACATCAACTATTACGCCGTGAAGAAGGCGCGCGACTCGAACCTGCGCCACCGTCCGGTCGGCCTGGGCCTGATGGGTTTCCAGGATTCGCTGTATGAGTTGCGCATTCCCTACGCCTCTCAGGAAGCCGTGCAGTTCGCCGACGAGTCGATGGAAGCCATCTGCTACCACGCGTACTCGGCATCGGCCGACCTGGCGCGCGAGCGCGGCAAGTACTCGAGCTACAAGGGCTCGCTGTGGGACAAGGGCATCCTGCCGATCGACACGCTCGACCTGCTGGAGAAGGCCCGCGGCGGCTACGTCGAGGTCGACCGCTCGTCCACGCTCGACTGGGACGCGCTGCGCCAGAAGATCAAGACCCAGGGCATGCGCAATTCGAACTGCGTGGCCATTGCACCGACGGCGACCATCTCGAACATCATCGGCGTCGACGCCTCGATCGAGCCCTGCTTCGGCAACCTGTCGGTCAAGTCGAACCTGTCGGGCGAGTTCACCGTGATCAACCACTACCTGGTGCGCGACCTCAAGCGTCTGGGCCTGTGGGACGACGTGATGGTGATGGACCTGAAGCACTTCGACGGTTCGCTGCGTCCGATCGACCGCGTGCCGCAAGACGTGAAGGCGCTCTACGCCACCGCGTTCGAGGTGGAAACCACGTGGCTGGTCGAAGCCGCCTCGCGTCGCCAGAAGTGGATCGACCAGGCGCAGTCGCTGAACATCTACATGGCCGGCGCATCGGGCAAGAAGCTCGACGACACCTACAAGCTCGCCTGGCTGCGCGGCCTGAAGACCACCTACTACCTGCGCACGCAGAGCGCGACGCACGCCGAGAAGTCGACGGTGCAATCGGGCCGGCTCAACGCGGTGTCCTCGGGCGGCAGCAACGACGCGCCGAAGATGAGCGCGATCGAAGCTGCCGCTGCAGCCGCACAGGCGCAGCTCAATGCGATGCCCGCCACCGACATCGCGTTCTGCGGTGTCGATGACCCGACGTGCGAAGCGTGCCAGTGATGTCAGCGTGATGCGAATGTGATTCGCGGCATCGCCCGACAAAATGCGATGCATGCGAACAACATAAGCGAGAGATAATTCGGGCGCGATGTGAGGCTGCACTTTGCAACTCACATCGTTGCTCACATAATTTGAGCATTGGATTTTTCTATGTTGACCTGGGACGAAGAAGTCAAGCCATCCTTGCCAAAGGACATGCCACAAGGATTGCAGCACTCACCATCGCAAAGCGGCGCACCTGTCGCCCGCTCGATGGAATTCCCGACGCCGCAAACAGCCTCTGCCGCCACGCCTGCGCCTCGCACGACGCTCGATGACGGCGCATCGGCACCTGTTCGCCCCACTGCTCCAGCACCCGTCGCGCGCCGCGTGAACGCCGCAGACAAGCGCATCATCAATGGCCAGACCGACGTCAACCAGCTGGTGCCGTTCAAGTACAAGTGGGCCTGGGAAAAGTACCTCGCCACCTGCGCCAACCACTGGATGCCGCAGGAAGTGAACATGACGCGCGACATCGCGTTGTGGAAAGACCCGAACGGCCTGACCGAAGACGAGCGCCGCATCGTCAAGCGCAACCTCGGCTTCTTCGTGACCGCCGATTCGCTGGCCGCTAACAACATCGTGCTGGGCACCTACCGCCACATCACGGCGCCCGAGTGCCGCCAGTTTCTGCTGCGCCAGGCTTTCGAAGAAGCGATCCACACGCACGCCTACCAGTACATCGTCGAATCGCTCGGCCTGGACGAGAGCGAGATCTTCAACGCGTACAACGAGGTCGCCTCCATCCGCAACAAGGACGAGTTCCTGATCCCCTTCATCGAAGCGATCAGCGACCCGAACTTCAAGACCGGCACGCACGAAACCGACCAGACCCTGCTCAAGTCGCTGATCGTGTTCGCCTGCCTGATGGAAGGCCTGTTCTTCTACGTCGGCTTCACGCAGATCCTCGCGCTCGGCCGCCAGAACAAGATGACCGGCGCGGCCGAGCAGTACCAGTACATCTTGCGCGACGAGTCGATGCACTGCAATTTCGGCATCGACCTGATCAACCAGCTCAAGCTCGAGAATCCCAACCTTTGGACAGCAGAGTTCAAGGCAGAGATCAAGGCCCTCTTCCTGAAGGCCGTCGAGCTCGAGTACCAATACGCCGAAGACACCATGCCCCGCGGTGTGCTCGGCATGAACGCCTCCATGTTCAAGGGCTACCTGCGGTACATCGCCAACCGGCGTGCACAGCAGATCGGCCTCGAGACGCTCTTCCCGAACGAAGAAAACCCGTTCCCCTGGATGAGCGAAATGATTGACCTGAAGAAAGAGCGCAATTTCTTCGAAACCCGCGTGATCGAATACCAGTCGGGTGGCGCGCTCTCCTGGGATTGAGCTTTTTAACGACAACAATCGATGGATTCAGGAATTGCCCTCCGTATCGACCGCGCCACAGAGCGCGGCGGTGCAGAGGGCTCAGGTGTTCATGGTGCTGGGACTTGATTTCCAACGCCATGGATCGCTTCAAGCGCAACAGCGCGCGCGAAGTGCTTCAAAAGGTTGATTTTTCAACTTGACCAAGGAGAAAGAAAATGGCAACTGCAAAGAAAGCACCGGCGAAGAAAGCCGCAGCAAAGAAGGCTCCGGCAAAGAAGGTCGCGGCTAAGAAGGCACCGGCAAAGAAGGTCGCAGCGAAGAAGGCTCCGGCAAAGAAGGTTGCTGCCAAGAAGGTAGCCGCCAAGAAGGCACCGGCAAAGAAGGTCGCAGCGAAGAAGGCTCCGGCGAAGAAGGTTGCTGCCAAGAAGGTAGCCGCCAAGAAGGCTCCGGCGAAGAAGGCCGCTGCCAAGAAGGCGCCGGCCAAGAAGGCCGCAGCCAAGAAGGCGCCTGCGAAGAAGGCCCCCGCGAAAAAGGCGGCGGCCAAGAAGCCCGCTGCCAAGAAAGCTGCGAAGAAGCCTGCTGCCAAAAAGCCCGCTGCCAAGAAGGCCGCGAAAGCGCCCGCCAAGGCTGCTGTAGCGCCTGCCCCTGCTGCGCAGACGACGCTGAACCCGCAGGCTGCCTGGCCGTTTCCGACGGCCAGCAAGCCCTGAGTTTCTCAGCGGCCTCCAAGGCAAAAGCCCGGCACCGCAAGGTGTCGGGCTTTTTTATTGCGCCGTCGGAACTGCTTTTGGGAAGACGCTCAAACGCCCAGCGCTTGGCGGTCGAGCTCGTAGTTCTGTGGCCCGCGCTGAGCGATCTTGATCGCGCCGACGCGATTGCCCAGGGTCGCGCAATCCACCAGCGACCAGCCCTTCTCCAGACCGAAGAGCAGCGCGCCGCGCCAGGCGTCGCCGCAACCGGTCGGGTCGACCACGGCCTCGGGTGCGACCGCCGGCACGTGCGTGCATTCGCCGTCGACCCAGACGTCGCAGCCATCGCCGCCGAGCGTCACCACCAGGCCGCGAACACGGCGCGAGATCTCGGCATGGTCCCAACCGGTGCGGTCGCTGAGCATCTTTCCTTCGTAGTCATTGACCGTGACCCAGTCCGCCTGCTCGATGAAGCGCGCGAGTTCGTCCCCATTGAACATCGGCAGGCCCTGACCCGGGTCGAAGACGAAGGGGATGCCGCCCAGCTTGAACTGCTCGGCATGCTGCAGCATCGCGTCGCGACCGTCGGGCGAGATGATCCCGAGCTGGATGTCGTCGCGCGGCGGGATGCGGGTCAGGTGCGCCTGCTGCATGGCACCGGGGTGGAAGGCCGTGATCTGGTTGTTGGCGAGATCGGTCGTGATGAAGCACTGCGCGGTGTAGGTGTCGCCGAGTTCGCGGACGAATTCGGTGCCGATGCCCAGGCCTTGCAGGCGGGCGATGTAGTCGGCACCGTCGCTGCCGACAGTGGCCATCGGCAGCGCCTTGCCACCCAGCGCATTCAGGCTGTACGCGATGTTGCCGGCGCAACCGCCGAAGTCCCGGCGCAAGCCGGGCACCAGAAAGGACACGTTCAGGATGTGCACCTGGTCCGGAAGGATCTGGTCCGCGAACCGCCCTTCGAAATTCATGATGGTGTCGAACGCGAGAGAACCGCAAATCACTGCTGCCATGAGATGGACCGTTGGTGGGGAGAAAAGGGAGTCGCGCCGGAGCGCGACTAGGGATAGAAGGCATCGAGATGGAAGCCCGCCACGCGCGGCAATGCAGCGGCATCGCCGCCGGCGAGCGCCATCGGCAACAGCGCGGTGCGCTCCGCATGCGCGGCGAGCACGGCCGGCGCGCCGTAGTCGGCGGGTCGCAGCACGCGCCGCACCACGGTGCGCTCCTGCAGATCGATCAGCGACAGCTCGACCGCCGGCATGGCCAGCGGCACGTCTGCGCGGTTGCGCAGCGTGAAGCTCAGCTGGTAGCCCTCGCCGCCCTTCTCCCGCGCAAAGGAGGCACCGTCGATGGTGATGTCGGCAATGCGTTGCAAGGCTGACAGTTGGCAGCCCAGCACTTCGCAAGCACTCGCGAACGCGGGTCGCCAGGACGGCTGGCGGGCGACGATGGCACTGCGCTCCTGATAAACGACCTGCCCCGCGAGCAGCAACAACGCCGCGATCGACACCATCGTCCAGGCCCAACCGGGACGGAAGCCGCGCCGGGGCGGTACGTCCAACTCGCGTCGGGCGCGACGGCTCGACGCGTCAGACATCGCATCCGGCACGGCCGGTGCCGGTTCAACCGCCTCGCTCGCCGTCAGCACGATCGCGGCAGGCTCGCTGTCCTTGGCCTTGGCACGCGCCTTCGCAATCTTCGCGGACTTGACGCGGGCGCGTCGCAAGGCTTTTTGGAGCTGGGCATCGTCGGCATGGCTGCCGTCCGCATCGGCTCCGGCCGCCACCGCCTCGACCCGCCGCGGTATGTTGCCCAGGTGCAGCGAGGGCAGCCGTGACCAGGCATCGACGGCCTGCATGCCGATGGCGGAGGGCACCGGGTGCTCGTCGCCCGGGAATTCGATGACCGGCACCGTGGAAGTCGTCGCATAGCCGCTGAAGGCGGGCCAGCCGAGGGGTGGCGCCTCCAGCGTCACCGGCTGTGTGCGCGGTGGCTGCGGAATGTGGTCGGTGATGACCGACGGCGGCGCCACGGCCTCGGCGCCAAAGCCGCCGGGGGTTGGCGCATCCACCTGCAGGCGAAGCAGGGTATCGCTGAAGAAATCGGTGTCGGCCAACGGCGCTGCGGCCGAATGGGGCGGACCGGGTGCAGGTGCTGCAGCGACCGGGATCGCGGTCGGCGAGGTTTCGTCGACGGGCCCTGGAGGCGCGGGCTCAGGCACAGGCGGCGACGGCTGCTCGGGCGCGCTCACGTCGCGGTCGTGCAGATGCTCGTTGCCGTCGAACACATGGCTGCAACGGCCGCAACGCACCCAACCGTCGGAAATGCGTAGCTGGTCCCGCACCACCTTGAACGTGGTGCCGCATTCGGGGCAGCGGGTGGCAAGACTCATGAGGCGTCGATTGTAGGATCGGGCCTCGCCCAGGTCGGCGGGCCGGCGGCGGCTACAGGTGCGCCGTCATGAGGATCCAGCCGTCCTCGGCATCGCTCACCTCGAGCGCCGCGTACGGCGCGTAGGCGCTCTTGAGTTCGTCGGCCTGGCGTTCGAGGATGCCGGCCAGCACCAGCGAACCGCTTGGCGCGACGTGCGCGCACAGCAGCGGCGCGAGCACCTTGAGCGGTGTGGCCAGGATGTTGGCCAGCACCACGTCGTAGCGGCCCTGCGCCGCATCGGGCAAGCCCGTGTGCAGCTGCACCGCATTGGCGTCGGCGTTGAGACGTGTGGCCTCGACGGCGGCCGGATCGATGTCGACGGCATCGATGCTCACCGCGCCGAACTTCGCCGCACCGATCGCCAGGATGCCCGAGCCGCAACCGTAGTCGAGCACGCGCGCTGGTGCGGCGGGTTGCCGCGTTGCGATCCAGCGCAGGCACATGCGCGTGGTCGGGTGGGTGCCGGTGCCGAAGGCCAGGCCAGGGTCCAGGCGGATGATCTGGCGCGCCTGGGCCGGCGGTTCGTGCCAGGTGGGCACGATCCAGAACTCGGGCGTGATCTCGACCGGCGCGAACTGCGATTGCGTGAGCCGCACCCAGTCCTGCTCCGGCACGTCGGCCACGCCAACCACCTTGCAGCCGGCGAAGAAATCCTGAGCGGACAGCAACGTGGCTGCCTCGTGCGCCGCACGCTCGTCAGGGAACAGCGCGATCACGCGCGAGCGCTGCCAACCGTCCTTCGGTGGCGGCATGCCAGGCTCGCCGAACAGCGCCTGCTCGGCATCCGTCTGGGCATCGGCATCTTCGACGGACACGCTCAGCGCATCGAGTGCATCGAGCGCATCGCTCAGGTCTTCGACGCGTTCTTCCGGCGCCAGCAGGCGGAGTTCAAACACGGCGTGTCACCGAGCCCGCGCCGCGAGCCACTCTTCGAGGTAGTGGATGTTGGTGCCGCCGGCCATGAACTTGGCGTCGACCATCAGCTCGCGGTGCAGCGGGATGTTGGTCTGGATGCCTTCGATCACGGTCTCGTTGAGCGCCGTGCGCATGCGCGCCATCGCCTGCTCGCGCGTGTCGCCGTGCACGATGATCTTGCCGATCATCGAGTCGTAGTTCGGCGGCACGAAGTAGTTGGTGTACACGTGCGAATCGACGCGCACTCCCGGCCCGCCCGGCGGGTGCCACATCGTGATGCGGCCCGGCGAGGGCGTGAACTTGTAGGCGTCTTCCGCATTGATGCGGCATTCGATCGAATGGCCGCGCATCTCGATCTGGCGCTGCGTGAATGGCAGCTTTTCGCCCGCAGCCACCATGATCTGCGTCTTCACGATGTCGATGCCCGTGGTGAATTCCGTCACCGGGTGCTCCACCTGCACGCGGGTGTTCATCTCGATGAAATAGAACTCGCCGTTCTCGTAGAGAAACTCGAAGGTGCCCGCACCGCGGTAGCCGATCTTCTTGCAGGCGGCAACGCAGCGCTCGCCGATCTTCTCGATCAGCTTGCGCGCGATGCCCGGCGCCGGCGATTCCTCGATCACCTTCTGGTGGCGCCTCTGCATGGAGCAGTCGCGCTCGCCCAGGTACACCGCGTTCTTGTGCTTGTCGGCGAGGATCTGGATCTCGATGTGGCGCGGGTTCTGGAGGAACTTCTCCATGTACACGGCCGGGTTGTTGAAGGCCGCACCGGCTTCCGCCTTGGTCATCTGGATCGCGTTGACCAGTGCCGCCTCGGTGTGCACCACGCGCATGCCGCGGCCACCGCCGCCGCCGGCGGCCTTGATGATGACCGGGTAACCGATGGCGCGCGCGATACGCTTGTTGGTGGCGGCGTCGTCCGACAGTTCGCCTTCCGAGCCCGGCACGCAGGGCACGCCGGCCTTGATCATCGCCTGCTTGGCCGACACCTTGTCGCCCATGATCCGGATTGATTCAGGGCTCGGGCCGATGAATTGAAAACCGCTCTGCTCCACGCGCTCGGCGAAGTTCGCGTTTTCGCTCAGAAAGCCGTAGCCCGGATGGATTGCCTCGGCATCCGTTACTTCGGCCGCCGAGATGATCGCCGGCATGTTGAGGTAGCTGAGCGACGACGGCGCCGGGCCGATGCACACCGCCTCCTGCGCCAGCTTGACGTACTTGGCGTCGCGGTCGGCTTCCGAATAGACCATCACGGCCTTGATGCCGAGTTCGCTGCAGGCCCGCTGAATCCGAAGCGCGATCTCGCCGCGGTTCGCAACCAGAATCTTCTTGAACATGGTCACTCGATGATGAACAGCGGTTGGCCATATTCGACCGCCTGGCCGTTCTCGCCGAGGATCTGGGTGACAGTGCCGGACTTGTCGGCTTCGATCTCGTTCAGGATCTTCATCGCTTCGATGATGCAGACGGTGTCGCCCTCCTTCACCTGGGCACCGATCTCGACGAAGGCCGGTGCACCGGGGCTGGAAGACCGGTAGAACGTTCCGACCATCGGCGACTTCACCGTGTGACCGACGACGGCCGGTGCAGCCGCAGGCGGCGCTGCGGCCGATACCGCGGAAGCAGCAGGCGCAGCTACGGCAGGCGCCGCCACGGATTGGACGTATTGCACGGGGGCGGCTTCGCCCGCCTTGACGATGCGGACCTTGCCTTCGGCTTCGGTGATTTCCAGTTCGGAAATATTCGATTCAGACACCAGGTCGATCAGTGTCTTGAGTTTGCGCAGATCCATGGGACTCCATTGCCGGGGTTGCCGGTCATTCGGATAGAACTCACCTGAAAATCGGCTTAGTTCGGCGTTCATACGCCAAGTGCCGGGTTGTATCGAGGAGATTCTAACTGTGAACTTCTGCGCGTCGCCAAGTGTCCAGATCGGCGGGCAGGAGCTGACCCATTTTACGGGCGGCGACGCTCCCATCTGCAGCCAAAACCAGCGTGAAAGGCAGGCCGCCGCCGGTATTTCCCAGTTCGCGGACCAGTTCCGTGCCATCGAGACCCGTGATGCCGATCGGAAAGCTGACCGGGGTGCGGGTGAGAAATTTACGCACGGATTCCGGCCGGTCGATAGCCAAGCCTACCACTTGCCAACCGTTCGCCGCCTGTTCGCGGAAGAAGCGGTCGACCATCGGCAGCTCCTCCACGCACGGCGGACACCAGGTGGCCCAAAAATTCAGCAGCAACGGCTTGCCGCGCAACGAGGCCATTTCAAGTTGCCCCCCCTCCGGGCGTTCGAAGCGGGAAGACCAGAAGATGGACGGAAGCTGCTCGCCGGCGGGGGTCGCGCCGGCGCCTGTGGCATGGCGCCACCAGGCGGTCCCTGCGCCAGCCACACCAGCCGCCGCGGCCACGCCGCCAAGCAGCCAGGCCCGACGGCTCGTCGAAGGCCTCGTCACGGCGAATCCTTTTCCATCAGGCGGCGCAGGGCCGCCAGGTCGCCGCGCGGTGTCCGCCCCTGCGAGTCCGGTTTGAGGGCGCCGCGCAGGTCGTCGAGGTCGTAGACCAGCAGATGCACCCCGATCTCCTCGCCCAGGACGCGGCTCATCGCATGCACGCTGAGCGCCTCGACCTGCTCGCCATGGAAACCGCTCACCATGCGCGGCTCGTAGTCGACGTGGTGGTCGATGAGCGCGATTTCTGCCGATTTGCAGTCGTCGCAGAAGAGCTGGATGTAGATGTCGGAAAGCCGGGTGGCGGTGCCGTGCCACACCGCCCCGCCCACATGCGGCCGAAAAGCCACCATGCGCTCCATCCACTCGAGGGCGAGCTGACGCAGGGCGCGCAGCTCCTGCGGCTGGGAGTCGGCGCAGAAGAGCGCGATGTACTCGCGGATCTCGGCTTCGATCTCGTCGTTGTGCGGCAGTGCGGTCCGCGCAGACAGGCCGAGATCGCGCAAGGCGCGGCGCTTGGCCGGCCCGTACTCCAGCCCTTCCTCAACCACGAGGCGGGCGGCTGCAGCAGCGATTTCGCGCTTCGACGTGTCCATCCGGGCATTCTGCCCGCACTGCAGCATTCCATGAAGCCATGGTGGGGAGCTTCCCTAGAATCGACCGATGCACATTCACATCCTCGGCATCTGCGGCACGTTCATGGGCGGCGTCGCAGCGCTCGCACGCGAAGCCGGCCATCGAGTGACGGGCTGCGACGCCGGCGTCTACCCGCCCATGAGCGATCAGCTGCGCGCGCTCGGGATCGACCTGATCGAAGGCTTCGGCGCCGACCAGATGGCGCTTGCGCCCGACATGTTCGTCGTCGGCAATGTGGTGTCGCGCGCCCGGCTCGCCGATGGCCGACCGAAGTTCCCGCTGATGGAAGCCATCCTCGATGCCGGCGCCGCCTACACCAGCGGCCCGCAGTGGCTGGCCGAGCATGTGCTGCAGGGCCGGCATGTGCTGGCCGTGGCGGGCACGCACGGCAAGACGACCACCACGTCGATGCTGGCATGGGTGCTGGAGCGCGCCGGTCGCGCACCCGGCTTCCTGGTGGGCGGCGTGCCGCTCGATTTCGGCGTCTCGGCGCGGCTGGGCCAGGGGCCCGCTTTCGTCATCGAGGCGGACGAGTACGACACCGCCTTCTTCGACAAGCGCAGCAAGTTCGTTCACTACCGGCCGCGCACCGCGATCCTCAACAACCTCGAGTTCGACCACGCGGACATCTTCGACGACCTGGCGGCCATCGAACGGCAGTTTCATCACCTGGTGCGGACCGTGCCCGGCACCGGCCGCGTGGTCGTGAACGCCAACGAGGAGAGCCTGCGGCGCGTGCTGGCGCAGGGCTGCTGGAGCGAGGTGAGCGGCTTCGGCGCAGGCGGCCCGGGCACGGAATGGCGAGCCCGCGGCGCGCACGATGCCTTCGACGTGCTTCGCCATGGTGAGCCGGTCGGCCGCGTCGACTGGACGCTTTCGGGCGAGCACAACCAAATGAACGCGCTGGCCGCCATCGCCGCCGCCGACCACGTGGGGGTGTCGCCGGCCGAGGCGGCCGCCGCACTCGGCAGCTTTCACAACGTGCGCCGGCGCATGGAACTGCGCGGAACGGTCGAACGCGACGGCGGCGCGGTCACCGTCTACGACGACTTCGCGCACCACCCCACCGCCATCCGCACCACGCTCGACGGCCTGCGCCGCAAGCTGGACGGCGAGGGCCGGCGCGGCGACCGCGTCCTGGCGGTCTTCGAGCCGCGCAGCAACACCATGAAGCTGGGCACCATGGCCGCGCAACTGCCATGGAGCCTGGAGGCGGCCGACCTGTCCTTCTGCCACAGCGGCGGCCTGGGCTGGGACGTGACAGCATCGCTCGCGCCGATGGGCGATCGGGCGCGCGTCGTCGACGCCATCGAACCGCTGGTGGCGCAGGTCGCGGCCGCGGCGCGCGCGGGCGATCACATCGTCTGCATGAGCAACGGCGGCTTCGGCGGCGTGCACGACAAGCTGCTGGCCGCACTGCGCGCCCGGGACTGAGCGTGACTCTCAGCCGCGGCGGCGCTTCACCGCCTGCGACAGGGTGTCGAGCACGGCGGTCGAATCGTCCCAGCCCAGGCAGGCGTCGGTGATGCTCTGCCCGTAGGCCAGCCCGCCGATCGAGTCCTTGCCCGGCGTGAACTTCTGGGCGCCGGCGCTCAGGTGGCTTTCGACCATCACGCCGAACACGTTGCGGCTGCCACCGGCGATCTGACCCGCGATGTCCTGCGCCACGTCGATCTGCTTCTGGTGTTGCTTGGAACTGTTGGCGTGGCTGCAATCGACCATCAAGGTCGGCGGCAGCTTGGCGGCCTCCAGATCGCGGCAGGCCGCCGCCACGCTCTCGGCGTCGTAGTTCGGCGCCTTGCCGCCGCGCAGGATCACGTGGCAGTCCTTGTTGCCGTTGGTCTGCACGATCGCGACCTGGCCGTTCTTGTGGACCGACAGAAAATGGTGGCCGCGCGCCGCCGCCTGGATGGCATCGGTCGCGATGCGGATGTTGCCGTCGGTGCCGTTCTTGAACCCGATCGGCGCCGAGATGCCCGAGGCCAGTTCGCGGTGCACCTGGCTTTCGGTGGTGCGCGCGCCGATCGCGCCCCAGCTGATCAGGTCGCCGATGTACTGCGGCGAGATCACGTCCAGGAACTCGCTGCCGGCCGGCAGGCCGATGCGGTTGATGTCGATCAGCAGCTGGCGCGCGATGCGCAGGCCTTCGTCGATGCGGAAGCTCTCGTCCAGGTACGGGTCGTTGATCAGCCCCTTCCAGCCGACGGTGGTGCGCGGCTTCTCGAAGTACACGCGCATCACGATCTCCAGCGAGTCGGCGTACTTGTCGCGCTGCACCTTGAGGCGGCGGGCGTACTCCAGCGCTGCGGCCGGGTCGTGGATCGAACACGGCCCCATCACCACCAGCAGCCGGTCGTCGGTGCCGGCCATGATGTTGTGGATGTTGCGGCGGGTGCCGGTGATCAGCGTTTCCACCGCGGTGCCGCGGATCGGGAAGAAGCGGATCAGATGTTCAGGAGGGGGGAGCACGTTGATGTCCTTGATGCGTTCGTCGTCGGTTTCGCTGGTTTTTTCGACGCGCGCATACCAGCTGTCGCTGGTGGGTGCGGAGGGATGGGTCATCGTGCGGCTCCTGGGTCTAAGGTTCGGGGATCAAAAGGGCATAAAAAAACCGCCGGGGCGTGAGCGCCGGCGGTCTTTGGAGGGTGTACGTTTGTCTTACGCGCTCGCCTCTAGGCCGCCGGAGATCCGGAACCAAAAGTACGAAAAATAGAAAGCGGCGCGTTGCGACATAGGGCGCGAATGTAGCACGGGTTTCGGGAAATGCGCGTTGCGCCAGGGCGTCAGGCGGTGCCGCCGACCGTGAGGCCGTCGATGCGCAGCGTCGGCTGGCCGACGCCGACCGGCACGCTTTGGCCTTCCTTGCCGCAGGTGCCGACGCCGGAATCGAGCGCCATGTCGTTGCCGATCATGGTCACACGGGTCAGCGCATCGGGGCCGTTGCCGACGATGGTCGCGCCCTTCACCGGGTACTGGATCTTGCCGTTCTCGACCCAGTAGGCCTCGCTCGCAGAGAAGACGAACTTGCCGCTCGTGATGTCGACCTGGCCGCCGCCGAAGTTGGTGGCGTAGAGGCCCTTCTTGATGCTGGCGACGATCTCCTTCGGGTCCTTGTCACCGCCCAGCATGTAGGTGTTGGTCATGCGCGGCATCGGCACGTGGGCGTAGCTTTCGCGGCGGCCGTTGCCGGTGGGCTTCACGCCCATCAGGCGGGCGTTCATCGAATCCTGGATGTAGCCCTTGAGGATGCCGTCCTCGATCAGCACGTTGCGCTGGCTGGCGTTGCCCTCGTCGTCGACGTTGAGCGAGCCACGGCGGTCGGCGATGGTGCCGTCGTCGAGCACGGTCACGCCCTTGGCCGCCACGCGTTGGCCGATGCGGCCCGAGAAGGCGCTCGAGCCCTTGCGGTTGAAGTCGCCCTCGAGCCCGTGGCCGATGGCTTCGTGCAGCAGGATGCCGGGCCAGCCTGGGCCGAGCACGACGGTCATTTCGCCGGCCGGCGCAGGACGTGCTTCCAGATTCGTCAGCGCGGCCTTCACGGCCTGATCGACGTACTCGGCGATGTGCTCGTCATCGAAATAGGCCAGGCCGAATCGACCACCACCGCCGCCGGAGCCGATCTCGCGGCGGCTCACGCCGCCAATGACTTGCTCGGCGATCACCGTCACCGACAGGCGCACCAGCGGACGCACATCGGCCGCCAACGTGCCGTCGGCCCGCGCCACCAGCACCACGTCGTATTCGCTGGCCAGGCCGGCCATCACCTGCGCCACGCGCGGATCGCGCGAGCGCGCCAGTTTCTCGACCTTGCCGAGCAGTTCGACCTTGGCCGTGCTGTCGAGCGTCGAGATCGGGTCGATGCCGTTGTAAAGCGAGCGACTGGAAGCAATCTTGCGCGTCGGCACCTTGGCCCGGCCGCTGCGCGCAGCCGATGAAATGGAACGCACGGTGCGCGCCGCATCGAGCAGCGACGCCTCGGAGATGTCGTCGGAATAGGCGAAGGCCGTCTTCTCGCCGCTCACCGCGCGCACGCCGACGCCTTGGTCGATGCTGAAGCTGCCGGTCTTGACGATGCCCTCTTCCAGGCTCCAGCCTTCGCTGCGCGTGTACTGGAAGTAGAGGTCGGCGTCGTCGACCTGGTGGGCCTTGATCTCGGCGAGCGCCTTGCCGAGGTGGGACTCGTCGAGTCCGAAGGGCGTGAGCAGCAGCGCCTGCGCCGTGGCGAGGCGTTCGATGGTGGGTTCGCGGGAGATCATCAAAGCATTATTGCTCGCCCCCTGGCTGCGCGGTGGGGACGTGCCTGCTTCGCCTACCCCTCGCCGGGGGCAATGGCTTCAGCTCTGCGCCAGTTTCTTGGCGCGCGAGATGGACATCAGGATGCCCAGCGCCAGCCCCAGCGTGACCATCGCCGTCCCGCCGTAGCTGATGAAGGGCAGCGGCACGCCCACCACCGGCAGGATGCCGCTGACCATGCCCATGTTCACGAAGGCGTAGGTGAAGAAGATCATGGTCACGGCACCGGCCAGCAGGCGCGAGAACAGCGTGGGCGCGTCCATGGCGATCGCCAGGCCGCGGAAGATCAGGAAGACGAAGGCGCTGATCAGGAACAGGTTGCCCGCCAGGCCGAATTCCTCGGAGTACGCGGCGAAGATGAAGTCGGTGGTGCGCTCAGGAATGAATTCCAGGTGCGTCTGCGTGCCCTGCATGAAGCCCTTGCCGCCCACGCCGCCCGAACCGATGGCGATCATCCCCTGGATGATGTGGAAGCCCTTGCCCAGCGGGTCCTTGGTCGGGTCGAGCAGCGTGCAGACGCGCTGCTTCTGGTAGTCGTGCAGCACCCGCCAGTCGACGCCGTCGGCGCACAGCTGCGACTCGAAGCCGACGATCAGCGTGACCGCGACCACGCCGATCAGTACCGGCGGGAGAATCAGCTTCCAGCTGAGGCCGGCAAAAAAGATCACCGACAGCCCGGCCGCCAGCACCAGCAACGAGGTGCCGAGGTCGGGCTGCTTGATGATGAGGCCGACCGGAACCGCCAGCAGCACCGTCGCCACCACGAAATCCAGCGGTCGCAGCTGCCCCTCGCGCCGCTGGAACCACCAGGCCAGCATCAGCGGCATGGCGATCTTCAGGATTTCGCTCGGCTGGATGACCATGCCGACGTTGATCCACCGCCGCGCGCCCTTCTTGGTGATGCCGAAGAGCAGCACGGCGATCAGCAGCGCCACACCCACCGCGTAGAGCGGCACCGCAAAATTCATCAGGCGCTGCGGCGGCACCTGCGCCACCACGAACATGATGAAGCCGGCCAGCAGCATGTTGCGGCCATGGTCCATGAAACGCGAGCCGTGGTCGTAGCCCGACGAGTACATCGTCAGCAGGCCGGCACAGGCCAAGAGGAACACCGCGAACGCGAGAAAGCCGTCGAAGCCCTGGAAGATGGGCGCGATGCGGCGCGCGAACGAGGGTTGATTGAAGACGGCCGACATGGGCGCGGATTATCGACGCCCGCGCCGCTTTCTCAGGCGAGATCGACCTGGACGACCGTGCGCCCGGGTCGGCTTTGCACCTCGATGGTCGCGCCGATCGCCTCGGCGCGCAGGGCGAGCGCACGCGGGAGGCGCGCAGCGTCGAAGCCGACGCCGTCGTCGATCACGCCGATGCGCACCGCGGTGCCTGCCATCGCCGCCTCGATGCGCAGCACGCGGGCCTGCGCGTGTTGCAGCACGTTCGACAGGGCCTCGAACAGCAGGAACTGCAATTGGCGCATCAACGGGGCGTCCAGCCGCGGCAGCAGCGGCAGTTCGTCCACCGCCCATTCGAGCGCCAGCCCCGAACTGGCGAAGCGGGGCTCGAGCCGATAGCGCAGGCCGGCCAGCAGCGCCTGCACGTCGCCCGGGGGCAACTGGATCGAGTCGATCGACAGCTTCAACTGGTCCATCGAATCACGCAGTGTGCGCAGCACCTCGATCACGTTGGCCTGGCCGGACTGCATCTGGCGGATCGCCGCGCTGATGTGCGAGCCCACGCCATCGTGCATGTCGCGCAGGATGCGCTCGCGCTCCTGGGTTCGCGCCTGCTCGCGGGCCACCATCTCCAACTGGCCGTAGGCCGACGCCAGCTCCCGCTCGCGATCGGCCACACGAACCGCGAGCGTGCGCAACAGTTCACGCGACTGGGCCGTGGCCTCGCGAAAGCGCATCAGCACGACGCCCAGCAGCGCCATGCCGAAGAACAGCGAGGTGTAGCGCACCCAGGTCGTGTCGCCGTAGGCGTCGCTCATGCGGATGACGAACCAGTCGCGCACCGCCACCGCCAGGGTGAGCACGAGGGCCGACGCCACCAGCATCCGCGCGGCCGTCGGCCGACGGATCGTCGCGCCCAGGAAGAAAAGGACGTAGGCCGTCACCGCGACGATCTCGAGCGCCAGCCAGCCGGTCAGCCAGATCGGCTCGCCCCGCGCCAAGGCGACGTAGCAAGCGAACACCGGCACGGTGAAGACGACGGCCACCGTGGGCGGCAGCCAGCGCATGCCGGGCCGGTCCTGCCAGCCGGCCAGGTGCTGACAGAACATGAGGCAGGAGCCGGCCCAGCCCGAATAGCAGGCCGTCATCAGCACGCCCCACGCCACCCAGGGCAGGGGCGGCTCGCGGATGGCGCCGTCGGCCACCCGCAGCGCCCAGCAGAATTCCGCCAGCGCCGCCCAGAGGTACAGGGACTCGCGGTGCGGTCGGCCGGTCTCCCCGGCGGCCGCCTGCGTGAGCCACAGCCCCAGGGAGATCGTGCCGACCACGATGCTGAAGGCCGACAGCAGCACCGAGCCGGTGAAGCGCCAGGCGTAGGCCGACGCGAACAGCTCCCCGCGCACCGGACCGGACGGCCCGAGCGTGGGCACCGACAGCCCGGCGCGGCGGCCCGAATCGGCGTGGATCCGGATCTGCACCACGTTGTCACCCGGTAGCAGAAGATGGGCCGGAATCGGCAGGTAGACCGGGGCCTTGGCGTAGTCGACCGTGTTGGGCCGCGCGAGATCACCGTAGGTGGCCATCACGCTGCCGTTCAAGGCGACCTCCACGGTGCTGCCCACGCGCGGGATGAACAGGCCCCAGGGCTCGGCCGGCGTCGCCGCCAGCCTGAAGGGCAGCGTGAAACGCGCCTCGCCCGGCCGGCCCTTGTGCACGCGATCCCAGTGGTAGGGCAGCGTGACGGGCGCCTCGCGCGTGATGCCGTCGACGGTGCTTGTCACCGTGCCTTCGCGCAAGGCGTGCAGGGTGGCGCTGGAGTCGTCCGCCGCCGCGAGGCCCGCCCACAGCGCCGCCAACGCCAGCAGAACGAATCGCCGCATCGCCCGCATCCGGCCCGCCGCTCAGCCCGGGTGGCGCAGCAGCCCGAGCCGCGTCGCCTCGAACACGGCCTCGTTCTTCGAATGCACCGCCAGCTTCCCGTAGAGGTTCTTGATGTGCGTTTGCACGGTGTGCACGCTCAGCGACTTGAGCCGCGCAATCTCCGCATAGGAGAAGCCGCGGGCGATCAAGCCCAGCACTTCCTGCTCGCGCCCCGACAGCAGCGCCGGCGCATCGGCCTTCGGCACGGCCGGCGGGGGCACGGCCGCCAGCGCGTCGGCGCGCGCACCGGCGCTGGCCTCGGAATGCAGGCTGCGGTACTTGGCCAGCACGCGACGCGCGATCATGGGCGAGATGGGCGACGCACCCGCCTTCATCTCGAGGATGGTCTGCGCGATGTCCTCCGGCGGCGCGTCCTTGTGCAGGTAGCCGACCGCGCCGGCCTCGATGCTCGCCAGCACGTTGTCCTCGTCGCCGAAGACCGAGATGACGAGCGGCTCGCATTGGGGAAAACGGGCCACGGCGGCCCGGATGACGTCGAGCCCGCTGCCGTCGGGCAGGCCGAGATCGGCCAGCAGGACATCCGGCGCCTCGGGCGATGCGGCCAGCCAGGCCAGCGCCTCGCGCACCGTGCCGAGGCCGGCCATCCAGCGGAGGCGGTCGCTCGCGCGCACGCTCTGCTCGAAAAAGCTGCGCGCCCGCACGTCGTCCTCCACGACCAGCACCCTGAACGGTTTCCCCGGCCCAGTTGATACCTCGGTATGCATGGGCGGGAAGCATACGCCGTGAAACAGTTGGAAATCTTTGGTGACTCCCTGATTCATGGGATGTGCTTGAGCGCCTCGCCGAAGACACTGGCGCCCGGTCGCATGTAACGACCTTGTAACGAATCAATCCAAAGGATCGAGATGACGATGAACACGAGGACCCGTGCGGGTTTGGCAGCCGCGCTGTTGCTGTCCCTGGCCGCATGCGGCGGAGGAGGAGATGGCGGATCTGCGGGCACCGGCACCGGCACCGGCACAACGCCTCCGACGACGACCCCACCGGTCGCGACTCAGGCCTCCCTGAGCGGCGTGGCCGCCACCGGTGCAGCCTTCGCGGGCGCCGCCATCATCGTCACCGACCAGACCGGCGCGACGGTCTGCACGACCGTCACCGACGACAAGGGCGCCTACGGCTGCACGCTGCCCCTGGGCACCAAGGCGCCGCTGGTCATCAAGGCCAGCCGCGACGAACTGAGCCTCTACAGCACCACGGCCAGCGCCGGCAGCGGCACCGCCAACGTGACGCCGCTGACGACCATCGTTGTCTCGCAACTGTCGCCCGACGGCAACCCGGCCAGCCTGGCCGGCGCCATCACCACGAAGCCCGAGACCGTCACGGTCACGGCGATCCAGGCACAGGTGAGCGAACTGATCACCGCGCTGCAGCCGCTGCTGACCGCGCTGAACCTGACGGTCGACCCGATGGCCGGCAGCTTCATCGCCGACGGAACCGGCCAGGACAAGCTGCTCGACGCCATCTCGGTGAGCGTGCGGCCCGACGGCACCGCCGCCAACATCGAGATCACGGTGAAGGCACAGCCCGCGAGCGCCGACGCCGCGCCACTGTCCATCGCCTTCCGCAGCGACGCCACGAGCGTGCCGACGCTGCCGGCGGTCACTGCGGCCCAGCTCGAGGCGATTCCGTCGCCGGCGATGGTGGCCGGCCTGTTCGAGCGCATGACCGCCTGCTACGCCCTGCCCGCCTCGCAGCGCGTCACGAACGGCAACGACAGCGGCGCCGTCACCGGCACCGCAGTCAACGTGGTGGCGCCGGTCTGCCGGGGCATGTTCCTCGGCGACGACCCGGCCACCTTCTCGAGCAACGGCAACACCGTCGGCCGGGATGCCAACAACCGGGGCGCCTACGCGAGCCTGTTCCGCGGCGGCGCCACGGGCCTGAAGTGGGAGCGCGGCAACTTCGAGTTCCTCCGCACGAACGGTGACGTGGTCATCAGCTACCGTTGGGTCGACCCCACCGGCAACGTCGACAACGACACGCTCATCGCTCGCAACGTGAACGGCACGCTCAAGCTGGTCGGCAACGGCAATGTCTACAGCGCGAGCGTTCGCCCGTTCTCGGAGGACCGGGAATTGATCAACACGCCAGCGTTCAGTTCGTACACCACCGGCTACAACGTCAGCATCGACAACCGCGTCGACGGCAATGGCGCCCCGATTTTCCAGAAGGTGCTGGTGACCACCCCCTTGGGAACACAACTGACGTACGTTCCGAGCGGCGGGCTGTCCTACCTCGTCATCCAGAACAACGGTGTGCCTACCAGCACCCCGATCTACCGACTCACCGCGGCGTACCGCGATGCCGCCACCGCTGGAAATCCGGTCGACAAGGAAGGCTTCTTCACCGCCACGCCGCAGTACGACGAAGCCGGTGTCCGCGCCCTGCAGGACCAGAGCGTCTGGAAGCTGGAGTTCTTCCACGTCGACACCCAGCTGCCGAACGTCGTGCAGAGCTACCGCACCCTTTCGCGTGCCCAGTCGATCGCCGAGATCAGGCAGCTCGTCTTCGTCGACGTGACGCCGGCACTGCGCGCCGAATTGATCGAAGAGTCGGCTTCGTCGCCCTCGGGCAACCTGGTGTTCGAGGCGCTCGACCCGGCCGAGCCGAACATCATCGACTTCAGCGCTGACGGCGACCTGGCCGGCTGGGTGGTGCCGAGCGGCGCCCTGGCACCGACCTCGCTGTCCGCCTACGGCCGCGCGCCGACGGTGAACAACGTCCAGGGGGCGCGCTACAACGACAGCACCGGCGTGTCGATCACGGCGCGCAAGGCGAAGCTCTACTGCTCCAAGCAGAGCCAGTCGGACGCGCATTGCGACGCGACCTCGCCGAGCCAGTATGCGAAGGGCACCACGCTGAACATGTTCGAACTGTGGGCGCGCAACACGCGGCAGGTCGAGATGAGCAAGAAGATCGGTACCTACAAGCTGCAGTGACCCGCTCGATGACAGCGTCACGGCCCCGCCTCGGCGGGGCCTTTTTCGTACCGACGCCGGCCGGCGGCCCCCGCCGCCGGCAGCGTGGCAGTTAGCATGCCGACGATGCCCACCACCCATCTCCTCTACCTGCACGGCTTCCGCTCGTCGCCGCAGTCGATGAAGGCGCGCGGGGTGGCCGAACGGGTGGCGCAGCGCCACCCGGGCGTGCACTGGTGGTGCCCGCAGTTGCCACCCTCGCCGCGCGAAGCGATGGACATGGTCATGCGCGGCATTGCTCAGTGGCCACGCGACACCATGGCGGTCATCGGCTCGTCGCTGGGCGGCTTCTACGCGACCTACGTCGCGGCCATGACGCGCTGCCCGGCGGTGCTGCTCAACCCGGCCGTCGACCCGGCGCGCGACCTGGCCCGCTACATCGGCGATCAGACCGCCTGGCACGACCCGGCGCAGCACTTCTATTTCCAGCCGGCGTTCATCGACGAGCTGCGCACGCTGGAAGTCGGCCCGGTCACCCGGCCCGAGCGCATCTTCGCCATCATCGCCAAGGGCGACGAGGTGCTGGACTGGCGCGAGATGTCGGCCCGCTACCCGGGCAGCCGGGTGCGCCTGCTCGAAGGCGGCGACCATGCGTTGTCGGACTTCGAGACCCAGCACCTCGACGACGTTCTGCGCTTCATCGATCCGATCTGACGCCGGGGCAGCCGTCGCCGGTGGCCGGGTGGCCCATGGGACAATCGCGCCCATGTTTGTATTGTTCGAAGAAGCCGGCAAGTACCTCGGCGGCCGCGTGTTGTCGGAGGCCGAAGCGTCGGCGCAGGTCGAGCTCGAGTCCGGGAAGCGGGTCAAGGTCAAGAGCGCGCACATCGTGCTGCGCTTCGAGAAGCCGGCCCCGGCCGAGCTGATCGCCGAAGCGCGCGTGCTCGCCGCCGGCATGGACCTGGACCTCGCCTGGGAATTCGCGCCCGAAGGCGAATTCGCCTTCGCCGACCTGGCGACCGAGTATTTCCAGGCCAACCCCTCGCTGGTGCAGCAGGCCGCGGCGCTGTTCGCGCTGTTCGAGGCGCCGCACTACTTCCGCCGCGCCGGCAAGGGGCGCTTCAAGAAGGCCCCGGCCGAGATCATCCAGCAGGCGCTGGCCGCGATCGAGAAGAAGAAGCAGGTGCTGGCGCAGATCGCCGAGTGGGCCGGGCAGCTGGTGGCGGGCGAATGCCCGGCGCCCGTGCGCGAGCAGCTCTACAAGATCCTCTTCAAGCCCGACAAGAACGCGCCCGAGTACAAGGCGGTGGTCGAGGCCTCGCGCACCGCACAGCGCGCGCCGCTCGACCTGCTGGAGCGCGCCGGCGCCATCGACTCGGCCTACCAGTTCCACTGGAAGCGCTTCCTGTTCGAGAACTTCCCCAAGGGCACGGCCTTCCCGCCCGCGCTCAGCGCCCCGGAAATCGCCGACGACCTGCCGCGCGCCGACGGCGTCGAGGCCTTCTCGATCGACGATTCGCAAACCACCGAAATCGACGATGCGCTGTCGGTGCAGGGCCTGGGCAGCGGCACGGTGACGGTCGGCGTGCACATCGCCGCACCCGGCCTGGCCTTCGCACCCGGCAGCCCGCTTGACCAGGTGGCGCGTGCGCGCATGTCCACCGTCTACATGCCGGGCTACAAGATCACCATGCTGCCCGACGCGGTGGTGCAGAGCTACACGCTGCTCGAGGGCGGCGACCGCCCGGCCGTGTCGCTCTACGCGCGCTTCGACGAAGCCACGCTGGAGCTGCAGGGCACCGAGACGAAGATCGAGCGCGTGCCGATCGTCGCCAACCTGCGGCATGACCGGCTCGACGGTGTCATCACGCAGGCCTGGCTGGAAGACGCTGCAGCGATCAGCGCCGACACGCCCGACATCGTGAGCACGCTGCGCGCGCCGCTCAGCTTCCTGTTCCGCCTGGCCAAGCAATTGAAGGCGCAGCGCGAAGTCGTGCGCGGCAAGCCAGAGAACTTCAACCGGCCCGACTACAACTTCCGCCTGGTCGGCAACGACGGCGAGCCGGAGGGCCACGAGCAGGTGCAGATCAGCACGCGTCAGCGCGGCGCACCGCTCGACCTGATCGTCTCCGAAGCCATGATCCTGGCCAACAGCGGCTGGGGCGGCTGGCTGGGCGCGCTCGGCGTGCCGGGTCTCTACCGCAGCCAGGCCAGCCTGGCGCCCGGCATCAAGGTGCGCATGGGCACCCGGGCGCTGCCCCACGCCGGCCTGGGCGTGAAGAGCTACGCCTGGAGCACCTCACCGCTGCGCCGCTACACCGACCTGGTGAACCAGTGGCAGATCATCGCGGCGGCCCGCCACGGCAAGACCGCCGCGCTGGCCGCGCCCTTCAAGCCGAAGGACGCCGACCTGTTCTCGATCCTCTCGGGCTTCGACGCGGCCTACGCGACCTACAACGCCTACCAGGGCGGCATGGAGCGCTTCTGGACGCTGAAGTACCTGCAGCAGCAGGGCATTGGCGAACTGACCGCGACGGTGATCAAGGACATACCGAACGGTGCCCTGGTGCGCGCCGACACGCTGCCGCTGGTGTTCCCGGTGGCGGGCCAGCAGGAACGCGGCGCGCATGTGCGCGTGAAGCTGGGCGAGATCGACGAGATCGCGCTCGACGTGCACGGCACGGTGCTCGAACGCCTCGACGCACCGGCCGATGCGGCCGCGCTCGACGAGGGCGGTGCCGACGAGGAGGAAGAAGTGGCGGGCCCGATCGCCATCGCCGTGGACCTCAACGACAGCGAGACCCCCGCGGAGAACACGCCGGCCTGAGCACCGGCCCGCCGAGAGCGCCATGAACCTCAAAGACCTGAGCACCCTGCAGATCGCCCTCGGCCTGTCGGTGGTGGCGCACGCCGCACTGCTGGCGGTGCGCTTCGTCGACCCGCAGGCGTTCAATCGCGTGTTCCAGGACACACCGCTCGAGATCATCCTGGTCAACGCGTCGACCAACGAGACGCCCGACAAGGCGATGGCGATCGCACAGAAGTCGATGGCCGGCGGCGGCGACCTCGACCGCGGCCGTGCGACCAGCCCGCTACCGCCCTCGACCTTCACCACCATCGGCGACTCGATGGAAGAGGCCGAGCGCAAGGTCGAGGCGATGCAGGCGCAGCAGCAATTGCTGCTGGCCCAGATCAAGCAGCAGCTCGCCGCGATGCCGATGCCGGACCCGCGCCAGCAGGGCAATCCGAACGAGGCCAAGGCGCAGGAAGAGAAGCGCCGGCAGCTGGTCAACCTGCTCGCCGAGATCGAACGCCGGGTGAACGAAGAGAACGCCCGTCCCAAGAAGCGCTACATCAGCCCGTCGACGCGCGAAGCGGCCTATGCGGTGTACGTCGACGCACTGCGCCGGCGCATCGAATCGCGCGGCACCGAGAACTTTCCCGAAGTCGCCGGCAAAAAGCTCTACGGCGAGCTCACCATGCTGGTCACGGTCAACTTCGACGGCAGCCTGCTGGCCACCGAGGTGGTCGAGACCTCGGGCAATCTCGCGCTCGACCGCCGGGCCCAGGCCATCGTGCGCAGCATCGGCAACTTCGGCCGCTTCAGCGACGCGATGCGGCGCCAGGCCGACCAGATCGTGCTGCCCTCACGCTTTCGCTTCACGCGGGACGAAACGCTGGAGACGCAGCTGTCGTCCCGCCAGAACTGAGCACCATGGACCTGTATTGCGTCATGGGCAACCCGGTCGAGCACAGCCGCTCGCCCTGGATCCACGCCCGCTTCGCCGAACTGACCGGCGAAACCCTGGACTACGGCCGGCGCCGCATCGAGCTCGGCGGCTTTGCCGAAGGCCTGGCCGCCTTCCGCGCCGACCCTGCCGGCACCGCACGCGGCTGCAACGTCACGGTGCCGTTCAAGTTCGACGCGTGCGACGTTGCCCAGCACCTGAGCGAACGCGCCGCGCTGGCCGAGGCCGTGAACACCCTGAGCTTTCGCGACGATGGCGTGCACGGCGACAACACCGACGGCGTGGGCCTGGTCAACGACATCCAGCGCAACGCCGGCGTCCCGATCACTGGGCGCGACGTGCTGCTGATCGGCGCTGGCGGCGGTGCGTCGGGCGTGCTCGGCCCGCTGCTGGCGGCGGGTGCGCGGCGCGTGGTGGTCGCCAACCGCACGCTGGCGAAGGCCATCACGCTGGTGCAGCGCCACGCCGCGTTGGCCCTCGAACACCAGGCCAGCGTCGAGGCGCAGGAACTGCACACCGTGGCGGGTGATTTCGACATCGTGGTCAACGCCAGCGCGTCGAGCCTGTCGGGCGGTGCGGTGCCGGTGGCGGCGTCGGTGCTCAAGCCCGGCACGCTGGCGATCGACATGATGTACGGGCCGGCCGCCGCGGGCTTCCTCGACTGGGCGCGCGCGCACCGTGCCGTGCCGCGCGATGGCCTCGGCATGCTGGTCGAACAGGCGGCCGAAGCCTTCGCGATCTGGCGCGGCGTTCGCCCGCCGGCGGCGCAGGTGCTGGCCGAGCTGCGCGCCTTGGTCGACGGCTAGGCACATGCGACAGACCGCGCGCTGGCTGGTTTGCCTGATGGTGGCGGGCATCGCGCTTCAAGGCTTCTTCCTCGGGCGCATCGCGTTCATGGCGGTGATCGCACCGGAATCGACCGCCTTCCAGCGGTCGGAAGCCTGGCAGATCGCGACGAACGGGCGTGCGAATGCGAAGCGCGGCGAGTCGCCCGGCTGGCAGCAGGAATGGGTGCCCTACGAACGCATCGCCGACACGCTCAAGCGCGCGGTGATTGCCAGCGAGGACGCCGAGTTCACCTACCACCGCGGCATCGAATGGGAAGCCATCGAGCGCGCCCGCCAGCGAAACGCCAAGGCCGAGGAGATCGCCGCGCGGCGCGCTGCGCAGGCCCGAGCCCGCGGCAAGGAGCCGGCGCCCGCGAAGATCCGCGGCGGCTCGACCATCACGCAACAGCTGGCGAAGAACCTGCTGCTGTCGGGCGAACGCACGCTGCTGCGCAAGGGCCAGGAAATGGTGCTCGCGACCGCGCTCGAGCTGCTGCTGAGCAAGCGCCGCATCCTCGAGATCTACCTCAACAGCGTCGAATGGGGCGAAGGCGTGTTCGGTGCCGAAGCCGCGGCGCAACACTACTTCAACAAGCCGGCAGCGCGGCTGAGCGCCAACGAGGCAGCGCGGCTCGCGGTGATGCTGCCCAGCCCCAAATTCTTCGAGAAGCGCCCCGGCTCGCCCTACGTGAGCGGCCGCGCGTCGACCATCATGGCGCGGATGTCGGCGGCTGATCTGCCCTAGACGGACAGAGCATCGTCTTTGCCGAAGACGAAGCGGCACACGGTCGTGCGACCCGAGCCGTGGTGCCGTTTCGCGGGCTCGTCGAAGGTATCGATGGCCGTGAACCCGGCCTTGCGCATCATCCCGGCCGAGGCGGCGTTCTCTTCATGGCGGTCGATGTAGACCTCGCGCAGGCCCTCTGCCTTCAGCGCGTCGAGCGCGGCCCGCAGCAATCGCGCACCCAGGCCTTGCCCGACGGCATCGCGGTGCACGACCGCTTCGCAGACATAGCCCTGCGGCTGCGCGGCGTGGCCGGCCGGCTGATAGCACGCGAAGTGCTGCGTCTGGCAAAAGGTGACGACGCCTTGCACGGTATCGCCCTCCCAAGCGACGACCGCGCCGACCTCCCCTGTCGCGATTTGCGCTACATGCCGCGCCACGTCATCGGGCGGCAGCCAGTTCCATGGGTTGGGGCCATGCGTGAGGATCAGGTCGATGAGCGCCGGGATGTCCTCGGCGCGGGCAGGCAGCAGTCGTTGCGTCGTCATGCTTCGACTCTACGGTGCTTCCCGCTGCTCGATCGAGACAACCGCCACGGCACCGATGGCGTAGGCCAGCACGTCCAGCCAGTCCGGCGTGCTGCCGATGACGACGCGCAGCATCGGGTTCGCGATCTGCCAATGCCCCAGCCGCGCGAAGTACTGGCCGAGTTCCAGCGCACACCCCACGCCGAAGGCGGCCAGCGCGAGCGGCATCGGCCGCGCGGCCACCACCGTCTTCAACACGAAGTACAGCCAGGCCACGGCCAGCACATCGCCGAAGAAGCCACGCAGCCAACCGGCGCGCGCACCCAAGGTAGCCAGCAGCACGAGGAGGACGAAGAGCCCCAGCGCAACGGCGAAGGCACGCGCATCGAAACGCCAGGCAAGGGCAGGAGGTGTCGTCATGGCCCCGTATCATCGCCGCCATGCTTGCTGCGAAGTTGCTGGGGTGGATGCTGCTGGGCCTGGTGCGTTTGCTGACCGGCGCGCAGGCGCGATGGTGGGGTTGCCCGCCCAAGGCCGAGCAGCGCATCTACTTCGCCAATCACCAGAGCCACCTCGATCTGGTGATGATCTGGGCCGCGCTGCCCGAAGAACTGCGCAGCATCACCCGGCCGATTGCCGCGCGCGACTACTGGGCCAACACGCCGATGAAGCGCTGGATTACCACGGAGGTGTTCAACGCCATCTATGTGGAGCGCGGCGGCACGCCGGCACCGGCCGAGGAAGGCGCACCGCCGTCCGACCCGATGGCGCCGCTGCAGCCGCTCGTCGAGGCGCTGACCAGCGGCGACTCGATCATCATCTTTCCCGAAGGCACGCGCGGCCACACCGGTGAACCGCAGAAATTCAAGTCGGGCCTGTTCACGCTGGCGCAGATGTTCCCTGACGTGGTGCTGGTGCCGGCGTGGATCGACAACGTGCAGCGCGTCATGCCCAAGGGCGAGATCGTGCCGGTGCCGATCCTCTGCTCCGTGACCTTCGGCGCGCCGATCATCCTGGCGCCGGGCGAAGAGCGCCGCGCCTTTCTCGACCGCGCGCGCGATGCCGTGATGGCGCTGCGACACGTATGAACGCCTTCCTGCGAACCCTCTCGCCGACCCACCAGGTCGCCGCCCTTTTCCTGATCGTCTTCGGCGTGCTCACGCTGGTGAGCATCGCCACGCTGCTCGTCAGCCTGCGCGAGCGGCGCAACGCGGCCCACGGTGAAGCCTGGCTGCGCGAGTTCGCCGACTTCCGCGCGCTGCTGCGCACCACCTGGTTCATGGTGGTGGTGTTCTGGATCGGCTGGGCGCTCGGGCCGAGCGTGGCCACGTTGTTGTTCGCCTTCATCGCCTTCTTCGCGCTGCGCGAGTTCATCACGCTGTCGCCGACGCGGCGGGGCGACCACCGCAGCCTGATCCTGGCCTTCTTCGTGGTGCTGCCTGTCCAGTTCATCCTGGTGGGCACCGCGCGCTTCGACCTCTTCACCGTCTTCATTCCGGTCTACGTGTTCATCGCCATTCCCGTGGTGAGCGCGCTGGCGAACGACCCCAGCCATTTTCTGGAGCGCAACGCCAAGCTGCAGTGGGGCATCATGGTCTGCGTCTACGGCTTGAGCCACGTGCCGGCGCTGCTGTTGCTGTCCTTCCCCGGCTACGAAGGCAAGAGCGCCTTTCTCGTGTTCTTCCTGGTCTTCGTGGTGCAGACCTGCATGGTGGTGCAGCACCTGATCGCACGCCGCTTCGCGTACCTGCCGCCGGACGAGGCCGATGCCGCGCGGCGCAGCATTGTCGGGCGCTGGCTGGCGCGCGAGCCTTTCGCCCCCAACGTGAGCCGCAGCTTCAACTGGGCCAGCTGGG
Organism: Variovorax sucrosi; assembly: GCF_051216635.1. Taxonomy (NCBI): domain Bacteria; kingdom Pseudomonadati; phylum Pseudomonadota; class Betaproteobacteria; order Burkholderiales; family Comamonadaceae; genus Variovorax; species Variovorax sucrosi. The sequence continues at coordinate 248,708 of NZ_JBPJZU010000001.1, read as the reverse complement.
GCCTGGGCATGGCGATTGCCAGCGTGGTCGGCGCGGCGATGTCCTTCATCACGCCGTTCAAGTTCGGCCAGGCGCTGGCCATGGCGCTCATCGCCTGCGTCGCGGGCTCGATGGGCCATTTGGTGATGAAGGCGCTCAAGCGAGACCGGGGCATTCCGAACTGGGGCCAGAAAGGCGTCGGCGTGACCGGCGCCAACGGCCTGCTCGACCGTGTCGACGCATTGTGCTTTGCAGCACCGGTGTTTTTCCACTCGGTGCGCTGGTACTTCGGTCTCTGAAGCATGCAAACGGATCCGGATCGAAAACACGCCTTCGGCGCTCTGCTTCTACCGCGCGGTAGCAAGTTGCGCCGGATTCACCCATAGGGGAAATCGAGCAGGAAACACTTCGTCGCACCGATGTGGTCCTCCCCTAGAGTAGCGGGCACCACTACGAGGAGACGCAGAATGCTCAAGAAAGCTTCGATGGCCGGTGCCCTGCTCGCCGCCGCCCCGCTGGCCTGGTCCCAGTCCAGCGTGCAGATTTACGGCATCGTCGACGCCGCCGTCCGGCACACGACCAACGAAGGCCCGGCGGGTAACGGAAGCCTCACGCAGATGGTCGGTGGCGGCATGTCGCAAAGCCGTTGGGGCATCAACGTGACCGAGGACATGGGCGGCGGGCTGCGTGCGCTGGCCAACCTCGAGAACCGCTTCGGCACGGACACCGGTGCCCAGGCGACTACCAACTACTTCCAGCAGTCCTGGGTCGGCCTGCAGAGCAGCAGCTTCGGCCGCGTGATGCTCGGACGCCAGTACAACGTGCTGTTCGACGTGGTGACCAGCACCTATGCGTCGTTTCCCTACTCGCCGTACTTCGATTCGTTCAAGCCGGAGATCGGCTTTGCGGCGGGCGCCCGAGCCAGCAACATGATCAAGTACGTCGCCGAGTACGGCGGCTTCCGCGGCGGCCTGCAGTACTCGTTCGACGAAGACGCGCCCACCGGGGGCCGGACGGTCGGCGCCTACCTGCGCTATGCCACCGGTGGCCTGGCCGTGGGCGGGGCCTTCCAGAACTACGAGTTCGGATCGGGCCGCCAGCTCGACGCCTGGACACTGGGTGGTTCCTATCGTATCGACAAGTGGTACATCAACCTGGGGTACGCCCGCAACAAGCTCGACGGCGGCCCGCTGACCGCGCCCGTCGACCTGGCCGTGCTGTCGAGCCTGTGGAGCGGCTCTTCCGTGGCCAACGGCAACTTCGGCGGACCGGCCTTCCTGGCCGCCAACCAGCGCGACCTTGCGACCATCGGCCTGGGCTACCAGATCACGCCGCTGCTCAATCTCGGCGCGCACTACTACCGCACCAAGCAGTCGGGCCCCACGGTCGCCGGTGACGCGCGGGCGGACTTCTTCGTCTTCGCGGCCGACTACGCGCTGTCGCGCCGCACCGACATCTATGCGGAACTCGACACCACGCGGCTGAAGGGCGAAGCCAACCTCAACGGCACGACGACCTCTGGCGGGCCGAAGAGCCGCAACGGCTACACCGTCGGCGTCCGCCACAGGTTCTGATCGCACCCGGACACCAAGGGTCGGTCGGCTACATTCGAAGGCCCACCACCCTTGCGGCCGGCGGCCCGTGCCGTGGGCGCTGCTCTGCCTTCGACATGCGCATCCTCGGTATCGACCCCGGCCTGCAGACCACCGGTTTCGGCGTGGTCGACCTGGAGGGTCATTCCCTGCGCTACGTGGCCAGCGGCACGATCAGCACCAGGCACCTCGAGCGCGGCAACCTGCCCGAGCGGCTCAAGGTGCTGTTCGACGGCATCGGCGAGATCGTGGCACGCTACCAGCCCGACACGGCAGCGGTCGAGATCGTCTTCGTCAACGTCAATCCGCAGTCCACGCTGCTGCTCGGCCAGGCGCGCGGTGCCTGCCTCACGGCGCTGGTGTCGCGCAATCTCTCGGTCGCCGAGTACACCGCGCTGCAGATGAAGCGCGCGGTCGCAGGCCACGGCCAGGCGGCCAAGGCGCAGGTGCAGGAGATGGTCAAGCGCCTGCTCGAGCTGCCGGGCTTGCCCGGCAGCGACGCCGCCGACGCACTGGGCATCGCGATCACGCATGCGCATGTCGGCAGTTCGATGGCGCGGCTGGGCGAGGCGGCCGATCTGTCACGCAGCACCAGCGGCATGTACCGCAAGGGCAGAACGCGCTGAAGCCTTCAGGCCACGCGCTCGGCGATCAGCACCGCGAAGAACCCGAACGCCGCCAGCATCGTCCACTTGAGCACGACCCAGCCGAAGCGCCGGTACTTCACCTGCCCGGTGCCCGCATAGAACACAAACGACACGCCGGCCACGAGCAGCAGCAGGAGGATGGCCCAGCGGAACAGCAGCATCGGTCGGTGCGCCGGCGCTACCAGGCGCGTGCCACTTCGGCGAAGCCTGCAGGGGCAAGCTTTTCGTCGTCGAAGGTGACGATCTCGTAGGCGTCCTCGTGCCGCAACAGTTCGCGCAGCAGCTGGTTGTTCATGGCGTGGCCCGAGCGGAACGCGCTGTAGGCGGCCAGCAGCGGGCGGCCGATCACATACAGATCGCCCATCGCGTCGAGGATCTTGTGCTTCACGAATTCGTCGTCGTAGCGCAGGCCGCCGACGTTCAGCACCTTGGTGTCGTCCATGACGATCGCGTTGTCGAGCCCGCCGCCGAGTGCCAGGCCCTTGCTGCGCATGTACTCGACTTCCTTGGTGAAGCCGAAGGTACGTGCCCGCGCGATGTCGCGGCTGTAAGAGCCGCTACCCAGGTCGAACTCGACGCGCTGGCCGGTCGAGTCGACCACGCGGTGGTCGAAGTCGATCTCGAAGCTCAGCTTGAAGCCGTGGTACGGCTCGAGCCGCGCCCACTTGGCGTTGGCACCGCCGCCCTCGCGCACCTCGACTGGCTTGACCACCCGGATGAAGCGGCGCGGTGCCTGCTGCAGCACGATGCCCGCGCTCTGGAGAAGAAAGACGAACGACGATGCCGACCCGTCGAGGATCGGCACTTCGTCCGCGGTGATGTCGATGACCAGATTGTCGATGCCCAGGCCGGCGCAGGCCGACATCAGGTGTTCGACGGTCTGCACCTTGGCGCCGCCGTTGGAGACGGTCGATGCCAGGCGCGTGTCGGTGACGGCCTCGGCCGTCATCGGGATGTCCACCGGCTCGGGCAGGTCGACGCGTCGGAACACCAGGCCCGTGTCCGGCGCTGCCGGGCGCAGCGTGAGCTCCACCCGCTGCCCGCTGTGCAGCCCCACGCCGACGGCGCGGGTGATGGACTTGAGCGTTCGTTGTTGCAGCACGGCCGTGATTTTAGGAGCGCGAGGCGTGCGCCGAAACGCACGACTCGCTATGGCCTCCATAGTCACACGGTCGGCCTCAGTCAGCCTGCCTGCGGAGGAACGCCGGGATCTCGAAGTCATCCATGCCGCCGGACGACAGCGCGTCGACCTTGGCCGCCGCCATCGTGCGGTTGGTACGCCACACGCTCGGCACTGCCATGCCTTCGTAGTTCGGCTGGCCGTGCGCACCGGCATGGCCCACGCCGCCCAGGGTCGGCATGGTGAACGGGATGTTGTCGGTGCCGGTGCGGATGACTTCCAGCGTCGGGGCCTGGCGGCGTGCGTCGGGGCGCGACAGGCCGGTGGCGACCACCGTCACGCGCATCTCGTCGCCGAGGTTCTCGTCGTAGGCGGCGCCATAGATCACGTGCGCGTCCGGCGAGGCATAGGCGCGGATGGTGTTCATCGCCAGCTTCGATTCCGACAGCTTCAGCGAGCCCTTGGAGGCCGTCACCAGCACCAGCACGCCCTTGGCGCCCGAGAGGTCGATGCCTTCGAGCAACGGGCAGGCCACGGCCTGCTCGGCGGCGATGCGCGCGCGGTCCGGTCCACTGGCCGCTGCCGTGCCCATCATGGCCTTGCCGGGTTCCCCCATCACGGTGCGCACGTCTTCGAAGTCGACGTTCACGCCGCCGTATTCGTTGATGATTTCCGAGATGCCGCCGACCGCGTTCTTCAGCACATCGTTGGCATGTGCGAAGGCTTCGGCCTGCGTCACGTCTTCGCCCAACACTTCGAGCAGCTTCTCGTTCAGGATCACGATCAGCGAATCGACGTTGGCTTCGAGCTCGGCCAGGCCGTTGTCGGCGTTGTTCATGCGCTTGCCGCCTTCCCAATCGAAGGGCTTGGTGACCACGCCGACGGTGAGGATGCCCATCTCCTTGGCGATGCGCGCGATCACGGGTGCCGCGCCGGTGCCGGTGCCGCCGCCCATGCCGGCGGTGATGAACAGCATGTGGGCGCCGTCGATGGCCGCGCGGATCTCGTCCACCGCCAGTTCGGCAGCCTCGCGGCCCTTGTCGGGCTTGCCACCGGCGCCCAGGCCGTTGTTGCCCAACTGGATCAGCTTCGGCGCATTGCTGCGCGACAGGGCTTGCGCGTCGGTGTTGGCGCAGGAGAACTGCACGCCCTGCACGCCACGTTCGATCATGTGCGCGACCGCGTTGCCGCCGCCGCCGCCCACGCCGATCACCTTGATCTGCGTGCCTTGGTTGAACTCTTCCATTTCGATCATTTCGATGGCCATTTGGTGACTCCTAGAATGCTTGCAGTTGCCGTGTGTTTCTGAACTATTTTTCTGTGCGCGGACCGGTTGCTCGTGGTGATGGCGGACCGGTCCGCCGCCATCGCTCGTTGAAGTGCCGGGGCGGACTGCCGCGTGCCAGCCAGAGAGGGTGGTACTTCATCTCAGAAGTTCCCCACGATGAAGTCCTTGAAGCGTCCGAATGCGGTTTTGACCGATCCGTTCTTCTGCGCGACCTTGTAGCCGCGCATGCGTGCAAAGCGCGCCTCTTCGAGCAGGCCCATGACGGTAGCCGCACGGGGCTGGGCCACCATGTCGGACAACGCGCTCGAATACTTCGGGATGCCGCGGCGCACCGGCTTGAGGAAGATGTCCTCGCCGAGTTCGACCATGCCGGGCATCACCGCGCTGCCGCCGGTCAGCACGATGCCGGACGACAGCACCTCCTCGTAGCCCGACTCGCGCACCACCTGTTGCACCAGCGAGAAGATCTCCTCGACGCGCGGCTCGATCACGCCGGCCAGCGCCTGCTTGCTCAGCATGCGCGGGCCGCGGTCGCCCAGCCCCGGCACCTCGACCTGCGTGTCGGGGTCGGCCAGCAGCTGCTTGGCGTAGCCGTTCTCGACCTTGATGTCCTCGGCGTCCTTGGTCGGGGTGCGCAGCGCCATCGCGATGTCGCTGGTGATCAGGTCGCCCGCGATCGGGATCACAGCCGTGTGGCGGATCGCGCCGTTGGTGAAGATCGCCACGTCGGTCGTGCCGGCGCCGATGTCGACCAGGCACACGCCGAGTTCCCGCTCGTCTTCACTCAGCACCGCCTGCGCCGAGGCCAGCGGATTCAGCATCAGCTGATCGACTTCCAGCCCGCAGCGGCGCACGCACTTGATGATGTTCTCGGCCGCGCTCTGCGCACCCGTCACGATGTGCACCTTGGCTTCGAGACGCATGCCGCTCATGCCGATCGGCTCCTTCACGTCCTGGCCGTCGATCACGAATTCCTGCGGCTCCACCAGCAGCAGGCGCTGGTCGCTCGAGATGTTGATGGCGCGCGCCGTCTCGACCACGCGGGCCACGTCGGCCGGCGTCACTTCCTTGTCCTTCACCGCCACCATGCCGCTGGAATTGATGCCGCGGATGTGGCTGCCGGTGATGCCGGTGTAGACGCGGCCGATCTTGCAATCGGCCATCAGCTCGGCTTCCTTCAGCGCCTGCTGGATGCTCTGCACCGTGGCGTCGATGTTCACCACCACGCCGCGCTTGAGGCCATTGCTCGGCGCCACGCCGAGGCCGGCGAGCTTGAGTTCGCCGTTGGGCAGGACCTCGGCCACCACCACCATCACTTTGGCGGTACCGATGTCGAGGCCGACGACCAGGTCTTTGTATTCTTTGGGCATGGAATGTCCTCGGGTGTTCGCTTATTTCTTCTTGGGGTCGTTGACGACCGTGGTGACGCCGCGCATCCGCAGCGCATAGCCCTCGTTGTGACGCAGGTCGGCGCCTTCGACCGATGCCACGGTGCGGCCGTACTGGCCCGCCACCTGCTTCACGGTGCGCAGGAAGCGCTCGGTGCGCGCCACCACTTCTTCGCTGCGGCCGCGGCCGAGTTCGATCAAGGCGCCGCTGTCGAGCAGCACATGCCAGCTGCCGCGACTCGACAGGCCGAGCTCGACCACCGACAGTTCGTAGGGCTGGAACAGCGGCGACAGCAGGCGGTACATGCCCAGCACCTGCCCGGCCTGCTCGACCGGACCGTCCAGCCGCGGCAACTGGTCGTCGACCTCGGCCACGTTGGCTTCGAAGACCTCGCCGAAGCCGTTGACCAGCTTGGAGCCCGCTTCGTCGCCCCAGTGCGCGACCGGCACATGCTCGGTCAACGTGGCGCGCAGCTTGTTCGGGAACTCGCGCCGCACCACCGCCTTGCGCACCCAGGGCACCGACTCGAAGGCGCTGCGCGCACGGGCCAGGTCGACGGTGAAGAAGTTGCCGGCCAGCTGCGGCGCGACGTTGGCGCGCAGCGTGACCGCGTTGTTGTGCGTCACCTCGCCGTCGACCTTGATGCCGGCGATCGGGAAGAAGGGCTGGCGCAGCACCCACCACGCCCCCGCCGCCAGCAGCACGAGACCGAACAGGGCGAAGACCAGCGTCGCCGTGAGGTTCATGAGCTTGACGTCGAAGGGGACGGGTGCCGCGGCGGCCATGGTCAGACCTTGCCTTCCGAATCGAGCGCTGCGAGGGAGAGCACGCGCACGCACAGGTCCTCGTAGGCGATGCCCACCGCACGGGCCGACATCGGCACCAGCGAATGCGTTGTCATGCCGGGCGAGGTGTTCATCTCCAGCAGGAAGGGCTTGCGGTCGCTGGCGCGGATCATCACATCGGAGCGGCCCCAGCCGCGGCAACCGAGCGTGCGGTAGGCCGCCAGCGTGAGGCGCTGGATCTCTTTTTCCTCGGCCTCGGGCAGGCCGCTCGGGCAGTGGTATTTCACGTCGTCGGTGAAGTACTTGTTCTGGTAGTCGTAGGCACCCTCCGGCGCGGCGATGCGCACCACCGGCAGGGCCTGCGCGTCGAGCCCGTGGCCGATCACGGCGCAGGTGACTTCCTCACCCTCGATGAACTCCTCGCACAGCACGTCGGCGTCGTATCTGGCCGACAACGCCACCGCGTCCTGCATCTGCGAATAGCCGGCCACCTTGGTGACGCCGATGGACGAGCCCTCGCGCGGCGGCTTCACGATCAACGGCAGACCGAGCACGTCGGGCACGGCACGGATCTGTTCGCGGCTCTGCTGGTCGGCGGCCAGTCGCACGTACTTGGGCGTCGGCAGGCCGTCGGCCTGCCAGATGCGCTTGGTCATGACCTTGTCCATCGCCACGCTCGACGCCATCACGCCGGAGCCGGTGTAGGGGATGCCGAGCAGTTCCAGCGCGCCCTGCACCGTGCCGTCTTCGCCGTGGCGGCCATGCAGCGCGATGAAGCAGCGCGCGAAGCCTTCGCGCTTGAGCTCGACCAGGTCGCGCTCGGCCGGGTCGAAGGCATGGGCGTCGACGCCGCGCGAACGCAGCGCCTCGAGCACGCCGCTGCCCGACAGCAGCGAGATGTCGCGCTCGGCCGAGGTGCCGCCGAACAGCACGGCGACCTTGCCGAAGGAGGAAGTAGGCAGGCTCGTCACAGGGCACGTCCTTCGCGGGTGAATGTTCCGGATTTCGGCGGGGGTGCGGCGCCGCCGAGTTCGACGACGCGTGCGGGCACGGTGCCGATGGAACCGGCCCCCATGCAGATCACGACGTCGCCGGCGCGGGCGTTGTCGAGGATGGCCTGCGCCATCTCGCCGATCTCGTCGACGAAGACCGGCTCGACCTTGCCGGCCACGCGCAGCGCGCGCGACAACGACCGGCCGTCGGCGGCCACGATGGGCGCCTCGCCGGCGGCATAGACCTCGCCCAGCAGCACCGCGTCGGCGGTGCCCAGCACCTTGACGAAATCCTCGAAGCAATCGCGGGTGCGGGTGTAGCGATGCGGCTGGAAGGCCAGCATCAACCGGCGCCCCGGGAAGGCACCGCGCGCCGCCGCGATGGTGGCCGCCATCTCGACCGGATGGTGGCCGTAGTCCTCGATCAGGGTGAAGCCACCGGCAGCGGCAGCCTCTTTCGCCGGCACGTCGCCATAGCTCTGGAAGCGCCGGCCCACGCCCTTGAAGTCGGCCAGGCCGCGTTGCACCGCCTCGTCGGTCACACCCAGCTCGACCGCCACCGCGATCACCGACAGCGCGTTCAGCACGTTGTGCTCGCCGGCCAGGTTCAGCACGATGTCCAGGTCGGGCAGCGTGATGCCGTTGCGGCGCTGCGCGGTGAAGTGCATCTGGCCACCGGCCGCCCGCACGTTGACGGCACGCACCTGAGCGTCTTCGTTGAAGCCATAGCTCGTCACCGGGCAGGTCACCTCGGACACGATACTGCGCACCGCCGCGTCATCGGTGCACAGGATCGCCACACCGTAGAAGGGCATGCGGTGCAGGAAGTCGACGAAGGCCTTCTTCAGGTTCCCGAAGTCGTGCCCGTAGGTCTCCATGTGGTCGGCGTCGATGTTCGTGACCACCGCCATCACCGGCAGCAGGTTCAGGAAGGACGCGTCGGACTCGTCGGCCTCCACCACGATGTAGTCGCCGCTGCCCAGCTGCGCGTTGGCGCCGGCGCTGTTCAGGCGCCCGCCGATCACGAAGGTCGGGTCGAGCCCGGCCGCCGCCAGCACGCTGGCCACCAGGCTGGTCGTCGTCGTCTTGCCGTGCGTGCCGGCGATGGCGATGCCCTGCTTCAGTCGCATCAGCTCGGCCAGCATCAGGGCGCGCGGTACCACGGGAATTTTCTTCTCGCGCGCGGCGATGACCTCGGGGTTGTCTGCCTGCACCGCGGTGGAGGTGACCACGGCATCGGCGCCCGCGATGTTCGCCGCCGCATGGCCCACGTTCGTCGCGATGCCCAGGCCGGCCAGGCGGCGCAGCGTGACGCTGTCCGACAGGTCGGAGCCGGAGATGCGGTAGCCCAGGTTGAGCAACACCTCGGCGATGCCGCTCATGCCGGCGCCGCCCACGCCGACGAAATGGATGTGGCGAATGGCGTGCTTCATGCGCCGCCTCCGCGCTTCTTCGCTGCGAGCTCTTCGCAAGCCAGCACCACGGCACTGACCGCCTCGGTCTTCTGCATCGTCTTGGCCTTCACGGCCTTCTCCACCAGCGTGGTTCGTTCGAGTTTCTGTAGCAAGTCGGCCAACAATTCAGGCGTGAGTTCGGTCTGCTGGACCAGCCAGCCACCGCCCGCGTCGACGAGGAAGCGTGCGTTGGTGGTCTGGTGGTCATCGACCGCGGAAGGAAAGGGCACGAACAGCGCTGCGGCGCCGACGGCTGCGATTTCGGTGACGGTGCTGGCACCGGCGCGCGCGACGATCAGGTCGGCGGTCGCGTAGGCGGTGGCGGTGTCGTCGATGAAGGGCGTGAGTTCGGCCTCGACGCCGGCGGCCACGTAGTTGGCGCGCAGCTCGTCGATCTGCTTGGCGCCGCTCTGGTGCATCACGATGGGCCGCTGCGCCGGCGCGATGCGCGCCAGGGCCTTGGGCACGATGCTGTTGAGCGCCTTCGCGCCCAGGCTGCCGCCGACCACCAGCAGCTTCAACGGACCGCTGCGGCCGGTGAAGCGTGCGACCGGATCGGGCTGCGACACGAAGGCCTCGCGCAGCGGGTTGCCCACCCATTGCGCGTTCTTCAGCACATGGGGGAAGGCGGTGAAGACGCGGTTCGCGACGCTCGCCAGCACCTTGTTGGCCAGCCCGGCCACCGAGTTCTGCTCGTGCAGCACCAGCGGCTTTCCGAGCAGCACGCTCATCAGGCCACCGGGAAAGGTGATGTAGCCACCGAGGCCGATGACCACGTCGGGCCGCACCCGGCGCAGCACGCCGATGCTCTGGACGAAGGCGCGCAGCAGCCGCGCCGGCAGCATCAGCAGCGTGAGCGGCCCCTTGCCACGCAGGCCGCCGAACTGCACCGGCTCGAAGGCGAAGCCGCGCGGCGGCACCAATTGCTGCTCCATGCCGCCGGGTGCGCCCAGCCAGTGCACCGCCCAGCCGCGGTCGCGCAGCGCCTCGGCCACGGCCAACCCCGGGAAGATGTGGCCGCCGGTGCCGCCCGCCATGACGAGTGCGGTACGCGTCATACGCGACCTCCACGCATCAGGACGCGGTTCTCGTAGTCGACGCGCAGCACGATCGACAGCGCGATCAGCTGCATCAGCATGGCCGAGCCGCCAAAGCTCATCAGTGGCAGGCCGAGCCCCTTGGTCGGCAACGCGCCCAGGTTCACGCCCATGTTGATGAAGGACTGGAAGCCGATCCAGATGCCGATGCCCTGTGCCACCAGGCCGGAGAACACGCGGTCGAGCGCGATGGCCTGGCGGCCGATGTGCATGATGCGGCGGGTGAGCCACAGGAACATGCCGATGATGAGCAGCAGCCCGACCAGGCCGAACTCTTCGCCCAGCACAGCCAGCAGGAAGTCGGTGTGCGCCTCGGGCAGCCAGTGCAGCTTCTCGACGCTGCCGCCCAGGCCGACGCCGAAGACCTCGCCACGGCCGATCGCGATCAGCGCGTGCGACAACTGGTAGCCCTTGCCGAGCGCATGCGCTTCGCTGAAGGGGTCGAGGTAGGCGAAGATCCGCTCACGCCGCCATTCGCTGGTCATCACGATCAGCGCGAAGGCCGCCACCACCAGCGCAGCGATGACGAAGAACATGCGCGCATTCACGCCACCGAGGAACAGGATGCCCATCGCGATCACCGCGATCACCATGAAGGCGCCCATGTCCGGCTCGGCCAGCAGCAGCATGCCGACCACCACCACGGCAATGCCCATCGGCAGCACCGCGCGGAAGAAGCGTTCCTTGATCTCCATCTTGCGCACCATGTAGCTGGCGGCGTAAAGCACCATCGCCAGCTTCGCAAGTTCGGAGGGCTGGAAGTTCATGATGCCCAGCGGCAGCCAGCGACGCGCGCCGTTGACGACCCGGCCGACGTGCGGAATGAGCACCAGCACCAGCAGCAGCAACGACACCACGAAGATCCACGGCGCTGCCCGCTCCCAGGTCTGCATCGGGATCTGGAAAGCCAGCAGCGCGGCGACGAAGGCGATGCCGATGAACAGCACGTGGCGCAGCAGGAAGAACATCGGCCCGTAGCCGGCGCGCGCGAAGCGCGGGTTGTCCGGCAGTGCGATCGAGGCCGAATAGACCATCACCATGCCCCACGCCAGCAGCGCCAGCGTGACCCACAGCAGCGATTGGTCGAAGCCCAGCACGCGCATCGGCGCGGCCTTGGTCTGTGCCACGCTGCCGCCGCCGAGGCGCACCGGCAGATGCATCGGCAGCGCGTCCATGCCGCTCTTGGCGGCACGGCGAAACCAGCCGCCGAAGCGGCCTGCTGTCGCGTTGGGAGTGGCGCCGGCCATATCGCTCATGCATCCTCTCCCATGCGCATCGACGGCGCGTCGGCCAGTGCCTGCACCGCATCGCAGAACACCTGCGCGCGGTGTGCGTAGTCCTTGAACATGTCGAAGCTGGCGCAGGCCGGCGACAGCAGCACGGCGTCGCCCGGATGGGCCCGCTCGGCAGCCAGGCGCACGGCTTCGTCCATTGACGCGGCATGCACGAGCGTGACACCTGTCGAGCCCAGCGCGGCCTCGATCGCCGGCGCGTCGCGCCCGATCAGCACCACCGCGCGCGCCACCTGGCGCACCGGCGCGGCCAGCGGCTCGAAGTCCTGGCCCTTGCCGTCGCCGCCGAGGATGGCGACGATGCGGCGCTCGGCGCCCAAGCCATGGAGCGCGGCCACGGTGGCGCCGACGTTGGTGCCCTTGCTGTCGTCGAAGAACTCGACCTGGTCGACGATGGCCACCGATTCGACGCGGTGCGGCTCGCCGTGGTATTCGCGCAGGCCGTAGAGCATCGGGCCCAGCGGGCAGCCGGCCGCGCTGGCCAGCGCCAGGGCCGCCAGCGCATTGAGCGCGTTGTGCTGGCCGCGGATGCGCAGCGCGTCGGCCGGCATCAGGCGCTGCAGGAAGATCTCTTCCTCTTGCGCCGCAGCGCCGCGCTTGCGCTTGATGGTCTCGTCGGCCTCCAGGGCGCGCACCAGCCAGGCCATGCCGTTGACGCGCTCGATGCCGAAGTCGCTCGGGCGCAGCGGCAGGCCGGCGCCGAAGGTGAGGTGCGTGCGGATCTGCGGACGCTGCAGCTTGACCCGAACCGGCGGCGGCAGCATTTGCATGACGCCCGCGTCGTCGCGGTTCAGGATCATCAGGCTCTGTTGGCCGAAGATGCGCGCCTTGGCCGCCGCGTAGGCCGCCATGTCGCCGTGCCAGTCGAGGTGGTCCTGCGTGAGGTTGAGGACGGCCGCGGCGGTCGGCTCGAAATCCTGCACGCCGTCGAGCTGGAAGCTGGAAAGTTCCAGCACCCAGACGTCCGGCAGCGTCTCTGCATCGAGGTGCGCAGACAAGGTGTCGAGCAGCGTCGGGCCAATGTTGCCGGCGACGGCCACGGTCTTGCCAGCGCGCTCGACCAGCAGGCCGGTCAGCGCGGTGACGGTGGTCTTGCCATTGGTGCCGGTGATGGCGAGCACCGCCGGCGCATAGCCCTTGGGCGGCTCGGGCTCGGCATGCGGCACCAGCGGAAGCTGGGGAGATTCTTCCTCGACGATGGCCGACGCCGGGTTGGTGGCCGACAGTTCGGCAATGCGCGCCACGAACTCCGCCGCATCCTTGGCAGCGGTTGCCACGTAGGGCTTGCCGGCCGCGGGCAGAGCTCGGACGCTGGCCGCTGCCACGGGCTCAGGCGCGGGCTCCGGCAAAGCGTCGACCGGCTCGATGGGCGTCGACGTCTCGGCCGCGACGGGCTCCGACAGTTCGATGACTGGGTCGACCGCCTCTTCCGCTGCGGGCGCCGCTTCGTCGGCGACGGGCGGTGGCTCCTCCGCCGGAGCCTCCGCCGCGGCCTCCGCCGGGCTCGATGCGGCCACCTCGGGCTCCGGCAGCTCCACCGTCCGAAGATCACGCAGCGCCTGCGCGAACAGATCGAGTTCGCCGCCGACCGGCAGGCCGATGGCACGTGCCGCGTCGACCACCGGTGCGATCGTCGCCGGCGTCAGGCCAGGCGAACGGTACACGGCGCGGATCGGTGTGCCTTCGATCAAGGCAGCGGTCAGCGGTCCGCCGACGAAGCGCACGCCGGGCCACTCGGCCTGCAGCGTCGCCAGGGCGGGCGGCGTGTCGCGCGTGTCGGCCACCGTCACCTCTGCACCGTGCCGCGCGCACCAGCGCGCCATCGCCAGGCCGGACGCACCGAGGCCGAGGACGAGGACGGGGAGGTCGTGCAGGTGCTTCACGTGATCACCGAAGCTTGAGTGTCGACAGGCCCACGAGGCACAGCAGCATCGTGATGATCCAGAAGCGCACGACGACCTGCGTCTCGCGCCAGCCGCTCTTCTCGAAGTGGTGGTGCAGCGGCGCCATCTTGAGGATGCGGCGACCTTCGCCGAAGCGCTTCTTGGTGTACTTGAAGTACATCACCTGCGCCATCACCGAGATCGCCTCGACGACGAAGATGCCCCCCATGATGAAGAACACGATCTCCTGGCGCACGATGACCGCGATGGTGCCGAGCGCGCCGCCCAGCGCCAGCGCGCCGACGTCGCCCATGAACACCTGCGCCGGGTGGGTGTTGAACCACAGGAAAGCCAGGCCCGCGCCGGCCATCGCCGAGCAGAACACCAGCAACTCGCCCGAGCCGGGGATGTGCGGGAACAGCAGGTACTTCGAATAGACCGAGCTGCCGGTGACGTAGGCGAACACGCCCAACGCCGAACCGACCATCACCACCGGCATGATCGCCAGGCCGTCGAGGCCGTCGGTGAGATTCACCGCGTTGCTCGAACCCACGATCACCAGGTAGGTCAGGATCACGAAGCCGATGCCGCCGAGCGGATAGCTGATTTCCTTGAAGAAGGGCACCAACAGGTTGATCTTGGGCGGGAAGTCGAGCGCGAAGCCCGAACGCACCCAGGCATAGAACAGCTCCAGCACGCGCCAGTTGGAGCTCTCCGAGATGCTGAACAGCAGGTAGAAACCGGCCAGCAGGCCGACCAGCGACTGCCAGAAGTACTTCTCACGCGAGCGCATGCCTTCCGGGTCCTTGCGCACCACCTTGCGCCAGTCGTCGACCCAGCCGATGGCGCCGAAGCCCAGTGTCACCCACAGCACGATCCAGACGAAGCGGTTGCTCAGGTCGAACCAGAGCACGGTGGCGAAGGCGATGGAGAACAGCACCAGCACGCCGCCCATGGTGGGCGTGCCACTCTTGGTCAGGTGGGTTTCCATGCCGTAGCCGCGCACCGGCTGGCCGATCTTGAGCGCGGTCAGGCGACGAATGGCGTACGGGCCGACCGCCAGGCCGATCAGCAGCGCCGTGGTCGCGGCCATCAGCGCACGGAAGGTGAGGTACTGGAAGACGCGCAGGAACCCGAACTCGGGCGAGAGCGTCTGCAGCCATTGGGCCAGGCTCATCAGCATGCGGTGGTGCGCGGTTCATGCAGCATGACCGGCCTCCTTGTTGTTGTGGTTGTCGGAAATCGCGATGGGCTCGGTGGACTCGATGGACTCGGCGATGGCCTGAACCACCCGCTCCATCCGCATGAAGCGCGAGCCCTTGACCAGCACGCTGGCCAGTGTGGGCAACTGTTCGCACACGGCCGCGTTGAGCGCCTCGATGTCCTCGAAGTGGCGACCCCGACGGCGCACCCGCTCGTCGACGACGAACGCTGCCACGGTGTGCACGCTGTCCTTGCCCAGGGCGAACAGCATCTCGACGCCGCGGTCGCGTGCCCATTCGCCCACTTCCGCGTGGAAGCCCTCGGCCTGGTCGCCGACTTCGCCCATGTCGCCCAGCACCAGCAGGCGCGGGCCGGGCAGGGCCGCCAGCACGTCGATGGCGGCGCGCACCGAGTCGGGGTTCGCGTTGTAGGTGTCGTCGATCAGCGTCAGCGTGCGGCCCGGGGCCAGCGTCAACTCGGTGGCTTTCGAACGGCCCTTGACCGGCTCGAAGGCCGCCAGGCCCTCGGCGATCTTCTCGAGCGAGACGCCGCTGGACAGCGCGCAGGCGGTGGCGGCCAGCGCATTGATGACGTTGTGGTGGCCGGCGATGGCCAGCGTGGTCTGCATGGCACCGAGCGGCGTGCGCACTGCGATGGCCCAGGCGCCCTGACGCCATTCGGCGCGCGTCAGACCGATGTCGGCATCGGGATGGTCGCCGAAGGTCAGGCAGCGGTGGCTCGCGCCTTCGTGCGCGATCTCGTTCCACAGCGTGGTGAAGGCGTCGCCGAACGGAAACACGGCCGTGCCGCCTTCGGGCAGCTCGGTGAACACGCTGCCGTTCTCGCGCGCCACGGCCTCGACTGTCGCCATGAATTCCAGGTGCTCGCGCTGGGCGTTGTTGACCAGGGCGATGGTCGGCCGTGCGATGGTCGCGAGCCGCGCGATCTCGCCCGGGTGATTCATGCCCAGTTCGACCACCGCCAACTGGTGGTGCGCCCGCAGCCGCAACAGCGTGAGCGGCAGGCCGATCTCGTTGTTGAAGTTGCCGACCGTCGCCAGCGCCCGGTCGCCCCAGGCGGCGTGGAGGATGGTCGCGACCATCTGCGTGACGGTGGTCTTGCCGTTGCTGCCGGTGACGGCCACCAGCGGCAGGTCGAACTGGGCGCGCCAGCCGGCGGCCAGCGCGCCGAGTGCGGCCAGCGAGTCGGGCACTTCCAGGCCCGGCAGGCCGGCGGCCTCGAGCCCGCCGTGCGCGATGGCGGCCACCGCGCCCTTGGCCCGGGCGTCGGCAAGGAAGTCGTTGGCATCGAAGCGCTCGCCGCGCAGCGCCACGAAGAGGTCGCCCGGCTGCAGGCTGCGGGTGTCGCTGTGCACGCGCACGATCGGCGTTCCGGCATCGCCCACCAGGCGTGCACCGGGCACCCAGGCGAGTGCCTGGCCGAGCGTCATCATGGGGACCTGCGCGCTCATTCGGCACTCCTGCGTTGCAACGCGTCGAGCGCGTGGATTCGATCTGAAAATTCGGTGCGCACGCCACCGGCTTCCTGCCAGGCCTCGTGGCCCTTGCCGGCGATCAGCACCACGTCGGCGGGTGCCGCCTGGGCCAGCGTTTCGGCGATGGCGCGTGCGCGGTCCGGCTCGACCTGCGCGGCATCGGGGTCCGTCAGCCCGAGCAGGATCTGACCGATGATCGCGGCCGGCTTCTCCCTGCGGGGGTTGTCGCTGGTGATCACCACGCGATCGGCCTGCGTCTCGGCGACGGCCGCCATCAACGGGCGCTTGGTCGCGTCGCGGTCGCCGCCGCAACCGAACACGCACCACAGCGCGCCGCCGCGTTGCGCAGCCAGCGGCCGCAGGCCGGCCAGCGCCTTGTCGAGCGCATCGGGCGTGTGGGCGTAGTCGACCACCGCCAGCGGCTGGCCCGGCAGCGCGACGCGCTCCATGCGGCCCGGCACGCTCTGCAGGTCGCGGCACGCATCGACCGCATCGGCCAGCGTCATGCCGAGGGCGCGCAGTGCGCCGATCACGCCGAGCAGGTTGGCGACGTTGTACTGGCCGATGAGTCGGGTCGACAGCGTCCGCGTGTCGGCGCCCTGCTCGACCACGTCGAAGCGCAGGCCCTCGGCGTCGTAGCGGATGGCCTGCGCCATCAGGCGCGCGGCGCCGCCGCTGGCCGACACGGTCCAGACGTCGAGCGCGCCGGTGCCGCGGTCGATCAGGTTCTTGACCAGCGTCGCGCCGTGCAGGTCGTCGATGTTGACCACCGCCGCGGCGAGGCCGGGCCAGCGGAACAGCTCGGCCTTCGCCTCCCAGTAGGCGTCCATGCTGCCGTGGTAGTCGAGGTGGTCCTGCGTGAAGTTGGTGAAGACCGCGACGCGGATCTCGCAGCCGTCGAGCCGGCGTTCGGCGATGCCGATCGACGAGGCCTCGATGGCGCAGGCGCTGAAGCCCTGCCGGACGAAGCGGCGCAGTTCGCGCTGCAGCATCACCGGGTCGGGCGTGGTGAGGCCGGTGTAGCGCAGCTCGGGCGGCACGCCGATGCCGAGCGTGCCGATCAGCGCGCAAGGGCCGTGGCCCGGACGCTTCGTCAGCGCTTCGGCCAGCCACCAGGCGGTCGAGGTCTTGCCGTTGGTGCCGGTCACGGCGATGAGCGGGATCTGGCTCGACGGCTGGCCGTAGAACGACGCGGCGATCGGCCCTGTCGCGGCCTTCAGGCCGGCGAAGCTGGCGATCGGCTGGCGCTCGTCGAAGCCGAAGGCCTCGACACCTTCGCGCTCGACCAGGCACACCGAGGCGCCCTGCGCCAGCGCGGACGCCACGTGCGCGCGCCCGTCGGTCGCGGCGCCGGGCCAGGCGATAAAGCCATCGCCATCACCGACCTGCCGGCTGTCGGCGTGCAGGTCGCCCCCCACGCAGGAGCGCAGCCAGTGCGCGGCTTCGTTGGGGGTGCGGAGGTTCAGGTCGTCCATCAGAAGCTCTCGTCCACGCCTTGCGTGATGACCAGCGGTTTGACCGCGAGGTCGGGCGCCACGTTCATCATGCGCAGCGTCTGTTGCACGACTTCGCTGAAGACAGGCGCGGCGGCCAGGCCGCCGAAATACTGGCCGTCGCTCGGCTCGTCGATCATCACGCCGACGATGATGCGCGGCTTCTCGATCGGCGCCATGCCGGTGAACCAGGCGCGGTACTTGTTGCTGGCGTAGCCCTTGCCGACCTGCTTGTGCGCCGTGCCGGACTTGCCGCCCACCGAGTAGCCCACGGTCTGCGCGAGCTGGCCGGTGCCGCCGGGGCCGGCGGCCATCTGCAGCATCTTGCGCACCGCGTGCGCGTTCTCGGCGGAGAACACGCGCACACCGACCGCCGCGTCGGAACTCTTGAGCATCGTCACCGGGATGATGCTGCCGTCGTGCGCGAAGGCTGTGTACGAATGCGCCATTTGAAACAGCGACGCCGACAGGCCGTAGCCGTAGGCCATGGTGGCCTGCTCGACCGGCTTCCAGTTCTTCCACGGGCGCAGCCGGCCGGTGACGGCGCCGGGAAACTGCACCTGCGGCTTCTGGCCGTAGCCGAGCGCGGTGTAGGTGTCCCACATCTCGTGCGGCGTCATCTTCTGCGCGATCTTGAGCGCTCCGACGTTGCTCGACTTCTGGATCACGCCCTCCACCGTCAGCGTGCCGTAGTTGTGCGTGTCGCTGATGGTGAAGCCGCCGATCTGGAAGCGGCCGGGACCGGTGTCGATGAGCGTCGACGGCTTCACGCGACCGGCCTCGAGCGCCATCGCCACGGTGATCGGCTTCATCGTCGAGCCGGGCTCGAAGGTGTCGGTGAGCGCGCGGTTGCGCAGCTGCTCGCCGGTGAGGTTCTGACGCTTGTCGGGCACGTAGCTCGGGTAGTTCGCGAGCGCGAGGATCTCGCCGGTGGTGCTGTCGAGCACCACCACGCTGCCGGCCTTGGCACGGCGCGCGATGACCGCGTCGCGCAGCTTCTGGTAGGCGAAGAACTGCACCTTGCTGTCGACCGACAGCTGGATGTCGCGGCCGTCCACTGGCGGCACGCTCTCGCCGACGCCTTCGACCACGCGGCCCAGGCGGTCCTTGATGACGCGGCGCGAACCGGCCTTGCCGGCGAGCTCCTTGTCGAACGCAAGCTCGATGCCCTCCTGGCCGTGGTCTTCCACGTTGGTGAAGCCCACCACGTGCGCCGCAGCCTCTCCCTCGGGGTACTGGCGCTTGTATTCCTTGCGCTGGTAGATGCCCTTGAGGTTGAGGTCGGCGATCTGCTTGGCGATCGGCGCGTCCACCTGGCGCTGGATCCAGACGAAGGTCTTGTCCTCGTCCTCGAGCTTCTTGTCGAAGTCCTTCTGCGCCATGCCCAGCAGCTTGGCCACTTGCCGGAGCTTGGCCTTCACCTCGGGGTCGTTGCGCTCGATGTCTTCCGGGATGGCCCAGATGCTCGGCGCCACCACGCTGGAGGCGAGCAGCAGCCCGTTGCGGTCGAGGATGCGGCCGCGGTTGGCCGGCAGCTCGAGCGTGCGGGCGAAGCGCACCTCGCCTTGCTTCTGGAAGAACTCGTTGCCGACCACCTGCACGTAGGCTGCACGGGCGGCCAGCACCACGAAGCCAAGCGCGATCGCGGCGACGATGAACTTGCTGCGCCAGACCGGCGTCTTGCTCGCGAGCAAGGGGCTGGTCGTGTACTGCACGCTGCGGCTGCGGCGGGCCATCAACCGTTCCTCCGGGCGGGCGCGGGCGGCTTGGCAGGCGCGGAAGCCGCCGGTGCCGGAATCGGCGGGATCACCGTGCCGTCTGCGCGCACGTACTGCGTGATGGCGGGTGTGGTGGTGCGCATCTTCAGCTGCTCCTTGGCCAGCTTCTCGACCCGCAGCGGTGTCGCCTGCGCGCGCTTCTCGACCTGCAGCCGATCGCCCTCGACCTCGAGCCGGCGCGCCTCGGTGCCGGCGCGGTCGAGCTCGGTGTAGAGCAGGCGCGAGCGGTACTGCGTGTGCACGAGGAACATCGCGGTGGCCATCACGGCCAGCAGCAGCAGGACGTTGAGGCGCGTCATGCGTCGGTCCTTTCCGCCACCCGCAGGATCGCGCTGCGGGCGCGCGGGTTGGCGGCCACCTCGGCCTCGGACGGGCGGATGCGGCCCAGGGCGCGCAGCTTCATCACCTTCGGCGCGGCGAAAGGCGCACGGCGGTCGTAGACCTCTTTCGAGTGCGTCGCGATGAACTGCTTGACGATCCGGTCTTCCAGCGAATGGAAGGCAATCACCGCCAGCCGGCCGCCGGGCTGCAGCACCGCGAGGCTGGCCTCTAGCGCCTGTTGCAGCTCTTCAAGCTCGGCGTTGATGAAAATCCGAAGAGCCTGAAATGTGCGCGTTGCAGGGTTCTGGCCCTGCTCGCGGGTTTTGACCGTGCCAGCCACGAGCTCGGCCAGCTCGGTGGTGGTTGAAATTGGGCCCCGTTCTTGTCGGCGAGCATCAATCGCCTTTGCAATCTGAACAGCAAACCGTTCTTCGCCATAGTCACGGATCACCTCTGCAATCTGCTGAATTTCGGCCGTTGCCAGCCACTCGGCCACGCTCTCGCCGCGCGTGGTGTCCATGCGCATGTCGAGCGGGCCGTCGAAACGAAAAGAAAAACCCCGTGCGGGGTTGTCGATCTGCGGAGAGCTGATGCCGAGGTCCATCAGGAGCCCCGTCACGCTGCCCGGCGGCAACTCCCCCAGATCCTTGAAGCCCTGGTGCCGGATGGAAAAACGCGCATCGGTGATGCGCGCTGCTTCGGCCACCGCTTCCGCGTCCTTGTCGAACGCGATGAGCCGTGCCTCCGGCGCCAATCGCTCCAGCAGCAGCCGGCTGTGGCCCCCGCGGCCGAAGGTCGCATCGACATAGGTGCCGCCGAGCGGCTGCGCGCGTCCGTCGAGCAGTGCGTCGACCGCTTCGTGCAGCAGCACGGTGGTGTGGGTCCAGGAGGTGTCCAAGGGCGCGCTCGTCAAAAGGCGAGGTCCTGGAGCGCTTCGGACTGCAGGCCGGCCTGGATCGCTTCCGCTTCCTTGGCGTCGTGCGTGGCCTTGTCCCAGAGCTCGAAGTGGCTGCCCATGCCGAGCAGCAGCGTGTCACGCCCGATGTTCGCGGCGGCACGCAGTTCGGGCGACACCAGGATGCGGCCGGTGCCGTCCATGTCGACGTCCATCGCGTTGCCGAGGAACAGGCGCTTGAGCCATTGGTCCTTCAGCGGCATCGCGGCGATGCGCTCGCGGAACTGCTCCCACGCGGGGCGCGGGAAAATCATCAGGCAGCCGTGGGGATGGCGCGTGATCGTGAGTTGACCGCCGGCCGTGGCGGCCAGCACGTCGCGATGCCGGGTCGGCACGGAGAGCCGACCCTTCGCATCCAGACTCAGCGATGAAGCGCCTTGAAACACGGCCACGGAACCCCTGTGGTGGGAGCGGTCGCGCACCTCGACGAGGCAACATCCGACACTTTTTCCCACTTAACTGCACTTTTTTGCACTGTAGCAGGAAACCAAGGTACGACAACAGGGGCCGTTGTCTATTTTTTGTAATGGAATCAACGACTTAGCGCGATTTTCGAACCCTTCGAGAACGCGAATTCCGTTGCAAATGAAGCACTTAGCTCACGCAGTGAATGTTCTGCGCGAAGCCAAGTGCCCCGACGCCTTGCGCGTCAGAGGATGAAGCGGGAAAGATCTTCGTCGTGACTTAGTGCCGCGAGCCGTTGTTCCACATAGGCCGCGTCGATGCGCACCGACTGGCCTTCCAGGCGTGCGGCATCGAAGCTCACCTCGTCGAGCAGCCGCTCCATCACGGTCGAGAGCCGGCGCGCGCCGATGTTCTCGGTGCGCTCGTTCACCTCGAAGGCGATGCCGGCCAGGCGCGTGATGCCGTCCGGCGCGAAGTCGAGCGTGACGCCTTCGGTGGCCAGCAGCGCCTGGTACTGCTTGACCAGCGAGGCGCGGGTCTGCGTGAGGATCGCCTCGAAGTCGGCCACCGACAGCGACTGCAGTTCCACGCGGATCGGAAAGCGCCCCTGCATCTCGGGAATCAGGTCGCTCGGCCGGCTCAGGTGGAAGGCGCCGCTGGCGATGAACAGGATGTGGTCGGTGCGCACCACGCCGTACTTGGTGGTGACCGCCGTGCCCTCGACCAGCGGCAGCAGATCGCGCTGCACGCCCTGGCGCGACACGTCGGCGCCCTGCGTGTCGGTGCGCGTGGCCACCTTGTCGATCTCGTCGATGAAGACGATGCCGTTCTGCTCGGCATTGGCGATCGCCTGGATGCGGATCTCGTCTTCGTTGACCAGCTTGCCGGCCTCCTCGTCGATCAACAGGCGCATCGCCTCGGCGATCTTGAGCTTGCGCGTCTTGCGCTTGGCCTGGCCGAGCTGGCCGAACATGCCCTTGAGCTGCTCGGTCATTTCTTCCATGCCGGCCGGCCCCATGATCTCGAGCGGCGCGCGCGTTTCAGCCAGGTCGAGCTCGATCTCCTTGTCGTCGAGCGCGCCTTCGCGCAGCTTCTTGCGGAAGGCCTGGCGGGTGGCGTTGCCGCTGTCGGCGACCGCCGCGCCATCGGCACCGGTGCGCGCCGGCGGCAGCAGCACATCGAGGATGCGGTCTTCCGCGGCATCTTCGGCGCGCATGCGCACCTTGGCGCTCTCCTTCTCGCGCGTCTGCTTGACGGCGATCTCGGCCAGGTCGCGGATGATCGAGTCGACGTCCTTGCCGACGTAGCCCACCTCGGTGAACTTGGTGGCCTCGACCTTGATGAAGGGTGCATCGGCCAGCCGCGCCAGGCGGCGGGCGATCTCGGTCTTGCCGACGCCCGTCGGCCCGATCATGAGGATGTTCTTCGGCGTGATCTCCTGGCGCAGCGTCTCGTCGACCTGCTGGCGGCGCCAGCGGTTGCGCAGGGCGATCGCGACGGCGCGCTTGGCGTCGGGCTGGCCAACGATGTGGTTGTCGAGCTCGGAGACGATTTCCTGAGGGGTCATGGACATGGTCAGAGCGCTTCCACCGTATGGTTCATGTTCGTGTAAATGCAGATTTCTCCGGCGATCGCCAGCGACTTGCGCACGATCTGCTCGGCACTGAGCTCGGTGTTGTCCAGCAGCGCCTTGGCGGCCGACTGCGCGTAGGCGCCGCCCGAACCGATGGCGACCACGCCGTCTTCCGGCTCCAACACGTCGCCGTTGCCGGTGATGATGAGCGAGGTGGTGGCATCGGCCACAGCCAGCATGGCCTCGAGCTTGCGCAGCACGCGGTCGGTGCGCCAGTCCTTGGTGAGCTCGACCGCCGCCCGGGTCAGGTTGCCCTGGTGCTTTTCGAGCTTGGCTTCGAAGCGCTCGAAGAGCGTGAAGGCGTCGGCCGTGGCGCCGGCAAAGCCGGCCAGCACCTTGCCGTGATAGAGCCGCCGGACCTTGCGTGCCGTGCCCTTGATGACGATATTGCCGAGAGTGACCTGCCCGTCCCCGCCGATGGCGACCTGATCGCCTTGGGGGGTCTTGCGGCGCACGCTCACGATGGTGGTGCCGTGAAACTGTTCCATCGCAGCCATCTGGGGATGGCGCCCCTCAATGCAAGGGAGCGCGAAAGCCACCGTGGTAACACCCCGGTAACGCCCTTGTGAGGGCGCGCGGTCGTCAGTCGCGCACGCGCACCAGTGCGTGGTCCGCGATGCCGACGACCTTGAAGAAGGCGGCAATCAGCCGGTGGGCGTCGACGAACTGGACCCGCTGACCGTTGGCATCGCGCTCGGTCACCCACTGCAGCAGCGTGCCCGCGGCCGCGAGGTCCAGCCGGACCAGCGCCCCGCAGGCGATGGTCGCCGGTGCCGACGCGTCGGCCATCTCGGCATCGGCGATTTCCGCGTCGAGCCGGCGCCAGGTCGATTCGGATTCGCCGCTCAGGTCGCCGGCGAGCGTCGCGCCCAGCGTTTCCGGGGCGGCTGGCGACGAAGCCGGCGTGTTGCCACCGGCGCTGATCGAGAAGCCGCCGGTTCCACTCGCCGCCGGCGGCTCCACCGCCGCGTACCGACCTTGTGGCTCCTGCCACGGCGGGGGCGAGACTTCGTAGGTGATGCAGTAGTTGAGTGCGACCAACTCGAACAGGTCGACCTCGTTCATCAGCCGCAATGCGGCCATGCGCAGTTGCCACCATGCCTCGTCCACGCCGCGGTCGTTGGACGGCGTGGCCTTCTCGAGCACCGCCAGCAGACGGCCGGCACCGAGGAAGCGCACGTCGACCGGCGCACCGGACCAGTGGGCGAACAGCGACTTCAGGGGGCCGGCGGCAGACAGGTCGATGCTGGCGAGCAGCCGCCAGTCGAGCGTCCAGACCGCACCAGCCCCACCCAATGCGCGCGTCAGCTCGACCAGGCCCTCCCGATTGAGTTGCGCAGGACTGCGCCAGTCGGCCGAATGCTGACCCGTGGCTGCGACGCTGGTCTGCACCCCGCGCGCCAGCGCCCGCAAGGACACCCACTCGGGTCCGTTGCGCTTCATGCGCTGGGCATAGCGGGTGCTCGCCGCCACGAACTTCTCGGCATCGCCGATGGCGCGATACAGGTCGAGCAGCGCCAGCCAGATGTCGTTGTGGTCGTTCTGGGACGCGTCGGACAGCAGGCTCTGGAGCAGGATCGATTCGGCGCCGGCATCGTCGCCATGGGCGAAGCGGATGGCGGCTTCGTCGAGTGCGCTGTCATACACCAGCAGCGGCGTGGCCGCCGCACCGGCCGGCTCGGCCGGGCCGGCGAGCATTTCGGGCGGCACGGCGGGCACGGTGCTGTCGGCCACCTGGGGCGCTGTGTCCGCATAGGCGCGTGCGCGCTGCGCCGCCAGGATTTCCGGATCGACCGACGGCTCGTCGTCGCCGGGCGTGGTGGTCGGTGCGCCCTTCCACCACTGCTTGGACATCTGCTCTTCGATCTCGTCGATCTTCTTGAGCGTGAGCGCGCGCCCTTCGGTGCGTCCGGAGGTGCTGCTGATATTCAGGGACGACGGCTGCCCCGGGTCGCGCACGCCGGCCGCCTCGCGCTGGCGCAGCTTGCGCAGCATGTCGAACTCGCGGCGGCGCACGAAGTCGTTGCGCTGGCGCCGCTCGATCATCTCCTTGAGCATCTCGCGGCTGTAGCCGTTCTCGGTCGCGGCCGAATCCTGTGCGTCCAGCTCGGCCCAATCCTTCAGCGGATTGCGCACAAACTTCGCCACTTTCGACAGCAGACGGCCGGACTGTTCTTCCTTGGACATGCGAGGCGTCGGGAGCTCAGGGCATCGATCGGGCGGTCATCGGGTCGGGCGGCCAGGGGCTAGTCGCCGAACATCTTCTGCTTGAGCTCGCGGCGCTGCTGCGCCTCGAGCGACAGCGTGGCAGTCGGACGCGCCAGCAGGCGGCCGACGCCGATCGGCTCGCCGGTCTCGTCGCAGTAGCCGTAATCGCCGGCATCGATGCGCTGGATCGACTGCTCGATCTTCTTGAGCAGCTTGCGCTCGCGGTCACGCGTGCGCAGTTCCAGCGCATGCTCTTCCTCGATGGTGGCGCGGTCGGCCGGGTCGGGCACCACCACGGTGTCTTCGCGCAAGTGCTCGGTGGTCTCGCCGGCGTTCTCGAGGATGCCGCGCTTGAGCTCGATCAGCTTCAGGCGGAAGAAGGCCATCTGCTTCTCGTTCATGTACTCGCTGTCGGGCATGGCGATCACTTCGGGATCGGTCAATTCCTGGGCGGACTTGGTCTTCCAGTTGTTCGCGAGCTTCGGGTCTTTCTTGACGGCGAGCGGGGGCGGCGGCACCAGCGCCGTCGAGGCGACCTGCGTGAAGCTGGACTTGGCCGCCGTCGAGGCGATCGACTGCGCCATCGATGGCACGGTCAGTTGCGACAGGCGCGACACCCGACCACCGCGGGCGGCCGGAGCGGGCGCGGCGGGGATCGAGGTGACGGGAGTTGTCGCCGGGGCGGAAGTGGAGGCGGCAGCCGTTTTTTTCATGGGGAGCGGAGGAGCAGGTGGTTCGGCACTGCGGCCGATGGGTTTGGACGACGCGGCAACCACGGAGGCTGCCTTCGGTGTGCTTTTCGCCACAGCCTTGCGGGCCAGGGCGGGCGGAGCGGCTTTCGCAGCGCGGACGGTCTTTGCCGGTGCCACGCTGACTTTCTTGGCAGGAGCCGACGGGGTGGAAGCCTTTTTCGCCGACGACGCTGCCGACTTGGCCGCCGGCGTCTTCGGGACGACCGGTTTCAAGACAGGTTTGGTCTTCACGGCAGGTTTCTTCACGGTGGCTGGCTCCTTCGACGAACTCGAATGCGCTTTCACTGGTTCTCCCTGAAAGCCGTGCGGTTCTTCGACCTCACGGCCTACCTCGTCAGATGCCCGCCAGCGGCGAGCCCTCGGGGTTATACCCTCGAAAGCACGCCAGGTACGCATGCCCTCCTATGCCGGAAGTCACATCCCGGCCTTCGAAGAGGTCGGGGTGGCTGCGGAACAGGCGCGCGATTGTATATAGATATGACCCGGGCGGGCCTTTCGCACGCCAGGGCGATGCGGCGACCGGGCTTTCAGACCAGGCACTGGTCGAGGCCCTGCTCCAGGATCTCGCGCGGCAGATCGATGCCGATGAACACCATGCGGCTCTGGCGCTGCTCGTCGGCGCCCCATTCCGGGCCGAGGTCGCTGCCCATCAACTGGTGCACGCCCTGGAAGATCACCTTGCGCTCGGTGCCCTTCATATGGAGCACGCCCTTGTAGCGCAGCATCTTGGGGCCGTAGATGTTCACCACCGCGCCGAGGAAATCCTCCAGCTTGGCAGGGTCGAAAGCGCGGTCGGCCTTGTAGACGAAGCTCTTGACGTCGTCGTCCGTGTGGTGATGGTGGCCATGGCCTTCGTGCGCATGCGAGGGATGGTCGCAATGCTCGCCGTGCGCATGGTCATGGTCGTGATGGTCGTGGTCGTCTTCCTTGAGGAAGTCCGGGTCGATGTCGAGCTTGGCGTTCAGGTTGAAGCCGCGCAGGTCGAAGATGTCCTTCAGCGGCACATCGCCGAAATGCGCCTTCTGCTGCGGCGCGCGCGGGTTCATGTGCTTCAACCGGTGGATCAGCGCCTCGGTTTCGGCCTCGGAGACGAGTTCGCTCTTGCTGATGAAGATCTGGTCGGCGAAGCCCACTTGGCGGCGCGCCTCCTGGCGGTCGTTGAGCTGCTGCGGCGCGTGCTTGGCATCGACCAGCGTCAGGATGGAGTCGAGCAGGTAGCTCTCGGCGATCTCGTCGTCCATGAAGAAGGTCTGTGCCACCGGACCGGGGTCGGCCAGGCCGGTGGTCTCGATCACCACGCGGTCGAAGTCGAGCAGGCCCTGGCGCTTCTTGGCGGCCAGCAGCTGCAGGGCCTCGCGCAGGTCTTCGCGGATGGTGCAGCAGACGCAGCCGTTGCTCATCTGCACGATCTGTTCCTTCGACTCGGTCACCAGGATGTCGCTGTCGATGTTCTCCTCGCCGAATTCGTTCTCGATCACGGCGATCTTCTGGCCGTGCGCCTCGGAGAGGATGCGTTTGAGCAGCGTGGTCTTGCCGGAGCCGAGAAAGCCGGTGAGGATGGTGGCGGGGATGAGGGCCATGGCGGGACTCCGAGAACGGGAAAGGCGGAAAGTTTAGCGACGCGGCACCACAGGCGCCGCGGCAGGGTCAAAGGCTACTTGCGCACCACCACCAGGCCTTTCAAGTACTCCCCTTCGGGAAACTCGATGGTCATCGGATGGTCGGGCGCGGCGCCCAGACGTTCGCTGATGTAACCGTCCACGCCGGCGTCCAGCCCGGCCGAGGCCACGATCTTGTGGAACAGGTCGGCACCGATGCCGCCCGAGCACGAGAAGGTCAGCAGCACGCCGCCCGGCTCGAGCAGCTTCAGCGCCAGCCGGTTGATGTCCTTGTAGGCCCGCGCGGCGCGCTCGGCATGCGCCACGGTGGGCGCGAACTTGGGTGGGTCGAGCACGATGGCATCGAAGCTGCGGCCTTCCTCGATGAAGCGGCGCAACGAGGCATTCACGTCGGCATCGAGGAACTGCGCGTTCGCGCCTTCGAAGCCGTTGAGCGCCAGGTTGGTGCGGGCGCGCTCCAAGGCCGGCAGCGACGAGTCGATCGAAGTCAGCTCGGCACCGTCGATCGCATCGGCCGCTTTCAGCCCGGCCAGCGCCGCCACGGTGAAGCCGCCTGTGTAGCAGAAGCAGTTGAGCAGGCGGCGGAACCGCCGATGCTTCGCGATCTCGGCGAAGCGCTGCCGGCTGTCGCGCTGGTCGAGGTAGAAGCCGGTCTTGTGGCCGGTCGCGACGTCGAGCGACAGCCGCCAGTCGTGCTCGCGGATCACCTGCTCGGTGGCGCCCTCCCCGCGCAGCCAGCCGGTGACGGGCTTCAGCCCTTCACGCTCACGGCCGCTCGCATCGGAACGCTCGTACAGCTTGGTCAGGCCCGTGGCCGCCAATAGTGCATCGGCCAGCACGTCCTTCCAGCGTTCGACGCCGGCGGAGCCGAACTGCACGACCAATGTGTCGCCATAGCGGTCGACGATCAGGCCCGGCAGTCCGTCGGCCTCGCCGTGCACGAGGCGGATGCCGTCGCTCTGCAGATCGAAGAAGCGGCGAGCGCCGACGGCGCGGGCGCACAGCGACGTCAAGAACGCAGCGTCGATGCGCTGCGTCTCGACGAAGCTCCAGGCGCGTGCGCGGATCTGCGAACTCGGGCTGAACGCCGCCCACGCGAGGAATTGGCCGTCGTGCGACTCCACCCGCACCGTTTCGCCGGGATCGGCACCACCCCGTGCGATGGCGGATTCGAAGACCCACGGGTGGCGGCGCAGCAGCGACTTTTCCTTGCCGGGCTTGAGACGGAGTGTTTTCATTGGTCGTTGTCTTTGGCCTTGGCCCGCGGATGCGCGGCATCGTAGGCCTTGGCCAGGTGCTGGAAATCCAGCCGCGTGTAGACCTGCGTGGTCGTGATGTTGGCGTGGCCGAGCAGTTCCTGCACCGCGCGCAGGTCGCTGCTCGATTGCAGCACATGGCTGGCGAAGGAATGGCGCAGCATGTGTGGATGCACCGCCGCCGGCAGCCCGGCCTTCAGGCTGCGCGCCTTGACGCGCTGCCAGACCGACTGCGCCGAGAAGCGCGTGCCGTTGCGGCCGATGAAGAGCGCCGCGGCGCTGGCCGGGTCGCGCAGCGTCGCCGCCGGCAGCGACGCACAATGGTCGCGCAGCGCGAGCCAGGCCTGCAGCGCCTCCAGGGCCTTGCGACCGACCGGCACGCTGCGCCGCTTGCTGCCCTTGCCCAGCACCTGCGCCTCGCCGGCGTCGAGGTCGACCCAGCCGCGCGCGTCCTTGCCCGCATGCACGTCGAGCCCGACCAGCTCGCTCACGCGCAGGCCGCAGCCGTACAGCAGCTCGACGATGGCGCGGTCGCGCGCCTCGGTCCACGGGTCCGCGTCAGGGTCGTGCAATTCGGCCAGCTGCACCGCATCGTCGACGGGCAAGGCCTTGGGTAGCGGGCGGCCGGCCTTCGGGGCGCGCACGTCCTGCACCGGGTTGAGCGGCACCAGCCGCTGCTGGCCGAGCCACCGATAGAAGCTGCGCCAGCACGACAGCACCAGCGCGATGCCGCGCGGCTCGCGCCCGGCGCTGTGCATCTGCGCCATCCAGCGGCGCACGTGGGCGGCGGTGACACGGTCGACCGGCAGACGCGCCTCGGCCATCTTCGCGACCAGCGCCTGCAGGTGCTCGGCATAGATGTCGAGGGTGCGCTCGGCCAGCCGGCGCTCGACGCGCGCGTGCTCGAGGTAACGCTCGATCAGCGCCTCGGCGGCAGGGGCGCTCACGCCCGCCGCGGTGTCCTCAGAAGTAGCCATGGACGGCATTGTTGACGATGGCCAGCGGTTCGCGCAGCGCGCCGCGAAAGCGCATGCCCCAGCGGCGCCAGCAGGCGGTCGGCGCGGCCGCGTATTGCACGTCGAAGGCGCGGTCGAAACCGCTGGCGCGCGCCAGCCGCTCGACCCGCCACAGGTGGTAGGGCTCCGACACGACGATCACCCGCGTCACGCCGACCTCGCGCAACAGCGGCAGGGACATCGCCAGGTTCTCGCGGGTCGAATTCGACAGGCTTTCGCGCAGCACCGGGCCGCTGTAGCCGATGGCGCGTGCATGCACATCCATCACCTGCGATTCGATGCGGCCGTCCTCGTGGTCGACGCCGCCCGACATGAGCAGGCGCGGCACCAGCCCGGCCCGCGCCATCGCGACCGCGGCGTCGACGCGGCCGGTGAGGCAGGGGTTGGGCGCGCCCTGCCGGTAGGCGCGGTTGCCCAGCACCAGAGCAGCGTCGGCCGGCCGCGGCGTGGCGGCGAGCAAGGCCTCGGCCCGCTGCCAGATCGTGAACGCGATGCCTGCGTAAAGCGCTGCGCCCAGGGCGGCGGCGCCACCCAGGAGCCGCAGCGCCGTTCGCAGCCGCCACCGTGCAGGGCTCAAGGCCGCAGGCGGGAGAGCGCGGCCGACGCGAGTTCGGCGATGCGTTCGAGAAAGTCGGTGCCCATGTCGGCGTTGAAGCGCTGCGCATCGGGCGACGCCAGCACCAGCAGCCCGAAGGCCGGCGCCTCGGGCTCGGCACGCAGCGGGATCAGCGCGATCGACACCGCCGCGCGCGCATCCTCGAGCCAGGCGGTGGGCTCGAGCCCGGCGTTCAGCCCGCAGTACGGCGCGGTGAGCGAGGTGGCGAAAGCCTTGATGTCATCGCTGACCCACTGCGCATAGGGCTCGTCCCAGTAGGCCTTCTCGCAGTCCCAGACCTTGATGGCGATCTGCGGCACCATGAAGAGCGACTGCAGTTCGCCGGCGATCTGCGGCGGCAGGCCGCGCGGGTCGCGGGTGGTGAGCAGGCCACGGGTCCAGCGCTGCAGCCGGTCGGCCGTCACCGCGTTTTCGGTGCCGTGGCGCACCATGTCCATCACCCGGTGCTCCAGCGCCTTGATCTTCTCGCGCAGCATCTCGGCCTGGCGCTCCTGCAGGCTCACCGCCCGGTTGCCGTGCGGGCTGGTCAATTGCACCTGCGCCAGCAACTGCGCATGGCGTTCGAAGAAGTCCGGCGTGTTCGCCAGGTAGTCGGCGATGTCGTCTTCGGTGATCGGGTTCATGGCGGCGTTGTTGTTGTTGGGCATGGTCATAGTTCGTCTGGAATGTCGATTTCGCCTTCGAAGACGGTGATGGCGGGGCCGGTCATGTGCACCGGCTGGCCCATGCCATGCCATTCGATGGTGAGGATGCCGCCGCGCGTCTCGACGTCGACACGGGGGTCGAGCCGCCCGAGGCGGATGCCCGCCACCACCGCGGCGCAGGCACCGGTCCCGCAGGCCAGCGTCTCCCCGGCACCGCGCTCGTACACCCGCAGCCGCACATGGCTGCGGTCGACGATCTGCAGGAAGCCGGCGTTCACCCGCTGCGGAAAGCGCGGATGGTGTTCGATCAGCGGGCCCTGCTCGGCCACCCGTGCCGTCTCGATGTCGTCGACGATCTGCACCGCATGCGGGTTGCCCATCGACAGGATGGCGAAGGGCACGATCGCGCCTTCGGCCTTCGTCGACAGCGCCAGGTGCCAGGTCTCCCAGTCGCCATCGGGCTGCGGGTCGAGCCCGGCGGCGTCGAAGGGCACGCGCGCCGGTTCGAAGATCGGTGCGCCCATGTCGACCGTCACGCGGCCGTCCGGCGCGACGCGCGGCTCGATCACGCCCGACAGCGTCTGCACCCGCACCGCGTCCTTCGCCGTCAGGCCGTGTTCACGCACGAAGCGCAGGAAGCAGCGCGCGCCGTTGCCGCACTGCTCCACCTCGCCGCCGTCGGCGTTGTGGATCAGGTACTGGAAGTCGATGTCCGCCGTCGGCGGTGGCCGCACCGACAGGATCTGGTCAGCGCCGACACCGAAATGGCGGTCGGCGAGGAACTGGTACTGCGCGCGGGACAGCCCGAGCGGCGCGCGCGTCTCGTCGAGCACGACGAAGTCGTTGCCGGCGCCCTGCATCTTGGTAAAGCGGATTCGCATCGACGGATTATCGGTGGCACGCGACACCCGCGCGCACGACCGGCCGAAGCGGCCCGTGCGTCGGACAATGCTGATCCCGATTGTTCGCGAATGACGACCCCGCCCGGGGTCCCTCGACACCTAGACTGCCGCGACGCTCCAGTTTGGGGGCGTGCGCAACGAGGACGACGAATTGGCTGAATGGTTACCGTGGTTTCCGGCCTGGGCATGGATCGCCATGGCGCTTGGCGTGCTGTGCCTCGCCCTGCTGGTGATGCGCATGCGCCGTCCCCGCGAGTCGCCGGTGGTGGCGCTGGTACGCCGTCGGCGCGAGCTGATGTCGCAACTTCAGCAACTCGCCGGCGAAGAGACCACCGAGCTGATGCGCCAGGAGTCGCGCCGCCTGCATGCCGGCACCAACACCGTCGAGGTGCTCGAAGCCGCGCTCGAACGGGCAGAACGCATGACGGCGAGCGGTGAACTCGGCCCCCACAAGAAGAGCAAGGCCTGAGTCAGCGGCTCAGCTGCCGAGCCGAGCCGCGAGAAAATCCAGAAAGCACGCGATGCGCGCCGCCAGCTGCGTGTTGCGGTAGTACACCGCATTGATCGGCTGCCGCACGTCGACCGTGTCCTTCGCCAGCAGTTGCACCAGGTCGCCCCGTGTGCGGTCGCCGGCCGTCATGAAATCCGACAGGCAGACGATGCCCGCGCCTTCCAGCGCCAATTGGCGCAGCGTCTCACCGCTCGAGGCCTGGATGTCCGGCGCAATCTGCCACTCGTCGCCGTGCGTGCCGCGCAGCGGCCAGCGGTTGAGCGACTCCGGCTGCGTGAAGCCGAGCAGCGCGTGCTGGGCCAGCGCCGCCACGCGCTTCGGCCGGCCGTGTTCCGCCAGGTAGGCCGGGCTGGCCAGCACGCGGATGCGGCTGGTGCCCAGCGGGCGCGCGTGCAGCGTGGAATCGCGCAGCGCACCGATTCGGATCGCGATGTCGGTGCGGCGCTCCAGCAGATCGATGTTGAGCTCGTCGGTGTCGAGTTCCAGCGTGATCTGCGGATAGGCGCGGCGGAACTCGGGCACCAGCGGTACCACGGCATGCAGCATGAAGGGCGTGGCCGCGTTCACACGCAACCGGCCGGCGGGCTTCTGGCGGCGTGCGGTCATCTGCTCCTCGGCCTCGTCGATGGCGCCCAGGATGGCCCGGCTGTGCGCGAGGAAGGCGGCGCCCTCCTCGGTCAGCGCGATGCGGCGCGTGGTTCGCCGCAGCAGCGTGGTGTCGAGCTTCTTCTCGAGCCGGCCCAGCGCGCGGCTCACGCCCGACACGGTCTGGCCCAGTTGCACGGCGGCAGCGGTGATCGAGCCGGCGCCGGCCACGGCAGTGAAAGCCTGCAGTTCTTCGAGGGTGGTCTTCATCACTGTTGATTCTGAATCAACAGTCTTTGGCGAACTACGGGGTTTTTCTGCAAAGGCGATCGGCCGACACTCCGTGGCAATGCTTCAACGGAGTGCTTCCATGCCCATTGCCCTTCTGGCGCTGACCCTCAGCGCCTTCGCCATCGGCACGACCGAGTTCGTGATCGTCGGCCTGCTTCCCACCGTCGCGGCCGACCTCGGCATCGGCCTGCCGTCGGCCGGCCTGCTGGTCAGCCTGTATGCGCTGGGCGTCGCCGTCGGCGCGCCGGTGCTCACCGCCCTGACCGGCAAGGTGCCGCGCAAGGCGCTGCTGCTCGGCCTGATGGCGCTCTTCACCGCCGGCAACCTGCTGGCCTGGCAGGCGCCCAGCTACGAAACACTGGTGGCGGCGCGCATCCTCACCGGCCTGGCGCATGGCGTGTTCTTCTCGATCGGCTCGACCATCGCCACCGGCCTGGTGCCCAAGGAAAAGGCGGCGAGCGCCATCGCGATCATGTTCACGGGCCTCACGGTGGCGCTGGTCACCGGCGTGCCGCTGGGCACCTTCATCGGCCAGCATTTCGGCTGGCGCGAGACCTTCCTCGCCGTGTCGGCACTGGGCGTGATCGCCTTCGTCGGCAGCTGGATCTTCGTGCCGACCGACATCCGCCACAGCGCGCCGGCCTCGCTGGTGCAACAGGCCCAGGTGCTGGCCGAGCCGCGCCTCCTGCTGGTGTACGCCAAGACGGCCATCGGCTACGGCGGATCGTTCATCCCCTTCACCTTTCTCGCGCCGATCCTCACCGACGTGTCGGGCTTCAGCGCCGGCGCGGTGGGCTGGGTGATGCTGGTGTACGGCGTGTCGGTCGCGGCCGGCAACATCTGGGGCGGCAAGCTGGCGGACCGGCTGGGGCCGATCCCGGCGCTGAAGATCATCTTCGCGCTGCTCGCCGCGGTGCTGCTGGTGCTCCAGTTCACCGCGCCGCACAAGTGGCTCGCGTTGGCCACCGTGCTGGCCTGGGGCGCGGTCGCCTTCGGCAATGTGCCCGGCCTGCAGGTCTACGTGGTGAAGCAGGCCGAACGCTTCACGCCCCAAGCGGTCGACGTGGCCTCGGGCCTGAACATTGCGGCCTTCAACCTCGGCATCGCCGGCGCGGCCTGGGCCGGTGGGCTGATCGTCACGCACCTGGGGCTGATGCACACGCCGTGGATCGGTGCGCTGGTGGTGCTGGTCTCGCTGTGCATCACGCAATGGTCCGGCGTGCTGGACAAGCGCAACGGCATTCCCGTACGCACCGATGGCCCGATGCCGGTCGGCCACTGATCACTTCGCAAAGGACAACGACACCATGAACACGAACACCATCCCCGCCTTCGGCCTCGGCACCTTCCGCCTGAAAGACCAGGTCGTCATCGACTCGGTCAGCACCGGCCTCGAACTGGGCTACCGCCTCGTCGACACGGCGCAGATCTACGGCAACGAAGCCGAAGTCGGCCAAGCCATCGCCGAGAGCGGCGTGCCGCGCGACGCGCTCTTCATCACCACCAAGATCTGGACCGCGAACTGCGCGAAGGACAAGCTGACGCCCAGCCTGAAGGACAGCCTGCAGAAGCTGCGCACCGACCACGCCGACCTGACGCTGATTCACTGGCCGTCGCCGAAGAACGAAGTGCCGGTCGCCGAGTTCATGGGCGCGCTGGCCGAGGCCAAGGCACAGGGGCTGACGACGAAGATCGGCATCTCCAACTTCAACATCGCGTTGATGAAGGAAGCCATCGCGGCGGTAGGCGCGGAGAACATCGCGACGAACCAGATCGAGCTCTCGCCCTACCTGCAAAACCGCAAGGTGGTCGACTTCGCGAAGCGCCAGGGCATTCACATCACCTCGTACATGACGCTGGCCTACGGCAAGGCGCTGAAGGACCCGGTGATCGAGGCCATCGCGCAAGCGCACCGCGCCACGCCGGCCCAGGTGGTGCTGGCCTGGGCGATGCAACTGGGCTACGCCGTGATCCCTTCGTCGACGAAGCGCGAGAACCTGGCGAGCAATCGGCTGGCGCAACAGCTGAAGCTCGACGACGCGGACATGGCGCGGATCGCCGCGCTCGACCGCAACGAGCGCCTCACCAGCCCCGAAGGCCTGGCGCCGGCCTGGGATTGAACGACGGGCCCCCGATGTCGGCCGGCATCGGCATCACGACCGGCCCTGTGCGGGAGGGGGGCGCGCGCCACCGGCCATGTCCGTTGCGCGCTGACATATTTCAGTTGAAGCATGGCGGACAAACGGGGCAATCCCCCTGAAACAGCGGCCTGAGACATTGGCGCGTCTGCATCGATGCACCTTCGTACCGATGCGGCCCCCGACGCCAACACGCCGCATTCATCCAGGAGTCCCATGACCGACCTCGCCGCCGCCAAAAAACATCGCCTCGCACCGCTGACCACGCCGACCCCGCTCGGTGCGGACGCCACCCGCGACATCTCCGCCGAACTCAATGCCCTGCTGGCCGACACCTTCGCGCTGTATTTCAAGACCAAGAATTTCCACTGGCACATGTCGGGCCCGTCCTTCCGCGACTACCACCTGCTGCTCGACGAGCAGTCCGACCAGATCTTCGCCACCGTCGACCCGATCGCCGAGCGCGTGCGCAAGCTGGGCGGCACCACGCTGCGCTCCAGCGGCCATGCGGTGCGCCTGCAGCGCCTGAGCGACAACGACGCCGACTTCGTCACGCCGTCGGACATGCTGGCCGAGCTGAGCCAGGACAACCAGCGCATCGCCGCCTTCATGCGCGAGACGCACGCGCTGTGCGACCGCTACGGCGACGTCGCCACCGCCAGCCTGCTGGAAGTGTGGATCGACGAATCCGAGCGCCGCACCTGGTTCCTGTTCGAAGCCGGCCGGCAGAGCTGAAGCCGGGGCAGGCGGCCCGCCACGGCGCCGCGACAAACGCTCAACGCTGAAGCGTTTCTGCCTCTTTCGCCAGGGCCACGGCCTGCGCCAGCTCGGCCAGTGACAACGGCCCCTGCAGATCGACCTGGCCGGCGCGCACGCTCTCCAACGCGTCCTGCGCGGCGGGGCCGCTCAGCCAGGCGAATGCCGAGGTGATCGTCCCCCCACCGAACTTGGCGCGCAGCGCCTTCGCGGCAGCACGGCTCACTTCGGCAAAAGCGGCCTGGTTCGGCGCTGCGGAGGCCGCCCGCACCAGCAGGCAGAAGGCCTCGAGCTTGTCGGCCTCCACGCGCAATCGGCGATCCCGTCCGGCGCTCATCGGGGCACCTCGCGGCGAGAGTCTGCAAGCAAGTGGGAAAGGCGGGCGTCGAGTGGCATGGGCGTGCTTCTTGGTAGCCCGCGATTGTCCGCTCGATCCGCCCGCGGCCGCCCTCGATCCAACGACTCAGCCGAGCGCCTCAACCCAGCGCCTCGGCCAGGCGGGTGGCCAGCTCGTGCAGCGCGAGGGGCTTGCGCAGCACCGTGTGCACGCCGGCGGCCCGGGCGCGCTCGAGCATGGCCTTGTCGACCTTGCCGCTCATGAGGATCACCGGCAGCGCCGGCCGCCGCACCCGCAACCGGCGCGCCAGCTCGGTGCCGGGCATGCCGGGCAGCATCTCGTCGCTGAGCAGCGCATCGAAGCGGTCGGGGTCGGCCTCGAAGGCGGCCAGCGCCCGCTCGGCGGACGCGAAGCCGACCGGCTCGTAGCCCAGGCCGGCCAGCGTCTCCTCCGCCAGCTCGACCAGGGAGGGCTCGTCGTCGACCACCATCACCACCTCGCCGCTGCCGCTCGGCCACGCGACGACGCTCGCCGCCGCGGGCAATGCGCAGTCGCCGCACACCGGCAGCCAGACGGACAGCTGCGTGCCTTCGCCGGGTTCCGACGCGACGTCGATGGCGCCGCCCAGGTCGGCCACGATGCCGTGCACCACCGCCAGGCCGAGCCCGGTGCCCTCGCCCTGCTTCTTGGTGGTGAAGAAGGGTTCGAAGATGCGCTGCAGCAGCTCGGGCGGGATGCCGGTGCCGGTGTCCCGGACCTCCAGGCAGACATGCGGGCCGGTGGCCAGCTCGGTGTGCAGCAGCACGCGCGGTGCCGTCACCTCGGCCCGATACAGCCGGACCGACACCGTGCCGGCACCCTCGATCGCCTGGACCGCGTTGGTGCAGATGTTCATCGCCACCTGGAACAGCTGGGTGGCGTCGCCCAGCACCGCGGCGTCGCCGGCGTCCAGCTGCGCCTGCAGGTCGACGCCGGCCGGCAGGGTGGACGCGAGCAGGGCGATCACCTCCTCCATCAGCGTCTGCACATGCACCGGCGCCCGGTCGGCGACGCCGCTGCGGCTGAAGTCGAGGATGCGCCGCACCAGCAGCCGTGCCCGCGCCCCGCCCTGCATGACGCGGTCGATGTGGCGCCGCAGCGCGCTGCCGGGCTCGGCCTGCTGCTGGGCCAGTTCGCCGAAGCCGAGGATCGCGCCGAGGATGTTGTTGAAGTCGTGCGCGATGCCGCCAGCCAGCGTACCCAGCGCCTCCAGCCGCTGCGTCTGCTGCAGCCGCGCCTCGAGCCGGCGCCGGTCACGCTCGGCCTCGGCGTCGCGCCGCAGCTGCCGCAGCAGCGCGACGATGGTCAGGTCGACCAGCAGGCACACGACCCCCGTGCGGATGGCGGCGCTCCACATCTCGTCGTACCAGGGGCGCAGCGCCTCGCCCTCGTCGCGCGTGATGGCGAGCACCAGCGGCAGGCTGCCCACGCCGACGGCCGCGATGAGCTTGGGACGGTGGTCGGCCGGGCTGACCGCACGGTCGATGCGCGCGCCGCCCTTGAGCGCCGACAGCTCCGGGTAGCGGGTGCCCGGTGCGTCGGCCGGCTGGCGCACGACCACGCTGCCGTCGTCCTGGGCCAGCACCAGCGAACTGCTCTCACCCAGCTCGATGGCCGAATACGCGCTCTGCAGCGCCTGCAGCGTGACGATGGCGGTCACCACGCCGTCGAAGCTGCCGTCGGGCCGGCTCAGGCGGCGCGAGATCACGACCGCCGGCCGCCGCTCGGTGCGCGTGACGATCGGCTCGTTGATGACCAGGCCGCCGGTGTCGGTGTCGCGTTGCTTGAGGAAGTACGGCCGGTCGGAGACGTCGGCCAGCGGCTCGCCGGTGGGGCGCGAGCGGAAGCGCTGCATGCCGGCCGCATCGACGATGGTCAGCACGCTCACCTGCGGCACGCCCACCGCGCGCGAATTCAGCGCGGCGCTGACGGCATCCGGGTCGGCGCGCCAGAGGAAAGCCTCGTACCAGCTCGCCGTGTCGCGCAGCAGCAGGTCGACCGACTGCAAGTTGCGGTCGGCTTCGCCGGCCAGTGCGGTCGCCAGGTTGCCGAGTTCGCGCTCGTTGACCGCCATCACCTGCTGGTGCAGCCGCCAGCCGTCGTACGCGGCCGAGCCGATGAACGCGGCGATCAGCAGCAGGCCGCCAGCGATGACGCGCTCGCGCAGGTGGGCGGAAGGACGCATGTCAGCGGGCAGCGGCCAGGGCGTCGGCCACGGCCGCGAGCAGCTCGCTGGCGGTGCAGGGCTTGGCCAGCAAGGCGGCCACGCCCAGCGCCTGCGCCCGGTCCGAACTGCCCGGCAGGCTGCGCCGGAGTTGCGCCGACAGGCCGATGACCCGGGCACCGGGGTAGCGCTCGCGCAGCGTTCGCACCTGCAGCGCGTCGCCCGCACGCACCTTCGGGACATCGGCGATGACCAGGTCCACATCGGCCACCGGCACAGCGGTGCCGGGCCTCGGCACCTCGACGCGGTAGCCCGCCTGTGTCAGCCACTCGGCGATCAGAGCCTGCATGGCGATGTCTTCCTCGATCAGCACGACTGTCAGCATTGAACCCACCCACGACATGCGCACGGCATGGAGTTGCCGCCGCTTCGGATGCGATTGGCGCACGGCCCGATGCCGGGCTGATTTCGCCCCACGCGGCCGTGTTTCAGATGAAATAGGGGGCAGTTGCTGCACGCGACAAATTTACATTACGCTCCCGGCGCATATGGTCAACCGCCCCCACATCCTGGTCGTCGACGACGACGACGCCATCCGAGAACTGGTCGGCAGCTACCTGACCGAGAACGAGTTCCGCGTGAGCGGCGCCGCCTCCGGCGCGGAGATGACGCAGCTGCTGCAGGCGCATGTGATCGACCTGGTGCTGCTCGACCTGCGCCTCGATGGCGAAGACGGCATGCAGCTGGCGCGCCAGCTGCGCGAAGGCGGCGAGATCCCGGTGATCATCCTCACCGGCCGTCTCGAGGAGGCCGACCGGGTGATGGGTCTGGAGATGGCGGCCGACGACTACGTCACCAAACCCTTCAGCAACCGCGAGATGCTCGCCCGCATCCGCGCCGTGCTGCGGCGCTACCGGAAGCACGGCGAGGCAGTCGCCGCCGCGAACGACCCGCAGCGCCGCGCCTACCGCTTCGACGGCTGGGAACTGAACCTGCTGGCCCGCCGGCTGACCGCCCCCGACGGCCGCCGCGTCGAGCTGAGCAACGGCGAATTCAATCTGCTGCAGGCCCTGTGCGAAGCCCCGCAGCGCGTGCTCTCGCGCGATCGGCTGCTGGAGCTGTCGCGCCTGCACGGCGCCGAGGTGTATGACCGCTCCATCGACGTGCAGATCCTGCGGCTGCGCCGCAAGATCGAGGGCGACCCGTCGTCCCCGCGTTTCATCCAGACCGAGCGCGGCGCCGGTTACGTGTTCAACACGCCCGTCGACGTGCTGAGCTGAGCGGCGGCCACTTGCCCCACCCGGCAAAAGGGTCGACCCCGCCTGCCTAAGATGCCGGTCCTTCCACCGACCGCCCATGCCCGCCCTCGCCGCCACACCCAACCGCTTCGCCCGCCAGCTCGCGCAGCAGTACGGCCTGGACGAAGTGGCCGCCTCGCGCGCCGGCACGCAGCCGCTGGACATGGCGCGCATGCAGTACGCGCAGCCGCACCTCTTCGTGCTGCCGCCGCTGCCGGCCGACGAGGCCTTCGTCGTCAGCGTCGAGCTGTCGCGCGCCGGCAGCCGCCGCTTCTTCCAGCAAGGCGGAGAGATGCACCTGGGGCTGCTGGAGGCCGGCACGGTGCACATCGCCGACCTCGCAACCCGCCCGTCGGCCTACGTCTGCAGCCCGTTCCATTCGGTGCTGTTCCGCATCACGCGTGCGGCGCTGGACGAATTCGCGCAGGACGCCGGCGTGGCCCCGGTCGGCGCGCTGCGCTGCACGCCCGGCACCGCCGACCCGGTGCTCGCGCATCTCGCCGCCGCCCTGCTGCCTTCGCTGCAGCGGCCGTCGGAGGCCAGCGCGCTGTTCCTCGACCAGATGGCGCTCGCCCTGTACGCCCACGTCGCCCATGCCTATGGCGGCTCGGCGCCCCGGGCGGGCACGGCGGCGGGCCTGGCGCCCTGGCAGGAACGCCGCGCGCGGGAACTGCTCGGTGCCGATCTGGCCCACGAGCTGTCGCTGGCCGAGATCGCCACCGCGTGCGGGCTGTCGCGCAGCCACTTCGGCAAGGCCTTCAAGACGACCACCGGCCTGACGCCGCATGCCTGGCGCACGGCACGGCGCATCGAGGCCGCGCAGCAGATGCTGCTCGACGATGCCGCCTCGCTGCCCGAAGTGGCGATCGCCTGCGGCTTCGCGGACCAGAGCCACCTTACGCGCGTGTTCGGTGCGCGGGTGGGCAGTCCGCCGGCACGCTGGCGCCACATGCGGCGGGGCTAGCGCGATCCCGGGGCGGCCTCGGAACGCGCTCTCCACATGCTGCCTGCTCTGCGCGCGCAGGGCGGCTTGCCTTTGATGGGGCGAGGACTACAGTGCGTGGTGGCCCGCGCAACGCGCGAGCAGCACGGAGGTCGACATGAACCAGGACCCGTTCGCAGAGCTGAAGCAACGACAGCGCGAGATGTGGGCGTCGTTCGCACCGACGGCGATGTTCACCACCCCGGTGGCGGGGCACCTCGTGAAGTTCGCGCAGATCGGTCCGGGCGACACCGTGCTCGACGTCGGCACCGGGACCGGCGTCGTCGCCCTCACGGCCGCGCGCGCCGGCGCGCAGGTCAAGGCGCTGGACCTGACGCCGGAACTCCTCGAACAGGCGCGTGAAAACGCGCGCATCGCGCAGCGAGACGACATCACCTGGACCGAGGGCGACGCTGAACAGCTGCCCTATTCCGACGCGTCCTTCGACGTCGTGCTGAGTCAGTTCGGCCACATGTTCGCGCCGCGGCCCGACGTGGCCATCGCGGAGATGCGCCGCGTGCTCAAGCCCGACGGACGGATCGCCTTCGCCACCTGGCCGCCCGAGCATGTCGTGGGCCGGATGTTCATCTTCGTCGGTCGCCATTCGCCGCCACCGCCCGCCGGCGCGTCACCGCCGGCGCAGTGGGGCGACCCCACGGTGATCGCGGAGCGCCTGGGCACACGCTTCGACGCGCCCTTTTTCGAGCGCGGCACCATGTCTTTTCCGGCGCTCAGCGGCGCGCACTACCGTCTCTTCATGGAACGCTCCATCGGCCCGATGCAAAAGCTCGTTGAGCGACATGCCGCCGAGCCCGCGAAGCTCGACATGCTGCGCGCCGAATTCGACGCGATGGTCGCGCCGTACTACATCGACAACGTCGTGCGTCAGGACTACCTGCTGACGCGCGCGCAGGCACGGGGCTGAGTGCACCGGCGGCAGCGCGCTCAGTCGACTGCACAGGACGCTCAGCCCGGCAGGATGCCCGGCACCAGTTCCCGTTGCAGCCGCGCCCGCCACCACTTGAGCGCCTCGCCCATGGCCGTAGGCTTCCACGCCAGCCAGAAGGTTTCTTCCGGCCGTGATTCGTCACAGGCCAGCTCGACCAGCGTACCGCGCGCCAGCGCCTCGCGCACGCAGTCGCGCGGCAGGAAGCCGTGGCCGAGCCCGTCGATCTGGCAGGCGATCTTGGCAGCCATCGACGGCACCGTGAGCCGGCGCTGGCCCGGCAGCAGGCCGATGGTGCGGTCGGACAGGGCGCGGGCACCGTCGCCCACCACCACCGCCGTGTGCGCCAGCAGGTCGGCGCGCGTGAGGGGCCGGCGCAGCATGGCCAGCGGATGCGTGGGCGCCACGCAGAAGACGAAGGACAGGCTGCCCACGGCCACCGCCTTGTAGCCGCCGCCGGCCGGCCCGTCGCTGGCGGCGACGATGAGGTCGGCGCGGCCATCGCGCAGCGCTTCCCAGGTGCCGGTCATGGTGTCGCAGCCGATGCGCAGCCGCGTGCCGCAGTTCAGGTCCTCGAAGGCGCGGATGTCGTGGTTGAAGGCGCTGGTGGGAATGAGCGAGTCGTGCACCAGCCGCAGCTCCGACTCGAAGCCGGTGGCGATCTGCCGCATGC
Organism: Variovorax sucrosi; assembly: GCF_051216635.1. Lineage (NCBI taxonomy): Bacteria > Pseudomonadati > Pseudomonadota > Betaproteobacteria > Burkholderiales > Comamonadaceae > Variovorax > Variovorax sucrosi. The sequence goes on along the minus strand of NZ_JBPJZU010000001.1, from coordinate 206,174 downwards.
GCGATTCGAGCTCGCCGGCGGCGGCGATGAGCCAGCGGCCTTCCTTGAGCATCTCCTGGCCGGCCGGCGTGAGCGTGACGCGCGGGCCCTGCCGGGTGAAGAGCGCCAGGCCCAACTGCTCCTCCAGCTTGCCGATGGCATAGGAGATCGTCGAGGGCACCTTGTGCAGCCGCTCGGAGGCGGCCGCGAAGGAGCCGTGGCGGGCGATGGCATCGACCAATTCGATGGCTTCGAGGGTGAGCTTCAGCATCGGGCTGCCTTCCAATTAATCATCGAAAACATCGATCGTTCGAGCATAAACGTTTCAGCATGAAGAGGGCCTCTGCGGCCGATACTTTCTCCACGCCACGAACTTTTCCTCTCAGTCATGCCAACAAGCCGGACGGAGACAGCGCAGAAGCCATCGTGAATTTCATCGACAGACAGACGAGAAAAAGGACCGCATCATGCTCGAACTTCGCAAGGCCGACCAACGCGGCGTCGCCAACCACGGCTGGCTCCGCTCCCGCCACACCTTCTCCTTCGGCCACTACCACGACCCCAAGCAGCAAGGCTTTTCCGACCTGCTGGTCATCAACGACGACCGGGTCGACCCGGCGCAGGGCTTCGGCACCCATCCGCACCGCGACATGGAGATCTTTTCGTACGTGCTCGACGGCGCGCTGGCGCACCAGGACTCGATGGGCACTGGCTCGGTCATCCGGCCGGGTGACGTGCAGATGATGAGCGCCGGCACCGGCGTGCGCCACAGCGAGTTCAACCACTCGAAGACCGACGGCGTGCACTTCCTGCAGATCTGGATCGTGCCGGCGCTGAAGGGCGCCGCGCCGCGCTACCAGCAGGTGCACTTCAGCGAAGCCGAGAAGCGCGGCAAGCTGCGCCTCATCGCCTCGCCCGAAGGCAGCGACGGATCGCTCGGCGTGCACCAGGACATGCGGATGTACGCCGGCCTCTTCGACGGCGCCGAGAGCACGACGCTCGATGTCGGCCCCGACCGCTACGCTTACGTGCACGTGGCGCGTGGCAGCATCGAGGTCAATGGCGAGAAGCTGAGCGAAGGCGATGGCGTCCGTATCCGCGACGAGCGCCAGCTGCGCTTCGCCAAGGGCGAGCAGGCCGAGGTGCTGGTGTTCGACCTGCGGCCGCGCGAGCGGCCATCGATGTAATCAAGAGGCACAACGATGCAAGACCCGACCGTGGGCGTGCAAGACCACCCCGAGAACAGCCGCTTCGAGATCACGATCGACGGCCACCGCGCCGTCGCCATCTACGACCTGGCGCCGGGTGTGATCACCTTCCTCCACACGCTGGTGCCGGAAGAACTCCAGGGCCGCGGCCTTGCCAGAGAACTGGTGCTGGCGGGCTTGGCCTCCGCGCGCGAACGCGGGCTGGCGGTCGTCCCCAAGTGCCCGGTGTTCGCCGCGTACATGCGCAAGCATGTGGAGACGCAGGATCTGCTGTCGCCGGAAGGGCGGACGCTGCTGGGCCTGTGAGGGCTCAGTCCTCGTTGAACGCCGCGCCGCTCGCCATGTGCAGGGCCGTGCGCACGCCGATCCACACGACCACCCCCGTGGCGACCGTCAGCGCGCACAGCGCGATGGCCGCCGTGTGGCGGCCCGGCCGCGCCTGGTAGTAGGCCAGGGTGGCGCCGGCCCAGCCGTCGGCCGGGAAGGTCATCGCCCACCAGCTCATGAAGAAGGCGCCGTGCGCCGCATGATGGATCAGCGTCGCGAGCAGGATGGCGATGAAGAGCGCCAGGCAATAGAAGATGTCACCCATCGCACCCGCGTGCCCGCCGGTGAAGGCCAGGTACGACGACAGGCCGATGGACGGCGGCGCCAGCAGGATGAACAGCGTGGGCATGCTGCGCTGGCTCATGGCGGGCACGAACAGCACGCGGTGCAGCACGATGGTGAAGAAGGCTAGCCACAGGATCAGGCCGACCGAGAAGAAGAACCAGCTGATCTCGACATAGCCCAGCGGCACGCCGCCGATGGGGATCAGGATGTTGCCCACCACCGGAATGAACCAGGCCGGGGTCATCACGCCTTCGTCCTGCGCATGCAGGATCCAGCGGCGGATGAGCGTGACGGCCAGCACGAAGTGCAGCACCGCGCCGAACCACCACAGCCCTTCGGCCCAGCCGTGCGCATACGGGCGCAGGCCGATCGACAGCACCACGGCGGCCACCGAGACGGTGGGGAAGAAGCTGGATCGCACCGGGTGCGCGAACTCCTCCCGCACGGCCGTTGAATGCAGCGCCAGCTTCAGCCCATGCGCGATGCCCAGCACGATGAAGATCGCCACGGCAAGGCCCAGCAGCACTTCGCTGATCAGCACCGGGACACCGAAGGCGCGATGCGCCAGCGCCCAGGCGTTGGCCAGCCCGCCGACGCCCATCACCATGCCGAACATCGCGACCGACAGGCGTGCCAGCAAGGGCTGTTCGGGTGCGGCCTGGCGCTCGTTCGGCGGCGCCAGGGTCGAGGCATCGCTCATGACGGCTCCTCCGCCGCCGGCGCACCCTGGGCCGCGGCGCGCGCATGCTTCATGTCCAGCGCGAGGAAGTGGTGCACCACCGGCTGGCCCGGGCCGATGTGGAAGCGGATGGCCTCGTTCTGCAGGTCGGCATCGGCGTTCGACACGCGCTGGTGCTGGCGCAGGTGCTCCGCCCACGATTCGACCAGGAACCACTCCATCAGGCACTCGCGGTCGTTCGTGTGCTCGGTGATGCCCCAGGCATAGGCGCCGTCGCGGCGGCGTTCCAGCGACAGCTTCTCGAGCGCCTGCAGGAAGGCCGGCTGGTCTGCCGGGCGGATGCGGTATTCGATCTGCACCATGACCGGCCCGCGGTCGTGCGCCACCGGCGCGCTGAGCAAGGGCTCGGGCCAATGGTTCGACGCCTGCAGGTCGGCCTCGCCGGTCGGCAACCGGACCCGGTGAAAAACGAAGGCCACCACCGCCAGCCCCGCAGCGCCGATGAGCAGTGTGGCGGGCAGGCCGATCTCCTGCGCGATCAGGCCCCAGCCGAGGCTGCCGCCCGCCATCGCGCCGTTGAAGACAGTCAGGTAGATCGCCAGGCCGCGGCCGCGCACCCAGTTCGGCAGCACCGCCTGCGCCACGCCGTTGAGCGTGGTGAGCGCAATGATCCAGCCCACGCCCAGCAGCAGCATGAGCAGCACCGCGACCCCCTTTGGCGGCGCGAAGGCCAGCGAACACATCACGACCGCCGAGATGAGCGAGGCCGCCAGCACCAGACCGTCGGCATCGAGCTTGGCGCGGATCTTCGGCAGCAGCACCGCGCCCAGGATGGCGCCGGCACCGACAGCCCCCAGCATCACGCCGTAGAAGCCGGCGGTGCCGCTGAGCATCTGGCGCGTCACCAGCGGCAGCAGCGCCCACACCGAACTGGCGAACAGGAAGAACACCGCAGCGCGCAGCAGCACCACGTGCAGTTCGCGGCTGGCGCGGGCATAGCGCAGGCCGGCGCGGAAGGCGCCAAAAAACTGCTCCGACAGGCCGGTGTCGACCGCGGCCGGGCGCTTCCACCACAGCAGCGCCGCGATGACGAAGACATAGCTCAGCACATCGGCACCGTAGGCGAAGGACGCCCCGAAGCTCGCGAGCAGCAGGCCGCCGGCGGCCGGGCCGATGGCACGGGCGATGTTGATCCCCAGCGAGTTCAACGCCACCGCGTTCTTGAGGTCGGACCGCGGCACCAGTTCCGGCACGATCGACTGCCAGGTCGGCCCCATCAGCGCGGCGCCGATGCCGCCGACAAAAGTCAGCGCGACCAGGTACTCGACCGTCAGCGTGTTGGTGCGCGCCAGCACCAGCAGCGTGCCGCTCACGCAGGCCAGCATGATCTGGATGAAGATCAGGAAGCGCCGGCGGTCGAGGATGTCCGACAGCACGCCCGCAGGAATCGCAAGCAGGAAGATCGGCAGCGTGGCCGCGGTCTGGATCAGCGCGACGGCCGTCGGGCTGGCCGACAGTTCGGTCACCATCCAGGAACTGGCCACGTCGCGCATGAAGCTGCCGACGTTGCCCAGTACCGTGGCTGCCCACAGCACGGCGAAGATGGGCTGGCGCAGCGGCGCGAAGCTGCCTTGGGATTTGTTTTTCTCAGCGCTCATCGCGCGCTCGCAAGTCGTGCCAGGCCACCAGCAGGAAGCCCCCGACCAAGCCCCAGTGCTCGAAGAACGAGTTGGCCACCATGAAGCGCTCGGGCATCGCCATCTCCCAGAAGCGGTTGGCCACGAAGGTCGCCATCAGCGTGAAGCCCGCGAGGCCCAATGCGCCCAGCCAGCGGTAGAAGCCGGTGAGGATCATCAGCGCCGCACCGAACTCGAGCACGATGACCACCGCGGCCATCGGCCCGGCGGGTGCGATGCCGAAGTGGTTCATCTCGGCGATGGCCGACGGGAAGTCGGTCGCCTTGTTGAAGCCGCCCTGCAGGTAGGCGGCGCAGAGGAAGAGCAGCGCGAGCCAATGGACGGCGCGCGCGGTGAAGAGGCGGCGGATCGCGGCCATCCTCAGACGGCCCAGCAGGCGCAGCCGAGTGCGCCCCAGAAGCTCTTGAGGTCGGCAATGGGCAGCTGGCTGCTCCACGCCGTCGCATGCTGATGCCCGTGCACGTTGCAGTCGTTGGCGCAGGCGCAATCGGCGGCCATGCGGCGCATCGCGGCCTGCATCGGCTTGCCTTCCTTGTCGCCCCATCCGCCATAGCCGCCGAAACTGCGCACCGGCGACCAGTCCGGCATGGCCGGCGGTGGTGCGCCGTCGTCGTGCGCCTGGAACGGGCCGGCGGCGTACACCACCTTGCCGCCGACCATGGTCAGCAGCGCGGTGGTGTCGGCGATCTCGGACTCGGGGCAGGCGAAGAAGTCGCGGTCGGGCACCACCAGGTCGGCCAGCTGGCCGGCCTCGATCCGGCCCTTCTTGCCGATCTCGTTGGAGAACCAGGTGACGTTCTCGGTCCACATGCGCAGGGCAGCGTCGCGGTCGAGGCAGTTGCGCTGCGGCGTCAGTTGCAGCCCGCCAACGGTCTTGCCGGTGACCAGCCACGACAGCGAGACCCACGGGTTGTACGACGCGACGCGCGTGGCGTCGGTGCCGGCGGATACCTTCACGCCCTTCTCCAGCATGCGCTTGACCGGTGGCGTCGCCTCGGCCGCCGCAGCGCCGTAGCGCTCCACGAAGTACTCGCCCTGGTAGGCCATGCGGTGCTGCACCGCGATGCCGCCGCCCAGCGCCGCGATGCGGTCGATGGACTTCTCGGAGATCGTCTCGCAGTGGTCGAAGAACCAGTTGAGGCCCGCCAGCGGCGTGTCGCGGTTCACCTTCTCGAAGACATCGAGCGAGCGCTCGATGGTCTCGTCGTAGGTGGCGTGCATGCGCCACGGCCACTTGTTCTGCACGAGCACGCGCACGACTTCTTCCAGGTCGTCTTCCATCTCGGGCGCCATGTCGGGCCGCGGCTGGCGGAAGTCCTCGAAGTCGGCCGCCGAGAACACCAGCATCTCGCCCGCGCCGTTGTGGCGGAAGTAGTCGTCGCCCTGCTTGTACTTGGACGTGGCGGTCCAGTTCAGGAAGTCTTCCTTCTCCTGCTTGGGCTTCTGCGTGAACAGGTTGTAGGCCAGGCGGATGGTCAGCTGGCCGGCGTCGGCCAGCTGCTGGATCACCTGGTAGTCCTCGGGGAAGTTCTGGAAGCCGCCGCCCGCGTCGATGGCGCCGGTCACGCCCAGGCGGTTCAGCTCGCGCATGAAGTGGCGCGTGGAGTTGATCTGGTATTCGAAGGGCAGTTTCGGGCCCTTGGCCAGCGTCGCGTACAGGATGCTCGCGTTGGGCTTGGCCAGCAGCAGGCCGCTGGGGTTGCCGGCGGCATCGCGCACGATCTCGCCGCCGGGCGGCGCAGGCGTGTCCTTGGTGTAGCCCACGGCGCGCAGTGCGGCGCCGTTAAGCAGCGCCCGGTCGTACAGGTGCAGCAGGAAGACCGGCGTGTCGGGTGCCACGGCATTGAGCTCGGCGATGTTTGGCAGGCGCTTCTCGACGAACTGGTGTTCGGTGAAGCCGCCCACCACGCGCACCCACTGCGGTGCCGGCGTGATCGCGACCTGGCGCTGGAGCATGGCCATGGCGTCGGCCAGGCTGCGCACGCCGTCCCAGCGCAGTTCGAGGTTGAAGTTGAGACCGCCGCGAATGATGTGCAGGTGGTTGTCGATCAGGCCGGGCAGCACGGCGCGGCCTTGCAGATCGATCACGCGGGTGACGTCGCGCGCGAGCGGCAGGATGTCTTCGTCACGCCCCACGTGGGTGAAACGCCCGCCGCGGATGGCGACGGCCGTGGCCGTGGGGTTGGCACGGTCCAGCGTGGTGAAGCGGCCGTGGTGCAGGATGAGTTCGGGGGGTTGGGCGTCGACCATGTCGGGTTCCTTGGATCAGGACGTGCGGCCACGGGTCGCGGTGCCGTCGGCGCTGTCGGTGGCGGCCACATCGGCCGGCTTGGCGCACTGCGGCAGCTCGCCGAACATGTGCGGCTTGACCTGCTGGTGCAGCCAGGAGCTGGTGGTGGGCGTGCTGTCGAACAGGCGCCTGACCAGCGGCGGCAACTGCTCGCCGGCCAGGATGCCCAGCAGTCCGACCAGCGCGATGATCGGCGGCGCCGGCGAGCGCACGCTGAAGAGCGCGTAGATGACGCCGACCAGCACACCCAGTGCGAGAGAAACGATGTACGGCTTCATCACGCGCTCCGCTCAGCCTTCGTGGGCGTTGAACATCGTCTTGGCGTAGGTGATGCCCAGGCCATAGGCACCCGCGTACTTCTTCGCGATGCCGGTGGTCATGTCGTAGGTGTCGGTGCGGGCCCAGTCGCGCTGCAGTTCGAGCATGTATTGCACCGAGGTCATGGGCTGCGCACCGGCCTGCACCATGCGCTGCATGGCGCGCTCGTGCGCTTCGGTCGAAACGTCGCCGCAGGCGTCGGCGATCACGTACACCTCGAAGCCCTGGTCGATGGCCGACAGGGCCGGGCCGACGATGCACACGCCGGTCCACAGGCCCGACAGCACGATGCGCGTCTTGCCGATCTCGTTGATCTTCTTGATCACGGCGGCGTCTTCCCAGGTGTTCATCGAGGTGCGGTCGAGCATGGCCTGGCCGGGGAAGGCGGCCTTGATCTCGTCGAACATCGGACCGGAGAAGCTCTTCTCGGCCACGGTCGTGAGGATGGTCGGCACGCCGAAGCCGGCGGCCGCGTTGGCGACCAGCGCGGCGTTGTTGCGCAGCGTGACGGCTTCGATCGAGTGCGTGGCGAAAGCCATCTGCGACTGGAAGTCGATCATGACCAGCGTGTGGTCCTTCGGGGTGAGCAGCTTGGCGCCGGGCGTGGGGGTAGCGGTGATGGGCATGGTGAGGTCCTTCCAAAGGGGTGATGACAGGCGGATCGGGTCGTGCCATAAGTCGGCACACCCCGCAGCAGCCGCAGAGCGCGCGGCCGGCGGGGCATCGAGAAAGCCCTGCGAAGGCTACGGGGGTCGGGCGCTGCTGGCTTGAACAAAGGCGCGGCCTTTTTTCCGTTTGCGCGATCGTCACGCGACGGTGTTCGAATTGCCCCAACCATGCAAGGACATCAGGGATGAACGCTATGCCATCGGCCTCCGGGCCACATGCCGTCGCGGCGGCACACGACACGCTCGGCTGCCAGTCGGCCCAGTTGAGCGACAGCCTGGAGTACGCCGGCTCGGGCATCCGCTTCTACCGAAAGCGCTCCGACGACGTGCGGCTCGGCCATGTCGCCACGTCCGCCAGCGACCGCGGCTTCCTGGTCGGCGTCTCGCAATCGGCCGGGCACCGACGGCGCATCCTCCACGGCCGCCGTGCCGAAGCCTGCGGTTTCGGCCAGAACGCCGTGTACGTGCGCAATTTTGGCGACGACTACCGCGCCGACATGCAAAGTCCCTTCGACTTCCTGCTGCTGGAGATGTCGCATGCCGCGCTGGCGCAGGCCGCCGGCCGGTCGCGGATCGAAGGGCTGACCGCCACGGCCGGTGCCGACGACCTGGTGCTCGCGCACCTGGTGGGCGCACTCACGCCGGTGCTCACGCGGCCGGGCGAGGTCAGCCAGCTCTTCGTCGACCAGCTCTGCCTGGCCATCGGCATCCATCTGAACGACCGCTATGGCGGCACGGCACCGGCAGCGACGCGCCCCGCCCAGGCCCTGGCGCCGATGCACGAAGCGCGCGCCAAGGAGATGCTGCGCAGCCATCTCGACGGCCGCATCGCCATCGCCGACGTCGCCGACGCCTGCCAGCTGTCGCGCAGCCACTTCACGCGCGCCTTCCGCCTCGCCACGGGCCAGACACCACACGACTGGCTGCAGGCGCAGCGCCTGGCGCGTGCCCGCGATCTGCTGCGCGCGTCGGACCTGCCCCTGGCCGAGGTCGCCACCGCCTGCGGCTTTGCCGACCAGAGCCATTTCACCCGCGTGTTCTCGCGGGCCGAAGGCTCACCGCCCGGCCACTGGCGCCGTACATTCCACAGCTGAAAAAAGATCACGTCATGAGCAAGCACTGCACCCACACCGACACCATCCACCACGTCACGCCCAGCGCCCGCGGCTGCGAGGAATGCCTGAAGTCCGGCAGCACCTGGCTGCATCTGCGCCTGTGCCGCAGCTGCGGCCACGTCGGCTGCTGCGACGACTCGCCCAACCGCCACGCCCGCGCGCACTACAAGGAAGCCGGCCATCCGATCATCGAAGGCTACGACCCGCCCGAAGGCTGGGGCTGGTGCTACGCCGACAAGGTGATGGTCGAACTGCCCGACACCACGCCGCAGCTCGGGCCGATCCCTCGCTACTACTGACCACAGCCCCTGAAGCATGTCGACGCCCTCCCTCACCGAAACACCGTTCGGCCCACTACCCGACGGCCGAGCGGTCACGCAATACACGCTGGACAACGGCCGCGGCCTGCGCCTGAGCGCCATCAACTTCGGCGGCATCGTGACCGCGCTGGAGGTGCCCGACCGGGCCGGCCAATGCAGCAGCGTCGTGCTGGGCCTGCCCTCGCTGGACAACTACGTCGCGCGCAACCCGCACTTCGGCACCGTCGTCGGCCGCTACGCCAACCGCATCGCCGCCGGCCGCTTCATGCTCGATGGCGAGGCCTTCCAGCTGCCGGTGAACGACGGCCCGAATTCCCTGCACGGCGGCCTGCGCGGCTTCGGCGCGCGCTGGTGGGACATCGCGCCGGTCGACACCGGCGTGCCGGGCGAAGTCGCCATCGCGCTGCGCCGCGTGAGCCCCGACGGCGAGGAAGGCTACCCCGGCCGCCTGACGCTGGAGCTGCGCTACACGCTCGACGCCGAGCAGGGCTGGCGCATCGACTACAGCGCAGAGACCGACCGGCCCACGGTGTTGAACCTCAGCCACCACGACTACTTCAACCTCGCGGGCAGCGGCTCGGTGCTCGACCATGTGCTGACGCTGCCGGCCAGCCGCTACACCCCCGTCGACGCGACGCTGATCCCCACCAGCCTGGCAGACGTGGCCGGCACGCCCTTCGACTTCCGCACGCCGACGCGCATCGGCGAACGCATCCGCAGCCCGCACGAACAGATGGTGCGGGCACGCGGCTACGACCACAACTGGGTGCTCGACCGGCCCGCCACCACCGGCATGGCGCTGGCGGCGCGGCTCGAGCATGCCGGGTCGGGGCGGGTGATGGAGGTCTTCACCACCGAGCCCGGCGTGCAGTTCTATTCGGGCAACTTCCTCGATGGCACGCTGGTCGGCCGGGCGGGTGCGGTAGTGCGCCAGGGCGACGGGCTGTGCCTCGAGACGCAGCACTTTCCCGATTCGCCCAACCAGCCGGACTTTCCGTCGACGGTGCTGCGGCCGGGCGAGCGCTTCACCAGCAGCACGCTGCACCGCTTCGGCCTGCGCTGACGCGCAGCAGCCGACTTCAACCGCCGAACAGCGGCGCCGGCAAGCCCGGGCTGTCCATGCGCACCGAGAACAGACTGCCGGCCAGGGGCTGGGCCGCGCGCTGCGCGTCGTTCAGGCCGCTGCAGGCGCTGGTGATGAACAGGGTGCAGAAGTCTTCGCCGCCGAAAGCGCAGTTGGTGATGTGCGAGGTCGGCAGCACGATGCGGCACAGCTCCGCGGCGCTCACCGGGTCGTGGCAACTCACGCAGGCGCCGCCCCAGTGCGCGATCCACAGCCGGCCGGCGGCGTCGGTCGTCATGCCGTCGGGCACGCCGTCGCCCGGCGCGAAGCGCAGCCACTCGCGCTCGTTGCCGAGCGTGCCGGCTTCGGGCTCGAAGTCGTAGGCCAGCACGCGGCCCTGCACCGTGTCGTTGAAGTACAGCGTGCGGCCATCGGCCGACCAGGTCGGTCCGTTCGTGACCGCGAAGCCGTGCGCATGGCGGGTGCACCGGCCGTCGGGGTCGAAGCGGTAGAGCGCGCCGGTCGGCGCCTCGCAGGCGAAGTCCATGGTGCCGCCCCAGAAACGGCCTTGCGCGTCGCACTTGCCGTCGTTGAAGCGGTTGCCGGGCAGCGCCGGTTCGGGCTGGTGCAGGTACGCCGGCGCCCGCTCCGGCCGCGCTGGATCGAAGAAGGCGAAGCCGCAGCGCAACGTGACCAGCAGGCCCGGTGCGTTCGCGCGCTCGGCCACCGCGGAGATCTCCTCGTCGAAATGCCAGCTCCGGCGCGAGCCGTCGTCGGCATGCCAGCAGTGCAGCGTGCGTTCGAGGATGTCGACCCAGTAGAGCGCGCGCTCGCGCGGCGACCACAGCGTGCCCTCGCCCAGGGTGGCCTGCGCCGGCCAGAGGCATCGAGGTTCCCCGAGGGGTCGCGGAATCGAGGGCATGGGGAGCACGGGGGCAGGCGCGGTCATGGATGTCTCCGGTTCGGCAGGCGGACCGCTCCGGGTCCTTGACGCGGCGGATCGTATCAGGGCATATTGATATAAGAAAAGACGAATACGCATATCAATCGATATGCAAGTTGCAATACATCAGACTGGAGACATCCATGAACACATCCCCCCCCGCCTTGCAGAAAACCGCCGTCTTCCCCAGCCTGCGCGACCGCGCGGTCTTCATCACCGGCGGTGGCAGCGGCATCGGTGCCGCGATGGTGTCGGCCTTCGCGGCGCAGGGCGCGCGTGTGGCCTTCGTCGACATCGCCGAAGACGCCAGCCGCACGCTGGCCGGGCAGATCGCCGCGGCCGGCCACACCGCGCCGTGGTGGCGCCGCTGCGACGTGCGCGACATCGCGTCGCTGCAGGGCGCCATCGCGGAGGCCGCCGCCGCACTGGGCGACTTCGCGGTGCTGGTCAACAACGTGGCGAGCGACGACCGCCATTCGCTGGCCTCGGTCACGCCGGACTACTACGACGACCGCATGGCCATCAACGAGCGGCCTGCCCTGTTCGCGATCCAGTCGGTGGTGCCGGGCATGCAGCGCCTGGGCTTCGGCTCGGTGGTCAACCTCGGCTCGACCGGCTGGCGCGGCAAGGGCTCGGGCTACCCCTGCTATGCCATCGCCAAGTCCTCGGTCAACGGCCTGACCCGCGGGCTGGCGGTCGACCTCGGGCGCGACCGCATCCGCATCAACACAGTGTCGCCCGGCTGGGTCATGACCGAGCGGCAGGTCAAGCTGTGGCTGGACGACGAAGGCGAGCAGGCGCTCAAGCGCAACCAGTGCCTGCCCGACAAGCTGCTGCCCGAGGACATCGCCCGCATGGTGCTGTTCCTGGCGTCGGACGACGGCGCGATGTGCACCGCACAGGAATTCACCGTCGATGCCGGCTGGGTCTGAAAGCCATCAGTCCGCCAGCGCCAGCTTGCGGTTGTAGACCGGCAGGCTCGACGCCTGCAGCGCCTTCACCATGACCTTCGCGGCCGGCGAGAGCAGCCGGTCGGTGCGGGTGATGAGGCCGAAGTTGTCCATGTGGCAGGGCATCTCCAGCGGCAGCAGCGCCACGATGCCGTGCGCCGCGTAGTAGCGCGCCACGTCGGCCGCGAGCACCGCCAGCATGTCGCTCTGCTGCAGCATGCGGGTGATGAACAGCAGCGCGGCGGTCTCCACCGTGTTGATCGGCGGCGCCAGCCCGTCTTCCTGGAACATGAGCTCGAAGCGGTGGCGCAGCACGCTGCCCGCCGGCGGCACGATCCAGCCGGCGTTGACCACATCGCGCAGCGCCAGCCCCGCCGTGCCCAGCATCGGGTGGCCCGGCCGCACCACCGCGCAGACCAGTTCCTCGGTGAGCGCCTGGTAGCGCAGCCGCGACTTGTCGTGCTCCTCCGACAGGCGCGCCACCAGGATGTCGAGCTTGCCCTGCTCCAGCCGCTCCAGCAGCACCGGGCTGGTCTCGATCTCGATCGACACCCGCAGGTTCGGCTGCTCGCGCTTGACCATCGCCACCGCCGGCGGCAGCAGCGCGAGCGCCGGCGAGGTGATCGCGCCGACGCTCACCTGGCCAAAGCTGCCGGCCTTGAGCGCCTGCAGCTCGTCGTGCGCCTGGTTGAGGCTGCCCAGGGCGACCCGCGCATGGCGAATCATGGTTTCGCCGTACCAGGTCGGCCGCATGCCGCGCGGCAGGCGCTCGAAGAGCGGCACCTCGAGCACGTCTTCCAGGTCCTTCAGCAGCTTGGAGGCAGCGGGCTGCGTCATGTTCAGCACCTGCGCCGCGCGGTGGATGTTGCCTTCCTCGGCCAGCGCCACCAGCAGCAGCAGCTGGCGTGTTTTGAGGCGGGCGCGAATGAACCAGTGGGTGGTGGTGGTCATGGGGTTTTCCAGAATCCGTCGATCGATATCTATTTTGACGAAAAAATGATTGGATCGATATCCAAATCGTTTTTAGACTGGCCGCCGCTTCCGAGAACAGCGAAGAACGACGAGACAAGCACGAGAGGTGGCCCGGTGAGACACGGCGAGATTCATCAGAACGTTCGGCAGTACATCAACGGCCGCTGGGAAACCAGCGCGACGACCGGCGTCAGCGTGAATCCGTCCGACACCCGGGAGGTGGTGGCCGAATACGCCCGGGCCGACCGCCACCAGGCCGAGCTCGCGGTGCGGGCCGCCGCGGATGCCTTCCCGCACTGGGCCCGCAGCACGCCGCAGCGGCGTGCCGACGTGCTCGACCGCATCGGCAGCGAGATCCTCGAACGCCGCGACGCGCTGGGGCTGCTGATCGCCCGCGAAACGGGCAAGCCCCTGACGGACGCAATTGCCGAGGCGGTGCAGGCCGGGCGCAGCGTGAAGTTCCTGGCCGGTGAGGCGCTGCGGCATGGCTCCGGTGACGGCTGGGGCACGCGGGCCGTGATGCGGGCCGGCCTGCAGGCCGATGTGTCGCATGCGCCGGTCGGCGTCGTCGGGCTGATCACACCCTGGAGCAGCCCGCTCGCCATCCCTGCCGCGCAGGTGGCCGAGGCGCTCGCCGCCGGCAACAGCGTGGTCTTCAAGCCGGCCGAGCGGGCGCCGGCCTGCGGCTGGGCGCTGGCCGACATCGTCAGCCGCGCGGCATTGCCGGCGGGCACTTTCAACCTGCTGATGGGCAGCGGCCGAGAACTGGGCCAGGCGCTGGTCGACAGCCCGCAGGTGCAGGCACTGAGCTTCGTCGGCTCCGCCGCGAAGGCCGAGCGCGTGCGGCTCGCGGCCACCGCGCGGCGTGCCCGCTTGCGGCTCGACACCGGCGGCCTCAACACCCTGGTCGTGCTGGCCGACGCCGACCTCGCGCAGGCGATCGATTGCGCGGTGCAGGGGGCGTACGGCGTCAATGGCCACCGCGGCAGCGCATCGAGCCGCATCGTGGTCGAGGCGCCGTTGCACGATGCCTTCGTCGCCCGGCTGCGCGAGCGGCTGGCGACGCTGCAGGTCGGCCACGCACTCGAACGCGACACCGCGCTCGGCCCGCTGCCCGACGCGACCGAACTGGCCCGTAACCTCGAGCGGGTGCAACTGGCACGCGACGAGGGCGCAGAACGCGTCTGGGGCGGCGAAGCGCTCACGCGTGCGACGCCCGGCCACTACATGAGCCCGGCGCTCTTCCTCGCACGACCGACGCACCGCATCGCCCGCGAGGCCCTGTTCGGCCCGATCGCCTGCGTGCTGCGTGCGGTGGACTACGAAGACGCCCTCGCGCTCGCCAACGATACGCCCGACGCCCTGAGCGCCGCCCTGTGCACCCAGTCGCTGCGCCATGCGCTGCATTTCCGCCGCCATGCCACGGCCACGACGACGCTGTTGAGCCTGCCGACGACCGCGGCGGACGACGCCATCGACCGACGCGCGGCGCCCTTCTTCAGCACCCCGCGCACCGGCTACCTGCCGGCCTGACGCCCCACCTCTTTCATCCGCGCTTCCCTTCAACAACGACAGGAGACAGACCATGACCATGAACCGACGCACCGTCACCGCCAGCCTGGCGGCCGCCACCCTTGCCGGGCTGCTGCCCGCCACCGTGCTGGCGCAGAAGAAGCTCGTGCTGGGCTTCGCCCAGGTCGGGGCCGAAAGCGAATGGCGCACCGCCAACACCGAGTCGATCAAGTCCGCGGCCAAGGACGCGGGCATCGAGCTCAAGTTCTCGGACGCGCAGCAGAAGCAGGAGAACCAGATCAAGGCGATCCGTTCGTACATCGCGCAGAAGGTCGACGTGATCGCCTTCTCGCCGGTGGTCGAGTCCGGCTGGGAGACGGTACTGCGCGAGGCCAAGGCCGCGAACATTCCGGTGGTACTGACCGACCGCGCGGTCAGCACCAAGGACGACACGCTGTACGTCACCTTCATGGGCTCGGACTTCGTCGAGGAAGGCCGCAAGGCCGGCCGCTGGCTGGTCGACAAGATGAAGGACCAGAAGGGCGACGTGAACATCGTCGAACTGCAGGGCACCGTGGGCTCGGCCCCGGCCATCGACCGGAAGAAGGGCTTCGAGGAAATCGTCAAGGCCGACCCGAAGTTCAAGATCATCCGCTCGCAGACCGGCGACTTCACCCGCGCCAAGGGCAAGGAGGTGATGGAAGCCTTCCTGAAGGCCGAGGGCAAGAAGATCAACGTGCTGTTCGCGCACAACGACGACATGGCGATCGGCGCCATTCAGGCCATCGAGGAAGCCGGCATGAAGCCGGCCAAGGACATCACCATCATCTCGATCGACGGCGTCAAGGGTGCCTTCGAAGCCATGATTGCCGGCAAGCTGAACGTGTCGGTCGAATGCAGCCCGCTGCTCGGGCCGCAGCTGATGAGCGCCGTGAAGGACATCAAGGCCGGCAAGCCGCTGCCCAAGCGCATCGTCACCGTGGAAGGCATCTTCCCGATGGAAGTCGCCGCCAAGGAACTCCCGAACCGCAAGTACTGAGGACCCGACCCATGAAACGCTATTTCCTCAAGACCCTGCTGGCCATCGCCGTCACCGGCGCCCTCGGCGCCACCTCGCTGGCCTCCCTGGCTCAGGCCCAGGACAAGGGCCCGATCGCCATCTCGATGCCGACCAAGTCGTCGGCCCGCTGGATCGCCGACGGCGCGAACATGGTCAAGTACTTCCAGGAGAAGGGCTACAAGACCGACCTGCAGTACGCCGACGACGACATCCCGAACCAGCTCGCGCAGATCGAGAACATGGTGACCAAGGGTTCGAAGGTGCTGGTGATCGCGGCCATCGACGGCACCACGCTGTCCGACGTGCTGCAGAAGGCGGCCGACAAGGGCGTGAAGGTGATCGCGTACGACCGGCTCATCAAGGGCTCGAAGAATGTCGACTACTACGCCACCTTCGACAACTTCCAGGTCGGCGTGCTGCAGGCCGCCTACATCGAGAAGGCGCTCGACCTGAAGGCCGGCAAGGGCCCGTTCAACATCGAAATCTTCGGCGGTTCGCCGGACGACAACAACGCCTTCTTCTTCTACAACGGCACGATGTCGGTGTTGAAGCCCTACATCGACAGCGGCAAGCTGGTGGTGCGCAGCAAGCAGACGGGCATGGACAAGGTCTCGACCCTGCGCTGGGACGGCGCAGTGGCACAGGCCCGCATGGACAACCTGCTGTCGGCCTACTACACCAAGGACAAGGTCGACGCCGTGCTCTCACCCTACGACGGCATTTCGATCGGCATCATCTCGTCGCTCAAGGGCGTGGGCTACGGCACGCCCAAGCTGCCGATGCCGGTGGTGACCGGGCAGGACGCCGAGGTGCAGTCGGTCAAGTCGATCCAGAAGAAGGAGCAGACCTCGACCGTCTTCAAGGACACGCGTGAACTCGCCAAGGTCACGGTCGCAATGGTCGACGCGATGATGGCCGGCAAGCAAGTCGAGGTGAACGACACCAAGACCTACAACAACGGCGTGAAGGTGGTGCCTGCGTACCTGCTCAAGCCGGTGAGCGTGGACATCACGAACTGGAAGCCGGTGCTGGTCGACAGCGGCTACTACAAGGAAAGCCAGGTCAAGTGAGCGTGCACGGCGACACCCTGCTGGAGATGCGGGGCATCACCAAGACCTTCCCCGGCGTGAAGGCGCTGAGCCAGGTCGAGTTGGCGGTGCGCGCCGGCGAGATCCACGCGGTGGTGGGCGAGAACGGCGCCGGCAAGTCGACGCTGATGAAGGTGCTCAGCGGCGTCTACCCCTGCGACAGCTACGAGGGAGAGATCCGCTTCGAGGGCGCGCCACGGCGCTTTCGCGACATCGCCGACAGCGAGAAGCTCGGCATCATCATCCACCAGGAGCTCGCGCTGGTGCCCCTGCTCTCGATCACCGAGAACATCTTCATGGGCAACGAGATCGCGCGTGGCGGCGTGATCGACTGGTTCGCCGCGCATGCGAAGACGCGGGCGTTGCTGGCCAAGGTCGGCCTGGCCGAGTCGCCCACCACGCTGGTCACCGACCTGGGCGTGGGCAAGCAGCAGTTGGTGGAGATCGCGAAGGCGCTGTCGAAGGACGTGAAGCTGCTGATCCTCGACGAGCCGACGGCCAGCCTCAACGAGCGCGACAGCGACGCGCTGCTGGCCCTGCTGCTGGAACTCAAGCGCCAGGGCATCGCGTCGATCCTCATTTCGCACAAGCTCAACGAGATCGCCAAGGTGGCCGACGCCATCACCGTGCTGCGCGACGGCACCACGGTCGAGACCATGGACTGCCGCGCCGCGCCGATCAGCGAAGACCGGATCATCCGCGGGATGGTCGGGCGCGACATGGAACACCGCTACCCGCAGCGCACGCCGGCCATTGGCGAGATCGTGTTCGAGGTGCGCGACTGGCATGTGCACCACGCGGTGCATGCCGAGCGCGAGATGATCAAGGGCGTCGAGCTGAACGTGCGGCGCGGCGAGATCGTCGGCATCGCCGGCCTGATGGGCGCAGGCCGCACCGAGTTCGCGATGAGCGTGTTCGGCCGTTCCTACGGCCAGCGCATCCGCGGCACGGTGCGCATGAACGGCCAGCCGGTGGACGTGAGCACGGTGCGCAAGGCGATCGACCACGGCATCGCCTACGTGACCGAAGACCGCAAGGGCTACGGCCTGGTGCTCGAGGAAGACATCCGCAAGAACATCACGCTGGCGAACCTGGAGGCGGTATCGACCGGCTCGGTGATCGACGAGGGCCGCGAATGGCAGGTGGCCGGCGAGTACCGGAAGGCGCTGCGCATCCGCTGCGCCGGCACCGACCAACTGGTGGTGAACCTGTCGGGCGGCAACCAGCAGAAGGTGGTGCTGAGCAAGTGGCTGTTCGCCAAGCCGGAGCTGCTGATCCTCGACGAGCCGACGCGCGGCATCGACGTCGGTGCGAAGTACGAGATCTACACCATCATCGACCAGCTCGCCCAGGAGGGCAAAGGCATCCTGATGATCTCGTCGGAACTGCCCGAGCTGCTCGGCATGTGCGACCGGATCTATGTGATGAACGAAGGCCGCTTCGTCGCCGAATACCCGGTGGCCGAGGCTTCGCAGGAGCGCATCATGCGCGCGATCGTGAATTCAGGGAGTTCCGTCCATGTCCCCCAGTGACACCGAAGCGGCGCAGTCCGCCGCCCCGCTGACGCCCGCCCCCGGCGGCAAGCTGCATGCGGGTTTCCTCAAGAACAACCTGCGCGAATACGGCATGCTGATCTCGCTGGTCGCGATCATGGTGCTGTTCCAGGTGCTGACCGACGGCACGCTGCTGCGGCCACTCAACCTGACCAACCTGGTGCTGCAGAACAGCTACGTGGTGATCATGGCGCTGGGCATGCTGCTGGTGATCGTGGCCGGCCACATCGACCTGTCGGTCGGCTCGGTCTGCGGCTTCATCGGCGCCTTGGCCGCGGTGCTGATGGTGCAGTACGACTGGGGTTATCTGCCGACCGCCATCGTCAGCATCCTGGCGGGGGCGCTCATCGGCGCGGCGCAGGGCTGGTTCGTGGCCTTCCAGAAGATCCCGTCGTTCATCGTCACGCTCGCGGGCATGCTGGTCTTCAAGGGCCTGACGCTGGCGCTGCTGCAGGGCCAGTCGGTCGGTCCGTTCCCCGAGACCTTCCAGAAGCTCAGCTCCGGCTTCATCCCCGACCCGCTCGGCGGTGACACCCTGCGCACCACCTCGCTGATCGTCGGCGCGCTGGCGGCTGCGGCCCTGGTGTTCTTCAAACTGCGCGGCCGTGCCAAGCTGGCGGCGCACGGGATGGAACAGGAACCCTATGCCTTCTTCCTGGTGAAGAACGTGTTCTTCGCGCTGGTCATCCTGTTCTTCAGCTGGCTGCTCGCGTCGTACAAGGGCCTGCCCAACGTGCTGGTGGTGATGGCGGTACTGATCGTGGTCTACGACTTCGTGACGAACCGCACCACGCTCGGCAGGCGCATCTATGCGCTGGGCGGCAACGAGAAGGCGGCGCGGCTGTCGGGCATCAAGACCCAACGCCTCGCCTTCCTCACCTTCGTGAACATGGGCGCACTGGCGGCGCTGGCTGGACTGGTGTTCGCCGCCCGGCTCAACACCGCCACGCCCAAGGCCGGCCTGGGCTTCGAGCTGGACGTGATCGCGGCCTGCTTCATCGGCGGCGCCTCGGCTTCCGGCGGCGTGGGCAAGGTGATGGGCGCGGTCATCGGCGCCTTCATCATGGGCGTGATGAACAACGGCATGTCGATCCTCGGGATCGGCATCGACTACCAGCAGGTCATCAAGGGCCTGGTGCTGCTGGCCGCGGTGTTCATCGACGTCTACAACAAGAACAAGTGATGACCGCTGGAAGCCATCCCGCCCCGGTGCTGGAACTTGCGGGCATCGGCAAGTCCTTCGCCGGCATCCCGGTGCTGGAGGACGTGCAGCTGCACCTCTACCCGGGCGAGATCCATGCACTGATGGGCCAGAACGGCGCCGGCAAGTCGACGCTGATCAAGGTGCTGACAGGCGTGCTGGCCTCGAACGGCGGAGAGATGCGGCTGGCCGGCGAGGCGATCCGGCCGGGCTCGCCGCTGGAGGCGCAGCAGCTGGGCATCAGCACCGTCTACCAGGAGGTCAACCTCTGCCCAAACCTGTCGGTGGCCGAGAACATCTTCGCCGGGCGCTACCCGCGCTGCGGCATCGCGCAGGGCTTTCGCATCGACTGGCGCACGGTGAACGAGCACGCCCGCACGCTGCTGGCCCGCATTGGCCTCGACATCGACGTGACGCGGCTGCTCGCGAGCTACCCGGTGGCGGTGCAGCAGATGGTGGCCATCGCGCGTGCGCTCGGCGTGTCGTCGAAGGTGCTGATCCTCGATGAGCCGACGTCGAGCCTGGACGACGAGGAGGTGAACAAGCTCTTCGAGGTGCTGCGCCGGCTGCGCGACGAGGGCCTGGCGATCGTCTTCGTCACCCACTTCATGAACCAGGTGTATGCAGTGTCGGACCGCATCACGGTGCTGCGCAACGGCCGCTGGGTCGGCGAATGGCGCGCGGCCGAACTGGGCCCGCAGGCGCTGATCGCCGCCATGCTCGGCCGCGAGCTCGCGGCCCAGTCCGCCCGCCCCGACGTGCTGCCATCGTTCGACGACACGGCGCCTGCGCTGCTGCAGACCGAAGGCCTGGCGCAGGCCACGCAGTTGCAGCCGCTGGACCTGCGCGTGCGCGCCGGCGAGATCGTCGGCCTGGCCGGCCTGCTGGGCGCGGGCCGCACCGAACTCGCGCGCCTGCTCTTCGGCATGGAGACGCCCGACCGCGGCGTGATCCGCATCGACGGCCAGGTGGTGCGCTTCGCCAACCCCGCCGACGCGATCCGCCAGGGCCTGGCGCTGTGCCCGGAAGAACGCAAGACCGACGGCATCGTGGCCGAGCTTTCGGTGCGCGAGAACATCGCACTGGCGCTGCAAGCGCGCATGGGCACCACGAAGTTCCTGTCGCATGCCGAGCAGACGGCGTTGGCGGAGCGCTTCGTCGCTGCGCTGGGCATCAAGACCGCGAGCATCGAGACGCCCATCGGCCTGCTGTCGGGCGGCAACCAGCAGAAGGCCATGATCGCGCGCTGGCTCGCCACCGAGCCGCGCCTCCTGATCCTCGACGAGCCCACGCGCGGCATCGATGTGGCGGCCAAGCAGGAAATCATGGAGCAGATCCTGAAGCTGGCCGAAGCCGGCATGGCGGTGATCTTCATCTCGTCGGAAATGAGCGAGGTGGTGCGCGTGGCGCATCGCATCGTGGTGCTGCGCGACCGGAAGAAGGTGGGCGAGCTGCCGGGCGGTTCGACCGAGGACGAGGTCTACGAAATGATTGCGGCGGCATGACACAAGAAAGACAAAACCCCCTGGCCACTGCCATGCGCCATCGCCTCGCCTGGCCCGTCATCACCTTGCTGCTCTTGCTCGCGCTCAACACCGCGTTCAACCCGAGCTTCCTGCACCTGGAGTGGCGCGACAGGCACCTCTACGGCAGCCTGATCGACATCCTCAACCGCGCCGCGCCGCTGGTGCTCGTGTCGCTCGGCATGACGCTGGTGATCGCGACGCGCGGCATCGACATCTCGGTCGGCGCGGTGGTCGCCATCGCGGCGGCGACCGCGGCCTGGATGATCGGCGGCGCGATGGGCGGCGACGTCAGTCGCTTCCCGCTGCCGTTGGCCATCGGCGCGGCGCTGGGCGTGGCGCTGCTCTGCGGGCTGTGGAACGGCCTGCTCGTGGCGCGCGTGGGCATGCAGCCGATCATCGCGACGCTGATCCTGATGGTGGCGGGCCGTGGCATCGCGCAGCTCATCACCAACGGCCAGATCATCACGATCTACTACAAGCCCTACTTCTTCCTCGGCGGCGGCTATTTGCTGGGCCTGCCCTTCTCGCTCTTCGTGGCGGCGGCGGTGTTTGCGCTGCTCTACCTTGCGATCACCCGCACCGCGCTCGGCCTCTTCATCCAAGCGGTGGGCATCAATCCGACGGCTGCGCGCGTGGCGGGCGTGCAGTCGCGCCGGCTGCTGGTCGGCGCCTATGCCTTCTGCGGCCTGTGCGCCGGCATCGCGGGCCTCCTGATCAGCTCGAACGTGAAGAGCGCCGACGGCAACAACGCCGGCCAGTTGCTGGAGCTTGACGCGATCCTGGCGGTCACGCTGGGCGGGACCGCACTCACCGGCGGGCGCTTCAGCCTGGTGGGCAGCGCGATCGGCGCGCTGATCATCCAGACCCTGACCTATGCGATCTATTCGCTCGGCGTGCCGCCGGAGATCAACCTGGTGGTGAAGGCGGTGGTAGTGTTCATCGTGATGCTGCTGCAGTCGGCCGAGTTCCGCACCACGGTGCGGGGCTGGGCGCTGCGCCCTGCCCTGGGCGAGGTGCGTCGATGAGCGCCGTGCTGCCCGAACCCGCCACGGCGCCGGCCAAGGCGACGGTGCCCGCGCCACGCCGCCGCGGCATCAACCCCAAGTACCTGCCGCTGACCGCGACCATCTCGCTGTTCGTGCTGATGGCGAGCTTCGGCTCCTTCGCCTACGACAGCTTCTTCTCGGCGCAGGTCTTCCTCAACCTCTTGATCGACAACGCCTTCCTGATCGTGGTGGCGGTCGGCATGACCTTCGTGATCCTCTCGGGCGGCATCGATCTGTCGGTGGGCGCGGTGATCGCGCTCACCACCATGGTGTCGGCCGCGCTGGTCGAGCGCCATGGCTGGAGCCCGCTGGCGGTGATCCCGCTGGTGCTGGCGATGGGCACGGTGTTCGGCGCCTTCATGGGCTTTCTCATCGAGCGCTTCCGGCTGCAGCCCTTTATCGTGACGCTGGCCGGCATGTTCCTCGCGC
This sequence comes from Variovorax sucrosi, assembly GCF_051216635.1. Classification (NCBI taxonomy): domain Bacteria; kingdom Pseudomonadati; phylum Pseudomonadota; class Betaproteobacteria; order Burkholderiales; family Comamonadaceae; genus Variovorax; species Variovorax sucrosi. The sequence continues at coordinate 183,945 of NZ_JBPJZU010000001.1, read as the reverse complement.
GGGGCCTGTGCTACCTGATCAGCATCGACTCGATCAGCATCACCAACGCGTTCTACACCGAGGTGGCGCAGGTCCGCATCCCGGTCTGGGGCGACGCGTCGCTGTCGATCAGCGCGCTGATTGCCATCGCCGTGGTGCTGGCCGCAGTGTTCATCGCGCACTGCACCGCCTTCGGCCGTGCCGTGTACGCCGTGGGCGGCAGCGAGCATTCGGCGATGCTGATGGGCCTGCCGGTGCGGCGCACGATCGTCGGCGTGTACACGCTGTCGGGCTTCTGCTCGGCGCTGGCCGGCGTGATCTTCACCTTCTACATGCTGTCGGGCTACGGCCTGCATGCGGTCGGGTTGGAGCTCGACGCGATCGCCGCGGTGGTGATCGGCGGCACGCTGCTCACCGGCGGCGTCGGCTACGTGGCCGGCACGCTCTTCGGCGCGCTGATGCTCGGCATCATCCAGACGCTGATCTCCTTCGACGGCACGCTGAGTTCGTGGTGGACGCGCATCGTGGTCGGTGCGCTGCTCTTCGTCTTCTGCCTGCTTCAACGCTTCTTCACCTCGCGCGCACCGCTGCGCTGAGCTTCCCCTCGCTTTTCCCGCCCGCCAAGGACGCACCAAGATGCCGGACACCCCGCCCAAGAAGAAACTGCGCTCGACCGAATGGTTCGGCTCCGCCGACAAGAACGGCTTCATGTACCGAAGCTGGATGAAGAACCAGGGCATCCCCGACCACGAGTTCGACGGCCGGCCGATCGTCGGCATCTGCAACACCTGGTCGGAACTCACGCCCTGCAACGCGCACTTCCGCAAGATCGCCGAGCATGTGAAGCGCGGCATCTCCGAAGCCGGCGGCTTCCCGGTCGAGTTCCCGGTGTTCAGCAACGGCGAGTCGAACCTGCGCCCGACCGCGATGCTCACCCGCAACCTGGCGAGCATGGACGTGGAGGAAGCCATCCGTGGCAACCCGATCGATGCGGTGGTGCTGCTGGTCGGCTGCGACAAGACCACGCCGGCGCTGCTGATGGGCGCCGCCAGCTGCGACATCCCGGCCATCGTCGTGACCGGGGGGCCGATGCTCAACGGCAAGCTCGAAGGCAAGAACATCGGCTCGGGCACGGCCGTGTGGCAGCTGCACGAGTCGCTCAAGGCCGGTGAAATCAACGAGCACCAGTTCTTCGCAGCCGAGGCCGGCATGTCGCGCTCCGCCGGCACCTGCAACACGATGGGCACGGCCTCCACCATGGCCTGCATGGCCGAGGCGCTGGGCACCTCGCTGCCCCACAACGCGGCCATTCCGGCGGTCGACGCGCGGCGCTATGTGCTGGCGCAGATGTCGGGCATGCGCGCGGTCGAGATGGCCAAGGAAGGCCTCACGCTGTCGAAGATCCTCACGCGCGAGGCCTTCGAGAACGCGATCCGCGTGAACGCGGCCATCGGCGGCTCGACCAACGCGGTGATCCATCTGAAGGCGATCGCCGGGCGCATCGGCGTCCCGCTCGAACTGGAGGACTGGACGCGCATCGGCCGCGGCACGCCCACGCTGGTCGACCTGATGCCCTCGGGCCGCTTCCTGATGGAGGAGTTCTACGACGCCGGTGGCCTGCCCGCCGTGCTGCGCCGGCTCGGCGAGAACGGCCTGCTGCCGCATCCCGATGCCCTCACCGTCAACGGCCGCTCGCTCTGGGACAACGTGCGCACCGCGCCCAGCTACAACGACGAGGTGATCCGGCCACTCGACAACCCGCTGATCGCCGACGGCGGCATCTGCATCCTGCGCGGAAACTTGTCGCCGCGCGGCGCGGTGCTCAAGCCCTCGGCCGCGACGCCGGCGCTGCTGCAGCACCGCGGGCGCGCGGTCGTGTTCGAAAACCTGGAGCACTACAAGGCGCGCATCGTCGACGAAGACCTCGACATCGACGCCAGCTGCGTGATGGTGATGAAGAACTGCGGCCCCAAGGGCTACCCCGGCATGGCCGAGGTCGGCAATATGGGCCTGCCGCCGAAGCTGCTGCGCCAGGGCATCAAGGACATGGTGCGCATCTCGGATGCCCGCATGAGCGGCACCGCCTACGGCACCGTGGTGCTGCACGTGGCGCCCGAGGCGGCCGACGGCGGCCCGCTGGCCGCGGTGCGCGACGGCGACTTCATCGAGCTGGACTGCGCCGGCGGCCGGTTGCACCTGGACATCAGCGACGACGAGCTGGCCGAGCGCCTGCGCTCCCTGGCTGCGCGGCCCGAAGGCATGGCCGGCGGCTACCAGCGCCTCTATGTCGACCACGTGCTGCAGGCCGACGAAGGCTGCGACTTCGACTTTCTCGTCGGCTGCCGCGGCTCCGCCGTTCCCCGTCACTCGCATTGATCCACGCCATGAACCACACCCTCTCGAACCCACGCTACCGCGGCATCTTCCCGGTCGCGCCCACCACCTTCACCGAATCGGGCGCGCTCGACCTCGACAGCCAGAAGCGCTGCCTCGACTTCATGATCGACTCCGGCGTCGACGGCCTCTGCATCCTGGCGAACTTCTCCGAGCAGTTCCTGCTGTCCGACGACGAGCGCGAGGTGCTCACCCGCACCGCCCTCGAACACGTGGCCGGCCGCGTGCCGGTGATCGTGACGACCACCCACTTCAGCACCACCGTGTGCATCGAGCGCAGCCGGCGCGCGCAGGCCATGGGCGCCGCCATGCTGATGGTGATGCCGCCCTACCACGGCGCGACCTTCCGCGTGCCCGAAGCAAAAACCTTCGAGTTCTATGCACAGCTGTCGGATGCGGTGTCGATTCCGATCATGGTGCAGGACGCGCCGGCCAGCGGCACGGTGCTGTCGGCGCCTTTCCTCGCGAAGATGGCCACCGAAATCGAGCAGGTCAGCTACTTCAAGATCGAGACGCCCGGCGCGGCAAGCAAGCTGCGCGAGCTGATCCGCCTGGGCGGCGAAGCCATCGAAGGCCCCTGGGACGGCGAGGAAGCCATCACGCTGCTGGCCGACCTGGACGCGGGTGCCACCGGCGCCATGACCGGCGGCGCCTTCGCCGACGGCATCCGCCCGATCATCGAGGCGCACCGAAGCGGCGATGCCGACCTCGCCTTCACGCTGTACCAACGCTGGCTGCCGCTGATCAACCACGAGAACCGGCAGGCCGGTTTCCTGGCGGCCAAGGCGCTGATGAAGGAAGGCGGCGTGATCGCCTGCGACGCGCCGCGCCATCCGTGGCCGGGGATGCACCCCGAGGTGCGCCGCGGCCTGCTCGACATCGCGCGCCGACTCGATCCGCTGGTGCTGCGCTGGGGCCGCTGAGCGCGTCGCCGCCGGCCGGGGGTCAGACCCAGCCAGCCTTTCGGAAGCGGTAGTAAAGGTAGCCGCACACGCACGCGATGAGCCCCATCGCCATCGCGTAGCCGTAGCGCCACTTCAGCTCGGGCATGTGCTCGAAGTTCATGCCCCAGATGCCGACGAAGGCGGTGCACACCGCGAAGATCGCGGCCCAGGCTGCCAACCGCTTGGTGACTTCGCCGTCGCTGATGGTCACCATCGACAGGTTGGCCTGGATGGCGGTGCCGATGGTGTCGCGCATCGAATCGATGGTGCCGTTGATGCGGCTCAGGTGGTCGAGCACGTCGCGGAAATACTCCTGCGTGCCCATGCAGACCTGCGGCACCCGTCCGCCGTGCAACCGGTTGGTGCCCTCCAGCAGCGGTGCCACGGCGTGCTTCAGCACCGTCAACCGCTGCTTCAGGCCGTAGAGCCGCTGGATGTTCTCGCGCGCGCCGCCCAGGGTGAAGATGCTTTCCTCGATGGCTTCGAGCTCGACATCGAAAGCGTCGATGGCGGGAAAGTAGCGGTCGACCACCGCATCCATCAGCGCATACAGCACGAAGCCGGAGCCGTTCTTCAGCAGCTCCGGCTCGCGCTGGCAGCGCTCCCGCACTTCGACGAAACCGTGCGTGCTGCGGTTGCGCACCGACACCACGTAGTTCCGGCCGACGAACACGTCGACCTCGCCCACTTCCATGTTGTGGCGCGCTTCGGCCGTGTCGGCATCGATCAGGTGCATCACCACGAACAGCGAATCGCCGTACTCCTCGACCTTCGGGCGCTGGTGCCCGTTCTGCGCGTCTTCCACGGCCAGCGGATGCAGGTCGAAGGCCTGCTGCACCTCGTCCATCTCCTCGGGCGTCGGATCGTGCAGCGCCACCCAGACGAAGCAGTTGGGAAGCGCGATGTATTCGTTGATGCGGTCGACCGGAATGTCGGCCAGCTTGGTGCCGTTTTCGTAGACAACGCAATTGATCAGCATGCAGGCAGGCCCCGGGCGTGAAAACGCGGCAATCTTGCCACGCGGATCGATCGGCGGCTTGCCGGACGCCAGCGCATCGCGATGCTGCCGATAATCCCGGGATGGTCCGCCCTACCCAACTCATTCACCCGCAGCGCGAGCCCGCACCCGTGCGGCCGGCAGCCACCCTCCTGCTGCTGCGCGACACACCGGCGGGCCTGGAGGTGCTGATGACGCGCCGCTCCGACCGGGCCAGCTTCGGCGCCGGGGCCTATGTGTTCCCCGGCGGGCGCATCGACCCGACCGACGCCCAGGCCCATGCCATCGCGCGGCGCCGCCCGACCCAGAGCGACCTGCAGCTCACCCAGGCGATCGCCGCGCTGCGCGAGACCTTCGAGGAGTTGGGCGTGCTGCTGGCCCACCATGCCGACGACGGCCGGCCAGTGCAGGCCGCGTCCGTCGCGGCGATGGACCGCAGCACGGCCGACGGCGCGACGCCCTTCGCCGCACAGTGCGCGAAGCGCGGCCTGGTGCTGGCGACCGACCGGGTCTTCACCTTCGCGCACTGGGTGACGGACCGCGACCTGCCCAAGCGCTTCGACGTGCCCTTTCTGGTGGCACGCATGCCGGACGACCAGGTGCCCACCGCCGACGAGACCGAGCAGTTCGAGCCGGTCTGGGTGCGCCCGGCAGAGGCACTGGAGCGCCACAAGGCGCGCCGCTTCCAGCTCATGTTCCCGACGGTGCGCACGCTCGAGCGCCTGGCGGGCTATGCCACCGTCGACGAGGTGCTCGAGGACTGCGCGGCGGAGCAAGCGCTCTTCACCAGTTGCCCGCGCGCCGGGCTGCTCGGTGGCCAGGAAGCGCGCTTCATGGAGCACGAGACGGCCTACGGCGAACTGGCGCTGGTCTGCCCCGACGGCCAGATCGTGCATGCGCTCGACTGGCAGTGCGACGCGCCAGTGACGCTGCTGCGCCATCTGCGGCGCCTGACCGCGCCCAACCCCGGCGCCATGACCGGCCCCGGCACCAACAGCTACATCGTCGGCGACGAAGCGACCGGCTATGTGGTGATCGACCCAGGCCCGCTCGACCCGGCGCACATCCAGCGCCTGCACGAGGCGACCGGCGGCGACATCCGCATGATCGTCTGCACCCATTCGCACGCCGACCATTCGCCGGCTGCGCGGCCGCTGCAGGCGCTGTGCGAAGCGCGCCCGCCGATCCTCGGCCTGCCCTCGGCCGCGACCGCCAAGTCCACCGCCCGCTTCACGCCCGACCGCGCGCTGGCCGATGGCGAACGCCTGGTGCTCGAAGGGCCGACAGCCGAGGCCAGCCACACGCTGCGCGTGGTGCACACGCCCGGCCATGCGGCCAACCACGTGTGCCTGGTGCTGCAGGAAGACGGCCTGCTGTTCTCGGGCGACCACATCCTCAACGGCAGCACCACGGTGGTCGACCCACCGGACGGCAACATGACCGCCTACCTCGATTCGCTCGACCTGCTCGACGACGTCTGCCGCGTCGGCGGCGTCGACTTCATCCTGCCCGCGCACGGCTACGCGATCGCCTCGGCACGCGATGCCATCGCCGCGCTCAAGATGCACCGCTTCCGGCGCGAAGCGCGCATCCTCGAGGCGATGCGCGAACATCCGGAGGGCACGCCGGAGGACTGGCTGCCGATCGCCTACGCCGACGTGCCGCAGCGCCTGTGGCCGATGGCGGCACGCTCGCTGGCGGCGCATGTCGAACGCATCCGTGGACGGGCACTGGCATGAACATCCTCCAGACCCGGGACGAAGGCATCCGCCTGGCCAAGCGCGTAGCCGCCGAGATGAACTGCTCGCGCCGCGAGGCCGAGTTGCTGATCGAGAACGGCGCGGTGCGCGTCGACGGAAAGGTGGTCGAAGTGCCGCAGGCACGCGTCACGCCGCAGCAGACGGTGGACATCGACAAGGCCGCCAAGCCGGAGCCGGTGCAGGTCGTGACGATCCTGCTGAACAAGCCCGCCGGCCTGGCGTTCGATGCACCCATCGCCAAGCTGCTGGTGCCCGCGCAGCGCAGCGAGGCCGACGACTCGCAGCGGCCCACGCTGCAAAGGCACTTCGCCAACCAGCACTGCTTCACGCCGCTGGAAAAGGGCGCGAGCGGGCTCATCGTCTTCACGCAGGACCCGCGCATCGAACGCAAGCTGGTCGAAGACGCCGGGCTGATGGAGTACGAGGTGATGGTCGACGTGCAGGGCGAGGTGGGGCCGCAGGCACTGCACCGCCTGAACCAGTCACCCGTGGTCGACGGCCGCGCCATGCTGCCGGCCAAGGTCAGCGTCAATCGCCAGAACGAGGGCGTGACCGGCCTGCGCTTCGCGATGAAGGGCGCCTGGCCCGGGCAGATCGCGCAGATGTGCGACAGCGTCGACCTGCGCATCGTCGCGATGAAGCGCCTGCGCGTCGGGCGCGTGCCGCTCGCGGGCTTGGTGCCGGGGGAGTGGCGCTACCTGCTGCCGCACGAGAAGTTCTAGACCGCTTTTTCGCGCGCACTGAACCTGCGATTTCGATCACGCAACGAGGGTGAATTCCCCTGGCTCACGCCCAGTCCACATTCATTGACATTTGAGGCGCTGACCCGCCACCAGAATCCGCGCCTTACAAGCAGATACAGGGCGGGTGATGTCGATCAAGAACGCGGCGGGGCGTGGTGTCCGTGGAGGGGTGCATGGGCGACTCGGGGCTTTGCGCCCGTGCATTCTTGGCGCGATGTGGCTGTGCGCAGCCACCGGCGCCTGGGCGCAGGCCAACCCCTCTGCCCCCCAGCCCTTCATCGAAGAACTGCGCCGGCAGGACCGAGAACGCGCCCTGCGCGAGCAGCAGGAGCGCGCCGTCGATGTGCGCCTGCCTACCGCCCCCGTGCGCGGCGCCGGACGCCTGCCGGAGTCCGAGGCCCCGTGCTTTCGCATCGCCCACCTGGTGCTCGAGGGCGAGCGCGCCGACGACTTCCAATGACTCCTGCGTGAAGCTGCTGGTGAGCAAGATGACGACAGCCCTCTCGGCCGCTGCCTGGGAACGCAAGGCGTCGACACCGTCCTGGAGCGCCTGCAGCAGGCCTTGATCGCCCGTGGCTGGGTCACCAGCCGAGTCCTCGCGGCCCCGCAGGACCTGGCCTCTGGCACCTTGCGCCTGACCCTGGTGCCCGGGCGCATCGCCGCCATCCGCTTCGCCGAAGGAACGACCGACCCCACCAGCCTGCGCACCGCCATCCCGGCCACACCCGGCGACCTGCTGAACCTGCGCGACATCGAACAGGGCCTGGAGAACCTCAAGCGCCTGCCCACGGCCGAGGCCGACATCCAGATCGAGCCCTCGCAGGCCCCCGGCGCCCAGCCCGGCGACAGCGATTTGGTCGTGAAGTACAGCCGACCTGCCCGAACCCTCGGCCCCCTGCGCGCCACGCTCAGCCTGGACGACAGCGGCACGAAGTCCACCGGCCGCACCCAGGGCGGCGCCACCCTGGCCTGGGACGGCCCGCTCGGCTTGAACGACCTGGCCTACGTCAGCGTCAACCACGACCTCTTCAACCACAGCGGCCAGGGCACCAGCGGCCAGACGCTGCACTACTCGGTGCCCTACGGCCATTGGCTGCTGGGCGCTACCGCCAGCCAGAGCAAGTACCACCAGAGCGTGGCCGGCTTCAGCCAGGACTACGTCTACGCCGGCGAGACCCGCAATGCCGAACTGCGCCTGTCGCGGCTGATGTACCGCGACCAGCGCCGCAAGACGACGATGTGGCTGCGCGGCTTCCGGCGCGCCTCGAACAACTTCATCGACGACACCGAGATCGGCATTCAGCGGCCCGTGGTCGCCGGCTGGGAGTTGGGTGCGAACCATCGCGAGTTCATCGGCCAGGCCACGCTCGACGCCAACCTGCAGGTCCGCCGCGGCACCGGCGCCTTCGGGGCCATCCCCGCAGTGGATGAGCTCACCGGCGAAGACGGTTCGCGCTTTCGCCTTCTTGCGGCCGACGCCAACCTGAACCTGCCCTTCCAGCTCGGTGACCAGAAGCTGCGCTACACCGCGCTGTGGCGTGCGCAGTGGAACCGCACCTCGCTCACGCCGCAAGACCACTTTGCCATCGGCGGGCGCTACACGGTGCGCGGCTTCGACGGCGAGACGAGCCTGCTGGCCGAGCGCGGCTGGCTGGTGCGCAACGACATCGGCTGGGCCCTTGACGCACTCGGCGCGAGCGGGGCGGAGTTGTACGTGGGCATCGACCACGGCGAGGTGGGCGGCATGTCGACCGCGAACCTGCTGGGAAAGCGCCTGACGGGTGGCGTCGTCGGCCTGCGCGGCGCCGTCCAGGGACTGAACTACGACTTCTTCATCGGTGCGCCCATTCACAAGCCCGCGGGGTATCGCACCGCGACAACTACCGCAGGGTTCAACCTCAACTTCAACTTCTGAGCCATCACCATGACATCACTTACCCTTCGCCTCTCCTTCCTTCTCCCGGGTCTTTGCGCACTCCTGCTGACAGGCTGTGCAACCACACGCATGGCTGTTCACAGCAAGTCCGGTCCCCTGGACCTGTCGAAGGAGTCTGTGGTGCTGATGAGCTTGGACATGTCCAAGCGCGACAGCAAACTCTCGATCCCGTGGCCGAACGGCGTCACCGTCGCACCGACGGGTGCGCAGGCCAACAAGGAAGTGAAGCAAGCGAAGCGCTTCTCGCTCGACAGCGAGGGCGCAAGCAAGGGCGATGGCAGGCACAACATCGTTCTGGTGCGCATGGCGCTGGCGCCTGGGCAGTACGTGTTGGCAGACGCCGATGGCGCCGTTGTGACGCTGCCGTTCGCCGGCAGTTGGTTCGCTCCGTTGGGTCTCGCCTTCGAAGTTCCCGCGACGTCCGTGGTGTACCTCGGACGGGTCGCTGCCGAACTGAGGCCGCGGAAGGACGACGAATTTCGGGCCGGCCCGATCTTTCCCCTGCTCGATCAAAGCGTGACCGGTGTCACCGGCGGCACCTTCGACGTGATCGTGTCCGATCGGGCAGACCAGGACTTGGCCGCTTTTCGCGAGACGTTCCCGGCGCTCCAAGGCGTCGACATCAAGAAGGCCGCGTTGCCGGCTTTCGATCGAACCCCCTACGACCGTGCGTTCAAAGGACTGCCGCCGTTGGAAGCCAAGCAAGGTGCCCTGGCCACGCCCTGACGGGCAGGACAGCACAGAAAGATCACGGCCGATAGCAAAGGGAGAGAACAAGAAATGAACAAGCATCTACACCGCATCGTCTTCAACGCCGCCCGCGGCCTGCGCATGGTCGTGCAGGAGACGGCCAAGAGCACCGGCCGTGGGGCGCGCAAGGCCGCCAGCGGCGGCGCAGGCGCCAGCAGCGCCGCCGTCAGCGTGGCTGCGATCGCCGCGGCCTTGATGAGTGCTCCCCTGCATGCCCAGATCGTGGCCGACCCCGGTGCCCCCGGGCGCCAGCGCCCGACCGTGCTCGTTGCGCCCAACGGCGTGCCGCTGGTGAACATCCAGACCCCCAGCGCCGCGGGCGTCTCGCGCAACACCTACTCGCGGTTCGACGTGCAGCGCAACGGCGTCATCCTCAACAACAGTCGAGGCAACGTGCAGACCCAGCTCGGCGGCTGGGTGCAGGGCAACCCGTGGCTGGCCGGCGGCAGGGCGCGCGTCATCCTCAACGAGGTCCACAGCGCCAACCCGAGCCAGCTGCGCGGCTATGTGGAAGTGGCCGGCCCGCGCACCGAAGTGATCATCGCCAACCCGGCGGGCATCCAGGTCGATGGCGGCGGCTTCATCAACGCGAGCCGTGCGACGCTGACCACCGGCACGCCGCAGTTCAATGCCCAGGGTGGGCTCGACAGCTTCGTCGTGCGCGGCGGCAGCGTGAGCATCGACGGCGCCGGGCTGGATGCGAGCAAGACCGACTACGCGGCCATCCTCGCGCGGGCGGTGCAGGTCAATGCGGGCCTCTGGGCGAACGAGTTGAAGGTGGTGACCGGTGCGAACCAGGTCAGCGCCGACAGCAGCCAGGCCACGCCCACGACGGGCAACGGCGCGGCGCCGAGCTTCGCGCTGGACGTGGCGGCGCTGGGCGGCATGTACGCCGGCAAGATCACGCTGGTGGGGACTGAAGCAGGGGTGGGCGTGCGCAATGCGGGGCACATCGGCGCCGGTGCCGGCGGCCTCGCCGTGACGGCCGCGGGACGGCTGGAGAACACCGGCACGCTCGAAGGTGCCAAGGTCGAGCTGAGCAGCGCAGCGGACATCGACAACCGGGGCGGGACGATCCGGCAGGCGGGCACGCGGGACATCAGTGTTACGGCGCCGGTGCTGAGCAACACGAATGGCGGGGTGATCGGGGCCGAGCCGGTGGCAACTGCGGATCCGGCATCGGGCACACCGGGCACCGACACCGGTGCAACAGGCACGAACACCGGCGCCACGCCAACCACCGGCACGACGGCAGGCACAGCGACCTCCACAGCGGGCATCACCGAGGTCGCGCCGCTGCAGCCAGCGGCCGCGACCGGCCCCGGTGCCATCGTGGCCGCCGGCAGCGTGCTCAACGATGGCGGGCGCATCTACGCGGGCGGCGAAATTGCGCTGAACACGCCGCGCATCGACAACACCGGTGGCGCGCTGAGCGTGGGCACGATGGCGGTGACCGGCGATCGCTTCAGCAACGCGGGGGGCACGCTCAACGTCAGCCGCGACTTCACTGCGAACGTGGGGAGCTTCGACAACAGCGGCGGCACCCTGCAGGCCGGGCGGGTCACGATCGACACGACCGGCGAGTTGTCCAACCGCGGTGGCTCGCTCGTCAGCCAGGGCGACATGGCACTGCATGCGGGTGGTCAAGTCGACAACGGCGCGGGCACGTTGTCGGCTGGCGGCTCGCTGGTCTTGAGCACCGGCGGTGCGTTGTCGAACGGCGGTGGTGTGATCGTCGCCGGCGTCGACATCGGTATTCAGGCGGGTCGCCTGGCCAACACCGGTGTCGGCACCGTGCGTGCCGGCAACGATCTGAACCTGGCGGTGGCAGGCACCTTGCTCAATGAGGGCAGCATCACGGCCGGCCGACATGCCGTGCTTTCCGCGGCCGACATGAACAGCAGCGCGGCTGCCGTTCTCGGCGCGGGCATCCAGTCCAATGGCACGGCCGCCGGCATCGGCGATCTGAAGGTCACGACGGCCGGCGGCCTTGTCGCCCAAGGCACCAACCTTGCGGCGGGCGATGTCGTGCTACAGGGCGCAAGCGTGAACCTGGGCGGCAGCCACACCAGCGGTGCGAACCTCGCGATCGCCGCCGATCAGGGCGACGTGGTCACGAGCGGAGCGACCGTCGTGACCCCTGGAACGCTGACCGTCGCCGCGCGCGTTCGAGCGGGCCAGGTACTGCTCAATGACGGCGGCACCTTGAGCGCAGGTCGGGTGTTGCTGGACGCCTCGCACATTCAAAACACGAATGCAGGGCAGATCGGCGCGACAGCCGATGCGTCGATTCGTGCCGATGGCCTGAACAACGATGGCGGCACGCTGACGGCCGTCGGCAACCTGTCTGCCGTCATCAGCGGCGCGGCCACCAACGTCGGCGGCACGATGGCAGCCGACGGAGACACGACCCTCGGCGCGCAAAGCTTCGACAACACGGGGGGCACGGCGGCGTCGGTGCATGGCGACCTGCGTGTCACGACCGCGGCTGCAACTGTCAACACGGCCGGAGCGCTGCAAGCCGAAAACGCCGTTGTGCTCGAGAACGCGGGCCTGCACGGAGCAGGCGGCAAGGTCACGGGCCGCTCCGTGGCCATCGAAACCCACGGCCAGGCCTTCGACAACGCGGGGGGCACGGTCATCGCCGCCACCACGCTCGACGTCCGTTCGGGCGCATTGACCAACGACACGGGGCTGCTGCAGTCGGGCGGCGCGATGTCCATCGACACCCACGGCGGCGCGCTTTCCAACCGGAACGCCGCCGGCTACAGCAGTACTCTGGCGACGACGCCCGGTGGCATCGCCAGCGGTGGCGCGCTGACCTTGGCAGCCGGCGTCGTCGACAACAGCGCCGGCTTTCTGGGCGCCAGCGGCGACATCGACGCGCGCCTGCAGGGTCTGGTCAACGCCGATGGCGGCCTCGTCCTCGGGCAATCGAAGCTGACGGTCGATGCCGGGGCCGGCACCTACGACAACCGCGGCGGGCAGACGCTGGCCATCGGCGATCTCACGCTGACCGGCACGGCGATCGACAACACGTCCGGCCTGGTGCGCTCCGGAGCGCGCACCACGCTGAATGCGGCCACCGTGGCCAACAGGACCACCGCAGGCACGGACCAAGGGGTCGAGGGCGTGGAAGTCGCCATCACCGCCAACCAGTTCGACAACAGCGGGGGTGCCGTCCGCGCCGATGGCAATGTCACGGTCACGAGCAGCGGCAGCGTGCTCAACACGGCGGGCCTGCTCTCGGCCGGCGACACCCTGCGCATCGCGGACGCCAACAGCAGTGCCAAGCAACTGGTCGTGGTCAACGGCAGCGGCGGCATGCTGGTCGGCAACGAGTCGGTCGCGGTCGATGCCGCGGCGCTGAACGGCAACGGCGTGCTCACCTCGGGGAAGAACCTCGCCATTGCGCTGACGGGCGACGTCGTGAACGATGCGCAGATCAGCGCCAACGGCAACCTCAGCTACGGCACGACCGGCACGCTGACGAACAGCGGCAAGCTCGCTGCAGGTCAGGTGCTCACCGTGAGCGGGACCGACATCGTCAACACCGCGACCGGCGAGATGGCGGGCGACACGACCATCGTGAACGCCAGCGGCACGCTCACCAACCGCGGGCTGATCGACGGTGGCGAGACGCAAGTCAACGCCGGCACGTTGACGAACATCGGTACCGGCCGGATCTACGGCGACCACTTGTCGATCTCCGCAGGCACGCTCAACAACCTCGCCGAGACCATCGATGGCGTGACGAAGGCCGGCACCATTGCCGCGCGCAGCCGGCTGGACATCGGTGCGCAAACGATCAACAACCGCGACGGGGCGCTGATCTTCAGCGCGGGCGACCTGTACGTCGGCGGTGCGCTCGACGGCGAACGAAAGGCCACCGGCATGGCCGGGTCGGTGAACAACCGCGCGGCCACCATCGAAGCCATCGGCAACGTGACGATCGGCGCCGCCGTGCTCAACAACACCAATGGTGGCGTGACGTACACGACGGTGGCCGGGCCCAGCGAGCATGTCGTCGAGTACGCGGTGCCCGGCAGCGGCGAACGCGTGCCGGCCTCCGATGTTGTATTTACCTTGGGTTGGAGGTACTCCACGCCCTGGGACACCGTGGGCTCCGTCCGGGCGGACGATCCCAGTGTCGAAACCAGGTCCAGCTACAAGATCTTCGTTCCGCCGGCCGAATACCCGCTTGCAAAGTACGCTGCCTACTACGCAATGACGCCGAGCAACAGCGTCGACTACAGCTACGAGAGTTGTTCGGGAGGGGGCGACTCCACGACCTGCGGACCGGCCGTCAAGCCGGGCGCTTGGTACGCTTCTTCGGACCCGATCTGGGCCGACTTCGGCGTGACGCCGCCAGCGGAGCTTTCGGCCACACACCCGGGCCGAGTTCTCGGTGTCATCAGCGTGGGCGTGGACGGCTATGACGTCGCCGTCGGCGATGGAACGTTTGCCCACGTGCTGTTCGACCACCCCGTGACTCAGTCTGAAGTCAATGAATGGTCTGCGTATTTGCAGGCCCACAACGCGCTGGATGCCGCCACCTCGAAGTTCATCGAGGCCTTCCTGGGTACGTTCGGCCCGCTCCCCGACATGACGGGGCCGGGTCTGAGTTCCACCTGGGACTACTGGGACTACACAAAGACCTCGTCGACCCCCGTGCTGCAAAGCTCCGCGCCGGGCCGCATTCTTTCCGGCGGCGCCATGACGCTTTCGGTGGGCAGCGGCACCAACGACATGAGCCAGATCCTGGCCGGTGGCGCATTGACGGTGCGGGGCGGCACCATCACGAACCACAATGAGTCCGTGAACGCCGATGTCACGGAGAGCGGCACGACCGTGCACTCCTATGTGAAAACCGGCGGCATGTTCGGCAGCAGCTCTCGGGCGCATCAGACCACGCCTTACAACATCACCGTGTCGACCACCGTGCAGCTGGCAGCGGCGCGCCAGGAAGGCAACCAGGCCGTCGCAGGCACCGGTGCACAGCCGGGCACCCTCACGGTCGGGCAGGCGAGCGGCACCGCGCAGGGCAGCGGGCAGGTGACCGCCGGCAACCGCGTGAACCCGATCATCCAGGTCGCCTCCGAGGTCGCGGGCGGCAAGACAACCGCAGGAAACACCGGGTCGACGCAGATGGTCGTGCGCACGAGCGCGCCCAATGCCAGCATTCCCTCGGCCAGCCTGTTCAACACCACGGGCACCGGCCACTACCTGATCGAGACCGACCCGCGCTTCGCGAACCAGCGCAAGTGGCTCAGCAGCGACTACCTGCTCAACAACCTCGGGCTCGATCCGAACAACATCCTCAAGCGCCTGGGCGATGGCTTCTACGAGCAGCAGTTGATCCGCCAGCAGGTGGCGCAGCTCACCGGCTACCGCTACCTCGAAGGCTTCAACAGCGATGAGGCGCAATACAACGCGCTGATGAACGCCGGCGTGACCTTCGCCGAGCAATACCACCTGACCCCGGGCATCGCGCTGAGTGCGGCGCAGATGGCCCAACTCACCAGCGACATCGTCTGGCTGGTCGAGCAAACCGTGACCCTGCCCGACGGCAGCACGCAGCGCGTGCTGGCGCCCCAGGTGTACGTGCGCGTGAAGCCCGGCGACATCGACGGCAGCGGCGCCTTGCTCTCGGGCAGCAGCGTGAACCTGAACCTGACCGGCGACCTGAGCAACCAGGGCGGCACCATCGCCGGGCGCACCACGGTTGCGCTGACCGCCGACAACATCCACAACCTCGGTGGCCGCATCACCGGCAAGGACGTGGCCCTGGTGGCGGGCACCGACCTCAACAACATCGGCGGGGTGATCGACGCCCAGCACAGCCTGGCCGTCATGGCCGGACGCAACGTCAACGTCATCACCACCACCAGCGACGCATCGAGCCGTGCCACCACGGCAGGCGGCAGCATCGCGCAGCAGCGCACCGTCATCGACCGCGTGGCCGGCCTGTACGTGAGCGATCCGGGCGGCAGTCTCGAGGTCTACGCCGGCGGCAACATCCACACCGCCGGTGCGCAGATCACCAGTGCCGGCAGCGTTGGCATGACGGCCAAGGGCGACGTTACCCTGGACAGCGTGACCACCGGCCAGTCCGAGAGCATCCGCTGGAGCAGCCGCAACTCGCGCATCGACGGCAACAGCAGCGAGACCGGCACCACCGTCAGCGGCGGCACGAGCGTGGCCATCAGCGCCGGGGGTGACCTCACCGCCCGCGCCGCCACCCTGAGCGCAGGCACCGACCTGAGCCTGGACGCCGGCGGCAAGCTCGTGCTCTACGCGGGCCAGGACCAGACCTACGCCCAGACCGAGCAATCGCAACGCAGCGGCATGTCGTACCGCCGCCTCGAGGCATCGAGCTCGGACACCACGCTGGCGCGCACCACGCTCGAGGCCCAGAACGTCAAGCTGCGCAGCGGTGGCGACACCACGCTGGGGGCCATCAAGGTCGATGCGAACACCCTCGACATCCAGGCCGGCGGCCAGCTCAACCTGCTGACCCAGACCACCACCAGCAGCAGGAGCCGCAACGAGAGCGACGGCAACGCGATGTTCGTCAACGCCCGCACGAAGGGCAACATCGACGAGACGACGAACTACAACCAGTTCAACGTGGCCAGCGTGCACCTGCAGGCCGCAGGCGGCATCAACGCCAACGTGGCCAAGGGCACGGACCTGGCGACCCTGGCCCAGCAGCCGGGCATGGCGTGGGTCAATCAACTCATCAGCGACCCGGCCCTGGTGAACAGCACCCAGTGGCGGACGGTCGAGGAAGCGCACCAGAAGTGGCAGACCGACCAGAGCGGCCTGGGGCCGGTGAGTTCGGCGCTGGTGATGCTGGTGGTGGCTGTGGCGACTGCGGGGGCGGGCACGGCCGCTGCGGGTACGGCCGGCACCACGGCGACCGCCACAAGCGCGGCGACGGTAGGCACCGGCATGGCTGGAGCCATGGGGCTGACGGCCGGGCAGACCGCCATCCTTGCAGGCGCGATGCAAGCGGGCATCACCACGCTGGCAGGCCAGGCCACCGTCTCGTTCATGAACAACGCAGGCAACCTCGGCAAGGTCTTCGACGAACTCGTCAGCAGCCAGAGCCTGCAGAATCTGGCCACGGCGATGGTCACGGCGGGTGTGCTGCAAGGGCTCAGCACATCGGGCTTGCTGCCGGAGAACCTGGCAAGCGCGACGAACGGCACTGCAACGTGGACCGACCAACTGCAGCGTCAGTTGATCGACAACACCGCTGCGGCAGTGATCCGCAGCGGCATCAACGGCACGAGCCTGCAGGGCGAACTGCAGCAAGGCATCCTGACGGCGTTCCTGAATACCGCAGCGGCCCAAGGGGCGAACTGGATTGGACAGAACGGGCCTCAGGGCAACCAGTCGTTGAACGCCTTTGCGGCCGAAGCAGCTCATGCGATCGTCGGCTGTGCCGTCGGTGCAGGACGATCGGGCAGCGGTGCAGGCTGTGCGCCGGGCGCGCTCGGGGCCGTGATCGGGCATCTGACTGCGCAGGCGGTCAACCCCACCGGAGACCCCGCGCTGGCCAATGAGACGTTGCAAGCGTCGCAGTTGATGGCGGGATTGGCCGGTGCCTTTGTGAGCGCGAACGGGCAAGGGGTGTCCACCGCTGCGTCGGCGGGGGTGAATGCGGCGGAGAACAACTGGCTGAGCCAGAAACGGCCGTCACTGCTTGGGCTGTCGGATCAGGAACGGTACGCTGCCGCATCTGCCGCTTGTGGCAAGGGCGACGAAGCTGCGTGCGGGACGATGCGCCAACTGGCGCAGGTCTCGGCAGGAAAAGACTCGGCCCTTCGGGATGCGTGTGCCACAGGGGCGAACAGTCCGGGCTGTGTGGCGCAGATGCAGATCGCACAGGCGGCCGGGAACAATGTCTTCGTGCACGGCAACGGGAACATCACGATCAACGGGGTGTCGTTTGCGACCGCGGGGCCTGTGACGTCACCATTCACGACGTCTACTGCGGGGCAGATGGCGCAGAGTACGGCAGACGGGCTTATTCTGGAGGTGGGCAATCAAATAGTAGGAGCGGCTGTCGGCGCGCTTACTTCGAGCGTCTTGGGTCGCGCTGTTGCTCCGGGCGCAGAGGCCGGGGGAAATGGGGGAGTGGGAGCAGTAGCTGTAGATGCAGGATCTGTGAAAGGGGTTAATCCGACAGGCTCAACTCAGAACTGTACGAACTGCGTCGCTGTGGTTGACAACCTGCTAACCACTGGAAACCCCGCAAGCGCATTGCCTCGTCCTACACCGGTCCCCTTCGATCAGCTTGGACAAATGTATGGCACGAAGCTCAGTGGCTGGACATCGCAGCAAAATATTGAATCGACGTTACTTGCCCAGGGAAATGGCGCAAGGGCGGTGATTTATGGGACGGACGGAGCCACGGGGCATGTATGGAATGCGGTCGTTCAGAATGGGAAAGTGAACTACATCGATGGACAAATTGGCGGGAGTGGCGCAAGCAACTTCAAGGCATTCACCAACTTTCAATTTGGGATACTTCCATGAGCAACGATTTTGCAAATGCAAGGCAAATGGTAGAGGCGTATCTCCGCACGCTTGAAGCTCAGCCGGGAGGGGTGCCGTACACCATTCTTGATGAGCGCATCCGAGAAGACGAGGAAGGATGGTATTTCCCGTATCAGTCCACAAGCTTTGTGATGACGGGAAATTTTAGTGACTCGCTTGTTGGAAATTGGCCGATATTTTTCCGCCGTAGCGACTCTTACATTGGGCCACGTCGGCCAGGAATGGCGTTGCCACCGTTGCAGGATCAAAGCTAGGCGCTGCGCGCAGAGCATCGAAGTCAGGCCAGTCCGGGCATCGAGCCCGGCCCACCCTGGCAGGGTCTGCGGGGTAACTTTGCTGCGCAAAATTAACATAACGGGCTTTAAAAAAATGCGGCCAGTCGCAGGCAGGGTGGAGGCCAGTCCGAGAGCATCCGCTGGAGCAGCCGTAACTCGCGCATCGACGGCAACAGCAGCGAGACCGGCACCACCGTCAGCGGCGGCACGAACGTGGCCATCAGCGCCGGGGGTGACCTCACCGCCCGCGCCGCCACCCTGAGCGCAGGCAAGGACCTGAGCCTGGATGCCGGCGGCATCCGCCTGGAAGCCAGCCAGAACACCGGGTAGCAACACGGCAGCAGCAAGAGCAGCGGCAGCAGTATCGGCGTGGGCTATGCGGCGAGTGCGCAGAACGGCTTCACCGCCGAGAGCCTGCGGGACACCGGCAGCACGCACGCGTGCCAGCAACCTGGAAAATAAAGTGTGAAGCCCGCCGATAAGCCGGATTCTGTGCACCGGCGCCGTCTTGCGACGATGCCGGCGTGACCGCCATTAATCTGGGCCGCCGGTCGCCCGGACGGCTCGATGCCACCTACCCGCCAGCTCCGCGGAACCACGTCAACGCTGGCCTATTTGGTGTTGCTGCGCGCAGAGATTGCCCGTTTCACCCGGATCGGGGTTGCCCCTTCACCGACTCGTCTCTGTTGCTCTGATCCTCACCTCACGGTGGAGAGTCGTTAACTCCTGCGCTGTCCTGTGCAGTCCGGACGTTCCTCCAGTGCTCCCTTTCGGGAATTGCACCAGCGGCGGTCTGGCGTGCTTCACGGGTCGGATTATCTCGCGACAATGACCCTTCCCGTTTTCGTCCACACCAGGAGACCGAAATCATGAAAGCCCAGACCATCCTCGAGACCATCGGCCGCACGCCGCACATCCGCGTCCAGAGGCTCTTCGCCGACACGGCCAAGGGCACGCAGCAGGTGTGGATCAAGTCCGAGCGCGCCAACCCGGGCGGCTCGATCAAGGACCGCATCGCGCTCGCGATGGTCGAAGACGCCGAGCAGTCGGGCGCGCTGAAGCCAGGCGGCACCATCATCGAACCGACCTCGGGCAACACCGGCATCGGGTTGGCCATGGTCGCCGCGGTCAAGGGCTACAAGCTGGTGCTGGTGATGCCCGACTCGATGTCCGTCGAGCGCCGGCGCCTGATGCTGGCCTACGGCGCCAGCTTCGACCTGACGCCGCGCGCCGGTGGCATGAAGGCGTCGATCGCCCGGGCCGAAGAGTTGGTCGCGAACACGCCCAACAGCTGGATGCCGCAGCAGTTCAACAACCCGGCCAACGTGGCGGTGCACCTGCGCACCACGGCCGAAGAGATCGCGGCGGACTTCCCCGAGGGCCTCGACGCGATCATCACGGGCGTTGGCACCGGCGGCCACATCACGGGCGTGGCGAAGGTGCTGAAGGCGAAGTGGCCGAAGCTCAAGGTCTATGCGGTCGAGCCGGTCGCGTCGCCGGTGCTGTCGGGCGGCGCGCCCTCGCCCCACCCCATCCAGGGCATCGGCGCGGGCTTTGTGCCGAAGATTCTCGACATGGCGTTGCTCGACGGCGTGATCCAGGTCGACGCCGATCCGGCCCGCGAGATGGCGCGCCGCTCGGCCCGTGAAGAGGGCATGCTGGTGGGCATCTCCTCCGGCGCCACGCTGGCAGCCATTGCACAGAAGCTGCCCGAACTCGCCGACGATGCGGTGGTGCTGGGCTTCAATTACGACACGGGCGAACGCTACCTGTCGGTCGAAGGCTTTCTGCCGGCCTAGCGCGACCCGAGCGTGCCCCAGAGGTTGCAGCCACCCGGGCAATAGGGCGGCGCCGGATTCGCCGCGACGGCAGGGGCCAATGCGGCGACTTGGCTTTCGAGCGTGCTGTCCGGCAACGGCGTTCCGCTCATGGCCAGAGCGGCGACGCCGCTGGCCACCAACGCTTTCGTGACGATGAGCATGGATGTCTCCTGCAGTGATCGGTCGACGCACTCAAGATAGACCCATGGCAGGCGCGGTGCACCCGTAGTTTCCCCGCTGACTTTTGCCCTGCGGACGCGGCGCGGACGGCCTCCCTACAATAGGTGCCTCCGCGAATGCCACCTGCCCGATCACCACGGGCCGCACGCCATGCTCCGCCTCTCCGAAATCAAGCTCCCCCTCGATCCGCCTTCCGACGCGCTGCCGCACGCGGTGCAGGGCCTGCTCGGCGTCGATGGCGATGCCATCGCCAACATCCACGTTCACAAGCGCAGCTTCGACGCCCGCAAGGTCGACCTGCTGCAGGTCTACATCGTCGACGTGACGCTGGTCGATCCATCGCTGGAACCGAAGCTGCTCGCCAAGCTGGCGGGCAACCCGCGCGTGACCGTCACGCCCGACATGTCGTACCACGCGCCCGCGCAGGCACCGGCAGAGCTGCCCATCCGCCCGGTCGTCGTCGGCTTCGGGCCCTGCGGCATCTTCGCGGCGCTGATGCTCGCCAAGATGGGCTTCCGACCGATCGTGCTGGAGCGCGGCAAGACGGTGCGCCAGCGCACCCGCGACACCTGGGGCCTGTGGCGCAAGAGCACGCTCAACCCCGAGTCGAACGTGCAGTTCGGCGAAGGCGGCGCCGGCACCTTTTCCGACGGCAAGCTCTACAGCCAGATCAAGGACCCGCGCTTCCTCGGCCGCAAGGTGATGGAAGAGTTCGTCAAGGCCGGCGCGCCGCCTGAGATCCTGTTTGTCGCGCACCCGCACATCGGTACGTTCAAGCTGGTGAAGGTGGTGGAGAACATCCGCGCGCAGATCGTCGCGCTGGGCGGCGAGATCCGCTTCGAGCAGCGCGTGACCGACGTGCACATCGACGACGGCCAGCTGCGCGGCCTGACCGTGCGCGACCAGCAGACCGGCGCATCGAGCGAGCTGCGCTGCGACCACGTGGTGCTGGCGCTCGGCCACAGTGCACGCGACACCTTCGAGATGCTGCACGCACGCGGCGTGCACATCGAGGCCAAGCCTTTCTCGATCGGCTTTCGCGTCGAACACCCGCAGGGCCTGATCGACCGCGCGCGCTGGGGCCGCCATGCGGGCCATCCGCTGCTGGGCGCGGCCGACTACAAGCTGGTGCACCACGCCACGAACGGGGCAGGAAAGGGGCGCTCGGTCTACAGCTTCTGCATGTGCCCGGGCGGCACGGTGGTCGCGGCCACCAGCGAGCCGGGCCGCGTCGTGACCAACGGCATGAGCCAGTACTCGCGCAACGAACGCAACGCCAACGCGGGCATCGTGGTGGGCATCGAACCCGCGGACTATCCCGGTTGGGAAGAGGGCAAAACCGGCTCGCCGCTGGCCGGCATGGTGCTGCAGCGCCAGCTCGAATCCAACGCTTTCGTGCTCGGCGGCAGCGACTACCGGGCGCCGGGCCAGCTGGTGGGCGACTTCATCGCCGGCACGCCCTCGACCGAACTGCGCAGCATCAAGCCCTCGTACAAGCCGGGCGTGACGCCGACCGATCTGCACCAGGCCCTGCCGGCCTATGCCATCGAAGCGATGCGCGAGGCCTTCCCCGTCTTCGGCCGCAAGATCAAGGGCTTCGACACGCCCGACGCGGTGCTGACCGGCGTGGAGACGCGCACCTCGTCGCCGATCCGCATGACGCGCGGCGAAGACTTCCAGAGCGTCAACACGCGCGGCCTGTTCCCGGCCGGCGAAGGCGCGAGCTACGCGGGCGGCATCCTGTCGGCCGGCGTGGACGGCATCAAGGTGGCCGAGGCAGTCGCGCATGCGGTGCTGCAAGACGCCGAAGCCCTGCGCGTGCCGGCGTGATACCCCCCAGGAACACCGATGACGACCGACGACTTCCACTTCTATGAACCCGCGAAGGGCCACGGCCTGCCGCACGACCCCTTCAACGCGATGGTCGGCCCGCGCCCCATCGGCTGGATCTCGTCGCAGAGCGCGTCGGGCATGCGCAACCTGGCGCCCTACAGCTTCTTCAACGCCTTCAACTACACGCCGCCGATCGTCGGCTTCGCCAGCATCGGCGCCAAGGACAGCCTGCGCAACATCCGCGAGACGCGCGAGTTCGGCTGGAACCTGGCGACGCGGCCGCTGGCCGAGCGGATGAACGCGTCCTGCGCGGCGGTGCCGCCCGAGGTCGACGAATTTGAGCTGGCCGGCCTGACGCCGGTCGCGTCGCGCGGCATCGCGGTGCCGCGCGTGGCCGAGAGCCCCGTGTCCTTCGAATGCAAGCTGACGCAGATCGTGCAGCTCGAAGGCGTCGACGGCACGAAGGTCGACACCTGGCTGGTGCTGGGCGAGGTGGTGGGCGTGCACATCGCGCGCCACCTGCTGAACGACGGCATCTACGACACGGCGGCGGCCGAACCCATCCTGCGTGCCGGCGGCCCGGCCGACTACTTCACCGTCACCCGCGACAATCTCTTCAAGATGTTCCGTCCGCGCTGAGCGCGGCGCCATCGCCCTCTACGCTGCGCCCCATGCGCGGCCTCACACGAACCGAACGATGACCGAAGCTCCCGACCACATCACCGCACCGACGAGCGACGCACCCGCAGCGACCGCGCCCGTCGCCGATACGCCATCGACGGAAACGCCATCGACCGACGCGCCCGCGCGCAAGCGCTCGCGCGGTGGCCGCGGCCGCCGTGGCGGCAAGGGCGAACGCCCGGCTGGCGAAGCGGGCCAGGCGCCCGCAGCGCAGAAGGCGCAAAGGCCGCAACAGCCGGCTGGCCAGCAGCCCGCACGGAAGAACGGCGCACCCGCGCCGCGCAAGGTGCACCCGGTGCTCGAGCGCCTGTTCGAGCTGTACCCGCAGCTCTTCGGCGCGCGCTTCCGCCCGCTCAAGCTGGGCATCTACCAGGAACTGCTTGCCGCCCACGGCGACGAGTTCAAGGCCGAGGACCTCAAGCTCGCGATGGGCCTGCACGCCCGCTCGACCCGCTACCTCGAATGCGTGGCCGCCGGCCATCCGCGCCATGACCTGCAGGGCAACCCGGTGGAACCAGTGGCACCCGAGCACATCCACCACGCCATCCTCGAAGTGTTCCGACGCCGCCAGGGCCGCACGAAGGACGATCTGAGCGGCCAGCTGCGCGAGCGCATCATCGCGGCCATCGAAGCCTCGGGCGTCGGGCGCGACGCCTATGCCGAGCGCGTGCGGGCCCGCGACGACGCGTCGAACGCCGCGCTCGACGACGCACTGGCCGAGTTGGCCCGGCAGGCGGCCAAGCGCGAAGCGCTGATGCGCGCCTTCGAAGCCAGCGGCAAGACCGAGGCCGAGTTCGCCGACATGTACGGCATGGACCCGAAGGAGGTCGCGCGCACGCTCAACCGGGTGCGCCGCGACAAGGCGGACGACGAGAAGCGGGCTGCCGAGGCCGCACTGGCCACTGTCCCGGACGCGAGCATCGACGTGCCCGAACCGCCGCCGGCCGACGACGCCACGGCCGACCCCAAGCCGGACGCCTGAGCGCGTCTCGCCCAAGAAAAAGCCGGCGCACTGCGCCGGCTTTTTTCGTGGCGTGGCGGCCCATGCCGCCCGGTGCTCAGCCCTGCGCGTTCTGCAGCGCAGCGATGCGCTCTTCGATCGGCGGGTGGGTCGCAAAGAGCTTGCCCATCGTGCCGGTGATGCCCATCGCCTCGACCGCCTTCGGCAGCTCGCCGGCCGGCAGGCCGCCCAGGCGCGCCAGCGCGTTCATCATCGGCTGCTTGCGGCCCATCAGCTGGGCGGCGCCGGCATCGGCGCGGAATTCGCGCTGGCGCGAGAACCAGGCCACGACGATGGCGGCAGCGAAGCCCAGCACGATGTCGAGCACGACGGTGCTGACCATGTAGCCGATGCCCGGCCCCGAGCTGCGGTCGTCGCCGCGGCGCAGGAAGGAGTCGACCGCATAGCCGATCACGCGCGACAGGAACACGACGAAGGTGTTCATCACGCCCTGGATCAGCGCCATGGTGACCATGTCGCCGTTGGCGATGTGAGCGACCTCGTGGCCGATCACGGCCTCGACCTCTTCGCGCGTCATGCCCTGCAACAGGCCGGTGGACACCGCGACCAGCGACGAGTTCTTGAAGGCGCCGGTGGCGAAGGCGTTGGGCTCGCCTTCGAAGATCGCGACCTCGGGCATGCCGATGCCGGCCTTGTCGGCGAACTTGCGCACGGTCGCGACGATCCAGGCCTCGTCGGGCGACTGGGGGTTGTCGATCATGCGCAGGCCGGCCGTCCACTTGGCCATCGGCTTGCTGATGAGCAGCGAGATGATCGCGCCGCCGAAGCCCATGACGAGCGCAAAGCCCAGCAGGGCCGTGAGATTGAGTCCGTTGGCGGTGAGGAAGCGGTTGACGCCCAGCAGGCTGGCGACCACGCCCAGCACGGCGACCACCATCACGTTGGTCAGGACGAACAGAAGAATGCGTTTCAAGTTGATTTCTCCGTGGGGAAACTGTCGCTCAGGTGGGGGCTGGGCCACCCGCTTCAAGAGGCTTGACGGCGCGGCCCCGGTGGCGTTGTTGTGGGTTCTGAAGGCCGGCGCGGACGAAAGACGTCCGAGTCATCATAAAAGCAAAAGTTCGTGTTCTCGGGCCACCAGCCGGGCACGCCGAGCACCGGCAGCGGCACGAAAGGCTTGGTGGCCAAGTGCGCCGCCGAGAGCGCATCGGCCATGCAGTCGTCGCGAGGGTAGATCGACTGGCGCGCGCCGGGGGCGAAGAGCACATGCGCCGTCAGGCCTTTGCGCGGCACGGTCAGCTTTTCGAGCAGCGCATGGCCGAAAAGGAGCAGACGCGCCTCCTCCCAACGCCCGCGCTCGGTGACGAACAGGCGGTGCCAGTCGCGGGCGACCAGTGCATCCCACAGCACCGGCGGCGCATCGAGCACCGCGCCGTTCTCGTCGAACAGCGTCAGCGCGTCGCGCAGCGGGCCGCGGTGGGCGCCGACGCCGCGCTGGTCGATCTCGGCGGCCTGGCATTCATTGAGGCGGCGCTTCGTCTGCGGGAAGTGCAGCCAGGCCAGGCCGTTGAAGAAGTCGTGCAGGTTGTCGCGCGTCGGCACCTCGCCGGTTCGGAAGATGTGGGCCTCGTAGGCTTCACCAGGCGGCAACGCGTCCTGCGGCACGAAGCGCACCGGCGGCGATGCGGTGCTGGCCTGCAATGCGGTGGCGACGCCGTGCTGCCGCGCAGCCCGCTCGGCAGGTGCACCGAGCGCCCGGCAGTGCGCCAGCCACGGGCGCGCCCAGTCGACGCTCGGCCCGTTCAAGCGGCAGAGGCACCCAGCCAGCGGATGCGATCGGGCTGTTGAAGCACGGCGAACTCCTCGGTCAGCTTGTCGAACAGCTTGAGCGAACTGCCGTGCTTGCCGAGCAGGCCGGCGGCACGCAGCGCCTGCGCCGCGTCGTTCAGCGCCACATCGTTGCCTTTGCGCAGGTTCGGCACCGCCTGCAGGATGAATTCGGCGGCCTCGGACACCGGCGGTGCGGGGGGCTTGGTCGCCTTCGTCGTCTTGCGGGCCGTCTTCTTGGCGGCCGGCGCGGCCGTCTTCTTGGCCGGCGCAGCCTTGGCGCGCGTGGTCTTGGCGGCCGGTGCCGCAGCGCTCTTGCGGGCCGGCGCGGGCGCGCTCGATGCGATGCGCGCACCGTGGTGCTCGAGGTCGATGAACTCGTCGTA
Organism: Variovorax sucrosi; assembly: GCF_051216635.1. Taxonomy (NCBI): domain Bacteria; kingdom Pseudomonadati; phylum Pseudomonadota; class Betaproteobacteria; order Burkholderiales; family Comamonadaceae; genus Variovorax; species Variovorax sucrosi. The sequence goes on along the minus strand of NZ_JBPJZU010000001.1, from coordinate 157,911 downwards.
CACCGCCATCGTTTCCTCGCCGGTCTTGCCCCGCTGGCCGATGCCGCAGACGCGGCAGCCGGTCTCGCGCAGGCGGATCACCAGCGGCGCGAAGTCGGAGTCCGACGACACCAGCACCACCACGTCGGGCCGCTCGGTGATCGCCAGCGCCATGGCGTCGACGGCCAGTGCGATGTCGGTGCTGTTCTTGCCGGCCGAGAGGTTGACCATCGGGCGTACCGACAGCCGCTTGAACAGGCCCTGGTGCTTCAGCGCCGTCTCGGCATTGCCGTAGGCACGGCGCAGGTGCACAGCGCCGTGCTCGCTCAACGTGCGCTGCATGGCCTGCTCGATGACGTCGGCCGAAACGTTGTCGGCGTCGATCAGGAGCATGACCTTGGGGGTGGTGCTGTTCATTGCAGTTTCCAGTTGAGCGTTTCGCCACCGCCCAGCGGCTTGAGCGTCGCGTCGCCGTAGGGCACGGTGTCGGGCAAGGTCCACGTTTCGCGCTTGAGCGTGATGGTGTCGGTGTTGCGAGGCACCCCGTAGAAGTCGGCGCCGTGGAAGCTGGCGAAGCCTTCGAGCTTGTCGAGCGCGCCGGCGTTGTCGAAGGCCTGGGCGTAGAGCTCGATCGCCGTCAGCGCGGTGTAGCAGCCGGCACAGCCGAGCGCGTGTTCCTTCAGGTGCGCGGCGTGCGGCGCGCTGTCGGTGCCCATGAAGAAGCGGTCGCTGCCGCTGGTCGCGGCCTCGACCAGCGCGACGCGGTGCGTCTCGCGCTTGAGCACCGGCAGGCAGTAGTAGTGCGGGCGGATGCCGCCGGTGAAGAGCGCGTTGCGGTTGTAGAGCAGGTGGTGCGCGGTGATGGTGGCGCCGGTGAAGGGCCCGGCGTCGCGTACGTAGTGCGCGCCTTCCTTCGTGGTCAGGTGCTCGAAGACGATCTTGAGTTCGGGCATGTCGCGGCGCAGCGGGATCATCACGCGGTCGATGAAGACGGCCTCGCGGTCGAACAGGTCGATGCTCGGATCGGTCACCTCGCCGTGCACCAGCAGCAGCAGGCCGTGCTTCTGCATGGCTTCGAGCGTCGCGTAGGTCTTGCGGATGTCGGTCACGCCGGCGTCGCTGTTGGTGGTGGCGCCCGCGGGGTAGAGCTTGAGGGCCTTCACGCCGGCAGCCGCGGCCCGTGCGATCTCGTCGGCGGGCAGCTTGTCGGTGAGGTAGAGCGACATCACGGGCTCGAAGCCGCGCTCGGCAGGCATGGCGGCCAGGATGCGCTCGCGATACGCCAGCGCCTGCTCGGCGGTGGTCACGGGCGGGCGCAGGTTCGGCATGATCAGCGCGCGGCCCACCTGGCGGGCGGAATGCGGCACGACGGCTTCGAGGGCAGCGCCGTCGCGCACGTGCAGGTGCCAGTCGTCGGGGCGAGTGATCGTCAGGGAAGAAGTCATCCGGCGATTCTCCCATCGGCCTGCCGGATCGCAGCGCCCTTCATAGAATCGATTGCCGATACCAACACACAGCAGCCATGGCGACCCCCAAGACCCGCGCGGCAGCGCCCGCCGCGCCCCCGCCCGAGCCGGCGTCATCCGACCCGCTGTTCAACCTGTCGCTCGACAAGGGCCTGGCCGTGCTGCGCGCCTTCGACGGCGCCCACCGCACCATGACGCTCCAGGAGGTGGCGGAGCGCACCGGCATGAGCAAGGGCTCGGCCCAGCGCACGGTGCACACGCTGCAGGTGCTGGGCTATGTCGGCAAGCATGCGCAGACCCGCCGCTTCCGGCTGCTGCCGAAGATCATGGACATCGGCTTCAACTACGTCGCCAGCCATCCGCTGGTGCAAGCCGCCAGCCCCTATCTCACGCAACTGGCCAACGCCAGCGGCGAGACGGCCAGCCTGACCGAGCCGGTGGAGCTCGACATGCTCTACATCGCCCAGCGCATGACAAGCCAGTTCATTCCGGTGCTCACGCCGGTGGGCATGCGCATCCCGATGTACTGCACCAGCTCGGGCCGGGCCTGGCTCAGTTGCCTGCCGGACGAGGAGGTGAAGGCGGTGCTGCGTGCCTCGAACCGCGTCGCCCGCACGCCGGCCACGCTGACCGGCATCGGCCCCATCCAGGCCCGCATCGTCGCCTGCCGCAAGACCGGCTATGCGTACAACGCCGAGGAGCTGTTCCTCGGCGACATGGGCATCGCCGCCCCGATCGTCGACCGCTACGGACGCCCGCACGGCGCGGTGCATGTCGCACCACCGACGAGCCGCTGGACGCTCGACGCGGCCCAGAAGAAGCTGGCGCCGATGGTGATCGAGTGCGCCCGGGCGATCTCCAGCGCGCTGGCGCCCTGAAACGCAGCGCAGCCGGACATATCGATAAACGATTCGATTGAATCTATAGTCGATCCCGCCGAACACGTTCCGTGGCACAGCCTTTGCTTAAACTTCTGGGTCGTCTTTTCGACCCCATCCAACATCTGAAGGCTGCCCCATGAACCCGATTTCGTCTTCGCTCCGCTCCCACCGCCTGCGCGCCGGCGTGCTGGCCACGCTCGCCCTGTTCGCGGGCAGCGCCGCGCTGGCGCAGGAGAAGACCCTGCGCATCGCCATGACGGCCGCGGACATCCCGCGCACGCTCGGCCAGCCCGACCAGGGCTTCGAAGGCAACCGCTTCACCGGCATCCCGATCTATGACTCGCTCACGCAATGGGACCTGTCCAAGGCCGACGCGCCGAGCGTGTTGATCCCCGCGCTGGCCACCTCGTGGGCGGTCGATGCGAAGGACAAGACCAAGTGGGTCTTCAAGCTGCGCCCCGGCGTCAAGTTCCACGACGGCTCCGCGCTCACCGCCGATGCCATCGTCTGGAACGTGAACAAGGTGCTCGACAAGGAAGCGCCGCAGTTCGACGCCAGCCAGGTCGGCGTGACCGCCTCGCGCATGCCCACGCTGCGCAGCGCCCGCAAGATCGACGACCTGACCGTCGAGCTCACCACCAGCGAGCCCGATGCCTTCCTGCCGATCAACCTGACCAACCTGTTCATGGCCTCGCCGGCCGCCTGGCAGAAGAAGTTCGACGCTGCGAGCGGCACCACGCCGGCCGACAAGTCGAAAGCCGCATGGACCGCCTTCGCGGCCGACCCGTCGGGCTCCGGCCCGTTCAGGGTGACGCGCTTCGTGGCGCGCGAGCGGCTGGAACTGGCCGCGAACAAGACCTACTGGGACGCCAAGCGCGTGCCCAAGATCGACAAGGTCGTGATGCTGCCGATGCCCGAAGCCAACGCCCGCACCGCGGCACTGCTCGGCGGCCAGGTCGACTGGATCGAGGCGCCGGCACCCGATGCGATGCCGCAGATCACGCAGCGCGGCTTCAAGATCTACTCCAACGCGCAGCCGCACGTGTGGCCGTGGCAGCTGTCCTTCGCCGAAGGCTCCCCGTGGCTCGACAAGCGCGTGCGACAGGCCGCCAACCTGTGCATCGACCGCGGTGGCATGAAGCAGCTGCTGGGCGGCATGATGGCCGAGCCCAAGGGCACGGTGCCGCCGGGCCACCCGTGGTGGGGCAACCCGAAGTTCGACATCAAGTACGACGTGAAGGCCGCGCAGGCGCTGATGACGCAGGCCGGTTACTCGGCCGCCAAGCCGATCAAGGTGAAGGTGCAGATCTCGGCCTCCGGTTCGGGCCAGATGCAGCCGCTGCCGATGAACGAATTCGCGCAGCAGTCGCTCAAAGCATGCTTCTTCGACGTCGAGTTCGACGTCATCGAATGGAACACGCTGTTCACCAATTGGCGCAAGGGCGCGAAGGACCCGTCGGCCAACGGCGCGAACGCGACCAACGTGAGCTTCGCGGCCATGGACCCGTTCTTCGCGATGGTCCGCTTCGTGAGCACCAAGGCCTTCCCGCCGGTGTCGAACAACTGGGGCTACTACGGCAACGCCGAGGTCGACAAGCTGGTGGCCGATGCCCGCACGAGCTTCGACGACAAGCAGCGCGACGCCGCGCTCGCCAAGCTGCATGCGCACATCGTCGACGACGCACCCTTCGTGTGGATCGCGCACGACGTGGGCCCGCGCGCGATGTCGGCCAAGGTCAAGAACGTGGTGCAGCCGAAAAGCTGGTTCATCGACATCGCCACGATGACGATGGACTGATCGCGCCCGCCCTTTCCGGCAAAGGAAAGGGCGTTCTTCTCGCCAGCCTTCGAAGCCAGCCCATGTTCGCCTACCTCCTGCGCCGCGTGATCTATGCCGTGCCGATCATGATCGGCGTGGCACTCGTGTGCTTCCTGCTCGTCCATCTCGCACCCGGCGATCCGCTGGTGTCGATCCTGCCGCCCGACGCCTCGGCCGACCTGCAGGCGCAACTGCGGGAGCTCTACGGCTTCAACCGCTCGCTGCCCGAGCAGTTCGCGATGTGGGTCTGGCGCGCCATGCACGGCGACCTGGGCGTGTCGATCGCCAGCAACCGCGCCGTCGCCGGCGAGGTGATGACCGCGGTGGGCAACACGCTGCGGCTGGCGGTGGTGGCGACCTTCATCGGCTTCGTGCTGGGCTCGCTGTTCGGCTTCGTGGCCGGCTACTTTCGCAACTCCTGGCTCGACCGTGCCGCGTCGATGCTGTCGGTGCTGGGCGTGAGCGTGCCGCATTACTGGCTGGGCATGGTGATGGTCATCGTGTTCAGCTCGCAGCTCATGCTGCTGCCGGCGACGGGCGCCGGCCCGGGCGGGTCGAGCGACTGGAAGTGGGGCTGGGAGCACATCCAGTTCCTGGTGCTGCCGGCCATCACGATGTCGGTGATCCCGATGGGCATCATCGCGCGCACCGTACGGGCGCTGGTGTCGGACATCCTCGACCAGGAATTCATCGTGGGCCTGCGCGCCAAGGGGCTCACGCACCTCGGCGTGTTCCGGCACATGGTGAAGAACGCAGCACCCACCGCGCTGGCCGTGATGGGCCTGCAGCTGGGCTACCTCTTGGGCGGCTCGATCCTGATCGAGACGGTGTTCTCCTGGCCGGGCACCGGCTTTCTGCTGAACTCCGCCATCTTCCAGCGCGACCTGCCCCTGCTGCAGGGCACGATCCTCGTGCTGGCGCTCTTCTTCGTCGTGTTGAATTTGCTGGTCGACGTGCTGCAGACGCTGCTCGACCCGCGCATTGCGAGGGCCTGACGCATGGCGACCCTGACTGTTTCTCCGGCCGACGTGGCGCCGCTGCCGGCGCAACGCTCGCGCGGCTACTGGACCTCGGCCATGCTGCGCTTCACGCGCGACCCGGTTGCGATGGGCGCGGCCTTCGTCGTGCTGCTGCTGATCGGCCTGGCGGTGTTCGGCCCCTGGCTCGCGCCGGCCGACCCCTACCAGTCGTCGATGCTCAAGCGGCTCAAGCCGATCGGCACCGAGGGCCTGCCGCTGGGCAGCGACGAACTCGGCCGCGACATGCTGTCGCGCCTGATCGTCGGTGCGCGGCTGTCGCTGTTCATCGGCATCACGCCGGTGATCTGCGCCTTCATGGCGGGCTCGGTGATCGGCATCGTGGCGGGCTATGCCGGCGGCATCGTCAACACGCTGATCATGCGCACGATCGACGTGTTCTACGCCTTCCCCTCGGTGCTGCTGGCCATTGCGCTGTCGGGCGTGCTGGGCGCGGGCATCTTCAATTCGCTGATCTCGCTGACCATCGTCTTCATCCCGCAGATCGCGCGGGTGGCCGAGAGCGTGACCACGCAGGTGCGCGGGCGCGACTACGTCGAAGCGGCGCGCGCTTCGGGCGCCAACGCCTTCACCATCGTGCGGGTGCACGTGCTGGGCAACGTGCTCGGCCCGATCTTCGTCTACGCCACCAGCCTGATCGCGGTGTCGATGATCCTGGCCTCGGGCCTGTCCTTCCTGGGCCTGGGCGTGAAGCCGCCGGAACCCGAGTGGGGCCTGATGCTCAACACGCTGCGCACCGCCATCTACGTTCAGCCCTGGGTCGCCGCGCTGCCGGGGCTGATGATCTTCATCACCTCGATCACCTTCAACCTGCTGTCCGACGGGCTGCGTTCGGCGATGGACAACAAGTCATGAGCCTTCACGACGACATCGGCGGACCGGCGCAGCCGCTGCTGACCATCCGCGGCCTGCAAAAGCACTTCCCGCTCAAGAAGGACCCCTTCGGTCGCGGCGGCGGCGTGGTGCGCGCGGTCGACGGCGTGGACTTCGAAGTCCTCAAGGGCGAGACGCTCGGCGTGGTCGGCGAATCGGGCTGCGGCAAGTCGACGACCGCGCGCCTGCTGATGCAGCTGATCGACCCGACCGCCGGCGAGGTCGTGTACGACGGCCGCCTCGTCGGTGGGCGCGAGCTGCCGCTGAAGGAGTTCCGCCGCCAGGTGCAGATGGTGTTCCAGGACAGCTACGCATCGCTCAACCCGCGGCTGACCATCGAGGACTCGGTGGCCTTCGGGCCGCAGGTGCACGGCGTCTCGCAGAAGGCGTCGGTCGCGCGTGCCCGCGACCTGCTGGCGCGGGTCGGCCTGGCGCCGCAGCGCTTCGCGGAGCGCTATCCGCACGAGCTGTCGGGCGGCCAGCGCCAGCGCGTGAACATCGCGCGCGCGCTCGCGCTGCAGCCGCGCATGGTGATCCTCGATGAGGCCGTATCGGCGCTCGACAAGTCGGTCGAGGCGCAGGTGATCAACCTGCTGCTCGACCTGAAGGCCGAGTTCGGGCTGACCTACGTCTTCATCAGCCACGACCTGAACGTGGTGCGCTACATGAGCGACCGCGTGATGGTGATGTACCTCGGGCAGGTGGCCGAGATCGGCCCGTCGGATGCGCTCTACGACCAGCCCGCGCACCCGTACACCCGCGCGCTGCTGTCGTCGATGCCCTCGATGGACCCGGACAACCGCACCGAAGAGGCCGCGCTCGCGGGCGACCCGCCCAACCCCATCAACCCGCCGTCGGGCTGCCGTTTCCACCCGCGCTGCGCGATGGCCGCGCCGGTGTGCAGCGAGCGCGTGCCGGCGCGCGTTCTGGCGGGCGCTCAGCAGGCGGTGAGCTGCCTGATGTACGAACCCGGCAGCGGTCACCCGAACGCCGCGCCTCTTCTGAAGGCCGCATGACATGAACACGACGGACGACAACGAGCCGATGGTGAGCCTGCGCGACCTGAGCGTGACCTTCAGCGGCGGGCGCAAGCCGGTGCATGCGGTCAGCGGCGTGAGCCTGGACGTGAAGCGCGGCGAAGTGGTCGCGCTGATCGGCGAATCGGGCTCGGGCAAGAGCGTGACCATGCGCACGATGCTGCGCCTGCACCCCGAGCGCCGCACCCGCATGGGCGGCCAGGTGCGCGTGGCCGGGCGCGACGTGCTGGCGATGTCGCAGGGCGAACTGAACGACTTCCGCGGCAAGGTCGCGTCGATGATCTTCCAGGAGCCTCTGCTGGCGCTCGACCCGGTGTATTCGGTCGGTGCGCAGATCGTCGAATCGATCCGCCGCCACGAGAAGGTCACGGCCGCGGAGGCGCACAAGCGCGCGCTCGAACTGTTCGAGCGCGTGCGCATCCCCAGCCCCGAGCGCCGCCTGCAGGCCTACCCGCACGAGATGTCGGGCGGCATGCGCCAGCGCGCGATGATCGCGCTGGCCCTGGCCTGCCGCCCGCAACTGCTGCTGGCCGACGAGCCCACCACCGCGCTCGACGCGACGGTGCAGATCCAGATCCTGCTGCTGCTGCGCGAGCTGCAGCGCGACCTCGGCCTGTCGGTGGTGTTCGTCACGCACGACATCGGCGCCGCCGTCGAAGTGGCCGACCGCATCGCCGTGATGTATGCCGGGCGCATCGTCGAGGAAGGCACGGCGCGCGAGCTGATCCGTTCGCCGCGCCACCCCTACACCATCGCCCTGCTCAAGAGCCGCGCACACGGCGCGATGGCGCGCGGCACGCGGCTGGAGACGATCGGCGGCGCCCCGCCCGATCTCGCCGCGCTGCCGCCCGGCTGCGCCTTCGCCGAGCGCTGCGCGCTGGCGATCGACGCCTGCCGCGCCGAGCAGCCGCCGGCGATCGAACTGGCGCCGGGCCATCGCGCCCGCTGCATCCGCACCGATGCGGCCGCGGCCATCGCGCCGGTGCTGGTCGCTTAACCTGCGAAGCGGCGCGCGCCGCCCCTTCAACCTCCGCTCCGAGACAGCCCCCATGCACCTGCACGACCCCGCTCACGCCTTCGTCCCCTACCCCGACGTGCCGGTGAAGACCACCGCCACCGGCCCACTGTCGGACCTGCGCTTCGCGGCGAAAGATCTGTTCGACGTGGCCGGCTATCCGACCGGCGGCGGCAGCCCGATCGTGCTGGCGATGTCGGGCATCAAGACGCAGACCGCGCCCGCGGTGCAGGCGCTGCTCGACGCCGGCGCGCACTTCGTCGGCAAGACCGTGACCGACGAGCTCGCCTTCTCGATGACGGGCAACAACGCGCACTTCGGCGCGCCGATCAACGGCGCCGCGAAGGACCGCATCACCGGCGGCTCGTCGTCGGGTTCGGCGTCGGCCGTGTCGTCCGGCCTGTGCGACTTCGCGCTGGGCACCGACACCGGCGGCTCGGTGCGCGCGCCGGCCAACCACTGCAATCTGTACGGCCTGCGCCCGACGCACGGTCGCATCAGCCTGGAGCGCGTGCTCGACCTCGCGCCCAGCCTCGACACCTGCGGCTGGTTCGCGCGCGACATCGGCACCTTCGCACGCGTGGCCGACGTGCTGCTGGGCACCGATGCGAAACCGCTGCCCGCGAAGCCGCGGCTGCTCTGGCCGCAGGACGTGTGGGCAATGCTGAGCGCGCCGGTGACGCAGGCGCTGGCTGTGCCGGCCGAGCGCATTCAATCGGTGCTGGGCCAAGCGGCGCCCGTCGCGCAGATCGCGCTCGACTCATGGGATGCGATGTACTGGAACTTCCGCTACATCCAGGGCCGCGAATCGTGGCTCACCGATGGCCCGATGATCGAACGCTTCGCGCCACCGCTGGGCCCCGGCGTGGCCGAGCGCTTCGCCTGGTCGCGCGAGGTGACCGACGCGCAGGTCAACACCGCGCGCGCCTTCCGCATCGCCTTCCGAGAAAAGCTCGCCGCCCTGCTGGGCGACGACGGTGTGCTGCTGATGCCGACCATGCCGGACATCGCACCGCTGCGCAGCGCGGCCGAGAGCACGCTCGAGGACTACCGCAACGATTCGATCCGCATGCTGTGCGTGGCGGGGCTCAGCGGCTTTCCGCAGCTGTCGATGCCGCTGGCGCAGCGCGACGGCGCGCCGCTGGGCATTTCGCTGCTCGGCCCGGCCGGCTCGGACCGCTCGCTGGTGGCGCTGGCCGAGCGCATCGGCGGTTAGTGCGGCGCGGACGGCGGCCGCCTGCGCTGCGGCCCCGGAAAACCCCCATGAGGCGCACGGGCACAAGTGGCTAGGATCGCCGCAGCCCGTTCCGTGCTGCTTCTGCGCTTCTTCCCGATGTCCTTCCCCCCCGAGTCCGGCCCGACGCTGGACGCCGCCAGCCCCCTCCCCCCACAGATTGCAGCAGCCGACGAGCCGGCCAAGGTGCCGCTCGCCATCGAGGACTGGGCCACGGTGATCATCATGGGCTTGCTGGCCTGCATCACCTTCGCGAACGTGCTGGTGCGCTACTTCACCGACTCGTCCTTCGCGTGGACGGAGGAGTTCTCCGTCTTCCTGATGATCCTGCTGGCCATGGTGGCCGGCTCCGCGGCCGTCGCGCGCGACCGGCACATCCGCATCGAATACTTCTCCGACAGCGGCTCGATGGCGCGGCGCAAGCGGCTGTCGCAGTTCGGCGCGGTGCTGGTGGCCGCCCTGTTCCTGCTGATCGCCGCGCTGAGCGTGCGGATGGTGTGGGACGACTACCGCTTCGACGAGACCTCGCCGGGCATCGGCGTGCCGGCCTGGTGGTATTCGATCTGGCTGCCGATCGTGTCGACCGCCATCGCGCTGCGGGCCATCGGGCTTTTCATCCGCCGCGGCCGCCGTGACGACCGGGGCGCCGAATGATCGCGACGCTGCTCTTCGTCGCCTTCGTGGTGCTGATGCTGGTCGGCGTGCCGATCGGCGCGGCGCTGGGCTTGGCCGGTGCCGCCTGCATCGCGTTGGCCAACGCCGACGCCCAATGGTTCGGCCTGCTGGCCGTGCCGCAGAACTTCTACGCCGGCCTCGGCAAGTACCCGCTGCTGGCGATCCCGATGTTCGTGCTGGTCGGCTCGATCTTCGACCGCTCCGGCGTCGCCCTGCGGCTGGTGAACTTCGCGGTGGCGATCGTCGGGCGTGGGCCCGGCATGCTGCCGATGGTGGCCATCCTGGTGGCGATGTTCCTCGGCGGCATCTCGGGCTCGGGCCCGGCGAATGCGGCCGCGGTGGGCGCCGTGATGATCGCGGCGATGTCGCGCGCCGGCTATCCACCGGCCTACTCGGCCAGCGTGGTCGGCGCGGCGGCGGCGACCGACATCCTGATCCCGCCCTCGGTCGCGTTCATCGTGTACTCGGTGCTGGTGCCGGGCGCATCGGTGCCGGCGCTTTTCGCAGCCGGCATGATCCCCGGCATCCTGGCCGGGTTCGCGCTCATCATTCCGGCGGTGTGGATGGCGCGCAAGCACAAGATGGGCGCGCTCGAAGCCAGCATGCCGCGGCCTGAATTCTGGAAGAGTTTTCGCGAAGCGACCTGGGGCCTGGCCGCGCCGGTGCTGATCCTCGGCGGCATGCGCGCCGGCTGGTTCACGCCGACCGAGGCGGCGGTGGTCGCGGTGTTCTACGGGCTCTTCGTCGGCATGGTGATCTACCGAACGATCCAGGTGCGCGACCTGTTCGTCATCCTGCGCGAAGCGGGCGAGCTGTCGGCCGTGATCCTGCTGGTGGTGTCGCTCGCGGGCATCTTCGCGTATTCGCTGTCGACGCTCGGCGTGATCGACCCGGTGGCCAAGGCCATCACCAATTCAGGCCTCGGCGAATACGGCGTGCTGGCGCTGCTGATCGTCATGCTGATCACGGTGGGCATGTTCCTCGATGGCGTGTCGATCTTCCTCATCTTCGTGCCGCTGCTGTGGCCCATCGTGCAGTTCTACAAGTGGGACCCGGTGTGGTTCGGCGTGATCCTCACGCTGAAGGTGGCGCTGGGCCAGTTCACGCCGCCGCTGGCCGTGAACCTGATGGTGTCGTGCCGCATCGCCAACGTTCGCATGGAAGAGACCGTGCGCTGGGTCGGCTGGATGCTGTTCGCGATGTTCCTGGTGATGGTGGCGGTGATCGCGTGGCCGCCGCTGGCGCTGTGGCTGCCGGCCCGCCTCGGCTACTGATTCGCTTTCGTTCACAACAAGGAGACAAGGTCATGAAATTCCGCCGCACCCTGCTGGGCCTCGCGCTCGTCGCCACGGCCATGGGCTTCACCACCGGTGCCATGGCGCAGGCCGCCTACAAGCCCGAATACAAAATGTCGCTGGTGCTCGGCCCGCCGACGCCCTGGGGCCAGGCCGGGAAGATCTGGGCCGACCTGGTGAAAGAGCGCACCCAGGGCCGCATCAACATCAAGCTGTACCCGGGCACGTCGCTGATCCAGGGCGACCAGACGCGCGAGTTCAGCGCGCTGCGCCAGGGCGTCATCGACATGGCGGTCGGCTCGACCATCAACTGGTCGCCGCAGGTCAAGCAGCTGAACCTGTTCTCGATGCCCTTCCTCATGCCGGACTATGCGGCGATCGACGCGCTCACCCAGGGCGAGGTCGGAAAGGAGCTGTTCGCCGCGATCGACAAGGCGGGCGTGCTGCCGCTGGCCTGGGGCGAGAACGGCTACCGCGAGCTCACCAACTCCAAGCGCGCCATCCGGTCGCCGGCCGACCTGAAGGGCATGAAGATCCGTGTGGTCGGCTCGCCGTTGTTCGCCGACCTGTTTACCGCGCTCGGCGCCAATCCGACGCAGATGAGCTGGGCCGATGCGCAGCCTGCGCTGGCCAGCGGCGCCGTCGATGGGCAGGAGAACCCGCTGTTCCTCTTCACCGTGCTGAAGATGCAGAACGTTGGCCAGAAATTCCTCACTGCCTGGGGTTATGTGGCCGACCCGCTGATCTTCGTCGTCAACAAGGAGATCTGGGCCTCGTGGACACCGGCCGACCAGGCGATCGTCCGGCAGGCGGCCATCGATGCCGGCAAGCAGGAAATCGCCATTGCGCGCAAGGGCCTGATCGAAGCCGACAAGCCGCTGCTGAAAGAGATCGCCGGCATGGGCGTGACGGTGACGCAGCTGTCGCCGGCCGAACGCGAGGCCTTCGTGACGGCGACGCGGTCGGTCTACGCCAAGTGGAAGCCGACGGTCGGCAACGCGTTGGTCGACAAGGCCGAGAAGGCGATCGCAGCGCGCAAGCAGCCCTGAGGCGATCGATGGCGGGCGCGGCGCGGATCTACAGCAGGTATTCGCCGCTGGCTTCCGGCTGGTAGGCAATGGCGGCAATCTGCAGCTGCCCGCCCGAGCCATCGGGGGCGACCCAACTCGCCACGTCGCCTACCCGCAACCCGAGCAGCGCGGTGCCGACGGGCGACAGGACGGAAATGCAGCCCGTGGCGGGGTCGGCGTCAGACGGGTAGCTCAGCGTCAGCGTCCGCCGGTGGCGCACGCCCATGGGCTCGACCACCTCGACGCGCGAGCGCATCGTGACGACGTCGGCTGCGATCTCGCTGGGCGCGACGAGTTCGGCGTTGTCGAGCACGCTCTGGATGGCGCTGGCCGGCAGGCCGTCGGCGTACTTGCCGAGCCGGGCATGGTCGAGGTCGGTGAGGGTACGGGCCGCGAGCACCGCGATGGCATCTGGGTTCATGAGGGATCGCTCCTGGGAAGAAAAACGCCGGGACAGCGGGTGCCCGGTGATCCAGCGGCGCGATAGAAGAAGGGGGAAAGGGATCGCCGGGCTCAGGACTGTGCAACGGCACGTCGACCCGGCATGCGATGAGGTTCCGCGCGCAGCCGCACCGCGAAAACGCAGGCAAGGGAGGGCGCGAAAGGACGCATGGCCCCATCGTAGGCCGGTCCGGCGCCGGTGGCATGCATACACCTGCCGGCCATGCGGGTTCGCCAAAAACAAAGCCCCGCAGTGCGGGGCTTGTCGTTCGCGGCGCTGGCAGCTCAGTGCTGCAGGATCTTGTTCAGGAAATCCTTGGTGCGCGGCTGCCGGTTCTCCGGATGGCTGAAGAACTCGTCCTTCGGGCAGTCTTCCAGGATCTTGCCGCCGACGTCGATGAAGATCACTCGGCTCGCGACTTTGCGGGCGAAGGCCATTTCGTGCGTGACCACCATCATGGTCATGCCTTCCTTGGCCAGGGCCACCATCACGTCGAGCACTTCGCCCACCATCTCGGGGTCGAGCGCCGAGGTGGGCTCGTCGAACAGCATCACGATCGGGTCCATCGACAGCGCACGCGCAATGGCCACGCGCTGCTGCTGGCCGCCCGAGAGCTGGCCAGGGAACTTGTCCTTGTGCGCCATCAGGCCCACGCGGTCGAGCATCTTCAGGCCGCGCACCTTGGCTTCGTCCGCGCTGCGGCCGAGCACCTTGATCTGCGCGATCGTGAGGTTCTCGGTCACCGACAGATGCGGGAACAGCTCGAAGTGCTGGAACACCATGCCGACCTTCGAACGCAGCTTGGGCAGGTTGGTCTTGGGGTCGTGCAGCGGAATGCCGTTGACGGTGATCTCGCCCTTCTGGAAAGGCTCGAGCGCGTTCACCGTCTTGATGAGGGTCGACTTGCCGGAACCCGAGGGGCCGCAGACCACGACGACGTCGCCCTTCTTGATGCTCACCGAACAATCGTTGAGCACCTGCACCGGGCCGTACCATTTGGAAACGTTCTTGATTTCAATCATTTCAATCTCTCCTCAACGGATGATGGCAATCTTCTTGTGCAGGCGCTTGACCAGGTACGAGAGCGCATAGCACATGATGAAGTAAACGACGGCTGCCAGCAGGTAGGCCTCGATCGGGCGGCCGTAGTTCTTGCCGGCGGTCTCGAAGCCCTTGAGCATGTCGTAGGCGCCGATGGCATAGACCAGCGAGGTGTCCTGGAACAGGATGATGGTCTGGGTGAGCAGCACCGGCAGCATGTTGCGGAAGGCCTGCGGCAGGATGATCAGCTTCATGTTCTGGCCGTAGGTCATGCCCACCGCCTGGCCGGCGTTCACCTGGCCGCGTGGGATCGACTGGATGCCCGCGCGCATGATCTCGCTGAAGTAGGCCGCCTCGAAGGCGATGAAGGTCACGACCGCCGACACTTCGGCCCCGATCGGCCGGCCGATCAGGAACGGCGCGAGCAGGAAGACCCACAGGATCACCATCACCAGCGGAATGCTGCGCATGCCGTTGACGTAGACGGCCGCCGGCATGTCCAGCCACTTCTTGCCCGACAGCCGCATCAGCGCCAGCACCGTGCCCAAAAGCACGCCGCCGATGGTCGCGACCACCGTCAGGAAGATGCTGAAGTAGAAGCCCTTCAGCACGAAGTTGCTGATGACTTCCCAGTTGTAGAAGGAAAAATCGAGACTCATCATGTCAGTGGCCTCCGCCGCTGGCCGAGACAATGAAGCCCGGCACCCGCGTCTTCTTCTCGATGAGCGCCATCAGGCGGTTGATCGCGAAGGCCGAGATCACGTAGAGCCCGGTGACCGCGAGATAGACCTCGATGCCGCGCGAGGTTTCTTCCTGCGCCTGCATCGCGAACATGGTGAGTTCGGACACCGACACCGCGAAGGCGACCGACGAGTTCTTGAAGATGTTCATCGTCTCGCTGGTGAGCGGCGGAATGATGATGCGGTAGGCCATCGGCAGGATCACGTAGCGGTAGTACTGGACGGTGGTGAAACCCACTGCCATGCCCGCGTAGCGCTGGCCCTTGGGCAGCGCCTGGATGCCGGAGCGCACCTGCTCGGCGATCCGCGCCGAGGTGAAGAAGCCGAGCGCCAGCACCACCAGCACGAAGCTCGGGACGCCCTTCATCACGGGAATCATCGCCGGGATGACGTGATACCAGAGGAAGATCTGTACCAGCAGCGGAATGTTGCGGAACAGTTCCACCCACGCGTTGCCCAGGCGAACCAGCCACGGGCTGTCGGGCAGCGTGCGGATGATGCCGATCAGCGAGCCCAGCACCAGCGCCACGATCAGCGCCAGCAGCGCGACCGACAGCGTCCAGCCCCAGGCCGACAGCATCCATTGCCAATAGGTCGGGAATTTCCCGCCCGGGTCTTGCAAGAAGACCTGCCAATCCCAATTCGATCCCATCGGGTTTCTCCTTCTCGTCGACTGTTGTTATGCCGATCGCGAAAACAAACGCCCGCCGAAAGTGGCGGGCGTTGGCGCGTTGACCGGCGTTGACTTACTTCTTGACTGCGTACTCTTCCATCGGCTTGTCGTTGGGGTTCGCCCAGGCGTCCTTGGTCGCGTCGGACAGCGCCAGGCCGATCTTCACGTTCGCTGGCGGGATCGCTTGCAGGAACCACTTGTCCCAGAGCTTGTTCAGCTCGCCAGACTTGATCTGGGCCTTGATGCTGTCGTCGACCGCCTTCTTGAAGGCCGGGTCGTCCTTGCGGATCATGATCGCGATCGGCTCGACGCTCAGCACTTCGCCGACGACCTTGAAGTCGGCCGGGTTCTTCGACTTGGCGATGTTGGAGGCGAGGATCGAGCCGTCCATCACGAAGGCATCGGCGCGGCCCGACTCGAGCAGCAGGAAGCTGTCGGAGTGGTCCTTGCCGTAGAGCTCCTTGAAGTCGACGCCGGTGGCGCGCTCGTTCTTGCGCAGCGTCTGCACCGAGGTGGTGCCGGTGGTGGTGGCAACGGTCTTGCCATTCAGGTCGGCGATCTTGGTGATGCCCGAGTTGGCCTTGACGGCGATGCGCACTTCTTCGACGTAGGTGGTGACGGCGAAGGCCACGTCCTTCTGGCGCGTGGCGTTGTTGGTGGTCGAGCCGCACTCGATGTCGACGGTGCCGTTCTGCACCAGCGGGATACGGTTCTGCGAGGTCACCGGCTGGTACTTGGTCTCGAGCTTCTTGCCGACGGCCTTTTCGAGGTCCTTGATGACGTTGGCGCAAATGTCGTAATGGAAGCCGGTGTACTGGCCATTGCCCAGGGTGTAGGAGAGGCCGGAGGATTCCCGAACGCCTTCGGTGATGACGCCCGAGGCCTTGATCTTGGCCAGGGTGTCGGTGGCCTGCGCGAACGCGCCACCGGCGGCCAGCGCCGAGATCATCAGCGCCACTGCTTGCTTCTTCATAGGGAAAACTCCTGAAATTGACTGAGAGGAATACAACGAAATTCTAGACATCCGCATCTACGGGCTTACCCGGCCCAAGTTGGGGCGCCTGCGCGCACCAGATTTACCCGGGCCCAAATGCGCGGTCCGCATTGGTGCGGACCGTCTATCTTGCGTCGATCGAAGGGTACTAAGCAGCCTTTGTGCCCGGCCTCCCGACCGACCCACCCCTTGCGTGAAAAATCACACGCTTCGACCATGACTCTTCCATGTGACAGCACCCCGCGGACTGTATGCGGCGTGCAAGCGCGTGACCAATGCCGGATGCGGGCGTCGTCATGCGCGCACGTCATAGTTTTTGCAATGCAGCATCAGGTGGCGGCAGGCTGGGCGCCGACCAGGTAGGCCCACAGCGCATCGACCGCGCGTTTGCGCGTGGACGCCTCGTCGGCCGACTTGCCACTGCGCGCGCCCTTGGCCGGCGCCGCCATCGGACGCTCCCGGTAGGCGCGAATTTCCATGGTCGCTTCGAGGCTGTCGATCTCCGGTGGCAGCGCGCTGACCAGCTTGCGCGCCTTCACCTCCTGGCGCACGGCGCTCTGCGGCAGGAAGGCGATGCCATGGCCCTCGAGCGCCATGGCTTTCAGGCCCTCGGACATGTCGGTTTCATAGACCCGGTCGAGGTGGATGGCGGTGCCCGAGTCCTTGATGAGCTGGTCGACCACACCGCTGAGATAGGCGCCCGGCGCGTAGCCGAGGTAGGGCAGCGGCTGGCCGGGGCGCCCGGGCAGGCGATAGCGCGGCGCGCCTTCGGCATCGGGCTTGACCCAGGGCGCCACCACCTCGTGGCCCAGCAGCACCATCTCGTAGCGGTTGGTGTCGAGCTGCAGCGGCTGGGACGGATGCTGGTAGGCGATCAGCAGGTCGCAGCTGCCTTCGACCAGGCGGTGCACCGCGTCGTGCACATTGAGGGCGATCAGCCGGGTCTTGAGCGGACCGAAATGCTCCCGCAGCATCGTCGCCCAGGCCGGGAAGAAGGTGAAGGCGAGCGTGTGCGGCACCGCGAACTCGATCACGTCGTGGGCGGTCCCCGAGTGGCCGCGCAGCATGGCCCGGGTGCTCTGCAGGCCCTGCAGCATCTCGATGGCCTGGCTGTAGAGCGTCTGTCCGGCGGGCGTCAGGCGCGTCGGATAGGACGAGCGGTCGACCAGGTCGGTGCCGGCCCAGCCTTCCAGCGCCTGGATGCGTCGCGAAAAAGCCGGCTGCGTCACATGGCGCAACTGGGCCGAGCGGCTGAAGCTGCGGGTCTCAGCCAGGCTGACGAAGTCTTCGAGCCACTTGGTTTCCATGGGCCGGGATTATGGGACCGGCGAGACGAGGTCGCGCCCCGAGAAATGCCCCTCGGCGTTAGCGAGGAAGCGGTTCACCGATGCGGTGACCGCTTCCGGCGACCAACCAGCCACGTGCGGCGTCAGCACGATGTTGCCGAGGCCGACCAGCGGCTCGGGCCGGTGCGGTTCGCTTTCGTACACGTCGAGGCCGGCGCCGCCCAGGCGCTGCTCGCGCAGTGCCGCGGCCAGCGCATCGGTGTCGACGACGCTGCCGCGCGCGATGTTGACGAGCACCCCGCGCGGCCCGAGCGCATCGAGTACCTGGCGGTCGACCAGATGCTTCGTGCCCGCGCCGCCCGGCGTTGCCACGACCAGGAAGTCGGCCCAGGTTGCGAGCTCGAGCAGGCTCTCGAAGTAGCGGTGGGCCACGCCCTCCTTCGGGCGTCGGTTGTGATAGCCGATGTCCATGTCGAAGCCACCGGCGCGCTTGGCGATCTTCTGGCCGATGGTGCCGAGCCCGACGATGCCGAGCCTGCGGCCCGACACGTTCGGCGGGAAGGGGATGACGTCGCGCCAGACGCCCTCGCGGCACTGGCGATCGAGCTTGACGAGGCCGCGCACGGCGGCGATGAGCAGGCCGAAGGCATGGTCGGCCACGCAGTCGTCGTTGGTGCCCGCGCCATTCGCGACGGCGATGCCGCGGGCCCGCGCCGCCTCCAGCGCGATGTTCTCGTAGCCCGCGCCCATGGCGCAGATCAGCTCCAGCTGGGGCATGGCCGCGATCTCTTCGGCCGTCACGCCGGTGCCGCCGTTGGTCAGCACGGCGCGAAAGGTGGCGCCCTTCGCGGCGACGGCCGCGTCGCGGCTCGGGCGGTCGATGGCATAGGTCACGTCGTAGTGCGCACGCAGGATGGCGAGGTGCTCCTCAGTCTGCAGATTGAGCACCAGCAGGGGAATCTTCCCGGTCATTCGAATCGCTCCTGAATCGGTTTTCAAAAAAATAGTTGCGGCCTGCTCCGCTCAGAGCACCGGTGCGGCCTCGATCTTCTGCATGGCCCACATCTGGGCGTAGCGCCCCTGCTGCGCCAGCAGCGCCGCATGCGTGCCACGCTCCACGATCACGCCGCTTTCGAGCACGAGGATCTCGTGCGCGTCGACCACCGTCGACAGCCGATGCGCAATCACCAGGGTGGTCTTGTTCTGCGCGGCGTTCTTGAGCTCGTGCTGGATCGCCCGCTCGTTCGCCGAATCGAGCGCCGAGGTGGCCTCGTCGAAGATGACGATCGGCGGGTTCTTGAGCAGCGTGCGCGCGATCGCCACGCGCTGCTTCTCACCGCCCGACAGCTTGAGCCCGCGCTCGCCCACCGGCGTGTCGTAGCCCTTGGGCGTGGCGGTGATGAAGTCGTGGATGCGTGCCGCCTTCGCCGCGGCTTCCACCTCGTCGCGCGTGGCGTTCGGCCGGCCGTAGGCGATGTTGTATTCGACGGTGTCGTTGAACAGCACCGTGTCCTGCGGCACGATGCCGATGGCCTGGCGCACGCTGGCCTGGGTGACAACGCGAATGTCCTCGCCGCCGATGGTGATGCGGCCGTTCTGGACGTCATAGAAGCGATAGAGCAGGCGCGCCAGCGTGGACTTGCCCGAGCCCGACGGACCGACCACCGCCACCGTCTTGCCGGGCGGGATCTCGAAGCTCACGTGCTTCAGGATGGGCCGCGCGGCTTCGTAGGCGAAGCTCACGTCCTCGAAGCGCACGGCGCCCTCGGCGTGCGACAGCGGCTGCGCGCCGGGTGCATCGCGCACCTCGCGCTCCTTCTCCATCAGCACGAACATCTTGTCGAGATCGGTCAGGCTCTGCTTGATCTCGCGGTAGATCACGCCCAGGAAGTTGAGCGGGATGTAGAGCTGGATCATGAAGGCGTTGACCATCACCAGGTCGCCCAGCGTCATGCGCCCTTCGACCACACCCGCCGTCGCGCGCCACAGCATCAGCACCAGGCTCACCGCGATCAGCAGTTGCTGGCCGGTGTTGAGCATCGACAGCGTGCGCTGGCTCTTGATGGCGGCCTTGCGGTACCGGTCGAGGCTGGCGTCGTAGCGGCCGGCTTCGAACTCCTCGTTGTTGAAGTACTTGACCGTCTCGTAGTTCAGCAGCGAATCGACCGCGCGGCTTTGCGCCACCGAATCGAGCTCGTTCATGGTCTTGCGAAACTGGGTGCGCCACTCGGTCACCGTCACGGTGAACGTGATGTAGAGCACCAGCGCGGCGCCGGTGATCCAGACGAAGAGCGCATCGAACTTCACGCCCAGGATGGTCAGCACCAGCACCAGCTCGACGATGGTCGGCACGATGCTGTAGAGCGACATCGAGATCAGCGAATGCACGCCGCGCGTACCGCGCTCGATGTCGCGGGTCATGCCGCCGGTCTGGCGCTCCAGGTGAAAGCGCAGGCTCAGCGCATGCAGGTGGCGGAACACCTCCAGCGAGATGCGGCGCGCCGCGCCCTCGGTCGCCTTGGCGAACACGAGCTCGCGCAACTCGTTGAAAAGCGAGGTCGACAATCGCAGCAACCCGTAGGCCAGCAGCAGACCGATCGGCACGACGAGCAGCGCCTGTGCCATGTCCGGAAGGCCTGGCTTCGGCGTCATGGTGTCGACCAGGTTCTTCAGCAGCACCGGCACCCCCACGTTGGCGACCTTGGCGCCGATCATGAAGCTCAGCGCGGCCAGCACCCGCCATTTGTAGTCCCACAGGTAGGGAAAGAGCCGGCGCAGGGTGGCCCAGTCGGACCGGTCGCTGCGCTCGGGGGCGCCGCCCGGCGTGTGGTGGGGAGAGGAAAGGGCTTCGCCGCTGCGGCGCATGGGGGACAATCGTGGCTGTTATTGCCTTCGATTGTGCCCATGTCCGATTCTCCGAGTGCCAACACGGCCGCCGTCCTCAAGAGCCTGCCCACCGACATGGAGCTGGTGCTCAAGGTCATCCCGATGCCTGCCGACTGCAATGCCAACGGCGACATCTTCGGCGGCTGGGTGATGGCCCAGTGCGACCTGGCCGGCTCGGTGATTCCGGCGCGCTACACCCAGGGCCGCATGGCGACCGTGGCGGTGAACGAATTCATCTTCAAGCAGCCGGTGCGCATCGGCGACATCCTGTCCTTCTATTCGAAGCTGGTGCGCGTCGGCCGCACCTCGGTCACGGTGACGGTCGAGGTGTTTGCGGAACGCTTCCAGGCGCAGGGCCAATACATCAAGGTGACCCAAGCCACCTTCACCTACGTCGCCATCGACGACAACGGCCGGCCGCGGGCCATCGCGACGCAACCCTGACAGCTGTGCTCGCGGGCGTTCACAGCTGCGAAAAATCCGGCTTGCGCTTTTCCAAGAAGGCGCTGAAGGCCTCCTTCGCCGCTGGCGAACGCATCGCCTGACCGAAGCTCACGCTCTCGGCGTCGATGCGCTCCAGCACCGCCGGCTGCTGCGCCATCTTCATCAGACGCTTGGTCTCGATCAGCGCCGACATTGGCTTGGCCGCCAGCTTGCGCGCCTGGCTCTGCGCGATGGCGTTGCATTCGGTGGGCGGCACGACGCGATTCACCAGCCCGACCTCGAGCGCGGCCTCGGCCATGAAGGGCTCGCCGAGCATCAGCGCCTCCGCCGCGCGGTGGTAGCCGAACATCCGCGGTGCCAGCAGGCTCGACGCGGCTTCGGGCACCAGGCCGAGATTGACGAAGGGCATCGAGAAGGCGGCGTTGTCGCCCGCGTAGACCAGGTCGCAATGGAACAGCAGCGTGGTGCCGATGCCCACCGCCGGGCCGCAGACCGCGGCGATGACCGGCTTGGGAAAGGCCGCGATGGTGCGCAGGAAACGGATGGCAGGCGACTCTTTCATCGGCGTGGCGGCCGGCGCGGCGGCGGTCGCCATGAAGTCCGCGATGTCGTTGCCCGCGCTGAAGATGGTCGGGTCGCCCTGGATCAGCACGGCGCGCACGGCCGCATCCTCCGATGCCTGGTCGAGTGCCGCCGACAGGGCGTCGTACATCGCGCCGGTGATCGAGTTCTTGCGCGCGACGCGATTGAAGGTGAGGGTCATCACACCGGCTTCGGTGTGGACGAGGATGTCGCTCATGGTCATTCCTTGAAATAGACGATCTGGTTGGACGTGGCGAGCAACGCGCCGGCCTCGCTCCAGAGCTGGGCGCTCTGGTCGAAGAAGCCGTTCTGGAATTGCTGTCCGACCGCGCGTCCCAGAAGATAGCCGGTTCCGACCTCGGCCAGATGCGACGCGTCGGCGTGGAAGTAGGTCGTGATCGATACCGTGCCGGCTGGCACCGGCGTGGCGCGCCGCAGCCAGACGCGCGGATAGAACATGTCGCTCATCGCCGCCAACGCCGGGAAATCGAGCGGCCGCGGCTGCGCATCGCGCAGCCAGAGCATCGTCTCGCTGTGGTCGCCGCCGCCATCCCATTGCGTGGGAATGCTGCCGCGCACCGGCCGCATGTCGTACTGCCCGATCCAGGCGACGCCCTTCGGGCCGATGGTCATGCGCTCGGCCTGCGCGGGGCCGGGCACCGGCGGCCTCGGCAGGTCGTTGGTGCTCCAGGTCTCGCGACGGGCCGCCGTGACCACGGTGGCCGTGGTCGTCAGCTGCGGCACATCGCCGACGCCGGCCTGGGTGATCTGCACGGTCCAGTGCTGGGTCGAGCGGTTGGTGCGCACGGCCGTCGCCTGCACGTCGAAGGCGCCGGCCTCGATGGCGGCCGCGTAGTTCACCGTGAGCGCGATCGGCGCGCCGAGCAAATCGGGATGTCGCAGCACCGCCTGCAGCACCACCGCCGCCGTCGTACCACCGAAGGGGCCGACCATGTTCCAGTAGTCCGGGCTCGTCATGCCGGTGAAATGGCCCACGCGAATGTCGCTGTGGTGCAGCGCGAGCGCCTCGTCGAAGATGTGTTGCGTCACTGCCTGTCTCCTCTGGCTCCTGTACCCAGCGCCGCAGATTCCTTCGTCACACCCGCTCGAAGATGCCTGCCGCGCCCTGCCCCATGCCCACGCACATCGTGACCATGCCGTACTTCAGATTCTTGCGCCGCAAGGCATGCACGACTGTCGCGGAGCGGATAGCGCCGGTCGCGCCCAGCGGATGACCCAGCGCAATGGCGCCACCCATCGGATTGACCTTGCTCGGGTCAAGGCCCAGCGTGTTGATGACGGCCAGCGATTGCGCGGCAAAGGCCTCGTTGAGCTCGAACCAGTCGATGTCCTCGTGCTTCAGGCCTGCGTAACGCAGCGCCGCGGGAATCGCCTCGATCGGGCCGATGCCCATGATGTGCGGCGGCACGCCCTTGCTCGCGAAGCTCACGAAGCGCGCCAGCGGCGTCAGGTCGTACTGCCGGCACGCCTTCTCGCTCGCGAGGATCAGCGCCCCGGCGCCGTCGGAGGTCTGCGAACTGTTGCCCGCGGTGACCGTGCCGCGCGCGGCGAAGACGGTGCGCAGCTTGGCCAGCCCTTCGAGGCTGGTGTCGGGCCGCGCGCCTTCGTCCAGGCCCACGGTGCGCCTCTTCGCGATCGACTCGCCGGTTTCCAGGTCCGGCGTGCGGTCGGTCACCTCGATCGGCGTGATCTCGTCGGCGAACTCGCCGGCTCCCTGCGCGGCCAGCGCCTTCTGGTGCGAGGCCAGTGCGAAGGCATCCTGCGCCTCGCGGCTCACCTTCCACTGCTGTGCGACCTTCTCGGCCGTCAGGCCCATGCCGTAGGCAATGCCCACGTCGCCCTCGCGTTCGAAAATCGAGGGCGACAGCGAAGGCGAGTTGCCCATCATCGGCACCATGCTCATGCTCTCGACACCGGCCGCGATCATCACGTCGGCCTCGCCGACGCGGATGCGGTCCGCCGCCATTTGCACGGCCGACAGGCCCGAGGCGCAGAAGCGGTTGACCGTGATGCCGCCGATGCTGTTCGGCAGCCCCGCCAGCACCGCGCCGATGCGCGCGATGTTCAGGCCCTGGCTGCCTTCCGGGATGGCGCAGCCGCAGATGATGTCCTCGATGGCCTTCGGATCGAGCCGCGGCACGGCAGCCAGCGCGGCACGCAATGTGGTGGCGAGCAGGTCGTCCGGGCGGTAGTTGCGGAAGTAGCCGCGGTGCGACTTGCCGATGGGCGTGCGCGTGGCGGAGACGATGTAGGCGTCTTGAACTTGCTTGCTCATGATGTGTTCTTTCTTCAGTTCCGGACCGGCTTGCCGGTGCTGAGCATCGCCATGATTCGCTCCTGCGTCTTCGGATGCACGATGAGCGAGCAGAAGGCCTTGCGTTCCAGCGCCATCAGGTACTCCTCGGTCACCAGCGAACCCGCGTCGATGTCGCCGCCGGTCACCACCTCGGCGATCAGGCTCGCGATGTGGAAGTCGTGCGCGCTGATGAAGCCGCCGTCACGCATGTTCACCAACTGGCCCTTGATGGTTGCGGCGCCGCTGCGGCCCGCGACGCGGAAGCTGCGGCGCAGCGGGGCGCGGTAGCCGGCGTCGGCCATGGCCTTGGCCTGCTGCAGCGCGACGTAGAGCAGCTCGTCCTTGTTCGGCACCATCACGTCGCCGTCGAGCAGGTAGCCCAGCTTCTTCGAATCCAGCGCGCCGGTGCCGACCTTGGCCATCGCCGCGGCGGTGAAGCCTTCGGTGAGGAAGGGCAACAGATCGGTGCCCGTCGTGGCGGCGGCGTTCTCGGCCGCGCGGCGCGCGATGTAGGTCAGGCCGCCCGCGCCGGGCACCAGGCCCACGCCGACCTCGACCAGGCCGATGTAGCTTTCCATCGCGGCCACGCGCTTCGCCGAGTAGACGGCGAGTTCGCAGCCACCGCCCAGCGCCAGGCCGCGGATGGCCGAGACCACCGGCACGCTGGCATAGCGGATCTTGAGCATCGTGTTCTGCAGCTCTTCCTCTGCGCCTTCGACTGCGCCGATGCCCGCGACCACGAAGGCCGGAAGCATCGCCTGCAGGTCGGCGCCGACGGAGAACTTGTCGTCGGGCGACCAGATCACCAGGCCTTGGTACTCGGCCTCGGCCAATTCGACCGCAGCGGCGAGCGACTCGGCCACGTCCGGGCTGATGGCGTTCATCTTCGAGTGGATGCTGGCGATCAGCACATCGCCGTCGAGCGTCCAGACGCGCACGTCGCCGTCGTCGCTGAGCGTGGTCCCGGCCGTCGTCGGATCGACCGCGCTGGCACCGCGCATGCTTTCGGGGAATAGCTGGCGCGCATGCACGGGCAGCCGGCGCTGCGGCACGAACTTGCCGAGCGAAGCGCTCCACGAGCCTTCCGGCGTGTGCACGCCACCGGCCTCGGCCACCGGGCCCTCGAACACCCAGGTCGGCAGCGGCGCGCTGCTGAGCGCCTTGCCCGCATCGATGTCTTCCTGCACCCACTTGGCGACCTGCGTCCATCCGGCTTCCTGCCACAGCTCGAACGGACCCTGCTGCATGCCGAAGCCCCAGCGCATGGCGAAGTCGATGTCGCGCGCGCTTTCGGCGATGGTCGCCAAGTGCACCGCCGCGTAGTGGAAGCCGTCGCGCAGGATGGCCCAGAGGAACTGGCCCTGCGGCCCTTCGCTGTCGCGCAGCAGCTTCAGCCGCTCGGCCGCCGGGCGCTTGAGCATGCGGCCATACACCTCGTCAGCCTTCTCGCCGGCAGCCACGTAGTCGCCGCTCTGCAGGTCGAAACGCAGGATGTCGCGACCGACCTTCTTGAAGAAGCCCGCCTGGGTCTTCTGGCCCAGATTGCCGAGCTCCAGCAGCTTGGCGAGCACCGGCGGCGTGGCGAAGTTGCCGTAGAACGGATCGGTCTCCGCGCTCAACGTGTCCTGCAGCGTCTTCACGACGTGCGCCATCGTGTCGAGACCGACCACGTCGGCCGTGCGGAAGGTGCCCGAACTCGCGCGGCCCAGCTTCTTGCCCGTGAGGTCGTCGACGATGTCCGGCGTGAGCCCGAAGGTCTCGACTTCCTTCAGCGTGGCCAGCATGCCGGCGATGCCGACGCGGTTGGCGATGAAGTTGGGCGTGTCGTGCGCGCGCACCACGCCCTTGCCGAGCGTGCTGGTGACGAAGGCCTCGAGCTGGTCGAGCACCTGCGGCTCGGTGGTCGGCGTGTCGATCAGCTCGACCAGGAACATGTAGCGCGGCGGATTGAAAAAGTGGATGCCGCAGAAGCGAGGCTTGAGTGCTTCCGGCAGTGCTTCGCTGAGCTTCGTGATCGACAAGCCCGAGGTGTTCGAGGCCAGGATGGCGTTCTTCGCGACGTGCGGCGCGATCTTCTTGTAGAGGTCGAGCTTCCAGTCCATCCGCTCGGCGATGGCCTCGATCACCAGGTCGCAGTCGCCGAGCTTGGCGAGGTCGTCTTCGTAGTTCGCCACCTCGATCAGCGCCGCATCGGCCACGTCGCCCAGCGGCGCGGGCTTCAGCTTCTTGAGGTTGTCGATGGCGCGCAGGACGATGCCGTTCTTCGGCCCCTCCTTCGCGGCGAGGTCGAACAAGACCACAGGGACGCGCACGTTCACCAGGTGGGCCGCAATCTGCGCGCCCATCACGCCGGCACCGAGCACGGCGACTTTCTTCACATTGAATCGGGACATGGCTTCTTCCAGTGTTTATTGCACGCGCGTCCACACCTGCGTGCGCCAGAACGGGCCCAGGTAGCCGCGCACTTCCAGCTTCCGGCCACCGTCGATCGGCGTGAAGCCGGCGCGGTATTCCTTGCCGTTCTCGGGGTCGAGGATCTTGTTGCCGCGAATGATCTCGAGGCCGACGATCGGCTTGCCCTTGCGGTCGTCTGTGCACTCGTCGCAGACGGCATCGGGTTTCGTGTCCTTCTTGAGCGTCTTCTCGATGCGCCCGGCCAGCGTGCCGCCGGCCTCCTCGATGCGGATCTCGGCCTTGGCCTCGCCGGTCTTGTCGTCGATGCTGCGCCACAGGCCCACAGGCGACGTCTGTGCCATCGCCGCGCCTGCGCTCACAAGCAGCAGCAAGGCCAAGAACGCGAACCCGGCCTTCATCACGCCAGCGCCTCGTTGGTGTCCATCAGCGCCTTGCTGCCGGCACGGGCGGTGCGCATCAGCGTCGCCGTCTCGGGGAAGAGCTTGGCGAAGTAGAAGCGCGCGGTCTGCAGCTTGGCGACGTAGAACGGGTCGTTGTTACCGGCCGCGATCTCACGCAGCGCCACCTGCGCCATGCGGGCGAACAGGTAGCCGAAGACGAAGTGGCCCGCCACGCGCAGGTAGTCGACCGCGGCCGCGCCTACTTCGTCGGGGTTCTGCGAACCCTTGAAGCCGATCTCCATCGTGAACTTGGTCAGCTGCTCGCCCAGCACTGCGACGGGCGTGATGAACTCGCTCATCTTCTCGTTCACGCCCTCTTCGGCAACCAGCGCACCCACCAGCTTGCCAAACTTCTTCAGCGTGGCGCCGTTGTTGCCCAGCACCTTGCGGCCCAGCAGGTCGAGCGACTGGATGGTGTTGGTGCCCTCGTAGATCATGTTGATGCGGTTGTCCCGCACGAACTGCTCCATGCCCCATTCCTTGATGAAGCCGTGGCCGCCGAAGACCTGCATGCAGGCGTTGGTCGCGATGTGGCCGTTATCGGTGATGAAAGCCTTGACGATGGGCGTGAGCAGGGCGACGAGTTCGCCGCTGTCCTTGCGCACCTTCTCGTCGGGGTGGTGGTGTTCCTTGTCGAGCAGCAGCGTGCAGAAGATCTGCAGCGCCCGGCCGCCTTCGGCATAGGCCTTGGCGGTGAGCAGCATCTTGCGCACGTCGGGGTGCACGATGATCGGGTCGGCTTCCTTGTCCTTGGCCTTCACGCCCGACAGCGAGCGCATCTGCACGCGGTCCTTGGCGTAGGCCAGCGCGTTCTGATAGGCCACCTCGGTCAGGCCGAGCGACTGGTTGCCCACGCCCAGCCGTGCCGCGTTCATCATCACGAACATCGCGGCCAGGCCCTTGTTCGGCTCGCCGACCAGGCTGCCCACCGCACCGTCCATCACGATCTGCGCCGTGGCATTGCCATGGATGCCCATCTTGTGCTCCAGGCCGCCGCAGTAGATCGGGTTGCGCTCGCCCAGCGAGCCGTCGGCCTTCACGAGGTACTTCGGCACCGCGAACAGGCTGATGCCCTTGCTGCCCTTCGGCGCGTCCGGCAACCGGGCTAACACCAGGTGGACGATGTTGGCGACCATGTCGTGCTCGCCGGCGGAGATGAAGATCTTGTTGCCGGTGAGCTTGTAGCTCCCGTCGGCCTGCGGTTCGGCCTTGGTGCGCAGCAGGCCCAGGTCGGTGCCGCAATGCGCTTCGGTCAGGCACATGGTGCCGGTCCACTCGCCGGTCACGAGCTTGGGCAGGTAGGTCTTCTTTTGCGCTTCCGTACCATGCGCCACCAGCGCTTCGTACGCGCCGTGCGAGAGGCCCGGGTACATCGTCCACGCCTGGTTGGCGCTGTTGAGCATCTCGTAGAGGCACTGGTTCAGCACGAAGGGCAGGCCTTGGCCGCCGAACTCGGGCTTGCACGACAGCGCGGCCCAGCCGCCTTCGACGAACTTGGCGTAGGCGTCCTTGAAGCCGGTCGGCGTCTTGACCTCGTGCGTTTCCTTGTCGAGCACGCAGCCCTCTTCGTCGCCGCCGATGTTCAGCGGGAAGGTGACCTCGGCCGCGAACTTGCCGGCCTCCTCGATCACCGCATTGACGGTGTCGACATCGGTCTCGGCGTGGGCCGGCAAGGCCTTGAATTCGTCGGTGACGCGAAGGACTTCGTGCAGGACGAACTGCATGTCGCGCAGCGGCGGGGTGTAGAGCGGCATCGATGACTCCGATGAGGGAAAAAGAGTAGGAGGAAGAGACGAAAAACGGAGGGAGGGAGTGATCAGCGCACGGGCTTCAGGCGGCGCGGCACCGGCGTCGGCGCGGCCGGTTCCGCTGTCGGGGTCGCGCCATGGCGCGTGAGGATGTTCTCGAAGCCGAGCCGCGCCCGCTCCATCGAGCCGGGCATGCGCAGGAAGCGTGCTTCGTAGTGCAACGCCAGGATGAGCGCGTGGATCTCGAAGGCGATCTGCTTCTCGTCGGCATCCGGCCGCAGATGGCCTTCTGCCCGCGACAGCACAACCGCGCGGGTCATGGCGGTGAGCCAGATGTTCACCGACTCCAGCAGCGCGTCGCGCACCGGGCCGACCCGGTCGTCGAATTCCACCGCGCCGCTGATGTAGATGCAGCCGGAGTCGATCTCGGCCGAGGTGCGCTTCATCCAGTTGGCGAACATCGCCCGCAGGCGCGGCAGGCCGCGCGGTGCATCGAGCGCCGGGTAGAACACCTCCTGCTCGAAGCGGTGGTGGTACTCGCGCACCACCGACAGTTGCAGTTCTTCGCGCGAACCGAAGTGGGCGAAGACGCCCGACTTGCTCATTTGCGTGACTTCGGCGATGGCGCCGATCGACAGGCCCTCGAGCCCGATCTGTGCGGCGAGCCCCAGCGCCGCATCGATGATGGCGGCCTTGGTCTGCTGGCCCTTCTGCGGGGCACGGGCGGGCTTGGTCGATGCGGCGAAGGTCATGGTCGGCCTGCGTTAAAAAAGAACGATCGTTCTATTTTGCAGGACTTCCGCAGGCGCTGGCAAGCGGAATGTCCCGCGCCGCTTCAGGGCTTGCCCGAAAATCGCCGGGTCGGACGACCATGAAAAACGGGGCACGGCGCCTTGGCACCGTGCCCCGTCGAGACGCTTTTCTGCCTGGCTCAGAGCTTGAAAGGCACGACTTCCTGGCGCTGCTCGCCTAGGCCTTCGATGCCCAGCGTCATCACGTCGCCCTTCTTGAGGTAGAGCGGCGGCTTCATGCCGAGGCCGACGCCGGGCGGCGTGCCGGTGGTGATGACGTCGCCGGGCAAGAGCGTCATGAACTGGCTCAGGTAGCTGACGATCTTGGCGATGCTGAAGATCATGGTCTTGGTGTTGCCGGTCTGCATGCGCGTGCCGTTGAGGTCGAGCCACATCGACAGCTTCTGCGGGTTGGGCACTTCGTCGCGCGTCACCAGCCAGGGGCCGAGCGGGCCGAAGGTGTCGCAGCCCTTGCCCTTGTCCCAGGTGCCGCCGCGCTCGATCTGGAACTCGCGCTCGCTCACGTCGTTGATGGTGCAGTAGCCGGCCACGAAGTTGAGCGCATCCTTTTGCGAGACATAGCGCGCGCGCGTGCCGATGACCACGCCGAGCTCGACTTCCCAGTCGCTCTTGACCGAGTTCTTGGGCAACATGACCGGATCGTTCGGGCCCTGGATGCAGCTGGTCGCCTTCATGAAGACCACCGGCTCCGCAGGGATCGGCAGGCCCGACTCGGCCGCATGGTCCGCGTAGTTCAGGCCGATGGCGATGAACTTGCCGACGTTGGCGATCGGGCTGCCGAAGCGTGGCTTGCCCCGCACCAGCGGCAGCTTGTCGGTCTTGAGCTTGCGCAGCTTGGCCAGCGCGGCATCGCCGAGTTGATCGGGGCCCAGGTCCTTGACCACGGCGCTCAGGTCGCGCAGCTGGCCGTTGTCGTCGATGAGGCCGGGCTTTTCCTTGCCGGGGTTGCCGTAGCGCACAAGTTTCATGGGTAGCTTCCTTTCAGTTGAACGTGGATTCTCGCGGGTCGGCGTCAGTAGGTCGCACGGCCGCCGGAGAGGTCGAACACCGCGCCGGTCGAGAACGCGCAGTCTTCGGTGCAGAGCCAGGCCACCATGGCCGCGATCTCGTCGGGCGTGCCGAAGCGCCCCATCGGGATCTTCGACAGCATGAAGGCGATGTGCTCGGGCGTCATTTGGTCGAAGATGGCCGTCTTCACCGCAGCCGGCGTCACGCAGTTCACGCGCACCGGGCCGGTCGCGAGCTCCTTTCCGAGCGACTTGGTCAGCGCGATGACCGCCGCCTTGCTGGCGCTGTAGGCGCTGGCGTTGGGATTGCCCTCCTTGCCGGCCACCGACGCGATGTTGACGATGCGCGCCCACGGCCGCGTCGTGAGGTGTGGCGTCCATTCACGGCAGCAGTGGAAGACGCCGTTGACGTTGACGGCCATGACCTGCTGCCAGGCCTCGACCGGATAGTCGGCCAGCTTCGTGTTCGGCCCGGTGATGCCGGCGCAGTTGACCAGGGCATCGGCCTGCGCATGTGCGCCGCCCTGCGCCAGCGTGGCCTGAACGGCCTGCGCCACCGCCGCCGCGTCACTCACGTCGACGCCGACGGCCTTGGCACCGGCGCCCAGCCGGCCGGCGGCCGCTTCGGCGGCAGGCAGGTCGCGGTCCCACAGCGTGACCACGCCGCCCGAGGCCAGCAGGCGCGCCGCGATGGCATAGCCCAGCCCGGTCGCACCGCCGGTGATCACCGCATGGCGGCCTTGAAAGTCGAGCCGATTCATATCGTGATCCCGCCGTCGACCGAGAAGGACTGGCCGGTGGCGAAGATCGATTCGTCGCTGGCCAGGAAGACGACCACCGGCGCGATCTCGTGCGCCTGCGCCAGGCGGCCCATCGGCTGGCGCGCGATGAAGGCCTTGCGGGCCTCGACCGGGTCGGGGTTGGCGTTGATGCGCTCACCGAGCGAGGGCGTGTCGACCGTGCCCGGGCACACCGCGTTGCAGCGCACGCCCTGCGTCACATAGTCGGCCGCCACGCTCTTGGTCAGCCCCAGCACCGCCGCCTTGGTGGTGCCGTAGACGTTGCGGTTGGGCAGGCCCTTGATGCTCGAGCA
The DNA here is from genome assembly GCF_051216635.1 of Variovorax sucrosi. Taxonomy (NCBI): domain Bacteria; kingdom Pseudomonadati; phylum Pseudomonadota; class Betaproteobacteria; order Burkholderiales; family Comamonadaceae; genus Variovorax; species Variovorax sucrosi. The sequence goes on along the minus strand of NZ_JBPJZU010000001.1, from coordinate 126,610 downwards.
CACGCTCGCCATGTTGATGATGCTGCCGCCGCCCGATGCCAGCATGCGCGGCAGCACCGCCTGGATGGACCAGAACTGCGCACGCACGTTGAGGCGGAAGGCGAAGTCGAGGTCGTCGTCGGTCGCGCTCAGGATCGGCCCGTTGTGCACGACGCCGGCGCAGTTGAACAGCACGTTGACGGCCGGCATGCGCGCGACCAGGTCGTGGATGGCTTGCTTGTCGAGCACGTCGAGCACCGCGGTCTGGATGTTGGGCGTGCCGGCATAGCTCTCCAGCAGCGCGGCGTTGACGTCGGTGGCCCAGACCTGCGCGCCTTCGGCCGCCATGGCGAGTGCGGTGGCGCGGCCGATGCCCTGTCCGGCGGCGGTGATGAGGGCGGTCTTTCCCTGGAGTCTCATGCGGTGTCCTGGTGTCGTTGGAAGGTGGTGCAGCGTGTTCAGGGTTTCGCCGGATGGCCGCTGCGGTATGCGCGCCGTATTCTGAATTGGCCTGACCACCTGTCCAATTCAGGACAACCCTTAAAGCCTCTGCTCCTCTCGTGCCCCTGCAATCCATCGAACCGCAGCGCCTCTATCGGCAGATCGCCGACCAGCTGCGCGCGCTCATCGCACAGGGCGAGTTCGCCCCAGGCGCGCGTCTTCCTGCGGAGCGCGACCTGGCGGGCCAATTCGGCGTGAGTCGCCCGTCGGTGCGCGAGGCGCTGATCGCGCTCGAAGTCGAAGGCTGGGTCGAAGTGCGCACCGGCTCGGGCGTGTACGTGCAGGACCGGTCGCAGCGCCAGGCCGCACCGACCACAGCCAGCAACGAGTGGGGCCCGCTCGAGCTCATCCGCGCCCGGCGCGTCGTCGAAGGCGAGACCGCGGCGCTGGCCGCTGCCTTGGGCCGGCGCAAGCATGTCGACGCGATGACGCAAGCCATCTTGCAGATGCGCGAACTGGCCGACCGGAACGTCATGCCGCTCGAAGGCGACCGCGCCTTTCACCTGGCCGTCGTCGAGGCCTGCGACAACGCGGTGCTGACAGAGACGGTGCAGAGCTTCTGGGACTCACGCAAGGGCCCGATCTTTTCGCGTCTGGGTGGCCATTTCGAGACGCTGCCCTCCTGGCGCGCCGCCATCGTCGAACACGAGGCGGTGCGCGACGCGATCGCCGCGCACGACGTGGCGGGCGCCCGCGAAGCGATGCACACCCACATGGACAAGGCCCACCAACGATTCAGCGCGAGCTGGCGCCGCGCAAGAAGGTCCGCCTGACGCGCCAGCACCTTTCTTTTTTCCTTCCTTCAGCCACAACGGAGACAAACCGATGAACCGCAAGACCACGAGCAAGAGACTCGCCCTGAAGACCCTGGTGCTCGGCGCCATGGCCGCCACGGCCTTCGGTGCCGCAGGCATCGCCAACGCGCAGACCAAGCTCAAATGGGCCCACGTCTACGAGACCTCGGAGCCCTTCCACAAGTATTCGGTGTGGGCCGCCGAGGAGATCAAGAAGCGCACCAACGGCAAGTACGACATCCAGGTGTTCCCGGCCTCCAGCCTGGGCAAGGAAGCGGACATCAACCAGGGCATGACGCTGGGCACGGTCGACATCGTGCTGACGGGTGCCAGCTTCGCCGGGCGCAGCTACACGCCGCTGTCGATCTCCTATTTCCCCTTCATCTTCCGCGACGCCGAGCACCAGCTGAAGTACGCGAAGAGCGACGTCTTCAAGGAACTCGCCAAGGGCTACGACGACAAGACGGGCAACCACATCACTGCGCTCAATTACTACGGCGCGCGCCATGTGACGTCGAGCGCGGCCAAGCCGGTGAGCAAGCCCGAAGACATGAAGGGCCTGAAGATCCGCGTGCCCGACGCGCCGGCCTACCTTGCCTTCCCGAAGGCGCTCGGCGCCAACGCCACGCCCATCGCCTTCGCCGAGGTCTACCTCGCGCTGCAGAACGGCACGGTCGACGCGCAAGAGAACCCGCTGCCGACCATCGAGGCCAAGAAGTTCTTCGAGGTGCAGAAGAACATCTCGCTCACCGGCCACATCGTCGACTCGCTGCTGACCGTGGTGTCGGGCCAGCTGTGGGGCAAGCTGTCGGCCGATGAAAAGAAGATCTTCTCGGACGTGATGGAAGAAGCCGCCGACAAGACCGGCCGCGAAATCATCGCGTCGGAAGCGCGGCTGGTGGAAGAGTTCAAGAAGCGCGGCAACAACGTGATCACGGTGGACAAGGCGGCCTTCCGCGAGGCGGTGCTGAAGAACACCAAGCCGACCGACCACGGTTACCGGCAAGCGGACTACGACCGCATCATCGCCATCAAATAGCTCGCCCCCAGCCTGCGGCGCACTGCGTTTCGCCCTCGCCAGCCCCTGCCGGGGGCAACACCAGCGGCCCGGCTGAGCCGGCGCCGCGGTGTTTCTGGACTGCGGCTTCGGGCCTTGCGCTTGTGCTGCGGCCGCTTTACTCACGAGACTTCACATGACAGATCAGAAGATCATTGACGACGAGGGGCACTTCCATGCCGAGGACGAGGTCGTCGACCTCTCCGACACCATCGCCGAAGGCTGGATCTCCCTGGCGCTCTTCTGGGCGCTGGGCCTGACCGTCTTCTACCAATTCGTCACGCGCTACGTGCTGAACGACTCTGCCGCCTGGACCGAGGAGATCGCACGCTACATGCTGGTCAGCGTCGTGTTCGTCGGCGCTGCCGTGGGCGTGGCCAAGAACAGCCAGATCCAGGTCGACTTCTTCTACCGCCACATGCCGGCAGCGATGGGCCGCTGGGTGTCGCGTGCGGTCGACGTGCTGCGCACCGCCTTCTTCGCCGCAGCGGTGGTAATGACCTGGCAAATGATGGAAAAGATCGGCAACCAGACGCGCATGACCATCGTCGATGCGCCGATGAACATCGTCTACGGCATTTGCCTGTTCGGCTTCCTGGCGATGACCTTTCGCTCGGCCCAGGTCGCGCTCAAACACTGGCGCCGCGGCTACAGCGTGCTCGAGCGCCCCGAATCCACCCTGACCGACCAGTGACCGACCACTGAACGAGCCCACGACATGCTGAAAATATTCTTCCTGATCTTCATGGCCGGTGGCATCCCCGTCGCCGTCGCCATGGCCGGCGCCTCGCTGGTGTACATCCTGTTCACCGGCTCGCTGCCGCCCTTCGTGGTGATCCACCGGATGGTGAGCGGCATCGACAGCTTCCCGTTGCTGGCCGTGCCCTTCTTCATTCTGGCCGGCAACCTGATGAACAACGCCGGCATCACCACGCGCATCTACAACTTCGCGCTCGCGCTCGTCGGTTGGATGAAGGGTGGGCTCGGCCACGTGAACGTGCTGGGCTCGGTGATCTTCGCTGGCATGAGCGGCACCGCCATCGCCGACGCGGCCGGCCTGGGCACCATCGAGATCAAGGCGATGAAGGAGCACGGCTACTCGACCGAGTTCGCCGTGGGCGTGACGGCCGCGTCGGCCACGCTGGGGCCGATCATTCCCCCGAGCCTGCCCTTCGTGATCTACGGAATGATGGCCAACGTGTCGGTGGGCGCGTTGTTCCTCGCCGGCATCCTGCCGGGCGTGATGCTGGCCATCCTGATGATGATCACGGTCGCCTACTTCGCGCACAAGAACAAATGGGGCGCCGACGTCAAGTTTTCGAGCACGCGCCTGTTCAAGGCATTGACCGAGCTGGCGGTCGTCATCGGCTGGCCGCTGCTGATCTGGCTGCTGGTCGACAAGCTGGGCACGCCGCCGCAGCTGACGGTGTTCGCAGGCCTGGCGTCGCTCTTCGTGCTGGACAAGATCTTCAAGTTCGAAGCGCTGCTGCCCATCATGACGCCGGTGCTGCTCATCGGCGGCATGACCACCGGGCTGTTCACGCCGACCGAAGGCGCCATCGCGGCCTGCGTGTGGGCGCTCATTCTGGGCTTCGCCTGGTACAAGACGCTGTCGTGGAAGATGTTCGTCAAGGTCTGCCTCGACACCATCGAGACCACGTCGACGGTGCTCTTCATCGTGGCCGCCGCCTCCATCTTCGGCTGGATGCTGACCGCCACCGGCGTGACCACCGACATCGCCGCCTGGGTGCTCGGTTTCACCAAGGAGGCCTGGGTCTTCCTGCTGCTGGCCAACCTGCTGATGCTTTTCGTCGGCTGCTTCCTGGAGCCGACGGCTGCCATCACCATCCTCGTTCCGATCCTGCTGCCCATCGCCACGCAGCTCGGCGTGGACCCGATCCACTTCGGTTTGGTGATGGTGTTGAACCTGATGATCGGCCTGCTGCACCCGCCCATGGGCATGGTGCTGTTCGTGCTGGCGCGCGTGGCAGGCTTGAGCTTCGAGCGCACCACCATCGCGATCCTGCCGTGGCTGATACCGCTGCTGCTGGCGCTGGTGGTGATCACCTATGTGCCGTCATTGGTACTGTGGCTGCCGAAAATGTTCTTCTAGCCCGACAACGAGAACCACGATGACTCCCTTCATTCGCCTCCATCCCGCCGACGACGTGGTGATCGCGCGCGCCCAGCTGGTGGGCGGCACCACGGTCGAAGGCGTGGCCGTGCGCGGCCTGATCCCGGCCGGCCACAAGGTCGCCATGCGCCCCATCGCGCCGGGCGAGCCGGTGCGCCGCTACAACCAGATCATCGGCTTCGCCAGCCGGCCGATCGCGCCCGGCGAGCATGTGCACACGCAGAACCTCGACATGGGCCCGGACAAGGGCCACTTCGAGCGCGACTACGCCTTCGGCGCCGACGTGAAGCCCGCGCCCGCCCCGCGCGAGGCGAGCTTCATGGGCATCCGGCGCGCCGACGGCCGCGTGGCGACACGCAACTACATCGGCGTGCTGACCAGCGTGAACTGCTCGGCCACCGCGGCTCGCGCCATCGCCGACCACTTCTCGCGCAAGACCAACCCGGCGGCGCTGGCCGACTACCCCCATGTCGATGGCGTGGTCGCGCTCACCCACGGCACCGGCTGCGGCATGGACACGCAGGGCATGGGCATGCAGATCCTCGAACGCACGCTGACCGGCTACGCCACGCACCCGAACTTCGCGGCGGTGTTGGTGGTCGGCCTGGGCTGCGAGGCCAACCAGATCAACGCCTGGCTCACCACCGGTCATCTGGCCGAGGGCGAGAACTTCCGCACCTTCAACATCCAGGACACCGGCGGCACCCGCAAGACGGTGGAGAAAGGCGTGGCGCTCATCCAGGAAATGCTGCCGCGCGCCAATGCGGTGAAGCGCGAGCCGTGCAGCGCGGCGCACATCACCATCGGCCTGCAGTGCGGCGGCTCGGACGGCTATTCGGGCATCAGCGCCAACCCAGCCCTGGGGGCGGCGGTCGACCTGCTGGTGGCGCACGGCGGCACCGCCATCCTGAGCGAGACGCCCGAGGTGTACGGCGCCGAGCACCTGCTGACGCGCCGTGCGGTGCGGCGCGAAGTCGGCGAGAAGCTGGTCGAGCGCATCCGCTGGTGGGAGCACTACACCGAGATCAACGAAGGCGAGATGAACAACAACCCCTCGCCCGGCAACAAGGCGGGCGGGCTGACCACCATCCTGGAGAAATCGCTGGGCGCGGTGGCCAAGGGCGGCACCAGCAACCTCGAGGCGGTGTACGAGTACGCCGAGCCGGTGACGGCGCACGGCTTCGTCTACATGGACACGCCGGGCTACGACCCGGTGAGCGCCACCGGCCAGGTGGCCGGCGGTGCCAACCTCATCTGCTTCACCACCGGCCGCGGCTCGGCCTACGGCTGCGCGCCCTCGCCGTCGCTCAAGCTCGCCACCAACTCCGCGCTGTGGAAGCGGCAGGAAGACGACATGGACATCAACTGCGGCGAGATCGTCGACGGCACGGTCTCGATCCAGGAAATGGGCCAGCGCATCTTCGAGATGGTGCTGGCCACCGCCTCGGGCGAAGCGTCGAAGAGCGAACGGCACGGCTATGGCCAGAACGAGTTCGTGCCATGGCAAGTCGGCGCGGTGATGTAGCCTTTTCCTGAAACGAACCATCGAGCACCCCGCACCCATGTCGAAAATTCTTCAAGCGGCCGACCTGCGCCGGCAAGTGGCCGCCGTCATTGCCGGCACCGGCAGTTCAGCCACCGAGGCCGAGCAGGTCGCGGCGAACCTCGTGCTGGCCAACCTGAGCGGGCACGACTCGCACGGCGTGGGCATGGTGCCGCGCTATGTCGATGCGGTGGCCGAAGGCGGGCTGACGCCCAACGCCGCGGTCGCAGTCCAGATGGATGCGGGCGCGATGCTCGCGCTCGACGGCCAGCGCGGCTACGGCCAGGTCGTCGGCGTGCAGGCGATGGCGCTCGGCATCGCGCGTGCGAAAGCACAGGGCAGCTGCATCCTGTCGCTCGCCAACGCGCACCACCTGGGCCGCATCGGCCACTTCGCCGAGATGGCGACGGCCGAAGGCCTGGTGTCGATGCACTTCGTGAACGTGCTCTCGCGACCCGTGGTCGCGCCCTGGGGCGGCGGCGACGGGCGCTTCGGCACCAACCCCTGCTGCATCGGCGTGCCGCTGGCCGGCGCCGAGCCCTTCGTGCTCGACTTCGCGACCAGCCGCGTGGCGCAAGGGAAGATGCGCGTCGCCCACAACAAGGGCGAGCGCATCCCACCGGGCTACCTGATCGACGCGCAAGGCGAGCCGACCGACGACCCGGGCGTGGTGGTGGTGCCGCAGTCCAACGGCCTCTTCGGCGCGCTCATGACCTTCGGCGAGCACAAGGGCTACGGCATGGCGATCGCATGCGAGCTGCTGGGCGGCGCCTTGACCGGCAGCGGCACCTGGCACCGGCCGGCGGACGCGACGCGCTCGGTGGTCAACGGCATGCTCACCGTGCTGATCGACCCGGCCAAGCTCGGCACGCAGGCCCGCTTCGAGGCCGAGGCGCGCAGCTTCGTCGACTGGCTGCGCCAGAGCCCGCCGGGCGCCGGCTTCGACGCCGTGCAGATCGCCGGCGAGCCGGAACGGCGCGCCCGGTCCGAAAGAAATCGCGATGGCATCTCGATCGACGACGCCACCTGGGCCGAAATCGTGCAGGCGGGGCGAAAAGTCGGTGTGACAGTTTCGTGAAGTTGTGCCGCGAATCTGTGGATAACGCTGTGCGTAGGGCCGGGAGCGATGACGCCGGGGCCTGACGCCACAAGGCTTCCCACCACATTGCCTGCTGAGCAGGCACCGTCCGGCACGGCGGTCCGCGAACGACGTTTCAGGGCGCCGCGCGTGCACCCGAAGCGGCCGCGGTGTCAAGCCGGATGACGGTGAGCAGGCGCTCTTCCGAGCCGTCCTCGCCGCGCACCACCGCCGTGGCGATCGGGTCGTGCGAAGCCACGCCGGGCGGAAGTTCGCGCAGTGCGGAGCGCGGCAGGTCGAACACGGTGCCGACTTCGTCCACCCGCAGCGCAAAGCGCCTGCCCGCGCCGTCCTGGCACACCACCAGGATGCCGTCGGCGCGTGCGCCATGGCCGACGCGCTCGCCGCGGAGCTGCTGGACGTCGATGATGGCCAGCGGCTGCTCCTGGTGCATCACGATGGCCGCAGCGCCGGCCGACGGCGGCATGGCGACCGCCTCGACCACCTGCACCGCCGGCAGGCCGAGCCATTGGTCGCCCACGCGAACGCTTGCAAGGACGACACGCTCGGCGCTCTTGGCCACCGGCGCCGGCGGGACGAAGCGGGCGACCGCCCCGGCCTCTTGCCGCCCGCCTTCGGCACCGATGGCGATCAAGACCACGCAGGCCACGTCCTCCGGTCCGCAGGCATCGGTGCTCTCGTATTCGCGGTAGCCGGACGACATCGTGATACCGGCGGCATGCGTCACGCCGTCGACGCTGAGCGCCAGCCCGTGCGACGCGCCCCGCGGCAGCGCCGCCAATTGATCGGCGAAGGGCACGCGCGCGCCCACGGTCCAGCTGTCGTGCGTGCTGGCCACCACCGTCCCGCTGCGGGTGACGAAGAGCCCGCTGGCCTGGGCCAGGGGCCAGCCCTCGGCATCGACGGGCAACACGTCGCGCAACATGGCGGCGATCTGCACCGCGCTGTCGAACACGACGGCGACGCAGCCCGCGTTGGCGCCGCCGCCGCCGCCGTTGCCCTGCACCGGCGCAGCGAAGACATAGGTGGGTTGGCCGCCATAAAGCGGCGAGGCGGCAAAGGTCGAGCGGACGAAGGCCTGGTCGCCGCGCAGCGCCAGCGCCGCGGGAAGCCAGGGCTCGGCCACGGACACGGCCGGTTGCCCGCCCGCCGACGCCGCCAGCACCCGGCCTTGCGCGTCGAGCAGCAGCAGCTCCGCGTACACGGTGTAGAGGCCATGGATGCGTTGCAGCACCGCCTTCGCCTCTGCGCTGGCGCGTGCATCGCCGGCACGCGCTGCGTTCTGCAGGCTGCTGTCGAGGGCCCACCAGCGGCAATCGTTCGCGCGCTCGTAGAGATTGCGGTCCAGGATGTCGACGCCGAGCGCCGAACAGGCACGCACCTCTTCGAGCACCGACGCCACCGCGGAACGTTGCAGGTCACCGATGGCGGTCTCGAAGACGGCGCTGATGCGCTGCCCGGTGCGTGTCACGCGTTCGAGCAGCGCCCCGGCGAAGCGCGTGTCGATGGGCGCGCCCGCCCCACCGGCGGCACCGGCGGCACCAGCGGCGTCGCGACGGATGCGCAGTTGACCGTTCCACACCAGCCGCTCGAGCCCGCGCTGGATGCTGCGGGCCTGCGCCGGGATGGCTTGCAGCTCGGCACCGAACAGGCTGCTGCCGGCAACCAGCGCCTCGGCCAATACCGGCGGCGCGGCGCGCGCAGGGTCGGCCTGGAAGGCGAGGTCGACCGGCACCAGCACGCAGGCGTCCCAGCCCGGCCCCGCATAGCCCTGGTAACCCGCAGCCCGCGTCTGCACCGCCAGGTATTCGCGGCCACCGAAACGCAAGGTGCCGGCGGCACCGGAAGCGGCAGCCAGCACGGTGCCGACCGGCACCTGGTGCGGATCGGAACTCGCGACCACGGTGCGCTTCGCGTCGAGCAGCAAGGCCACGGACGGATCGTCGTGCGGCACCAGGGCCCCGAAGATCGCCCGCATCTCGTCTTCCAGGCGGAAGGACAGGCACAGCGCGCCGATCACCGGGCCCGAACCGGCGGCGCGCACCGGCGCGCCATAGAGCAGGCCACGACGCCCGTCGAGCACCTGGAAATGGCCGAAGGCCTCGACGAACGGGGTGCTGCTGTCGATCACCGCCCGCAGCAGCGACGGTTCCGCGCCGGCCGCGGCGGCGAGCGCATCGAGCCGCACCACGACGCGGCCTTCGAGGTCGAGCACGACCACGTCGTCGTAGACGCTGTACTTGCTGGCATAGGCGCGCAGCCGCTCGCGCACCGCGTCGACCGGCGCCGGCTCGCCGCGGCGCGCGGTGGCCAGCAGTTCACGCAAGGCATCGTCGGTGGCCAGGAAGCCGACATCGGCGGTGCGCTCGTAGAGATTGCGCACCAGGATGTCGATGCAGGTCTGCGCCGTGGCGCGCGCCGTGCGCTGCGCGTCCTGCAGCAGGCGGCACGCCAGCGAATCGAGCAGCGTGCCGGTCAGCGCATGGAACTGCGCGCCGGTCGACGCGATGTCGGTGCCGTTGTCGCTCATCTGCCCGAGCAGCGCGAGCTGGTCCCAGGTGTCCTCCAGGCGCTGGAGCGATTCGCGGTGGTCGTTGACCAGCTCCATGCGGGACACCAGCGGCGCCACGACGGCGCTGAAGCGAACCCCTTTGACGACGGACACCTTGTTCATGCGGCAGGTGCTCGATCGGTTTCAGAGCATCAAGGCGAGGGCGGCTTCCAGGTGCTCCGAAGGCATCCGCCGGAAGCCCGAGCGGGCATAGCGCTGCAGCCGGCCGACCGCGAAGGCGGTGAGCGCCGACGCCCGTACCTGCGCGTCCACCGTCGGCGTGGCGGACCCGTCGGCTTCGGCCACACCGCGCAAGGTCTGGCGCAGCGTCGACTCGATCTTGTCGAAGAACTGGTTCATGCGGTTCTGCAGACGCTCGTTTTCGTAGACCAGCGCATCACCCACCATGACGCGCGTCATGCCGGGGTTCTTCTCGGCGAACTGCACCAGCATCGTGACCACGCGGGCCGCCTGCTCGCGGCCGGCCCCTTCGCGCTCGACGATCTGGTTGACCAGCGTGAAGACGCTCTGCTCGATGAAGTCGATCAGGCCTTCGAACATCTGCGCCTTGCTCGCGAAGTGGCGGTACAGCGCGGCCTCGCTCACATCGAGCTGGGCCGCCAGGGCAGCGGTGGTCACGCGCTCGGCGCCCGGGCGCTCCAGCATCGCCGCGAGCGTCTGCAGGATCTGGACCCGGCGCTCGCCGGGCTTGGGCCGTTTGCGAACGACCGGGGCGGCGGGCGCGTCCGGCGCCGGGGCAGGATCGGTGGCCGGGGCGCTGGACTCTTCGTTTTGCATGGGCGGCGCGCGCATATGTAAAAAAATGATTCTCGCACAGCGACGTGAGCGCGTGCCAACGGGCGCGCCGCCGTGTGACGGCCGGCGCCCTCGCGCAGAATAGAGGCTTCGATATCGCGACCGGGAATCCGATGAGCAAGAACATTCTGGTGACGGGCGGCGCAGGCTTCATCGGAAGCCACACCTGCGTCGCATTGGCCGAGGCCGGCTACACGCCGATCATTCTCGACAACCTCGGCAACAGCGACGTGCGCGTGCTCGAACGGCTGGCCGCCATCATCGGCACGGCGCCAGCCTTCGTGCAGGGTGACGTTCGCGACCGCGCGCTGCTGGACGAGGTCTTCCGCTCGCGCGACATCGCAGGCGTGATCCACTTCGCCGGGCTCAAGGCGGTGGGCGACTCGGTGGCCGACCCCATCACCTACTACGAGAACAACGTGCACGGCACCTGGGTGCTGACCGCCGCGATGCAGGCGGCCGGCGTGAAGACGCTGATCTTCTCGTCCTCCGCCACGGTGTACGGCGAACCCGAGCGCTCGCCCATCCCCGAAGGAGCGCCCTGCCGTCCCGCCAACCCCTACGGCCGCTCCAAGCGCATGGTCGAGGAGGCGCTGAGCGACCTCCAATTGGCCGAGCCCGACTGGCGCATCGCGCTGCTGCGCTACTTCAACCCCGTCGGCGCGCACGAGAGCGGCCGCATCGGCGAGCATCCGCAGGGCAAGCCGAACAACCTGATGCCCTTCGTGTGCCAGGTCGCCGTCGGCCTGCGCGACAAGCTGTCGGTGCACGGCGGCGACTACCCGACGCCCGACGGCACCGGCGTGCGCGACTATGTGCATGTGATGGACCTGGCCGAAGGCCATGTCGCCGCCCTGCGCCATGCCGAGAAGGCGCCGGGCCTGGTCACGCTGAACCTGGGCACCGGCACCGGCGCGTCGGTGCTCGACGTGGTGAAGGCCTTCGAACGGGCCAGCGGCCGCACCATCCCGTGCGAGATCGGCCCCCGCCGCGCCGGGGACGTGCCGGCTTACTGGGGCGACCCGTCGCTGGCCGCGGCCACGCTGGGCTGGCGCGCCAAGCGGAACCTGGATGCGATGTGCGCCGACAGCTGGCGCTGGCAGCAGGGCAATCCGCGCGGCTACGAGTGAGTGACGCCGGCGCCGCGCGGCTTCAGCGCGCGCGGATCATGGTGCCGTAGGCCTGGTCGGTCAGGATCTCGAGCAGCATCGCGTGCGGCACGCGGCCGTCGATGATGTGCACCGCGTTCACGCCGCTCTTGGCGGCGTCGAGCGCGCCCTCGATCTTCGGCAGCATGCCGCCGGAGATGGTGCCGTCCGCAAAGAGTTCGTCGATCTCGCGGGCGCTCAGGTCGGTCAGCAGATTGCCGGCCTTGTCGAGCACGCCGGGCGTGTTCGTCAGCAGCATCAGCTTCTCGGCCTTGAGCACGGTGGCCAGCTTGCCGGCCACGACGTCGGCGTTGATGTTGTAGCTCTCGTTCTCCTCGCCGAAGCCGATCGGGCTGATGACGGGGATGAAGGCATCGTCCTGCAGCGCCTTGACCACGCTCGGGTCGATCGAGACGATGTCGCCGACCTGGCCGACGTCGTGCATCAGCGCCGGGTCGTTGCGGTCGGCCAGCTTGAGCTTCTGCGCGCGGATCAGGCCGCCGTCGCGCCCGGTCAGGCCCACGGCCTTGCCGCCGGCCTGGTTGATCAGGCCTACGATGTCCTGCTGCACCTCGCCGGCCAGCACCCATTCGACGACTTCCATCGTCTCGGAGTCGGTCACGCGCATGCCCTGGATGAAGTGGCCCTTCTTGCCGAGCCGGTTGAGCGCGGCCTCGATCTGCGGACCACCGCCGTGCACCACGACCGGGTTCATGCCCACGAGCTTGAGCAGCACCACGTCTTCGGCGAAGTCGGCCTGCAGGGCCGGGTCGGTCATGGCGTTGCCGCCGTACTTGATGACGATGGTCTTGCCGTGGAACTTGCGGATGTACGGCAGCGCCTGGGCCAGGATCTCGGCCTTGTCGCGGGGAGGAATATTGAGGACGGGATCGGTCATGGACGTTCCGGTTCGGAGGTGGGCAAATTGTGCCGCATGGGCGCACCCGGTGGTCGGAAGAACACCGACCGGCGCGCGACGATGAGCAGAAGGACCAGGTCGATGCCGACGCGTGCGGTCCAGGCGAAGGCGGCGCCGGCCAGGCCGAACGCATGCAGTCCGAAGATCAGCAGCGGGAAGTAGACGAAGGCCTCGGCCACGTGCAACTGCGCCGTGATGCGCGCCAGGCCGGCCGCCTGGACGGCCGCGAAGGGCACGAAGGCCACGCCGTTGAGCAGGAGCCCGAGGGCGAGGATGGAAGTCACCGGCGCGGCACGGTCGGCGAACGCCTCGCCGAGCCACAGCGAAATGCCCCAGTGCGCGCCGAAGGCCAGCGCCCCGCTGATCGGCACCAACACCACGGCCACGAGCAGGAGCGACCGGCGGTAGACCTGCCTAGCGGCTGCCATGTCGGTGGCCATCAGCGACGCCAGCCGCGGGAACAGCGCGCTGGTGAGCGCACCCGGGAGGATGAGCACCCGCACCACCACTTCGGACGGCACGGTGTAGTACGCCACGACGGCGGCGCCCAGCACGCCGGAGATGACGAAACGGTCGGCCGTGACCATGAGCGGGCTGATCACGTTCGACACCGTCATCCAGGCGCCGAACGACAGCAGCTGGCGCAGTTCCCGTCGCCCGGCACGCACGCCACCGATGCCGCGGCCGAGATGTCGGCGCACGGGCACCCAGTGCGCCACCACGAAGACCAGCCGCGCCAGCATGAGCGCGGCGACGATCCAGGTCAGCGAGGGCCCGAACAGCATCACGCTCAGGGCCGGCAAGCCGAAGGTGGCGATGCCGAGCACCATGCGCAGGATGTTGACCGCACGGAAATCCTCGTAGGCCTCGAGCACGCCGCGCAGCCCCACCGTGACGGTCGTCAGCGGCACCGCTGCAGCCGCGATGAGCAAGGCCTGCACGACATCCGCATGCAGCGACGGCGACACTTTCAGGCCCCGCGCGGCGAGTGGCTCGACCGCCAGCGCCAGCACGACGCCGCCCAGCACGCCCATCGCGCCCGCGAAAAGCAGCCCGGTCTTTACCAGGGCCGGCACCTCGTCCGAGCGACCGGCTACGCGCTTCTGCGCGACCTGCTGCGTCAGGGCACGCCCCACCCCCAGATCGAACAGGCTGAAGTAGCCGATGAGTGCCCAGATGAGCGTGAGGATGCCGAAGGCTTCGACGCCGATGTTCCGGACCAGATACGGAATGAGCGCCGCACCGACCAGCAGAGGAAGCCCGGCACCGGCCAGGTTCCAGAGCACGTTGCTTCGCAGGGACATCAACGGCCGAGCGGCGAGATCGCGCTCAAGGCCGCAACCAGCGCGGTACCTTGAAGCGGACGATCATGAGGTAGGCCGTCACGTAAGTGGCGACGAAAAGGACCGTGCACCCCATCAGCACCAGCGTGTTGTTCCAGAACAGCACCGCGGGCACCACCGACAGCGCGGCGAACATCCACAGGTAGGGCGAGGTGCGGTTGTTGCGGGCCAGCAGCTGGCGCGCTTCGTCGTCGCTGAAGGCGACCCGCACGATCCGCCGGAAGATCAGCTGGTGGAAGTGCAGTGCGTCGGCCGTGCCCGGCGACTGACCGCGCGCGAGCTTGCGGTAGATGGAGAACAGCGTCTCCCAGACCGGATAGATCAGCAGCAGCATCGGGAACCACGGCGACACGGTCGGATGCCGCTGCACCAGCGAGACACAGGCCACCGCGATCACCATGCCCCAGACGTAGGCGCCGCCGTCGCCCGCGAAGATCTTGCCGCTCGGGTAGTTCCACATCAGGAAGCCCAGGGTTGCGCCCACCAGGCAGATCACCATCGCCGCGAGCTGCCGGTCGCCGACCTGCAGCGACACATGGGAGATCGCCAGGCACACCAGCACGGCCACGGTGCCCGCCAGGCCGTTGTAGCCGTCGATGATGTTGAAGGCATGCGGCAACCCACCGATCGCGAGCACCGCGATCAGCACCGCCAGCCAGGGCGCCATGCGCAGCCAGCTGTCGACCAGCTCGACCCCGGTTCGGTGCACGCCAAGCCCGAGCGCCCAGCACAGCAGCAGCGCCGAACCGATGGTCAGGGCCAGTCGATAGCGCACCGACAGCCGCTGAGTCACGTCTTCGGCGATGCCGCCCAGCACCGCTGGCGCGATGCACGCCAGAACCAGCCCCGAGGCAGCGACGGGCCAGCGGATGTTGAAGGGGTCGCCGAACAAGCCACCGGCAAGCCACGCCATGCCCATGCCCAGCAAGACGCCGGCCCCGCCCAGGCGCGGCACATGGCCTTTGTGGAAACGCTGCGGCATGTCGGCTGCGTAGCGGCGTGCATGCTTGCGCGCGCGCCGCATGAACACCAGCACGGCCAAGGCGGAGAAGACGAAGCTGATGACGATCAGGGCAATCATGGAGAGGGAAGTGAAGGAACCTAGAATTCCCGAGCGAAATTAGACCATGCCGCCCTTGTCGCCTTCCCTGCCTCCACCCCACCGCATCACCGTCTCGATCGTGAGCCATGGGCAACTGGAGCTGATCCGGCCGCTGCTGGAACAGCTCGATCGCTTCAGCCACGCGAACATCGACAAGGTGGTGCTCACCATCAACGTGCCCGAAGCCGAGGTGCTCGGCGACGCCACGTGGCGCTTTCCGGTGGAGCGCATCGAAAACGCTGCGGCCAAGGGCTTCGGCGCCAACCACAACCAGGCCTTCCGACGCTGCGGCACCCCGTGGTTCCTGGTGCTGAACCCCGACATCCGCTTCGACCGCGACGTGCTCGCGCCGCTGGTCGCGCAGGCCGCGCCGGGCAGCGGCCTGCTCGCGCCGCGCATCCTGGAGCCCGGCAAAAGTGAGCCGGAGCAGCACCGGGCCATCATCACGCCGTTGGAGATCCTGCGGCGACGCCGCCCGGGCTACGTGCGTCCGGCAGTGCCGGCGTGGATCCCCGGCCTGTTCATGCTCTTTCGCACCGAGGCCTATGCGGCCGTGGGCGGATTCGACGAGCGCTTCTTCATGTATGGGGAGGACTTCGACATCTGCGCGCGGACGCGGCTGGCGGGGTGGCGGCTGCAGGTGGGGGAAGACCTGCAAGCGCTGCATGATGCGCAGCGGGCGAGCCATCGGAGCACGCGACATTTGTGGTGGCATGTGAGCAGCCTGCTCAAGGTCTGGTGCTCGCGTACGTTCTGGCACTACCTGCATCGAACGCCCCATTGAGGCCGAAGCACTGGCTGTGGCTCAGTGCAGCAGGCGCCGGATGCTCGACAAAATGCGGCCGTCCACCAAGCGAAATGTGCCGAGCAGCACAACGTCTGGCATGTATTTCAGCAGCCACGCCGTGATCCGGAATTTCAGCTTGGCGACAGTGCCGATCGAGGGATTGGCCAGAATGAGCGCGCCGTAGGCGTCAAGCATCTTGCAGCTTTCCGTCAGATCGGGGTCTCGGCGCAGTCGACGCTTGATCACGTCGTTGATGAAAAGCTTCCCAAAGCGCGGCACCAAAAAGTCGCGCATGTAAAAGCGGTTGCGCAAGGGCTCGTCCGGAAACATGCCGGCCAGCTTGGTGAAGTACCTGAAGCGGCTGCGGCTCATGCGAATGCCGAACGAGGTGCTGGCCGTGTGAATGCACCACACCGTCACCGGTTGGTCGACGAAGTAGTTCGTGTACCCGGCGCGGAACAGCCGAAGAAACAGGTCATCGTCTTCGTAACCCATGAACTGCGCGTCGAAGCCCTCCACGGCTTCGAACGCCCGGCGCGCGACGAGTGCGGCAGAAGGCAGCACGAACATGTCGGCGGCGATCATCTCCAGGACGGAGCGCTTTGGATGATCCCGCGCATGGTCCTTGACCATCGCCATGCGGATGATCTGCCCGTCGGCATCGGCCTCGAAGAGATCGCCGTAGACGAACCCGAAGCGGGGATCACGAGTGGGAACGGCGTTCACCAACGTCTCGATGTGCGTCTCGAGATAGAAGTCGTCCTGGTCGAGAAAGCAGATGAAACCGGCGGTCGAGGCGGCCACGCCTGCATTGCGTGCGGAACCTTGCCCACCGTTCTCCTTGTCGATGACCCTGAATGGAAAGCGTTGGGCCAGGCCGTCCAGCACCGCACGCTGTTCCGGCGCCGAGCCGTCGTTGACGACGATGACCTCCGCCGCGGGAAGCGTCTGCACGAACACGCTGCGCAGCGCTCGTTCGATGAACGAGGCCCCGTTGTAGAACGGGATCACCACGGCCACATCCGCGATGTGCGGTGGGGGGTTACCGGGCAGGCTCGTTGTGGCGTCGTTCATTGGCTGGTGCTGTGGCTCGTCGGATCGACCGAAAGCTTATACGGGTTCGAGGATGTCCCGAATCGCACCGCGCACCCCATATCCGAACCGGGCATAGCGGCCCTTCACGAACTCTTCCAGAACCGGGCGTACACGCGCCAGGCGCCCTTCGGGCAGTGCGGCACGGGCCAATTCATGGCTCAGTTTCTCGTTCGCCTTTTGTCGAAGTGCCGCGATCGCGGGCGAAGGCTCCGTGGCAAGACGATCGCACAGCACACGTGCCCTGGCCGCCCGACGACCGTGGGTGTCGCCACGCGCAGTCCACAGCTTGCGAACCAGCCGAAGCACGGAACCCTGCGGCGCGCCGACCTGGTTGGCCGCATGCTGTCGGTACCCGATCGTCGCTTGCTCCAGCACCTCGACGCCTCCGGTGATGGCGGCGATCACCGCGAGCCATTCGTCGTGCAGCCATTCATCGGGAAAGGGCAAGGCGCGCTGCAGCAGCTCCCGCCGAAACACGATGGTCGCGCCAGTCGCGAGGTTGCGCCGCAGCAGCACGTCGAAGGCCTGCCCTTCATGGATGCATGAGATCTCGGATGCACGCACGCCCAGCGCGCCGAACAGCGACCGGTCGAGGTCGCGCCCGCCTTCGTCGATCAGGCGTGCGTCGGAGTGCAGAAGAAGCAGGTCATCACGCGCCGAGAAGACCCGGGACATGGCTTCGAGGCGACCCGCGTCCCAGACATCGTCCTGATCGCTCAACGCGATCAATGGGCCGCGGCAGGCCGACACGGCCTGCTGGAAGTTGCGGGTCACGCCGAGGGAGCGAGCGTTCTGCAGGACCTGCAATCGGATGTCCAGCCCTGGCCTTTCGAGGTGGCAGGCGCGCCATGCCTCTTGCGCCACAGCGACGCAATCGTCCGTGGAACCATCGTCGGACAGGACGATCTCTACCGGCGGATGGGTCTGCAGGCATATGCTGCGGACCTGCTCACGGATGAACCGGGCACCGTTGTATGTACAAAGCGCAGCAGAGATCGGCAGGTTTGAAGTCATCATGAGTCGCAGAATGGCGCATGCAATCCGACTGGGGACCCCACGGACGCCCGCTCGGTCTGGCAGGTCGCGCCCAGGATTATCGATGGCCGCAGACCGCCGAGGAACGCGCTCGGCAGCAGCCTAAAATCGCCCCTCTCCGTCATACAACAACAGTAGGCTTCGACTCAGGTTGGGCAGTTCCCTGTCCATGCGGCCCGCACAGGCGATCCGCAGCCTCCTGACCCTCGTAGCTGGCAATCCATCCATGAGTACAACCCATTCGAACCTGCATCGCGGCCCCTGGAGTGACTGGTGGGAAGGCACCCGTCGCACCGACATCTGGTGGACCCTCGCATGGTTCGACATCGTGTTGCGGTACCGCCGGTCGATGCTGGGGCCCTGGTGGATCACGCTCAGCATGGGGGCCATGATTGCCGGCATGGGGCCGCTGTACAGCTCTCTGTTCGGAACTGAACTCTCCAAGTTCTTCCCCCACCTTGCATTGGGGCTGATCTTCTGGAGCCTGTTCTCGAGCATCGTGACGGAATCTTGCAACGCCTTCGTCGGGGCGGGCAACTATCTCAAGCAAGGCTACTTCCCGATCAGTCTCTTCGTGTGGCGCAGCATGTCACGCAATGTGATCCAGTTTGCCCACCATATCGTGCTCTACGTGCCGGTTGCGCTCTGGGCGGGCGTCTCCTTGTCCTGGTCAGCGGTGCTCGTCGTGCCTGCATTCCTGCTGCTCTTGGTGAACGGCCACGCGCTGGGGCTTGCCTTGGGTCTGGTTTGCACGCGTTTCCGGGACGTTACCCAGATCGTCACGAGCGTGATGCAGATGGCGATGTTTCTGACCCCCGTGTTCTGGCTACCAGAAGGCTTGCCGGGCCGCGCGAAATACCTTCTTTGGAATCCGCTGGCGCAGATGCTCGAGCTTCTGCGCAAGCCTTTGATGGGCGGCGTGGCAAGCCTGCACGATTGGATCGGCATCGGCTGCTGGACGGCCGGCTGTGTGATCGCCGCGGGCCTGCTCTTCGCGAAGTACCGCCGCCGCGTCGTCTATTGGCTGTGAGCATTCGAGCATGACTTTCATCTCTCTCAAAAATGTTTCGGTGAGCTTTCCCATCTATGGCGCAGGCTCGGTATCCCTGAAAAAGACACTGGCTGCATCTGTCACCGGCGGGCGCTTCGGCAAGGAAACCGGGGTCAATGTCGTGCAGGCGCTGAGCGGCATCAACCTCGAGCTGAAGAGCGGGGATCGTCTGGGCCTGATCGGTCACAACGGCGCCGGGAAGTCGACGTTGCTGAGGACACTCGCCGGCGTCTACGAGCCTTCCGGCGGCGAATTCGTCCGCCAGGGCTCGGTGGCGAGCCTGATCGATCCGTCGCTGGGCATCGAGCCCGACGCCACGGGCATCGAGAACATCATGCTGCGCGGCCTGGTCATGGGCATGAGCAAGAAACAGCTGGACAGGCTGACGCCCGAGATCTGCGAGTTCAGTGGCCTGGGCGAGTACGTGAACATGCCGGTGCGTACGTACTCCACCGGCATGCTGATGCGACTGGCTTTTTCCATCTCCACCAGTGTTGAAGCCGACATCCTGCTGATGGACGAATGGCTGTCGGTGGGTGATGCGGAATTCACCGAGAAGGCCGAGAAGCGCATGAAGGACGTCGTCTCCAATGCCGGCATCCTGGTGCTTGCCTCGCACTCCCCGGACCTGATCGCCAAGGAGTGCAACCGCGTCATCCACCTCGAGCACGGCCGGATCGTCGAAGTCTCCTGACGGTTGGCTTTAACGGTCCAGAGGCGGCCAAGCGAGGCTGAAGTCCTCGTGGACCAGCGTCAGGTTCGGGTTGTAGGCCGGATCGCGGGTGAGTGCGTCGCCCCATCGCGCCATCATGTAGCGCACCTCCCCGGCGAAGCGCTGCTGCTTCTCGGGGTCGGTGTCTTCGCCGCGCGTAGCGGACTCGTGGTGAAACAGTTCCGCATAGGGCGTCCAGACGTTGCGCAGCCCGGCCTCGCGCAAGCGCAGGCAGAAATCCACGTCGTTGAACGCCACCTTGAGCTCGGTTTCGTTGAGGCCGCTCACCGCGAAGTAGTGCCTCTTCTGAACGATCAGGCAGGCGGCGGTAACGACCGAGAACGACTGGATCAACGCCGCACGCTCGAAGTAACCACCGCGATCAATCGGCAGGCGCTTGTGCGCATGGCCGGCCACCCCGCCGATGCCGAGCACAACGCCGCCGTGCTGCAGGGTGTGGTCCGGATACCAAAGGCGCGCGCCGACGGCGCCCACGCCGGGTTGGCAGGCGATGCCCACCATCTCGCTCAGCCAATCCGGTGAGATGACCTCGATGTCGTTGTTGATGAGTCCCACGACTTCGCCCCGGGCCTCCGCAACGGCCAGGTTGTTCAGCTTCGAATAGTTGAACTCACTGTCGTCGCGGATCACCCTGAAGTTGGGCCGCTGCTTGAGTGTCTCGAAATACGCGAGCGATTCCGGGTCGTCCGACCCGTTGTCGACCAGGATGACCTCGTAGTTCGGATAGGTCGTCCGCGCCTCGATGCTGTCGACGCACTGACGCACCAGCTGCATTGCATTGCGCGTGGGAATGATCAGCGACACCAGGGGCGCCGGATCGGGCAGGTCGTAGTGTGCGTGGTAGCCGTTCCCGGCGTAGGTCACATGCCCGCGGATGCCAGCGCGCACGAAGTGCTCGTTCAGTGCCCGTTCGCCGGCGAGTTGCGCGTACGGCTTGGCGTCCTTTGAACTCGCCGTGCTTTCGGCATGCACCCGCCAGTGGTAGAGCACCTTCGGAATGTGCCGTATCTGATCCGCGCGCACCCGTTCCAGGCAGCGGAGCACCAGGTCGTAGTCCTGCGCGCCTTCGAAACCGGTGCGAAAGCCACCGATCTCGCGCAACAGCGCGGTCTCGAACACGCCCAGATGCGAAAACATGTTCTGGGAGTAGAAAAGGTCCGGGTTCCAGTCCGACTTGAAGTAGGGATCGAAACGCTGATCGTCCGGGCCGACCTTGTCCTCGTCGGAGTAGATCAGCCGCGCCTGTGCATGCTCGTTGATCTCCTGCGCCACCCAGAAGAGCGCATGCACGGGCAACAGGTCGTCCTGGTCCATCAGCGCCGTCCACTCTCCGGTCGCGAGGGTGAGCGCACTGTTGGACGCCTCGGAGATGTGGCCGTTCGACGCGCGATACACCACCTTGATACGCGCATCCTGGGCAGCGAAGTCGTCGAGCGCTTTCCGGCACCCCGGATCGCGCGAGGCGTCGTCCGCAATGCACAGCTCCCAGTGCGGATAGACCTGCGCCTGCACCGACGCGATGGCGCGCGACAACCACACGAGGTCCGGGTTGTAGACCGGCATCAGGATGGAGATGAGGGGTTTGCGCGGCATCGTGTCGACAAACCCGCTCAGCAGGGCGCATTGCGCCTCCCCGATGGTGTCGTAGCGACGCACCCACTCGGCGTAGTCGCGTCCGCCCTGCTGCGCGAGCATCGCGTCGGATTGCGCCGGCCCGCGTGCGCGCAACCTCGCCGCTGCGAGGCTCAAGGCGCCGACGGTGCCGTGCCGCTGCCTCGCCTCGCGGATGCGGCGCAGCAAGGTGCGCAAACGCCGTGGCGCTGCACCGGCCCAGCGCAGCGGAACGGTCGCGCGCCAGCTGGTCGAGGCGTGGATCTCCGCGATCTGGGCCGCATGAACGGCCGCCTCCCGGGCGGACGTCGTGAGCACCTGCTCGAGCCGGGTCTGGAGCCTCAGGAGCTCGTGGGAGCGTCGGAAGGCCTCGCGTTGCAGCCCGGCGATGCGCGTGCGCTCGACGGGATCGATCGAACCCTGCGGCGTCGTCCGGCGCTCGGCCTCACCGCCCGCCAGCTCGGTCGTCGTCCTGATGATGCACATGCCTCCGACGAACTCGATCGTCCGGACCTTGGCGCTCTCGCCATCGCCCAGGCGTGCCAGCATCGCGGCAACAACGGCGGGGCCGATGTCGACCAGACCGTAGGCGCCGCCCGCAGCCACCAGGGGAAGGTAACGGACGAACGCCTCTTGTCGCTCGGCGTCGCCGCGACGGCCATCGTCGAGCACGAGGTCGAATGCAGGGCTCGATGCGCGCACCGCGACGGCGGCAGCCTCACGGTCGATTGCATCGGCTATCAGCAGGACGCGCCCGTCGCCGGCCACGGCCTGCTCGGCCGAGACGCAAGCGACGGCTGAATCGCAGAGAACGATCCGCTCGGCCGCTGAGAAGAATCCAAGCCACAGACTGGCCATGCCGTGCAGGCCCACCCCGAGGCCAAGGACGCGCCGCGCGTGTGACGCCCCGGTCGCAAGCGCCGTCGCCACGGCGTCGGTCGAGACGGCAGCGGCCGCCCCGTCATCTCGCCGCGCCGCGCACAGGTTCAGTATGAATTCATTCGTCATTCGATGGTCCGCTCGGGTACGGTGTCTGATCGGGTGGAAGGCACCGTGTTGCGAGCCGGTAAGAGTGGGCGCGCTACCAAGACGAGAACGCCCGGTCGGGATCGGCCTTCAGATCGGCAACCATCTGCACGATGCCGCGCTGCAGGGCGATTTGCGGCCGCCACTTCAGCTGCTCTTCTGCCTTGCGGATATCCAGGACGCTCGCAGGCACATCGAAAGCACGCCCGGGACCGCGATGTACATCGAGGGGCGGCACATCCGTGGCTTCGACGTGCGCGACGATCTCGTTCACGCTGCTGCCGCTGCCGCTGCCGAAATTGAAGATCGGCATGGTGTCGCTTGGCAGGTCGTCCGCGTCCGCCAGCCGGACCAGGCCAGCAGCGACATCGGCGATGTGGATGAAGTCTCGAATCAAGGTACCGTCACCCCAGATCTCGATCGTCTGTCGCGCCAGCGCGCGATGCACCACGGTGCCGATCAGTCCTTGGGGCCGACGTGGGTTCTGGCCAGCGCCATACGGGTTGGCGATGCGGGCCACGCGCGCGTCGACGCCATGCAGGCGGCGGTAGAGCTGCAGGTACTTTTCCGCGGCCAGCTTGGAGACGCCATAGGCCGTGATGGGGTCGAGTGGATGGTCCTCCGACACCGGCGTGCTGCGCAGCGGGCCGTACACCGTGCCGCCCGACGAGCAGAAGACGATCCGACCGTACCCCCGACGCTTCAGCGCATCGAGCAAGCCCAGCGTGATGCCGAGATTGACCGTGAGATCGGCGCGGGGATCGAGGTTGGCGGATTCGGGGATGGTCGACCAAGCACAGTGATGCACCACATCGACTGAAGCCACGAGGTCGTCGAAGCCCGGCGCCTCCAGCCGCGCCACGTCGAGCACGCGGGTCTCGACGCCCGGCAGGGCCGGCGCCCCTTCGGCCACAACATCCACCACCCGCACCGAATCGCCGCGCGCTGCCAGCGCCCGGCCAAGATGGCGCCCGAGGAAGCCGCAACCGCCAACCACCAGATGCTTCTTCATCGACGGTGACCGTCCACATGGGTGGTGGCGTAGGCATAGCCCGCCTTCGCCGCGACGAAAGGGAGAAGCCGCTCCAGCGCATGGAGCATCGTGCCGTCGATCGGCAGCGGTTCCTTCGGGAAGTCCTCGGCGCTGAGCCTTATGTCGAGCAACGGCCTCAAAGCCGCTGCGCGCGCCCAAAACATCGTGCCCTGCGGGAAATCCAGGTGCCGCGGCAGCGGATCGAGCGCCATGCGCACCGCCAGCGCCTCGGCATGCGTCCGGTTGGCGTCCCAGTCATTCAAATGCGGGTCTTCCGGGAACACAAGCCCCAGTCGCTCGTCGTCCGCGAACGCATTCAGGATGGTGTCCAGCATCGGGCTGGCGTCGCCAAGCAGATGCTCCAGGATGAAGTCCCGCCAGGCGCCGCCGATGGTCTCGTCGACGTGCGGACTGCGCTTGCTGTGAAAGTGACCAACGACCTCATGCGCGTCGAAAACCTCGGCCGGCAGCTGTATGAGCATTGGACCGATGTCACGCCCACAGTTTTCCACGAGCAGAACATGGGCGTCGGGCAGCCCCTCGGCAGCCACCATGCGGCGCAGTTCGGCGGCTTGGGCCTCACCGGTCGCGGTCAGGTAAAGGGCCACTGGGGTCGCATTGCACTTCAAGCGTCGAGCGAAGTCCGGGAACAGTTCCGGGTAATGGAAGTGCGCATGGAGCGCGACGCTCAATCCGGTACGGGGCGGCAGCCCCGTCATCGGGCGGATGACCGCATGCTTCCAGCGGCCTTCCGGCTTGCCGGCCTGGAGGAAATGGACCAGCGGATCCGGGTCGCGCGCCTCGTCGAAGCCTGGCGCCTCGCCGGCATAGATCAAGGGGTGAAAGCCTTCCAAGGGTCGACGCAACAGCCGCCCGGTGCGGGCCCGACCGCGCGGCGCCACCAACCGTGAGCTGCGCAAATAATGCGCCACATGGCCCTCGACCGAGCGGCTGTCGAGCGCTTTGCCCGCATAGAGCGGCGCATTGAAGTTCCCCGGCAGCATGAGGAAGGCCTGGTCGGCATCCATCCGCGTGACAGCATCGACCTCGGCCAGCGCCAGTTGTTCGAGACGCATCACATACCCGCGCATGTCGAAATGCTGCCGGGCCATCCGCTGCACGGAAGTACCGAGTTGGTCGCGCAGCAAGGCATCTTCCGCCATCGCGCAAACCACATCGGCGGCCGCAGCCGCATCGAGATACGGCACCACCAACCGGGCGGTGTCCGGCGATTCGGCGAGGACGTCCGAGAAGCCGCTTGCCTGGGCGAACGCAACCACCGGCACGCCAGCCAGCGACGCATCGATGGCGACATTTGGCAGTGGATCCAGGCGCGAGCAGAGGAAGCACGCGTCCGCACGCTGGTACACCGGATCGAGATCGGCGAGCTCTCCCCAGAAGGCAAAGGCGCCTTGGAGTCCTGCGCGCTCGACCTGCTCCAGGAGCGACTGCAGGTACGGCGCGTCGAAGTCATAGCACTTGCCGATCCACGCGAACACGACCTTGCGCGCCGGCATGCGCCGCCGCGCACGGTCGGCCGCAGCGATGAAGAACTCCACGCCCTTTCGCGCAGTGATGGTGCCGAGGCCGACCACCAGGAAAGCGTCCGGATCGACTGAGCCGAGGTCGCTCGTCATCGGCGCCAAGCGCGCCGGCACGCCATCCGTGACGATGTCGGTGACCGGCGCATCCTTGCCCAAGGGCAGCTTCGAGGCGCCCTGGGGAAGCACATGGTAGGCGCGGGCGGCCAAGCTGGCGTAGTCGCGCAGGGCCGCATCGGCCACGATCTGCGCGGAGAAGACGAGCAGGCTCGCTTGCTCGAACATTTCGTTGAGCACACCGAGCGGCCGGATGGATGCGGAGAACTCGTGAACCAGCACGGCGCATGGGACCCGACGCCGCTCGAATGCAGGCACGAAGCAGCGGCTTTCCACGCTGTTCGCGATCAGGAAGACCGGTTGATACGCCTCGAGCATTCGCTCCGCCAGGATTTCCAGCTCCATGAAATGCAGAGAAGCATCGTCCGGCATCACCACGCAGGCTGCCGCGACCTCCTGAAAGCTCTGCGCCAGCGGCCCGCCGCGGCGCAGCAGCACGACCACGTTGTAGCGCGCCGAAAACTCTGCCGCGAGGTTCCATGAAAGGATGGCAGCGCCGGTGCGGGTTGCTTCGTGCGCCGCCAGCACCATGCATGGCTTGGACGGGTCGAACGCGGCACGCGGGAGTGACAAGCCTTCCACTTTCGAACGGCCGAGCCGGCCCTCCGCCTGCCCATGTTTCAAGTAGTGGAGCAAAAGGCCTCCCGGCGGCACGTTCGCGAGATCGTCGTGGAGCCGGCGGTAGAACACTGGGTTGAAGTCCCGGGACGGCGCGAGTCCGGCGGGTTCTCCCGACGCGAGGTAATGCTGGATAGGAGACTGGCCCAGCCGGTACGCGTCTTCCGATCCGGCGTAAAAGGCGGGGTCAAACAGCCCGCTGCGCTCGACGAGCGCGGCGTCGTCCGCGTCGGTGGCTTGCGCCGTCGGCGCCAATGCGAAATCTCTCTGCTCAATGATCCCCAAGTCCGTTGCCGGAGCGCCCTGCGGCTCCGGCGCCACTGCAGCGGGGTCATGGCTTTGCGCCAGATGCCGACGGAGCCGTGTCGCCAAGCTTCTCAGCTTCAGGGCCCGCAACGGCCGCGTCACGCGCCACGACGTCGAACGTCGCATCGCATCATTGGCGGCAAGCGCCGCATCCAGTTGGACACCGAGGGCCGAATCCGCTGCCAGCTGCCGAGTCTCCGCCGCATTCAACTGCTGCGTGACGTGCGCCAGTTGCAGATGAAGCAAGCGGAGAGAACCCTCTCGCTGCTCAACGGCTTCGCCCTGCTCTGCGACGACCCGGCTCAGCTGGGCCATGGCCTCGTTCTGCGCCTCGAGCTTCTGAACCAGATTGCCGAGCGACCTGTCTCGCTCGGCGACGGCTTCGTTCTTCTCCGAGAGAATTCGGTTCAGATCGGCCAGCGTCTTGTCGCGTTCAGCCGTGACCCCATTCAGATGGACGTTCGCGACTTCCAGTTGACGGGCATGGTCCATGTAGCGCCGGGCCATGTCCGTTTGCACGAAGGCGAGTCCGAGCTGAGAGAAGCGCTCGTGCATGCGATGCAGTGCGGCCGGATCGGCGGCGGCGAGGCGGCAGAACTCCACCAGCGGCCCTGGCGGATGCGCTCCGACGAGCAGCACCCCCAGACCGTGTGCATGGCTGAATTCCATGCCGGGATACCGCGAGCGGAGTTCGGCCCAGAGCTGCCAGACGCCGAAGTCACGCTCCCGAACATTGGTGTCGTGGAAGAGAACCACCGCACGGTCCGACAGCTTCGGGAACCAGTTCTCAAAGTCGCGCTTAACGGCCTCATAGGTGTGGAGGCCGTCAATGTGCAGCAGGTCGATGCTGCCGGGCTCAAAGTACGACAGGGCGTCGTCAAAGGTGCTTCGCACCAGTTCGGCGAAGCCGGCGTAGCGCGCGTCCACGAACCGCGCCAGGTCCTGATAGATCTCTTCGCCGTAGTGCCCGGCATGCTCGTCGCCCTGCCAGGTGTCGACGGCGAAGCACTTGGCGGCGACGTTGCGGCGGTGGACCGCTTCGCAGAACGCGGCGAAGGATGCTCCGTTATGGGTGCCGAGTTCGACGATCACGCGGGGCTCCGCGGCACCGACCAGCCAGTGGGCGAAGGGCACGTGCCCCCACCATGCGCTCATCACGCCCGGCCGCGACGTCGGCCAGAAAAAGGTATCGAGGTCGTCGGACAGCAGCGTCTTCACCGACAAAAATTCATCTGACATCGTTCGGTCCCAGTGGCCCGGTGGGCACATTTTTTTTGCGGGGTTCGTTCGGCAGGCCGCAGTCCGAGCCCATCTTGCAGACAACGCACTCCCTCCAACCAGCCGGCTGCGCGTCTCAGCGCGACCATCACCTCAGCGCCCAAACCACACTACGGGTAGACGTTGGCCGAGGTGGAAGCTACGCCAGCAGCATCCTTGGGAGACAACAGCGGAGGGACACCCGTGTCAGGCCAGTCGATGCCGATGTCCGTGTCGTTCCAGAGAATCACCTTCTCGTGCTGGGGCGCGTAGTAGTCGGTGGTCTTGTAGAGGAAATCGGCGGATTGGCTGAGTACGAGAAACCCGTGTGCGAAGCCCGGTGGCACCCACAACTGCCGGTGGTTCGATTCGTTGAGCTCGACGCCGACCCACTGCAGATAGGTCGACGAGGAGGCACGAATGTCCACCGCGACGTCGAACACGGCGCCTTGGGTGACCCGCACAAGCTTGCCCTGCGGCTGCTCAATCTGGTAATGCAGCCCGCGCAACACGCCTTGCGTCGAGCGCGAGTGATTGTCCTGAACGAATTCGACGTGCTTGCCGACGGCATCGTCGAACGCCTTGCTGTTGAAGCTCTCCATGAAGAACCCCCGCGCATCGCCAAAAACCTTCGGCTCAAACACCAGCACGTCGGGAATGGCGGTGGGCGTCACCTTCACGAGCGCACCCCCTCGGCCAGCAGATGGTTCAGGTACTTCCCATATCCGTTCTTCTGCAGCGGCGCGGCGAGCTTGCGAAGCTGCTCGGTGTCGATGAAGCCGGCACGCCAGGCAATTTCTTCCGGGCAGGCGATCTTCAAACCTTGCCGATGCTCCAGTGTGGCGATGAACTGGCCCGCCTCCAACAGGCTCTCGTGCGTACCGGTGTCCAGCCACGCATAGCCACGCTGCATGATCTGCACGTTGAGCGCGCCGGCGTCCAGGTAGGCCTGGTTGACGGCGGTGATTTCCAGTTCGCCCCGCGCGCTGGGCTTGACGGCCTTGGCGATCTCGACGACCTTGGAGTCATAGAAGTACAGGCCAGTGACCGCATAGCTGCTCTTGGGCTTCGCGGGTTTTTCTTCAATGCTGCTGGCCCTGCCGCTGCTGTCGAAGGCAACGACGCCGTAGCGCTCAGGGTCCTGCACGTGATAGGCGAAGACCGTGGCGCCCGACGGCTGTGCATCGGCATCGGAGAGAAGTTGGGCGAAGTCGTGTCCGTAGAACAGGTTGTCGCCCAGCACCAGGGCGCACGGCGCCCCTGCAAGGAATTCCTCGCCGATCAGGAAGGCCTGCGCCAGCCCGTCCGGGCTGGGCTGCACCGCATACTGAAGGTTCATGCCCCACTGGCTGCCATCGCCCAACAATTGCTGGAACCGCGGTGTGTCCTGCGGCGTGCTGATGATGAGGATGTCGCGCATGCCGCCGAGCATCAGCGTGCTCAGCGGGTAATAGATCATGGGCTTGTCGTACACCGGCAGCAGTTGCTTGCTGATGGCCAGCGTGGCCGGATGCAGCCGGGTGCCGGAGCCACCGGCTAGGATGATTCCCTTGCGTTTTGTCATTCTTGATGCCCCTTGTTATCCGAGAGTCTCGTTCAGCATCCGGGCCACGCCGGTTTGCCACTGCGGCAGAACCAGGCCGAAGGTCGACTGCAGCTTGGTGGTGTTCAACCGCGAGTTGTGCGGCCGCTGGGCCGGCGTCGGGAAGTCGGTGGTCGGTACCGGCGCGATCGCATCGGCAGCGACCTTGATATCGACACCGGCCGCTCGGGCATGCTCGATCACGAAGCGTGCATAGCCGTGCCAGGTGGTCTCGCCGCCGGCGACCAGGTGATAAAGACCGGCCTTCCCTGGATCGTTCAAGGTGGTGCGGATCGCGTGGGCCGTGACGTCGGCCAGCAATTCTGCACCGGTCGGCGCGCCGAATTGGTCGTCGATGACGGTCAGCCGGTCGCGCTCCTTGGCCAGGCGGAGCATCGTTTTCGCGAAGTTGCCTCCGCGCGCCGCGTACACCCAACTGGTGCGAAAAATGAGATGCATCGGGCAGTTCTGCGCGACCAGTTGCTCGCCTTCCAGCTTGGTTTGCCCATAGACGCTCAGAGGGCCTGTCGCATCGTCTTCCATCCGCGGCGTGCTGCCGCTGCCGTCGAAGACGTAGTCGGTCGAGTAGTGCACCATCAGCGCGCCGATTTCGTGCGCGGCCTGGGCCACGATGCCTGGCGACGTGGCGTTGAGCGTGCGCGCGAACTCGACCTCGCTCTCGGCCTTGTCGACGGCAGTGTGCGCAGCGGCGTTCACGATCACGTCGGGGCGGACCTTGCGCACGGTTTCGGCCAACGACTCGGGGCGACTGAAATCGGCGTGAAGCTCGGTGCTGTCGAAATCGAGGGCGACAAGTTCGCCCAGCGGTGCCAGGCTGCGCTGCAGTTCCCACCCCACCTGGCCGCCCTTGCCCAGCAGCAGCAGTTTCATGCGCCCACCTTTGCCGAAGGTGCCTCGTATTGCTTCTGCACCCAGTCGCGATAGGCGCCGCTCTGCACGTTGGCCACCCACTCGCCGTTGGCCAGGTACCACTCGACCGTCTTGCGGATGCCTGTGTCGAAAGTCTCGGCCGGCTTCCAGCCCAGCTCGCGTTCGAGCTTGCGCGCGTCGATGGCGTAGCGCCGGTCGTGGCCGGGGCGATCGGTCACGTAGCTGATCTGTTCGCGGTAGCTCTTGCCATCGGTCCGGGGGCGCAGTTCGTCGAGCAATGCGCACACGGTGTTGACGATCTCGATGTTGGGCTTTTCGTTCCAGCCGCCGACGTTGTAGGTCTCGCCCAGTCGGCCGTCCTGAAGCACACGCCGGATGGCGCTGCAGTGGTCTTTCACATACAGCCAGTCGCGCACCTGCATGCCGTCGCCATACACCGGCAAGGGCTTGCCAGCCAGTGCATTGACGATCATCAGGGGGATGAGCTTCTCTGGGAAATGGTACGGGCCGTAGTTGTTCGAACAGTTCGTCGTCACCACCGGCAACCCATAGGTGTGGTGCCAGGCCCGCACCATGTGGTCGCTGGCGGCCTTGCTGGCCGAGTAGGGGCTGTTGGGCTCGTACTTGTTCTCTTCGGTGAAGGCCGGGTCGGTGGCCGACAGCGAGCCGTACACCTCGTCGGTCGACACATGCAGGAAGCGGAAGGCGCCCTTCTCGGCCGACGGCAGCGCGCCCCAGTGCCCGCGCACCGACTCCAGCAACCGGAACGTGCCCAGCACGTTCGTCTGGACGAAGTCTTCGGGCCCATGGATGGAGCGGTCCACATGCGACTCGGCCGCAAAGTTGACGACGGCACGCGGGCGATACTCCGTCAACAGCCGTTCGACAAGGGCGCTGTCACCGATGTCGCCTTGGACGAACACGTGACGAGCATCGCCCTCGAGCGACGCCAGCGTCTCGCGGTTGCCGGCATAGGTCAACTTGTCCAGATTGACGATCGGCTCGTCGTTTTGGGCAAGCCAGTCGAGAACGAAGTTGGCGCCGATGAAGCCGGCGCCGCCGGTAACGAGGATCATTGGAGAGGTCGTGGTCTGTTGAAAGAGCCCGCTCTTGGGCAACATGCGATTATCCATGCCTCATGACGGACGCATGACAGGACGCTGCCCTGCCGTGTCTATGATCTATGTAGCCGAAAGAAACGCTGCCACCCACGCGGCATGATTCGCGTACAAAGCCACAAAATTTCGTCCTCAACTGTGAAACGGTCAACACGATTGGAAACAATCTCGCGCTACAGTCTGTTTGCTTTAGTTTTAATCCCGCTGTCGAGTGCATCGTGATTTCCACGATCTCTTGCGGCGTTTCCAGGGCCTGCGGGCCCAGGCTCACACCATGACCACATCCATTCATCCCGTCGTTCTCTGCGGCGGTAGCGGCACCCGGCTTTGGCCTCTGTCCCGCAAGGCGCTGCCCAAGCAATTTGCGCCCCTGATCGACAACAAGAGCCTGCTCCAACTCACGCTCGAGCGGCTGCGCGAACTCAACGGCGACATCTGCTGCGTGGCGTCGGACGAACATCGTTTTCTGGTGCAGGAAGCACTGGACGCGGCCAAGGTCCAGGGGCGGCAGATTCTGGAGCCGGTGGCTCGCAACACCGCGGCCGCCATGGCCGCCGCCGCCTTGCTGGCGGACCCCGAAGACCTGCTGCTGTTCGCGCCGGCCGATCACCACATCCCCGACGCAGCCCTCTTCGCCCAGACCGTGCGCAGCGGCACCGAGGCGGCGCTGGCCGGCAACATCGTGACCTTCGGCGTGGTGCCGAGCTTTCCCAGCACGGCCTATGGCTACATCGAGTCCGGCGCAACGTTGACGGGTGCGGCAGACGGTGCCGGCCGCGCGGTGGTCCGTTTCGTCGAGAAGCCGACCGCCGACGTG
Organism: Variovorax sucrosi; assembly: GCF_051216635.1. Classification (NCBI taxonomy): domain Bacteria; kingdom Pseudomonadati; phylum Pseudomonadota; class Betaproteobacteria; order Burkholderiales; family Comamonadaceae; genus Variovorax; species Variovorax sucrosi. Next base: position 95,006 of record NZ_JBPJZU010000001.1, on the reverse strand, counting down.
GCGCAGGCCCTGCTGCTCAAGGGCGGCTATTTCTGGAACGCCGGCATTTTCCTGGTGCAGGCACGCGTGCTGATCGACGCGCTGCGCCAGCACGCCCCCGACATCCTGGCCGCCTGCGAGCAAGCGACCACCGCGCCTGCCGTCGATGGCAGCTTTGTGCGGCTGAACCTCGAAGCCTTCGCGGCCTGCCGCAGCGACAGCATCGACTACGCGGTGCTCGAGAAGCACGACCACATTGCAGTGATTCCCTTCGCCGGCGCCTGGAGCGACGTGGGCAGCTGGAACGCGGTGGCCAACCTCTACCCGGCCAATGACGACGGCAACCGGCTCAGCGGCATGGCCAGCGCCCTGAATGCGCGCAACACGTTCGTGCACGCGCCGATCCGACCCGTGGTCGCCCTGGGCACGGAAGACCTCATCATCGTGGACACGCAAGACGCCGTGCTGGTGGTCAGCACCGCCTGCGTCGAGCAGGTGAAAGACGTGGTCAACATGCTCAATCGCGAAGGCCGCCTCGAAGCGACCGAGCACCGCCGCGTGGCGCGCCCCTGGGGCGCCTACGACAGCGTCGACGCCGCCGAGCGCTTCCAGGTCAAGCGACTGACTGTCAAGCCAGGCGCCAAGCTGTCGCTGCAGATGCACCACCACCGCGCCGAACACTGGGTGGTCGTCAAGGGCACCGCCAAGGTGACGCGCGACGACGAGACGATCCTGGTCCGCGAGAACGAGTCGGTCTACATCCCGCTGGGCGCAGTGCATCGCCTGGAGAACCCCGGGAAGATCATGCTCGAGGTCATCGAGGTGCAGTCCGGCGGCTACCTCGGGGAAGACGACATCGTCCGCTTCGACGACACCTATGGCCGTGTCACCCCCATCACCGCAAAAACCAAATGACGCAACCCATGACCGCAAAGAAAGCACTCATCACCGGTATCACCGGGCAAGACGGCTCCTACCTCGCCGAGTTCCTTCTGGAAAAGGGCTATGAAGTCCACGGCATCAAGCGCCGGGCCTCGTCGTTCAACACCGAGCGCATCGACCACCTGTACCAGGACCCGCACGAGCAGAACCGCAAGCTGCACCTGCACTACGGTGACCTCACGGACACCAGCAACCTGACGCGCATCGTGCAGCAAGTGCAGCCCGACGAGATCTACAACCTGGGCGCGCAAAGCCACGTCGCCGTGAGTTTCGAGGCACCCGAATACACGGCCGACGTCGACGCCATCGGCACCCTGCGCCTGCTCGAGGCCGTGCGCCTGCTCGGCCTGCAGGACAAGACCCGCTTCTACCAGGCCAGCACCAGCGAGCTGTACGGCCTGGTGCAGGAAATCCCCCAGCGCGAGAGCACGCCGTTCTACCCGCGCAGCCCCTATGGCGTGGCCAAGCTCTACGCCTACTGGATCACCAAGAACTATCGCGAGGCGTACGGCATGTACGCCTGCAACGGCATCCTGTTCAACCACGAGAGCCCCCGCCGCGGCGAGACCTTCGTGACGCGCAAGATCACCCGCGGCATCTGCAATATCGCCCAAGGCCTGGAGAAATGCCTGTTCGTCGGGAACCTCGATGCGCTGCGCGACTGGGGCCATGCCAAGGACTACGTCCGCATGCAATGGATGATGCTGCAGCAAGACGAGGCCAAGGACTACGTGATTGCCACCGGTGTGCAGTACAGCGTGCGCGACTTCGTGCGCAAGACTGCGGCCGAGCTCGGCATCACGCTCGACTTCGTCGGCACCGGTGTGGAAGAGAAGGCGGTCGTCCGCAGCATCGAGGGCGACGCGGCACCGTCGGTGAAGCCCGGTGACGTGATCGTGTCGGTCGACCCGCGCTACTTCCGTCCGGCGGAAGTCGAAACGCTGCTGGGCGATCCGGCCCTGGCCAAGAAGGACCTGGGCTGGATCCCAGAGATCACGCTGGACGAAATGATTGCCGAGATGGTGGCGAGCGACCTCGAAGCGTCGCGTCAGCATTCGCTGCTGAAGCGGCACGGATACAACGTCTCGGTGAGCCGGGAGAACTGAGCCGCGCGGCAGGCCGGCCGCTCGACCGGCGGTGTTGCCGGCGTTCAGAAAACAGCGGCCGAGGCCGCTGTTTTTGTTGGAGAGCTCAGTCAGCGGCCTTCTGCGTGGCGGTGCGTGCCAGCAACGCCACATCACGGATGGAAAAGGTCTCGCAGCCCGCGACGCTGCCGTCGACATCGAAGCGGATGGTGTCGATCCGCTCTGCCAGCAGCCAGGAAGGCGCACTGTCCACCGGAACGATCAACCGTCCCTGCCGACCCCGGAAGGTCATGAACGTGGTAGCGCCTTCAGGCTGGTCGGGCGTGGACCAGTAGACGCCAACCATCGGCACCGCCTGCGGTGATGTGCAGGAAAACTCGAAGCTGAGAAGCCCCGCCTGTCGTCCGCTCGGCTTGCTGCCCGAGAGGTCGAAGCGCACATGCGGGTCCTCGCCCGTGATCGCATAGCGCCCGTCGCCCACCGGGCGGACCGCGCTCATGCTGCTCGGCGCATCTGCCTGAATACGCAGGACCGGCGCCAGCCCGTTCTCCAATGTCTTTGCCGACCGGCCCCAGGACGCCGGCAGGGATTCAAGGTTCTGTAGGTGGAAGATCGGGTCCAGAACCGCCACGGCTGCCGCCGAATCAAGGTCGACCGCGACGATGGCCGGCCCTGCAGTCAAGCGGCCGACCCGGTCTGGCCGGATCAGCCAGACCTGCTTGTCGATGCTGACCAGCTTGTACCCTTTCGCCAGCAGGACGTCCCGATAAAGCAGATTGGACCGCAAGCTCGATGGGCCGCCGTCGTGCACGATGTTGTCGGCGCTCAGCAAGATCGCCGGCGGTGGCGCGGCGCGAAACGCCCGGATCGCACGCAGTTGCTGCTTCTCGCCCACCAGGTTGTAGGGCGACGCGGACTCCACCGCGGGCTTGCGCTCCACGTAGTAGTACATCGCATGGCGGCCGCTCAGGTCGAGGTAGGTTTCCTGCGGATCCAGCACCTGATCGAGCACCTTCCGTACGGCCACGATGCGCGCAAGGTGCGCCGGATTCGCAAGGGCGCTCCCGAGTCGGCCGTTCTCGATGCTGCCCGCGTTCGGCGCACGCAGCAGCGCTGTCGCGTCGGGCGGGTCGAAGTTCCCGGCGTAGCCCGCTGCTGAAAGGCTTCCGGCATAGGGCATCAGCAAGCCCATGATCCCGATCCACACCACGAAATGGACGACCCGTGGACGTTGAGCGACGAAAAGCAGCATCGGCAACAGCAGCGACAGGGCCCACACGCTGGCAATGCCAAGTCGACTGCCGCCGGGATCGATGCGACCGGCCGCACGAATCACGAACAGGGAGGTGACCAGCAGCACCGGCACTGCATAGGCCAGGATTCGACGCCGGGCTGCAACGTCCGCCATGAAAGCGGCCTTGAACACCACAACGCCGGCCCACAGCGCGACCAGGACGAAGGAGGCGCGCATCAGCTCGAATGCCCAGGGATTGAGCCCCTCGGCGCCAAAGCTCGCACTCCACTGAATTCCGTGCGCGATGGAATTGATCTGCGACTGCTCGGCGCCATAGCGCAGCGCCCCGTAGAACATCTTTCCGAGGGGCGTCAGGCCGAACAGCAGGGCCAGCACACCCACGATCGCAAACAGCACAAAGCCAAGTCGTCGGCGATCGGTCAGGTACAGATTCCACAAGGCAGCAAGGGCCAGCGGCGCGCAGGCCAGCAGTGCCAGTGCCCCCTGCCCTGGCGCATAGAGCAGCAGCAGGACGGTCGCGACCGCGAGCCCGGCCAGCCAGCGATCGCGCCGCCAGTGCAGCCAACCCCAGCAGAACGCGAAAAAGAAAATCGACACCGCGAGATCGATCTCACCGATGCCGTTGGCGAAGGGGCCCAGCAGCAGCGCCACCATGACGCCGCTCATGCCCAGCACCGGGCGCAGCACCGGGATCGCGACGACTGCCAGCGCGGCGTAGACGAAGGGATAGGTCGCGCCGATGGGCGCCGGTGCCCCGCCGAACAACGACGAGGCCAGGAGGCCGGGGAAATAATTCATCAGGCCGCGTGCGGGGGCATAGTCCCAGAAGGGAACGAGCCCCATCCTGAACCAGCTCCACCAAGGCACCAGCATCTCTCCGAAGTGGTAGTCGTCCGACATCAGCTCGGGCAGCGAGTAAGGCGTCGTTTTGAAGAACAGCAGCAGGCCGACGGCACTGCCGACCGTCAGCAGTTGCAGCGGTGCCGCGCCCTCCGGTGATGCGCCGGCAGTCCGCCGGATCCGCACATACAGTTCCACGTAGGCTGCGGCCACGCAGCCGATCACCAGCAGGATCGCGAAAGCGCTGAGCTGAAAGCCAGCCTCCAGCGTTCCCACCGCCGGCGTGGTCCAAGCGGGCGGTATCAGGCAGAGGAGGAACAGCGGGAGCAAACATTGCGCACACAGGACAAGCCGGCGCATGGCCACCAACAGGCGCTCCGGACTCGGGGCGCGCCAAATCAGCCACAGGCAGGTGGCCAGGGCACCGCACGTCGCCAGCGCCATCCCCTGCGCCGTCAAGCCAGCACCCATCCAGCGCTCCAGATGCAGGTAGGCACCGAGGCGATTGCATGCGACGCCCAGGGCTGCGATGCCAAGGGCCGCTAATACGATGAAGAGAAGGGCGTGATACAGGGCCGCCGAGAAGCGATCGAGCGCACCGCCCCAGAACCCGGGCCCGCGGCAGACGAGCGCCGCCGCCAGTACCAAGCCGACGACGAGCAACGACTGCGACAGGTGCACCAGGTCCAGCGACGTGTTCTTGGTCGTCAGCAGGCCTGCCAACCACAACACGGCCGGCAGGCACAGGATGAGAACAAAGTCGTGCAGGCGGTCCGCACCGCCGCTCCCGACGCACCTCGACAGCGACGCCGCGACCGACCCGATGACCACCACGGCCACCAGGAAGGCGCCGATCACCGCATACAGAACCGCATAGTCGTGGAACTTGTTCTCGTAAGACCAGGTGATGCTGCCGACGATCAGTTCGGCATAGCGCTGGGGCAGGTTCAGACCTTTGTAGACCTTTTCTGCGACGCCGGCCGCGAGCACGAAGGCCGCGAGGAAAAATCCCCAGTAACGAGCGGTCAGCGCACCGGAAGCATCGCGGCCCCATTGCAGGGCTGTGGCGCGGAATCCATCCATTGATTTCATGGTCAATTGCGAACTCGATCGGGCTCGGCGCGCGACGCCCGGTCCGGGTCGTGCAGATAGAAAGGCAGCCCGGCCAGACGGGATGCGGCCGTCAACACCTGGAAGGTGAGCCCGACTGCCGCGCCGACCGATACATGCAGGAGCGACGAGAACACCAGGTCGAAGGCTGCGGTGCCCACGCCGAAGCCGCCAGCGAACCCGAAGGTGTTGCCGAAAATGGCCAGCGGGAAAACGGCGAAGCCCTGGAACACACCGATCGACAGGCCGAAGGCCGCGCTGATGCACAGCAAGGCGGCGCACCAGAATGCGTGGTTGGTGACGGAGAGCGCCATCACCATCAGGAAATGTTTCGGGCGCTCCCGCAGCGAATTGAAGCTGCCGATCACCTGGCGCAGCAAGGCGCCAGCCGGCAACTTCAGCGTGAACCTGGCAATTCGTTCGTTGCGATAGAGCCGTCGCGAGCCGAAGACGCGGAAGAACGCAAGCGAACCGAGCGTGACCAGTGGCAGCAGCACCAGCAGCTTGCTGCTCCCCGGGATCTGGCTCACATACCGCCAGCCCCCGATCACGGCGAAGCTCGCCAGCAGGAACAAGCCGATCAACCCGAGTATGCGGTCGAAGGCAACGGCCATCACCCCGCGCGTGCGCGCGCCCGGCCCGACATGCTTGACCACGTACGCGCCCTTGATGAGGTCGCCGCCAGAGTTGCTGGGCATGGCGAGATCGAAGAAGGACCCGATCATGGTCCAGCGCACGGCCAGCGACAGCGGCACGTCGATCCCCTGGTTCCTCAGCACGAGCCAGAAGCGGCACGAGACAATGAAATAGGTGGGGAGCATCAGAACGAAAGCGAGCACGAGCCAAGGCCAGCGCCCGCCCATGCCCTCGAAGGCGCGGGAGTCGATGCGGTTGAAGTACACCAACAGTGCCAGCACCAAGAGCGCCAGCAGGACACGCAGCGCGGTCGACTTCAGGATGCGCTTCAGCCGGCCCGGCACCCGTGGTGTCGGATTCGAATCGTTGTCAATCACGCCGGAAGAACTCGAATTTCAGGTACTGGAGCAAGCGCTTGCCCGTGGGCCAGATCTTGAAGTGCGTGGTGCCGTAGGCGCGCCCGACCTCCGAGGTCGGGAACTCGGTCCGAGGAATGCGGAGCTTGTACGCGCGCACGACCATTTCGATATCGATCGACAGCCCGTGGTCCAGCACCTTCATCCGGGCGAAGGCACTGCGCGACCATCCTTTGAACCCGTGCAGCACATCGCGCACCCAGTCGCCCTCGCGCCGCCACACGATCGCGGCCAGCAGCGACAGCAGCCAGACTGCCCATTTCCGGGGACGCCAGAGGCTCACGTCTTCCTCATTGACCGAGCCGCGGATCTGCCGGCTGGCGACCACGAGTTCGTTGCCCCGCTCGAACAACGGCCGGAACTTGAGCAGGTCGCCCACCGGCGTCGTCGCCTTCGGGAAGAAGACGACCACATGGTCGCAGGTCGAAACGTCGTTCGCATGCACGTAGGCCGCGTTCAAGCCCCGCTTCGGCTGGATATGCACCGGAATGCCCTGCGATTCCAGATAGGCGATGGTGCCGTCCGTGCTGCCGCCGTCGACCGCATAGATCTCGTCGAACTGATCGCGTGGCAGCTGTGGAACATCGATCTGGCAGCCCTGCAGTTCGTTCCAGGTGACGAGGCAAAGAGAGATTTTCATTGCGATCGGCCACCCTCTGCCAGGGTCTTGGCAAGCACCAGGCCTTCGGCCACTGCAACATCCGAGTTCATGTGTTCCCACTTGCCCCAGCGGCCCGCACCGACGATCCCGTGCAATGCGGCCCAACGGCAGATGCGCTCGACCGCCTCGGGCTTGCCAAGGGTGTTGACGGGATAGGCGAACTCGTTGCGGTGCCGCCATGTACCCGGCTCCAGCGCCCGCGACGAGTTGGTTTCGGTCCAGTAGCCCCGGGCGCCACGGGCGAAATTGGCGCGCAGCAGCAGGCGGTGGTGAGCGACCTCCTCGCTGGGCTCGTAGATCCAGTGCGAAGGGTTGTCGAGCGTCTCGGGGTGGTAGTCGACATCGATCGATGCATTCTTCAGCGTCTTGATGTCGGCCGTGACCTCGGCAGGCAGCGTGCAGAACTTGTCCCACAGGGTCCAGGGCACGGTGTTGACGATCGTCTGCGCACGCCAGGTGCCGTTGATCACGCGAGCGTCGAGGTCGATCGTGCTGACCGGCGTGTCGAGCACCAGGGATTCGCCGAGCGCCTCGCCCATCCGCCGCCAGACTTCGCCGTAGCCGTGCGCCTTCGGGTACAGGAACACGCCATGCGCCGGCAACGCGCCGAACGGGGCGCCCTCGAGGCAGCTGCGCAAGGTCTCGCGGAACGACACGTTCGGCAGCTTGTAGAGCCAGTAGGTGCCCAACTCGTTCGGGTCCATCGACCAGATCTTCCGGTTGTAGGGAAGCATGTAGTCTTCGGCGATGCGGGTGCCCAGCTTCCAGACGATCCAGTCGGCGAAAGCTTCCGGCATCGGCTCGCCGCGGACGGAGCCCGCCTGCGCGATCGATTCCAGGTAGTCGACCTGCTCGGCCTTCGGCAGCTGCCAGAGATTGGCTTCAAGAGGGTGATCGACTTCGGTGCCGCCGATGCGAATCTTCGACACGCGGGCGTAGGTGTCCCACTCCGATTCCGGCATGAAGCGAAAGACGAAGTCCAGCACTTCCTTGCGCTTCACGTCCAGGAAATGCCCACCGCCGATGTCGAGTGGCGCGCCGTCCACGGGCTCGGAGCGGCAGAGCCCGCCAGCGACGTTTTCTTTCTCGATGACGAGCACTGCGGCCTTCGGCACGCCCGCGTCGATGAGCGAATGAGCGAGCGTGAGCCCGGTGGGGCCGGCGCCCAGGATGATGTATTGATAGTCTTTCACTGGATCAGATGTTCGTTGGCACGGAGCGTGCATCGGCCACGGCCCGCAAGAGGCAGCCGAACCCGCAAGGATAACGGACTGCGGAATAGAGAAACAATTGTCTCAGCCGCCCTGCCATCCGCCAGTCCGGGAACCGCGCAGTCCTGCGAAAATCGCAGCTTCGCACCCCACAGGAACCGAACGCATGGCTGCACCCGATCAAGACAAACCCAAGGACCCCATCAAGGACTCGGCCCAGCAGATCTGGCTGGCCGGGCTGGGCGCCTTCGCCAAGATGCAGCAAGAGGGCAGCAAAGCCTTCGAGGCGCTGGTGAAGGACGGCACCGGCCTTCAGAAGAAGACGCAGCAGGCGGCCGAAGAAACGCTGAGCCAAACCCAGACCCGCATGGCCGGGCTCGCCAGCGAATTCGGCGCCAAGACCAGCGCCGGCTGGGGCAAGCTCGAAAACATCTTCGAGGAACGGGTGGCGCGGGCGCTGGAACACTTGGGCGCGCCCTCGGCCGCCGATTTCACTGCGCTGCAGGCGCGGGTCGAACAACTGGAGGCGCTGCTGGCCACGCAGAAGCCCACTGCGGCTGCGCCACGCAAGCCGCCGAGCCGCGGCTCGGCCAAGGCTGCCGCAGCTGCCGAGGCTGCGAAGCCATCGCGCCGCCGCACTCCGCGTGCAGACAAACCCTGATCAAGCGTCTGCGAACCAGATCCGGGGTACGACCCGCATCCCAACACCCGCCCCTTTGCGCTAGAGTGGCCCCCAAGAGACAACCGGGGCTCACACATGGCCAAAAAGGCTCCGCGCCGCACTGCAGAGCGCATCCTCGAAGCAGCGCTGGACCTGTTCAATCGCTTCGGCGAGCCGAACGTGTCGACCACGCTCGTGGCCGGCGAGCTGAACATCAGCCCGGGCAACCTCTACTACCACTATCCCGCCAAGGATGAGCTGATCAACCGCCTCTACAGCCAGTACGAGGCCGAGCTGGACGAGCTGCTGCACGCGAGCGACGGCGTGCGCGACGTGGAAGACGCCTGGTTCTTCATGCACAGCCTGTTCGAGCTGCTGTGGCGCTACCGCTTTCTCTACCGCGACCTGAACGACCTGCTGAGCAAGAACCGTCATCTGGAAACCCAGTTCCAACTCGTGCTGCAGAAGAAGGCGACGGCGATCCGCACCCTGCTCGCGGGCCTCGGCAAGGCCGGCCACCTCGGGATCGATGCGCGCGAGGTCGACACGCTGGCGCAGAGCATGGTGGTGGTGCTGACCTACTGGCTGAGCTACGAGTACGTGCGCAACCCGCGCGAGGCGCTCGAGCCGGCCCATGCGCAGAGCGCGTTGATGCGCGGCGCGCACCACACGCTGCACCTGCTGGCGCCCTATCTCGGGCCGGAGCAGCGCCGGCATCTCCTGACGCTGAGCAGCGCCTACGAGCGCGACGATCTCGCCATCGCGGCCTGACGCGACCTCCCCCACCGCACGGCACACCAGGAGCCACCGACCATGCCTCCCGAATTGCGCCCCCTGTCCTTGCTGCCGCCCGGTTGCCACGCGCCGATCGCGCAGTGCGGTCGATGGGCCTCGCTGCCGTATGCCGATGTGCCGCGCTTCGACACCCAGCGGCTGCTCGACGCCTGGCCGCGGCTGCGGGCCGGCAATCCCTTGCCCCTGCCGCCGCCCGCGCCGGGCCCGCTGGCCGACGGCTGGGTCTGCTACCACAACGGCGAGTTCGAACGTGCCGCGGCGATCGGGCTGCAGCACGGCGCCGAGGGGCTGATGCTGGCCAACCAGGCCACCGCGATCTATGCCAACTACCTCGAGCCGCGCGAGGCGGTGCGGCTGGCGCTCTTCCTGCAGGTCGCCGAGCGCGCCGCCGGGCAGGCAGCCGTCGAGCCCGACAACGCCCACGCGCTCTATTGGGAGGCCTATGCGCTCGGCCGCTACGCCCAGGGCATCAGTGTGGCGAGAGCTCTGGCGCAAGGGCTCGGCGACAAGGTCAAGGTGGCGCTGGAACGGGTGATCGCGCTCGAGCCGCGGCATGCGGATGCACACATCGCGCTCGGCGCTTTCCACGCCGAGGTGATCGACAAGGTCGGGGCGCTGGTCGGGCGCATGACGTACGACGTGCGCGCCGATGCCGCGCTGGCGCTGTTCGAGCGCGGCGTCGCCCTCCACCCGGCTTCGGCCAGCGGCTGGATGGAATACGCACGGGGCCTGCTGATGCTCGGCGGCGAGCCACGGCTGGCCGATGCCATGCGGCTCTACGAGAAGGCGGCGGCCGTGGTGCCGGCCGACGCGCGCGAGCGCCTCGACGTCGAGCTCGCACGGGCCGGGCTGACGGACTGAGCGCCGCCGTCAGCAGCGGTGGCCTCACTTAAGATGCCCAGCCCTTTCGCCAACGCCCCGACATGTCCGACCTGCAATCCCTATTCGAGGCCGCCCAGGCCAATTCCAAGCTGCTTGCCGAGCGTCCGGACAATCCGACGCTGCTGAAGATCTACGGTTTCTTCAAGCAGGCCACCGAAGGCGACAACGCGGCCAAACGGCCGAGCTTCAGCGACGTGGTTGCGCGCGCCAAGTGGGACGCGTGGACGGCGCAGAAGGGCCTGTCGGCGGACGAGGCGAAGCAGAAGTACGTGGACCTGATCGAATCACTGCGCGCCTGAGCGCTGCGCCGCGTGCGCCGTCGGGCCCTGCAGGGCCGCGTGGCGCTCGTCCTTCGGCAGCGCCGCCAGCTGCTTGACCGCGGCATAGAAGCGGGGCCAGTCGCGCCCCTCGCGCTCGAACAATGCCTCGAAGCCCGGCACCAGGTCGTCGTACGCGGCCTGCGCACCGAAGGTCGCATTGTTGGCCCGCGCCGCCCAGGCGTCGTACGCCGCCTGACGCTGCGGCGGCCAGTCGTTGCGCAAGGCGGCGAAGTCGGCGCGGAAGGCCGCCATCGCCTCGCGCTTCATGGCCTCGACCGCCGCCCAGTCCTTCGCCTGGGCCTGTGGCGAGGTGTAGACCGCCTGCAGCCGCCGCCGCGTGGCGAAGGTGAGCGCGCGAAACTGCTGGCGCCGGGCGTCGTACTGCGCGTAGTCGCTCCGCGCCGCATCGCCGGCCTGCGTTGCCAGCCAACGCGCGCCGCCGAGGCGCTCGACCGCGGTGGCGAAGGACTCGTTGAACAGCGTATCGCCCGACACGTACAACAGCTGGTGCGACAGCTCGTGGAAGATCAGCCGCGCCAACTCGCCTTCGGGGTAGCTGATGAAGGTGCTCAGCAGCGGGTCGCCGCCGGCCCAGTTGAGCCAGCCGAGCGTGGAGTAGGCCGGCACCGGGTAGACGGCGGCCTCCAGCCCCTGCGCGCGCTGCGCGTCGGCCTCGGCCTTCGCCTGCGCCTCGTCGTAGTAGCCGCGGTAGCCGACGCAGCCGGCCACCGGGAAGCACCAGGTCTTGAGCGTGAGCGAATACGGCGGCGCGGCCACCACGTTCCACACGGCCGCGCCGCGGTGCAGGTCCGCGTACTCGGTGTAGCTGGGGTTGTCCGGCAGGTGCAGCTCGCTCACGGCGAAGCGGCGGATGCGCTGGGTGAGCTCGAGCTTGGCCTTGAGCGTGGGCGACGTGGCCGGGTCGTCGAGCCACTGCGGCACCGGCCGCGCCGCGCGCATCACGCCCAGGTGGCCGCTGGCCGACTGCCAGTAGTAGCCGAGGTCGGCGCAGCCGGCGAGCAGGCAGGTTGCCCCCAGCATGAGGGCGGCGACGACGCGCCGCGCCACGGCCTTAGCCAGCATCGCTTTGCTCGACTTCGACCAAGCAGTCGTAGAAGGTCGGGCCGCGGCCGATGTCGGTCAGCCGCTGGCTGGTGAGCTGGTTGACGTTGGTGCCGTCGAAGCCGAGCTTGCGCCACCAGATGCCCATGCCATGGACCACGCCCGGCCGTGCGCGGCGCGACACCTCGGCACGGCAGCGGTGCTCGCCGCGCTGGTTGAACACACGCACCATCGCGCCGTCGGCGATGCCGCGGGCGGCTGCGTCGTCGGCGTGGATCTCCAGCAGCGGCTCGCCCTCGATGGCGCGCAGGCTGGTCACGTTGACGAAGGTCGAGTTGAGGAAGTTGCGCGCCGGCGGCGAGATCATGGCCAGCGGGAACTGGGTCGAGGTGCCGACCGCCTCGTGGTTCGGCACATGGTCGGGCAGGCCGTCCAGGCCCTGGGCGGCGAGGCGCTCGCTGAAGAACTCGCAGCGACCCGAGGGGGTGGGGAAATTCCCCTCGGCATAGGGGGCATCGGGCAGGCGCACGGTCGTGAAGCCCTGCGCGTGCAGCTGCGTGAGGTCGATGGCGCCGGGCGCGAAGGCGGCGGCGCACAGCGCCTCGTCGTCATCCCGGAAGCACGGCTCGTCGAAGCCCATGCGGCGCGCCAGCTCGCGGAACACCCAGGCGTTGCTGCGCGCCTCGCCGCGCGGCGCCACGGCCGGGCGGTTGAGCAGCACGTCGGTGTGGCCGTAGCTGGTGTGGATGTCCCAGTGCTCGATCTGCACCGTGGCCGGCAGCAGGTAGTCGGCGTAGTCCGCGGTGTCGGTCTGGAACTGCTCCAGCACGACGGTGAAGAGGTCGTCGCGGGCGAAGCCGGCGGCCACCTTGGCCGACTCGGGCGCCACCGCGACCGGGTTGCTGTTGTAGACCACGACCGCCTTCACCGACGGCCCGCCCGACAGCGCGGACGCATCGCCGGTGAGCGCATCCCCGATGCGAACCATGTTGACGGTGCGCGGTCGACGCCCCGCCAGCAGGTCGGGCCGTTGCAGCGCGGCGCGGTCGACCGGGTACGACCCCGAGCTGCTCAGCAGCAGGCCGCCCGCGCGATCCCGCCAAGCGCCGACAAGCGCCGGCAGGCAGGCGATGGCGCGCGCCGCGTTGCCGCCGCCGTGCACCCGCTGCATGCCGTAGTTGAGGCGGATGGCGACGGGCCGGGTGGTGCCGTAGTCGCGGGCCAGTGCGACGATCTGCGCCTCGGGCACGCCGCACACTGCGGCCGCGCGTTCGGGCGGCCATTGCAGCGCGCGCTCGCGCAGCGCGTCCCAGCCGACCGTGTGGCGGGCGATGTAATCGTGGTCGAGCCAGTCGTGGACGATCAGCTCGTGCATCAGTGCCAGCGCGAGGGCGCCGTCGGTGCCCGGCAGCAGCGCGATGTGCTCGTCGCATTTGTCGGCCGTCTCGGTCTTGCGCGGGTCGATGCACACCAGCTTCGCGCCGGCGCGCTTGGCCGCCTGCGCATGCCGCCAGAAGTGCAGGTTGCTGGCAATCGCGTTGCTGCCCCAGATCAGGATCAACTTCGACTCGGCGAAGAATTCGACCCGCATACCGACCTTGCCACCCAAGGTAAGACTTAGGGCCTCACCCCCGGCGGTGGAGCAGATCGTGCGGTCCAGCAGCGACGCGCCGAGCTTGTGGAAAAAACGACGGTCCATCGATTCGCCCTGCACCAAACCCATGGTGCCGGCATAGCTGTAGGGCAAAATCGTTTCCGAACTGTTACCTTGGGTTAAATTCTGCAACTTGCGTGCGATGTCGTCGAGCGCGGTGTCCCAGTCGACGCGCTCGAACTGCCCGAAGCCCTTGGGGCCGACGCGCTTCATCGGATAGAGCAGCCGGTCGGGATGCGCGGTCCGCTCGAGGTAGCGGGACACCTTGGTGCACAGCACGCCACCGGTGTGCCGGTGGTCGGGGTTGCCCTGCAGCTTGACGGCCTGGCCGTCCTGCACGGTGGTGACCAGTGCGCAGGTGTCGGGACAGTCGTGCGGGCAGGCGCCAAGCACGGTGATCGAGGGCGAGGGAGGCATCGAAGAAGAAACGGTGGCGACGACCATCGGCCGAGTCTAGTTCCAGTCGTTGTCAGCGCGAGCACGCGCGGAGGTTCCACACATGATCAATCGCAGGCATTTCTCGATGGCGGCCGGTGCCGCGGCACTGGGCGGTTTCCAGCTCGCACGCGCGCAGGGCGAAACGCCGATCGTGCTCGGCCAGTCGGCCCCGTTCAGCGGCCCGGCGGCCCAGCTGGGCATCCAGTTCTACCAAGGTGCCAAGCTGTACCTGGACCAGTACAACGCGGTCGCGGGCCATCGCGACGTCGAGATCAAGTTCCTCGACGACGGCTACGAGCCGGAACGCACCGTCGCCAACACCCAGAAGCTGATCTCTGAAGATGCCTTCGCGCTCTTCGGCTACATCGGCACGCCCACCAGCCTGGCGGCGCTGCCGCTGGCGGTGAAGGACCGCGTGCCCTTTATCGCGCCGTTCACCGGCGCCATGGCGCTGCGCGAGCCCTTCAACCGCAACGTGTTCCACCTGCGCGCGTCGTACAACGACGAGACCGCGCTGATCGTCAGGCAACTCACCAACCTGGGCCTGAAGAAGATCGCGGTCTTCTACCAGAACGACGCCTACGGCAAGGCCGGCCTGGACGGCGCCACGCTGGCGCTGGCGCAGCTCGACCTCAAGCCCGCCGCGCTGGCGACGGTGGAGCGCAATTCGGTGGACGTGGCCAAGGCGGTGAAGGCCATCGTCGATGCCAAGCCGGATGCGGTGATCCAGGTCAGCGCCTACAACTCCTGCGCCGCCTTCATCCGCGAAGCGCGCAAGGCCGGCTTCGGCGGCACCTTCTACAACGTGTCCTTCGTCGGCACCCAGGCCCTGTCGGATGCCCTCGGCAAGGAAGGCGCCGGCGTCGTCGTGACCCAGGTGGTGCCGTCGCCGTACAGCCCGGCCAATGCGATCACGCGCGAATTCAGCGACGCAGCGAAGAAGTCCGGCGGCGCCACCAAGCCGAACTTCTCGAGCATGGAAGGCTATCTCGCCGCCAAGGTGCTGACCGAAGGCCTGCGCCGCGCGCCGGGCAAGCTCACGCGCGACGGCCTGATCCAGGGCCTGGAGAGCATCGACCGCCAGCAGTTCGGCGGCTTCGAGGTGTCCTTCTCGCCGAAGAACCACGTGGGCTCGAAGTTCGTCGAGCTGTCGATGATCACGGGCGACGGACGCATCCGGACCTAACCGCGCACTTTCGCGAACACCTTCCAGAAGGTGGCGTCCTGCGCCGTTGCGAAGTTGATGCGCATCAGCGTGCTCGGCGGCCGGCGCGCATGGAACAGCGAACCGGGCGCCAGCAGGTAGCCTTCGTCGAGCATGCGCTGGGTCAGCGCGTCGGTGTCGACGCCGGTGTCGACCCAGCCGAACAGCCCCGCCGGCTCCGACTCGAAGCGGCAGCCGTGCGCCAGCGCCAGCTTGACCGTGCGCGAGCGCGCGCCGTCCAGCCGGAGGCGCACCCGCTCGGCATGCCGGCGCAACTGCCCCTGGTCGATGCACCAGGCCAGCGCCCGTTCGAACAGCGCCGGGGTGGTCAAGGTGGCCAGCAGCTTGGTCTCGAGCAGTCGCCCGAACAGCGACGGCGCCGCAGCCAGGAAACCGATGCGCCAGTTGGGCGCCAGGATCTTCGCGAAGCCGCTCACGTAGATGGTCCGCTGCAGTCCATCGAGCGCACACAGCCGGGTCGCATGCTCGGGCGCCAGATGGCTGTAGGTGTCGTCCTCGACGATGTGGAAATCGTGCTGGTTGGCCAGCTGCAGCACCCGGTGCGCGCTGCCCGGCGTGAGGCTGTAGCCGGTCGGGTTGTGCAGCACGCTCACGCTGACGAAGAGCTTGGGCTTGTGGGTTTCGCAGTACTGCGCCATGACCGCCAGGTCGGGTCCGTCGGCGCGGCGCGGCACCGGCAGGATGCGCATGCCCAACGCCTCCAGCCGGGCAAACTCGATGGCCCAGCCCGGCTCCTCGACCATCACCGGGTCGCCGGCGCGCAGCAGCGTGCGGCTCACGATGTCGAGCGCATGGGTGGCGCCGATGGTGGTGAGGATCTGCTCCGGCGCGGCCGGGATGTTGATGCCCATCAGCTTCTGCGACAGGCTGCGCCGCAGCGCGCCGTCGCCGGCCGGCTCGCCGTACTGCAGCGAGATCTCCTGCAGCGCGCGGGTGCCCGTCAGCCGCCGCAGCGACGTCGGCATGAAGGTCGAGTCCATCCAGTCGGGCGGGAACACGCCCATGCCCGGCTGCGGTTTGTCGCTCTGGCGGTGAAACATGCCGCGGATCAGCGAGCTGGCATCGGCCGGCACGCCCGAGGCCAGGCTGTCGCGCGACGGCAGGCGTTGCCGCACGGCGGGAGGCTCGTGGGCCGGTGTCGCATCGCGCACGAAGAACCCGCGTTGGCGCCGCGCCTCCACCAGGCCCTGCGCCAGCAGCTGGTCGTACGCAGCCACCACCGTGTGCGGGCTCACGCCCTGCTGACGCGCGCATTCGCGCACCGACGGCAGGCGAGCGCCCGGCGGCAGCAGCCGCGTGCGGATGCGCTCGGCGAAGCGGTCGGCCAACTGGGCGGTGAGGGACTGGGTCGAGGTTCGTGTCAGCATGGCGGTCTCTGTGTCGCGCATCGGACCGATACAGTCGACATTTTCGTTTGCTCAACTGTATTGGCACTGTAATGGTCACCAGTCTAGAGTGTGTGCCATGACCTGGCAAGAATTCACGGCGCTGCTGGCGTTGGCCACGGCGATGAGTTTCTCGCCGGGCCCGAACACCACGCTGTCCACCACGCTCGCCGCCAACGGCGGCCTGCGGCGCGCCATGCGCTTCGTGCTGGCGGTGCCGATCGGCTGGACCCTGCTGCTCGCCCTGTGCACTGCCGGCATCGGTGCGCTGGTGGTGGCGGCACCCGCGCTGCGCTGGGTCATCAAGGGGCTTGGCATCGCCTACCTGCTCTGGCTGGCCTTCAAGCTGAGCGGCAGCGCCACCTTCGGCAAGGCCGGCGACGCCGCGGTCCGCGTCGGCTTCGGGCAGGGGGTGATGCTGCAATTCCTCAACATCAAGGCCTGGCTGCTGGCCCTGACGCTAGTGGCCGGCTGGATCGCCGGCCATGCCGATGCGCTGCACCGCTTCGCGATCGTCGCGCCGGTCATGCTGGTGTATGCCTTTGCCAGCAACTTCACTTACGCGCTGGTCGGCGCCCTGCTGCGCGGCTGGCTGGCCACCGGCCGGCGGCTGCTGTGGTTCAACCGCGCGATGGCTGCGGTGCTGGTGCTGACCGCACTCTGGATGGTCAAGGTATGAGCGCCGTCGCGGCGGAGCCCAAGACCCTCGGCATGCGCCGCGAGACGCTCGGCATGTGGCTGGGCGTGCTCGGCGTCGCCTTCTTCGCGGTCACGCTGCCGATGACGCGCCTGGCCACCGGCACGCAGGCCGCGCCGCAGTTGTCGCCGTGGTTCGTGACCTTCGGCCGCGCGGCACTGGCGGGCCTGCTGTCGATCGTCGTGCTGGTCGCGATGCGCGCACCGCGGCCCCAGCCGCACGAATGGAAGCCGCTCGGCATGGCGGTGCTGGGCAATGTGATCGGCTATCCGCTGCTGCTCGGCTATGCGCTGCGCGCCGTCACCGCCAGCCATGCGGCGGTCGTGACCGCGCTGCTGCCGCTGGCCACGGCCGCCGTGGCGGCGTGGGTGCTGCACCAACGCGCACGGCTCGGCTTCTGGGTTTGCGCCATCGTGGGCAGCCTGCTGGTGGTGGCCTTCTCGCTGCTGCGGGCGTATCAGCAGGGCCATGGCTTCGGCTTCGAATGGGCCGACCTGTTGCTGGTCGGCGCGGTGCTCGCGGCGTCCTTCGGCTACATCTACGGCGCGCAGGTCACGCCCTCGCTCGGTGCCGAGCGGGTGATCTGCTGGGTCTGCGTGATGGCGCTGCCGATCACGCTGCCCGGCGCGCTCCTGACCTGGCCGCAGCAACCGGTCGCTTTCTCGGCCTGGGTCGGCCTGGCCTACGTCGGCGTGTTCTCGATGTGGATCGCCTTCTTCGCGTGGTACCGCGGCCTCGCCATGGGCGGCGCGCTGCGGGTCAGCCAAGCGCAGTTGCTGCAGCCCTTCCTGAGCATCCTGGCCGCCGTTCCGCTGCTGGGCGAACCGCTTGACATCGTGACGTTCGGCTTCGCGCTCGCGGTGGTCGCGACCGTGCTGATCGGCAAAAAACTCTCCCAGCCCGCGCGCTGACGCGGCACACTTTTCGATCCCCGCAAAGACAACGACAACCGCCTCGCATTCAAGGAAGCAACATGACGACATGGAAGATGGCCGCACGGGCCGAGAAGATGAACCCCTCGGTGCTGCGCGAGATCCTCAAGCTGGCCGACCAGCCCGGCATCATCAGCCTGGCGGGCGGACTGCCCTCGCCCAAGACCTTCCCCATCAGCGCCTTCGCCGACGCCTGCGCCCATGTGCTGGCCAACGACGGCCCGGCCGCGCTGCAGTACGCCGCCAGCGAAGGCTACGGCCCGCTGCGCCAGGCGGTGGCCGACATGCTGCCGTGGAACGTCGACCCGGCCCAGGTGCTCATCACCACCGGCTCGCAGCAAGGCCTCGACCTGGTGGCCAAGGTGCTGATCGACCCGGGCAGCCGGGTGCTGGTGGAGACGCCGACCTACCTCGGAGCGCTGCAGGCCTTCTCGCCGATGGAGCCGACGCCGGTGAGCGTGGCGAGCGACGACGAGGGTGTGATCGTCGAGGACCTCATCGCCAAATCGAAGGAGGCACGCTTCATCTATCTGCTGCCCAACTTCCAGAACCCCACCGGCCGCACCATGAGCGAGGCGCGCCGCGCCGCCGTGTCGGCGGCTGCCGCAGCCGCCAACCTGCCGATCATCGAAGACAACCCCTACGGCGAGCTGTGGTTCGACGAAGCGCCGCCGCTGCCGCTGACCGCGCGCAACCCCGAAGGCTGCATCTACCTCGGCTCCTTCTCGAAGGTGCTGGCGCCGGGCCTGCGCCTGGGCTTCCTGGTGGCGCCGAAGGCGATCTATCCGAAGCTGCTGCAGGCCAAGCAAGCGGTCGACCTGCACACGCCGATCTTCACGCAGCGCATGGTGGTCGAGGTGATGAAGGACGGCTTCCTGGCGCGCCATGTGCCGACCATCCGCGCCCTGTACAAGCGCCAGCGCGACGCCATGGCCGCGGCCCTGACGCGCGAGATGAAGGGCCTGGACGTGAGCTTCAACGCACCCATCGGCGGCATGTTCATGTGGGCCCGCCTGCCCGAAGGCATCGACACGGTGAAGCTGCTGCCCAAGGCGGTCGAACGCGGCGTGGCCTTCGTGCCCGGTGCACCCTTCTATGCCGACGGTCAGGGCGATCCACGCACGCTGCGCCTGTCCTTCGTGACCGCGAGCGTCGAGCAGATCGACATCGCCATCGCCGCGCTCGCGGCAACGCTGCGCGAGCAACTGGCGCACGATGCCGCGGCCCGCGTGCAGCGCGAGCTGGCCGCCACCTGAAGGACCCCCATGCTCAACATCTGGGGCCGCATCAGTTCGATCAACGTGCGCAAGGTGGTCTGGTGCGCGCAGGAGCTCGGGCTCGACTTCCAGCGCACCGAGGCCGGCGGCAAGTTCGGCGTGGTGCAGACGCCGGAGTACCTGGCGCTCAATCCGAATGCGCTGGTGCCCTGCATCGACGATGGCGACGGGGACACGCAGCAGGTGCTGTGGGAGTCGAACGTGATCGTGCGCTACCTCTCTGCCAAGCATGCGCCGGGCACGCTCTACCCCGAACCGCTGTACGCGCGCTTCGACGCCGAGCGCTGGATGGACTGGCAGCAGACCACGCTCAACCCGGCGAGCGGCGGCGCCTTCAAGCAGTGGATCCGCACGCCCGCGGCCGAGCGCGACGCCGCGCTGATCGAGCGCTCGGTGCGCGCCACCGAGCCGCTGTTCGCGCTGCTCGACGCGCACCTGGCCACGCGCGCCTTCATGATGGGCGACGACTTCACCATGGCCGACATCCCGGTCGGTTGCGAGGCACACCGCTGGTTCGGCCTTCCGCCCACCGAGTACACCCGGCCGGCATGGCCGAACGTCGAGCGCTGGTTCGCCGACCTGAAGGCACGTTCCACCGCGCGCGGCGTGCTCGACCTCCCTTTGGAATGATGCAGAGAAGACGATGAAGACCCGCCCCTTCCAACAAGTCGACGTGTTCACCGCCGTGCCCTACCGCGGCAACCCGCTCGCAGTGGTGCTCGATGGCAGCGACCTGGACGACGCCGAACTGCAGCGCTTCGCGCAGTGGACCAACCTGTCGGAAACGACCTTCCTGCTGCCGCCGACCGACCCGGCCGCGGACTACCGCGTGCGCATCTTCACGCCCGGCAGCGAGTTGCCCTTCGCCGGCCATCCGACGCTCGGCAGTTGCCATGCCTGGCTGCGCGCTGGTGGCACGCCGAAGTCGCCCGACCGCATCGTGCAACAGAGCGCCGTCGGCCTGGTGCCGATTCGCCGCGATGGCGAGCGCCTCGCCTTCGCGGCACCGCCGGTGACGCGCAGCGCGCCGAGCCCGAGCGTGCTGGCGCGCGTGGCCGCCGCGCTCGGCCTGAAGGCGGCGCAGATCCGCGGGGCGCAGATGCTCGACAACGGGCCGGTATGGCTGGGGCTGCTGCTCGACGACGTCGACACGGTGCTGGCGCTCAAGCCCGACCACCGCGCCCTCAAGGAGTTGCGCCAGAAGGTGGGTGTCGCGGCGCTGACGAACGCGCCGGACGAAGCGCCGGCCCTCATCGGCCGCTCGAACCGCGAAGCGCGCGCCTTCGGCGAGCGCGCGGCCTTGGCATCGGTCGGCCTCGAGGTGCGCGCCTTCGCCGCGCCCATCGGCGTCGAGGAAGACCCGGTCACCGGCAGCTTCAACGCCAGCATCGCCCAGTGGCTGATCGCCGATGGCCACCTGCCGGCACGCTACGTCGCGGGGCAAGGCCAGTGCATGGGGCGGGATGGCCGGGTACACATCGAGCGCGATGCCGACGGCCAGGTGTGGGTTGGCGGCGATGCCGTCACCTGCATCGAAGGCAGCGTGCATCTCTGAGGCCCGGCCCGTGTCCGCACAGATCGATCACCTCGTCATCGCCGCTCGCACGCTCGAGGAGGGCGTCGCGTGGTGCGAAGCCACGCTCGGCGTGACGCCCGGCCCGGGTGGCACCCACCCGCTGATGGGCACGCACAACCGGCTCATCGCGATCGCGACGGCGGCGTTTCCTCGGGCCTACCTGGAGATCCTCGCCATCGACCCCGCCAAGCAACCCACGCGTGCCGCGGGCCTGCACCGCTGGTTCGACCTGGACGACGCGGCGCTCCAGGCCGCGCTTGCGCAGCACGGGCCGCGGCTGATCCATTTCGTCGCCCGCGTGCCCGATGCCGCCGCCGCACTGCACGCGCTCGCCGCCGGCCCCGCGCCCCTGGACCGCGGGCTGCTCATCGAAGCCTCGCGCGACACGGCCGCCGGCCGGCTCGACTGGAAAATCAGCGTGCGCGACGACGGCCAGCGCCTGCTCTACGGCGCGCTGCCCACGGTGATCGAATGGGGGGCCGTGCATCCGACCGACACGATGCCGTCGTCGGGCGTCACGTTGAGCGCGCTGCATGCCAGCCACCCTCGGCCCGCGGTGCTGCAGGAGGCGCTCGCCGCGCTGGGCCTCGCGTCGATGGAGGTACAGGCCGGCCCACCCAACCTGGTGGCTGTGCTGCAAACGCCGCGCGGCCCGGTCACGCTCGAATCGGAAGGGATCTGACACCATGCTCACCGCCGCCGAACTCGCCTGGTTCGCGCTCGCCTCGCTGCTGCTGGTGCTGACGCCCGGGCCGAACATGATCTATTGCGTGTCGCGCGCGCTGTGCCAGGGGCGCGGCGCCGGCATCGTGTCGCTGGCCGGCGTGCTGGTCGGCTTTCTGGTGCATCTGGTCGCTGCGACGCTGGGCCTTACCGCACTGCTCGCGGCCGTGCCCTTCGCCTTCGACACGGTGCGCCTGGCCGGCGCGGCCTACCTGCTGTGGATGGCGTGGCAAGCCGTCAAGCCTGGCGGACATGCGCCCTTCGCGGCGCGCACGCTCCCGATCGACCCGCCGGCCAAGCTGTTCCGCATGGGCTTCCTGACCAACGTGCTGAACCCGAAGGTCGCGATGTTCTACCTGTCCTTCTTCCCGCAGTTCCTCCACCCCGAGCGCGGCTCGGTGCTGTGGCAGAGCGCGGCGCTCGGCGCGATCCAGATCTCGGTCAGCGGCTTCGTCAACCTGATGCTGGTGCTCGGCGCCGCGTCGATCACCGCACTGCTCTCGCACAGCGAAGGCTGGCTGCGCGCGCAGCGCTACGTGATGGGCAGCGTGCTCGCGCTGCTGGCGGTGCGCATCGCGGTCGACACGCGCAAGGCGAGCGCATGAACTGAACGGGCCAGCGATCGAGGCCGCGCAGCGCACCGTCTTCGCAGCAGCCGAATCCTGTCGGTAAACAACTGCTTTTTGTCCGACGCGATGCGGACGCGCCGGGCACAGTGATCGCATGAACCTGAAACCCAAAACCCGGATCGGCATGCTCGTCTTCCCGATGATGACCTCACTGGACATCCTCGGACCTTTCGAAGTCTTGGCACGCGCGCCGGACTGCCATGCGGAACTGGTCTGGAAGGATCGACAGCCGATCAAGGGCGACACCGGGCTCACGATCGTTCCCGACCAGAGCTTCGACGACGCGCCGCAATACGACGTGCTGGTGGTGCCCGGCGGCCCGGGACAGACGCCCTTGATGGAAGACGCCGAGGTGCTGCAGTTCCTGCGTCGACAGGCGATCGGCGCCGAGTGGGTCACCTCGGTCTGTACCGGCTCGCTGCTGCTCGCCGCCGCCGGCCTGCTGCAAGGACACAAGGCCACGTGTCATTGGCTTTCCATCGACCAGTTGGCGCTCTTCGGCGTCGAGATCGTGCCCGAGCGCGTCGTCGTGGATGGCAACCGAATCACCGGCGCCGGCGTGACCTCCGGGCTCGATTTCGCCTTCACCGTGCTTGAAGTGCTCCGTGGGGCCGAGGCGGCGAAGTCGCTTCAGCTCATGCTCGAATACGATCCGGCGCCGCCGTTTCAGAGTGGGCACCCGCGCGTGGCGGCGCCGGAGCTCGTCGAGAAGGTACGTCTGTCGGCGCAGGAGATGCTTCGGCAGCGCCGCGAGGTCTCGACGCGCGTCGCCAGCACGCTCGGCCACTGACGGGCGGCGCGAGCCGCGCAGACATCAGCCGTGGTACCGCCCGGGCTTGTGCCAGACGATGACCATGGCATTCATCGCGAGCGTGCCCAAGAGCGACCAGACCACGGTCGGCCATGGCAGCAGCGCCGAAGCGACAACGAAGAGCACGGCGTCGATCCCCAGCTGACTCATGCCGGCATTCAGGCCGTATCGTTTCTGCAGCCAGAGAACGACCGCGCCCGTTCCGCCCAGCGAGGCGTTGTGTCGAGCCAGAAAAAGGATGCCCGTGCCGAGCAGGGTGCCGCCACCGATGGCCGAAAACGCGGAAGAGATCCCCGAGACGTTCAGTGAACGGCTCACGAACTCGATCGATGCACCCAGGACAGCGCTGACGACCAGCGTCTTGGCGCCGAATCCTCGGCCCATGGCGGCGAATGCGAACGCGACGAACGGCACGTTCAGAACCCAGACCAGCGCGCCCACCGGCTGGTGTGCAAAGAGGGCGACCAGCAGCGACAGGCCCGCGATCCCACCGGTGATCATTCCGCCGCGGTGAAGGAGACCGATCCCGACAGCGCAGAAGAAGATGCCGAGCGCCACCCCGTAGAAGTCCTCGCGCCGGCTGTGCGGACGAAGCCGCAGCGCGGCGCTAGGTCGGTCCATCGGACGGTTCGAGTTTCAGCTTCACGTGCGTGCGCGCAGCGGCCTGCTTGCGCCAGATGCCGGACAGGCTCCCGACGATGCCTTCGCGAAAGGCCAGCACGACCACGAAGAAGACCACGCCTTGTGCCACCGTGACCCAGTCCTGCAGTTCGGACATGTAGGTCTCCATGCTGATGAGGGCGAGCGCGCCGAGGATCGGGCCCGTGATGCTGCCGAGGCCGCCGACGAGCGTCATCAACAGAAACTCGCCGGACATCTGCCAGCCCACGTCGGTGAGCGTGGCGATCTGCACCGCGATGGCCTTGGTCGCGCCCGCGAGGCCGGTGATGCCCGCCGAGAACACGAAGACCGCGAGCTTGTAGCGATTGGCGTTGTAGCCCAGCGAGATCGCCCGGGGTTCGCTGTCGCGCACCGCCGCGACGATGCGCCCGTACGGCGAGTGGACCAGCCGAGCGATGGCCAGAATGGCAGCGCCGCAGATCAGCAGGACGAAGAAGTATGCGGAGAGGTCGCTCTTCAGGTCCCACACGCCGAAGGCCACACCACGTGGAATGTTCTGGATGCCGTCTTCGCCGTTCGTGAACGGCACCTGGAGGCAGAAGAAGTACACCATCTGAGCCAGCGCGAGGGTCGACATCGCGAAGTAGATGCCCTGCAGGCGGATCGCGATGAGGCCGACGATGCCGCCGAGCGCGACCGACGCAAGCGTCGCGCCCAGGATCGCCAACTCGGGCGACAGCCCCCACACCTTGGCCAGATGGCCCGCCACATACGCCGAGAAGCCGAAGAACATGGCGTGGCCGAACGACAGCACGCCCATGTAGCCCAGCAGCAAATTCACTGCGCTCGCGGCCACCGCGAAGCACAGCACCTTGATGAGGAACACCGGGTACATCACGAAGGGCGCGGCGACGAGCGCTGCCACCGACACGACCAGGAGCACCCAGCTCAGGCCCGCACGCAGCTTCTTCGGCTCGATGCCGGCGCGGCTTTCCATGGCGGCAGCCGCGTGCTGACTGATCACGCCCTTGCCGAACAGCCCCGCAGGCTTGATGAGCAGCACGCCGGCCATGATGATGAAGACGACGGTATCGGACAGGGGCGGGTAGTAATAGCGCATCAGGCCTTCCGCCAGGCCCAGCAGGTAGCCGGTGATGATGGCGCCCTTGATGGAACCCATGCCGCCGATCACCACCACCGCGAAGATCACGATGATCAAGTTGGAGCCCATCGTCGGACTGACGTTGTAGATCGGTGCGGCGAACACGCCGGCCAGGCCGGCCAGGCCCACGCCGAATCCGTAGACCAGCGTCACCATCCGCGGCACGTTGATGCCGAAGCCGCGCACCAGGTCCGGACGCTCGATGGCGGCGCGCAGGTAGGCCCCGAGCTTCGTCTTCTCGATCATGTACCAGGTGGCGAGGCACACCAGGAGCGAGGCGAACAAGGCCCACAGCCGGTAGTAAGGCAGGTACCCCAGGGCCGTGCGGAAGCCGCCGGGCATGGGGTTCGCATAGGGCAGGCCGGCGGAGCCGAAGGCCTTTCGGTAGAGGCCTTCGACGATCAGCGTGAGGCCGAAGGTCAGCAGCAACCCATAGACATGGTCCAGGTGATAGAGCCGGCGCACGAAGAGCCGCTCCAGCAGGATGCCGCTCACGCCGACGATCAGCGGCGCCAGCACCAGCGCGAACCCGTAACCGATGCCGAGCCACTGCAGCAGCATCCATGCGGTGAACGCGCCCATCATGTACTGCGCGCCGTGCATGAAATTGACGACGTTCAACAGCCCGAAAATGATGGCCAGGCCCAGACTCATCATGGCGTAGAAAGAGCCGTTGATCAGCCCCAGCAGAAGCTGCCCGAACAGGGCGGGGGACGGAGACAGGAGTCCCAGCGATTCGAGCATTTCAAATTCCCAGGTAGGCTTCGACGCGCGCGTTGCCGTTGTGCATGTCGTCACGGGTCAGCATGTCGACCACGCGCCCGGTCTCCATGACGTAGTGGCGGTCGGCCAGTTCGGTGGCGAAGCGAAGGTTCTGCTCCACCAGCAGGATGGTGAAGCCGCGGCGCTTGAGCGCATGGACGGTCTGGGCGATGAGCTTCACGATGACCGGCGCGAGCCCTTCGCTCGGCTCGTCCAGCAGAAGGCACTTGGCGCCCGTGCGAAGGATTCGCCCGATCGCCAGCATCTGCTGCTCGCCGCCCGACAATTTGGTGCCCTGGCTGGCGGCGCGTTCGCGGAGGTTGGGGAACAGTTCGTAGACCTCGTGCAACGTGAGTCCGCCTTCGCGGAGCACCGGCGGCAAGGTCAGGTTCTCGAGCACGTTCAGTTGCGAGAAGATGCCGCGCTCCTCCGGGCAGTACGCCATGCCCAGCCTGGCGATCTGCTCGGGCAGGCACCGCACGATCGGCGCGCCCTCGAAGTCGATGGCGCCGGTCTTCTCGGTGATGAAGCCCATCAGGCATTTGAGGGTGGTGGACTTGCCCGCCCCGTTTCGCCCGAGCAGCGTGACGACTTCACCGCGCTGCAGCGTGAAGCTGACGCCGTCGAGCACCTGGTTGCCGCCGTAGCCCGCACTCAGGCCTTTGACATCGAGGACGGTGTTGGTGGTATCCATGGTCAGTGGCCGATGTAGGCTTCGAGGACGCGCGCATCGGCGGCGACCTCTTCATAGGGGCCCTCCGCCAGGACTTCGCCACGGCAAAGAACGGTGACGGTGTCCGAAAGCCGTTCGACCACCTTGAGGTTGTGCTCGACCATGACGATGGTCTTCTGCTCGGCGAGCTCGGCGATGAGATCGGCGACCCGGGTCACGTCCTCGATGCCCAGGCCCGCCATCGGTTCGTCCAGCAACACCAAGTCGGGTTCGAGGGCGAAGGTGGTCGCCAGTTCCAGTGCCCGCTTGCGTCCGTAAGGCAACTCCCCGGCCGCGATGTGGGCCCACTCGCTCAGTCCGAACTGGCGCAGCAGCGCATGCACCCGGTCATCGAGTTCGCTGAGGCACGCGGTGGAACGCCAGAACACCTTCTGCAGCCCCGACAGTCGCTGCAGGGGCACGCCCACGTTCTGCGCCACGGTCAGGTGCGGAAAGACGGCCGAGATCTGAAACGAGCGCACGACCCCTTGCCGGGCCAGCTGCGCGGGCGGCGTGCGCGTGACGTCTGCACCGTTGTAGAGAATGCTGCCGGCATCGGGCTCCAGAAAGCGGGTGAGCAGATTGAACAGCGTGCTCTTGCCGGCGCCGTTGGGCCCGATCACGGAATGGACCGTGTTTCGGCGAACGGTCAGGTCGACCTGCTTGACCGCCGTGAAGCCCGAGAAGCTGCGCGTGAGACCACGCGCAGTGAGGATGGCGGGCGCGCCCTCGATGCCAGGCGCCATCACTTGGCCTTGCCGACGGCGCTGCTGACCAGGGGGCATTCGCTTGCGCTCAAGGGCGTGAAGGCGTCGCCGGCGGCAATGACACCGTTGACCTTGTAGTAGTCCCACGGCGCCTTGGACTCCGCCTTGGTCTTGACGGTGACCAACAGGAAATCATGCGACAGCTTGCCGTCATCGCGCAGGGGCGCGTTCTTGGCGAACATGTCGTTCACCGGCGTGCTGCGCATCTTCGCGGCCACCGGGTCCGTGGCGTCGGTCTGGGTGGCGACCACGGCCTTCAGGTAGTGGCTGGTGGCCGAATACATGCCTGCCTGCGACTCGGTCGGCATCGCCTTGAAGCGCTCGAAGAAGCGCCGCGAGAAGGCACGGGTGTCGTCGTTCAGATCCCAGTACCACGCGGTGGTGGCCGACAGGCCCTGCATCACGTCGAGCCCGGCCGCATGCACGTCCGCGACCGATAGCAGCGTGGCGACCGGGCGTTGCTTGCCGTCCTGCATGCCGAACTCCTTCCACTGCTTCATGGAGTTCACCAGCTGACCGCCGCCGTTGGCGAATGCCACGACCTTCGCGCCCGAGCTCTGCGCCTGCAGCAGGTACGAGCTGTAGTCCGAGGCACCCATCGGGTGGAAAGCCTCGCCCAATGTCTTGCCGCCGCTGGCGGCCACGAGCGCCTTGGCTTCCTGCACCATGTTCTTGCCGAACGCAAAATCGGCGCCGACGAAGTACCAGGTGTCGAGCCCGCTCTTGGTCAGCGTCTTGACGGGGCCCGAGACCAGCGCATAGGCATCGTGCACCCAGGAAAAGCCGGTCTTCGCGCATTGCTTTCCGGTCAGCTCGGTCGTTCCGATGATGCCGTACAGCGCGATCTTGTTCTTCTCCTTGATGACCGACTGAACGCCCAGGGCCACGGCGGAATTCGCGATGTCGAGTACCGCATCGACCTTGTCCACGTCGAACCAGCGCTTCACCACCGTCAAGCCGATGTCGGGCTTGTTCTGATGGTCGGCGACGAGCACCTCCACCTTGATCGCACCAAGTTGCTGCTTCATGTCCTCCACCGCCATCTGCACCGCCAGCGCGGAACCCGGCCCGGTCAGTGCGGCATAGGGCCCCGACTGGTCGTTGATGACCCCCAACCGGACGACCCCGTCGGAAATCTGGCCGAAAGCCGGAAGCGCCGCGACGGAGGCGGCCGCGAGGGTCCATTTGCAGAGGCTGGGTTTCATGGGACTTCCTTGGGAGAGTGGAGGATCGTGTTCAACGCTGAAGCGAAAGGCGCTGTGCCGCCTGTGCGATCTGGGCTTCGACGCCTTCGATCCAGGGGGCCTGTGCGGCGCGAGCGCGGGCCACGCGCTCGACACCGGCCTTCTCGGGTGACCCGCAGTCGAGCGGCGGCTGCGGGTCGTATTCGAGGCCCAGCTGGATCATTCGCGCGGCTTCTTCTCCCGCCAGCTCGGCGGCCAGGGTGAAAGCGAAATCGATGCCAGATGTCACGCCGCCCCCCGACAGGCGGTTGCGATCGCGCACGACGCGAGCCGCCACGGGCTCGGCACCGAATTGCGGCAGGTAGTGCCGCCACATCCAGTGGCAGGCCGACTTGTAGCCATCGATGAGCCCCGCGGCGCCGAGCAGCAGCGAACCGTTGCAGACCGAGGTCACATAGCGCGCGGTGTTCCCCTGATCCCGCAGGAACGCCAAGGTGCGGGCATCACTCAACTGTTCCACCACGCCAAAACCACCCGGTGCGCACAGCACATCGAGTCGCGGGCAATCGTCGAAGGTCACGGTCGGATTGATGGTGAACCCGACATCCGTCATCAAGGGCTCGAGCGATTTCCACACCAGATGCACCTTGGCGCCCGGGACACGGCTCAGCACCTGCGCCGGGCCGGTGAGGTCCAGTTGGGTGACCTGGGGAAAGATCAGGAATCCGATGTGAATGGTGTCGTTCATTGAGGTGTAGAGTCGAATCGATGACAGATTGTGTGAGTCGCCGAACTTGGCGTAAATGACAATCACAGGCTAATATTCGCCAATGCCGAAGCCGCTCAACGTCGCCATCCTCAGCTTCCCGCGGTGCCAGGTTCTCGACGTCACCGGGCCGGCGATGGTGTTCGAGGCGGGCAACGATGCGCTGGGCAAAGCCCACTACAAGGTCCACATCTGCTCCCCCGAAGGCGGCACGATTCAGACCAGCAGCGCGGTGGCGCTGGTGACCAAGTCGATCGAGGATCTGTCGCCCGGCACCATCGACACCTTGCTGATCGCCGGCGGTGACGAATCGGGGCTCAAGCTTCTGGCGGACAACGACGCGGTGCGCAAATGGGCGGTGCGAGCAAGCAAGAACGCGCGCCGCTATGGCTCCATCTGCACGGGCACCTTCGCATTGGCCCATTTCGGGCTGCTGAGCGGCAAGCGCGTTGCCACGCACTGGTCGGCATGCAACGACCTCGCAGACCGATGCACGGACATCGAGGTCGACACCAACGCGCTGTTCGTCAACGATGGCCGGCTGTGGACCTCCGCGGGTGTGACGACCGGGATCGACATGAGCCTGGAGATGGTGGCCGCCGACCTGGGCAATGCGGTGGCGAACACCATCGCCAAGCGCCTGGTCCTGTACGCGCGCCGCCCCGGCTACCAGTCGCAGTTCAGCGCCGTGCTGAGCGCGCAATCCGATGCAGACGCGCCGTTCGCTGCCCTGGTCCACTGGATGCGCGAGAACCTGTCGCAGACGCTCGACGTGCCGCGCCTGGCGGAGCGGGTCTCGATGTCCGAACGCACCTTTCTGCGACGGTTCACGAAGAGCACCGGCGAGACGCCGGCGCATTTCGTGGAGACCCTGCGACTGGACCAGACCCGCAACCTTCTCGCGGCCGGCATGTCGCTCAAGGAGATCGCGGTACGAACGGGTTACTCGACCGGTGCCCAGTTGTCGAAGGCCTTCGACCGCCGATTCGGCATGACGCCGCTGCTGTTCAGGGAGCTGCATTGCCGCAGCGATGCTGAATAGATTTTGCACAGCTGATGTCGCTTCCGCCTGCAAGATCCCCTGCAGGTGGCATGCCCCCATCGCTGCAGAAAAACACCTGCGCGTTGCGCTTAACGTCCCTGAAGTCCGGCGCTATAGACGCCATCGATGCAAGACGTCGGCACATAGAGCTCGCCTTGAATGCGCCAATCGCCTTCGGCGCGAACCCATTGCGCCATGTAGCGTCCGCGCAGTTCCATCCGTCCGTCGGGCTCGGTCCATTGGCCCGTCCAGTGACCCTCTTCCTGAGCAATGCGCCAGGAAGACGGGGCGCAAACCGACGAGGGTGTGCGAACCCACAGCGTATCGGGGCGGAGCGCGAACTGGGCCTGGTAGTAGTGGCGATTGGCCTGTGCGCCCAGGAGCTGCACAGAGGTCGATGTCAGCACGAGGATGTCCGCCATCCAGATGCTCGAGATCCCGTCGATGTCCTGGTTCGCGATCGCCAGATTGGAGAAGGCCCGCGCCGCACGAATCGTGTGCTCGTTCGTCCCGCCCGGCGCATTCATCCGGCCACCTGGTCCATGCGCGTGATCACCTGCCCGCTGCGCGCGCCGGTGTGCGCGCCTTGCCGCCAGGTGACCGCCCCGTTGACGATCACGGTGTCGATGCCCTCGGCCGGCTGGGCCGGCGTTTCGTAGTTCGCCGCATCGCGGATCGTCGCGGCGTTGAAGAGCACCACGTCCGCGTGTTGCCCGATCTTCAAGGTGCCGCGGCGGCGCAGACCGAAGTTTCGTGCGGTCAGCCCTGTCATCTTCCACACGGCCGTCTCGAGCGGGAACAGGCCGACGTCGCGGCTGTAATGGCCGAGCACGCGCGGAAAGGTCCCCCACAGGCGCGGGTGCGGCTTGTCGCCCAGCGGGATGCCGTCGGAACCGATCATCGTTTCGTCGAAAGCCAGCACACGCTGCACGTCGTCTTCGTCCATCATGAAATAGATCGCGCTGCCCGGCTGGAGCCGGAGCGCTGCGTCGTGCTTCGACACACCCCAGTCCGCGGCGATGTCGGCGAGATCGCGGCCGGCGCATTCGGGGTGGGGTTCGCTGCTGGCAATGAGCACGCGGCCGTCGAGCATGCCGCGGTCGGCGCGGATCATGGTCGAACCCGCCGTATAGGGATAGCAGTCGAGCGAGACGCACTGGTGCTTCATGGTCTCCTGGATGTAGGGAAGCGTCACTTTCGTCTTGCCGAAGTTAGGCGCATGCATGGCCTTGTGGTGTGACAGCACCACCGGCACGCCCAGCGCGCGGCCGATGGCGAAGGACTCCTCCATCGCCTCCATGATCTTGTCGGACTCGTCGCGCATGTGGGTCACGTAGACCGCACCGCATGCACCGAGCGGTCGACCGACCTCGATGATCTCCTCGGTCGTTGCGTGCGCGGCCGTCGCGTAGAAGGTGCCGGTCGACATGCCGATGGCGCCGGCCTCCATCGCTTCTTCGACATGGGCACGCATGGCCGCGATCTCTGCGCTGCTGGCGGGCCGGTCGAGGTCGCTCATCGTGACGCCACGCAGCGTCGAATGACCCACCATCGCAGCAACGTTGACGGAAGACGGCGTGTGTCGCAGCGCATCGAGATAGGCCGCAAAGGTCGTGAAGCGCCCCTCCGCCGGTGCGTCGATCAGGTTCAGCGGCATGGGCAGCTCCATGTCGGCCCGCAACGGTGCCGCGCTGATGCCGCAGTTGCCGGTGATCACGGTGGTGACCCCCTGGGATATCTTGAAGGGCATAAGCGCTTGCGACAGCACCGCCTGGTCGTCGTGCGTGTGCGAGTCGATGAAGCCCGGCGCGACGATGAGGCCCGTGGCGTCGATGGTCTCGTCGGCGCCGTGGCCATCGAGCCGGCCGATGGCGGCGATGCGGCCGTCGGTGATGCCGATGTCCGCGTGGAAACGCGGCGCCTTGGTGCCGTCGATCACGCTGCCGCCGCGGATCAGCAGGTCATAGTGGGGACGCTTCTCGGTCATGTGCATTCCTGGGATGGGCAAAGGTCGGCGTTCAGAACCGCAGCGGCGAGTAAGGCGCGGGGTCGACGAAAGGCGTCGTGCCTTCGATCATGTCGGTCATCAACCGGCCACTGACCGGCCCCAGGGTGAAGCCCTGGTGGGCATGCCCGAAGTTGAACCACAGGCCCGGGTGCCTCGGTGCCGGACCGATCACCGGCTTCATGTCCACGGTGCAGGGTCGGTTGCCCAGCCAGGGTTCAGCCTCCACCGGCTCCGACAAGTCGATCAACTCGCGCGCCGCACGTTCGACCTTCTCCAGCTGAACAGGGGTGGAAGGCGCCCCGAGGCGAGCGAACTCCGCCCCGGTCGTGAGGCGCATGCCTTGGGCCGTCGGTGCCATGACAAAGCCACGCTCGGCGTCCAGCAGCGGAAGCCGCAGACCCGCTCCGCCGCGGTAGTGGCGGTGGTAGCCGCGCTTCACGAAGAGTGGGAGCTTGTACCCCAGCGTGGAGGTCAGTTCCTTCGCCCACGGCCCCAGGGCGATGACGGCATGGCGTGCGCTCAACGGGCCACTCGCCGACTGCACCTGCCATCCACCGGCCCGTTCAGTCAAGGTGGTCGCGTCGCCCTCGGCGACATGGCCACCCAGCGCGACGAATCGATCGGCATAGTGCTGTACCAGAGCGCCGGGATCGCTGACGGACCACGGGTCCAGCCAATGCACCGCCCCCGCCAACCGCTTATGAAGACCGGGCTCTGCTTGCGCCAGCGCATCACCGTCCAGGAGGGTGTGTCGGATGCCGTGTTGCGCCTGAAGCGTGACAGCGCGGGCCGCCATGCTGTCCATCGCGGCCTGGCTGCGAAAGCCCAATCGGTAGCCTTCCTTGCGCACCAGCGCACCGGCGCCTGACTCGGCGATCAGGGCCTGGTGCTCGTTCAAACAGTGTTCGATCAGGCGACGGTGGTCGCATGCGATGGGTGCATAGCGCGACGGCGCCGAGGCATGCCAGTAGCGCGCCAGTGGCGACACCATCGATGGCAAGGCACTCCAGTGATAGTCGACATCCATGCCCCGTTTCAGCGCGACGTCGAGCACCGCCGACCAGGCGCGAGGAAATGCGTAAGGCTCGACCGCTTCCCGCTGGATGATCCCCGCGTTGCCATAGGAGGTCTCGTTGCCGGGCGCTCGTCGGTCGACCAACGCGACCGAGTGCCCGCGCAGGGCCAACTGCAGCGCGGTGCAGGTGCCGACCATGCCCGCACCGAGAACCAGTACGTCAGTGCCGATCGCGGTGGATTGCATGGTGAGTCATCGGTGTCAAGACAGGTCATTGTCCGCTCCCGACGACTGGCGGGAATGACAATAACGCGTCAATAACCGCCACCTGCTGCCGGATGCTTCCGACTGCTGCCGAAGCCGCGCAGCGCACGGTGCGCACGGTGTACAGGGCGATGCCGCCGTACACCCCGCACCCCGGTGCCTACCAGCGTGCCTTGACGCCGATCGACCCCTGCACGCCACTCTTGATGCGTGCACTGCCGCCGACGGCGAACATCTGGCCGACTTCGCCGTAGACGCTCCAGGTCGGGTTCAGGGCCAGCGTCATGCCGCCGGCCACTTCGCCCCAGCTGCCGCCGGTGCGGGTGGCGATGTCGGTGGCCGCGGCCGGGCCGACGAAGCGCGCGATGTCGGTGCCGCTCGAGGCGCGGTACAGGTTCAGGCGGCCGTAGGGTTGCAGGGCGCCGAGCGAGGTGCTCATCGCGCCCTTCACGCGCACACCGGCACGGGCGACCCAGCCGTTGTCGCTGTTCTGCTGCACGCGGGCGCCGGAGATCGACACGTCGTCGAGGTCGACGCGCTGGTAGATGAGCTGCAGCTGCGGCTCGATGGTCCAGCCCCGGCCGAGTGCGAGCGACTGGCCGACTTCGATGGATGCGGTCTGGCTGTCGCCCTTGCCCGACGCGAAGGCGTTGCCCTTTGGCTGCACGGTGTAGCGGTGGTCGCCGGCCTGCAGCACGGCGTCGGCGTAGAAGCCGTTGTCACCGTACCAGGTCGCATAGGCACCGAGGTAGCGCGAGCGCAGGTCGTTGCGGCCGACGCTGCCATACACGCCGCGGGCGAAGCCGTTCACGCTGACATTGCCGTCGAGCTGGCCGACGTAGATGCCGGCATGCCAGTTGCCGTCGGCCCACAGGTCGGTGCCCACCTGGAAGCCGTCCAGGCGGCCCTTGCTGTCCGGTGCGGCGTCGCCCTGCTGCTTGACCTCGATGCCGGTGCTGATGACACGGCCCCATGCGTTGCGCCTGCCGGTGCTGGCGGCGCCGGCCACCGGCTCGTCGCCGATGCGCTGGTGCAGGTTGCCGAGCATGGCCCAGTCGGCCTGGCGCAACTGCTGCGGCAGCGCGGCGAAGAGCGGAACTTCGGCGCGGTAGGTCGGCACGGTGGCAGGGCTGGCCACCGGCGTTGCGCCGACCGGCACGATTTCGACGGCCTGAGGTACCGGTGCCGGTGCCGGTGCCGGTGCCGGTGCCGGTGCGGGTGCGGGTGCGGGTGCGGGT
Organism: Variovorax sucrosi; assembly: GCF_051216635.1. Taxonomy (NCBI): domain Bacteria; kingdom Pseudomonadati; phylum Pseudomonadota; class Betaproteobacteria; order Burkholderiales; family Comamonadaceae; genus Variovorax; species Variovorax sucrosi. The sequence goes on along the minus strand of NZ_JBPJZU010000001.1, from coordinate 60,263 downwards.
GCGGGTGCGGGTGCGGGTGCGGGTGCGGGTGCCGGTGCGGGTGGCGGTGCTGCGGTGGTTTCCGAGCGCAGGTACCAGTTCTCACCGCTGCCGCTGGCATCCGCCGCATGCAGCGTGTACTCGTAGGCCCCCGCATCGACGTGGCCACCGGCCAGCGCAAACGCGCTCCTGGTGGTCTGCGCAGTGGTCGTTGCGCCATTGAGCGCGCTCACGACTTCGATGCCGCTGCCGGTGGTGCGTGCGCCGAGGCCGCCGAGGTTGGTCACCTGCACCGTGGTGCGACCGCCGGCGCTGGCGCCGACCCCATTGAGCACCAGGCGGTCGGTCGCGCTGTTGCTGTCGCCGAGCGCGGTGCCCAGGTGCAGCGTGCCGTTGTTGCCGACGTAGGCGCCGGTGACGGTGAGCCGCGTGCCGGGTGCAGTGCCGACGAGCGACACGGTGCCGCTGTTGGCGAGCGACGCGACCGTCTGGCTCGCGCCGGCCAGGTCGAGCGTGGCGCCCGCTGCCACGCTGTGGGCCGACGCCGCACTCAGCGTGTCGACCGCGCCGGTGCGCAGCGTGCCGCTCGCCACGGTGGTGGCGCCGGTGTGGCGGTTGGCGCCGGTCAGCGTCAGCGTGCCGGTGCCGGCCTTGACGAGGCTGCCCCCCGTGCCGCCGGCCACGCCGCCGTCCTGGATCACGCCACCGATGGCGTCGTTCGCATTCAGTGCCCCCAGGGTGAGGATGCGACCGCCGAGCAGGACGTCGCCGCTGCCGTTGAGCGAGCCGATCGCCGTCCCGGCGGCGACGTTCGACACGTCGACCGTGCCCTGGCTGGTGACGGCCTGCCCAGCCAGCCAAGCCGCATTGCTCATGCGCAGGCCGGCGCCGGCGGCGACCTGCACCGCACCGCTGCCCAGCGCATTGGCGCCGTTCATGTCGAGCACCCCGCCCTGGATGGCGGTACCGCCGCTGTAGCTGTTGGCCGCCGTGAGTTCGAGCAGGCCGGCGCCGGTCTTCACCAGCACCTGGCTGCCGCCGCTTTCATCGATCGTGCCGCTCTGGCGCACACGGCCGGCCGACACGTTCAGCGCGGCATTGCCGGCGAGCGTGATGGGGTTGGCGATGTCCGTGACCGAGGTGCTGTCGTAGTCGAGCGTGCTGCCGGCCGACATCGTCACGCGGCCGCTGCCCAGCGCGCTGTTGTTCCCGACCTGCAAGGTGCCGCCTTCGATCCACGTGCCGCCCGCGTAGGTGTTCGCGCCGGAGAGCCTGAAGGTGCCGCTGCCGTATTTGACGATGCTGCCGTTGCCCCCCGGGACGAAGCCATCGGAGATCACGCCCGAGAAGTCGCCCGCGCCGGTGCGCAGCGTGCTCGAACCCAGGCCGATGGTCCCGGTGCCGTTCAGGGTACCGACGGTCTCGACCAGGTTGGGTGCGACAAAGGCCAGGCCGGGCAGCGTGATACCGCTGACAGTCGGGCCGAAGGGGCTGTTCACCGTCACGGTCGAGGTGTCGGCGATCTGTTCGCTTTCGCGCAGGGCCACCGTCGCGGTCGGCTCCACCAGCAGGTCGCCCTGGATGGCGGTGGCGCCGCCGGTGCGCATCAGGGCCAGCACCATGCGCCCCCGCACCGTGGTCAGGCCGGTATAGGTGTTGGACTGGTTGCCGACCATGTCGACGTCGCCCCAGTACTGATTGGAAAGCGGTGCTTCGAAGGTGATGCCGTGGTTGCCGGACACCACCCCACCCAGCGTCAGCAGGTAAGTCACCGAGGACGGGCCGACGAAGCTGATCGTGGCATCGGTGTTCAGCGCCATGTTGCCGTTGAGCGTCAGCCCGTTCTCGCGCGCCCGCGGCATCGAATCGGAGCGCGTGTCGAGCGGATCGACGGCAAAGTTGCCGTTCACCACCACGTTGTTCTGCAGCGTGACGCCGCCGCGCAGCGTGCCACCGTTGACGGTGAGCGTGCCGGTGCCGAGCGACCCGCCGCTGGTGACCTCGAGCGCCCCGGCCGCGAGGGTCGTGCCCCCGGAATAGGTGTTGACGACCTCCGGAACCGACAGGTCGCGGCTGCCAAGCACCAGCAGGCCGTCCCCGGTCTTGGTGACGCTGCTGCCGGCGCCGCTGATCACGCCGGACTGCGTGGCTCGGGTGCCGGCCGCGGTCACTTCCAGCGCGGTGTCGGTCCCGGCAACGAGGGGCAGGGGGGCCGCGTTGTCGCTGCCGGCGGCATAGACGATCTGCGCGCCGGCACTGCCGCCGGTCAGCAGTGCGGCAGCCAGCACCACGACGGAGGCGCCGCGGCCGCCACTGCGCGCCCGATCGACTTCCGACACGGCCACCCAAGCGCCGAGGGCATGATTCCAGATACTGCGATAAGACTTGTTCACGATAGGCTCCTGCTGTTGAAGTGCCCCGAAACGGTGCAATTACCGCGAGACACATTGATACGAAAGTGTTCAATTCTTTCATGATTAGAACTTTGTGCTTCGTGTAACACCGCATCAACGCACCATCTCGTGACATCCATCACGCGAGTTCGCTACCAACAGATGGCGCCAGTCCCTCCGGGGACGGTCGTCAGCCTTTCGCCTGCCCAGAATCGCCGGCATGGGACATCTCTATCTCGTGCGCCACGGCCAGGCCAGCCTGGGGGCGGAGGACTACGACCAGCTGAGTGCGCTCGGCCATCGCCAGGCCGTGCGGCTCGGGGCCTATTGGCGGGAGCGCGGCATGCGTTTCGATGCGGTGATCACCGGCACGCTGAAACGGCACCGGCAGACCTGGGAAGGGATCGCCGAAGGACTCGGCCTCGACGCCCAGGACGTGCTGCCCTGGCCTGGGCTCAATGAATACGACAGCGCGGCGCTGATCGCCACCCTTCATCCCGGGAAGCTGGAAAAACCTGACACACCGGCGCTCTACCGCCAGCACTTCAGGCTGCTGCGCGACGGACTCGGCGCCTGGATGCAGGGCCGGACCGCCCCGGTCGGCATGCTCAGCTACGTGGATTTCCTGGCCGGCGTGACGAGCGCGCTGGACCATGTGCGCACGAACCACCACGGGGCGCGGGTGCTGGTGGTGTCGAGCGGCGGCCCGATCAGCACCGCCGTGGGCCAGGTGCTGGGTACCAGCCCGCAGGCCACGATCGAACTCAACATGCGCATCCGCAACACGGCGGTGACCGAGTTCGTCTTCACGCCCAAGCGCCACGTGCTGTTGACGTACAACACGCTGCCGCACCTCGACGGCCCGGCCTGCGAGGACATGGTCACTTACGCCTGAGGCCGGTGCGCCTTCAGGCCTGCCAGACGCCCCAGCCGAGCGCGCGCAGACGGATGCCGAGCTCGACCTCCATCGCAAGCGCCTCGTCGTGGCGCATCGGGTTGTAGCGTTCGTAGACCGACGGCATCAGGTGCAGGCCGTGGTCGGTGACATAGCGATTGGCCTGGATGCCGGCCTTGTGCTTGTCGAAGCGCACATCCGGATCGAGCCCGGTCATGCCGACATACACGAAGGGCTTGCCCAGCACGTGGTCAGGGTTGGCCCGTCGAAAGCGGGCGATGTTCCACACCCGGTCGTCGAGTGCGACCACATACACGTGGTAATGCGGGCGCTTCGCCATGCGGGACGTCTCGGCGCCGCAGCGCCGACGCGCTGGCTCAGCGCTTCTTCAGCATGCCCCAGATGAACAGCAGCACGATCGCGCCGACCACCGAGGCGATGAATCCGGCACCCTGCCCCGCCGTGTACCAGCCCATCGCCTGGCCCAGGTAGGTCGCGATGAGCGAGCCGGCGATGCCGATCAGCGTGGTGATGATGAAGCCGGCCGAGTCGTTGCCGGGCTTGAGCGCACGCGCCACAAGTCCTGCGATGAAGCCGATCAGAATGGTCCAGACGATGCTCATGTGATTCCCTTGAAGTGAAACGGTGGGCTGATAGAAGAATGTTGTTGCCGTGCCGCCGAAGAGGCCGCGTCATGATAGCGGCGCCGGCTGCGGCAGCGCCTTCGAGACGGCGCCGGCCAGCGTCGAGATGTCGAAGGGCTTGATGAGGATGGATTGCGTGCCCAGCACACGGCCGACCTCGGCCATGTCCGCATAGCCCGTGGCCAGGATCACCGGGATGTTCCCGACCATCTCGCGGGCCTTGGCGATCACCTCGGCACCATTGAGTCCGGGCATGGCGTAGTCGACCACCAGCAGGTCGTGCGGCGATGCGCCGAGCACGTGCAGTCCAGCGGCGCCGTCGGCCGCTTCGCTCACCACATAGCCGAGCATCGAGAGGCTTTCGACGATGGCCCGGCGGACCTCCGCATCGTCCTCGATCACCAGCACCTTCTGGCGCTGGGCCGCGGGAGCCTGCGGCGGGCTGCTGGCCACCGCGGTGCCGGTGACCACCTCACGCTCGCGCGAGGCCGGAAACACCATCTCGACCTGCGTGCCGCGGTCCTCTTCGCTGCGCAGCGTCGCCAGGCCGCCCGACTGGCGTGCGAAGCCGTAGACCTGGCTGAGCCCGAGCCCCGTGCCGCTGCCGACCGGCTTGGTGGTGAAAAACGGGTCGAACACCTTGGTGAGCAGGTGCGGCGGAATGCCCACGCCGTTGTCGCGGATCGACACCGCCACATACTCGCCGGCCGGCAGTTCCCCCACGGCGCCGCACAGCCGCGTCCCGATCGAAAGCGTGCCGCCGTTGGGCAAGGCATCGCGTGCATTGACCGCCAGATTGAGCACCGCCATCTCGAGCTGGTTGGCGTCCAGCACGGCCCAGGCGGGTTCCGCGCACAGCGAGAGCTGGACCTGGACCGACGGGCCGACCGACATCGCGACCAGTTCGCGCATGCCGTCGAGCAGCGCGTTCACGTCGGTCAGCCGCGGCAGCAGCGACTGGTTGCGCGCGAAGGACAACAACTGCCCGGTCAGCTTCGCGCCGCGGCCCACGGCCCCCTTGGCGCGCGAGGCGATGCCCAGCACCTTTTCGTCCTTGGCCACGCGCGCCACCAGGTCCAGGTTCATGTTCACGACATGCAGCAGGTTGTTGAAGTCGTGCGCGATGCCGCCGGTCAACCGGCCGATGGCCTCCATCTTCTGGACCTGGATCAGGGCGGCCTGCGCGCGCTCGCGCTCGGCGATCTCGGCCATCAGCCGGTCGTTGGCGCCGGCCAGTTCACGCGTGCGGGCGGCGATGCGGGCTTCGAGTTCGGTGTTGAGCCGCTCGACCTCGGCACGCGTGTCCTCGAGCTGCCGCAGGTGCAGGCGCGTGGCGTACTGGCGCCGGCGCGCACGCACGGCTGCGTCGGCCGCGCGTGCCAGTGTCTCGGTGTGCACCGGCCGCTCCAGCACGAAGGCGTTGCCCAGGGTCTGCAGCAAGGCCAGCGCCTTGCGCGAGCGCCCGCTGGCGTCGCGCGAGGCCAGCACGATGAAGGGAAAGTCGGACCAGCTCGGCTGCGCCATCAGCCAGGCGCGCAGCGGCGCTTCGGGCAGCTCCAGCAGCGATTCCTCGGTCAGGATGGCCGCGGCAGCGCCTTCGTCGAGCGCCACGAACACCGCATCGGCCGAGGCACAGACGACCGCGACGAGGTCGATGCCCTGCAGCACCCGTTGGACCACGGCCGCATCGCGCCCCCGCGGCGCATGGATGAGAACCCTGCGCTCCACCTCAGGCCTTGGCGATGAGCGAGGGATCGCCGAGCAGCGGAACCTGCCCGCGATAGGCCGGCACGCCGGCCAGCACGCCTTCGAAGTCGGTCAGTGCCGGGCCGACCTCCACGCCGTCGTCGCCCAGGCGGAACTCCCGGATGCTCAGCTCGTGCCGGTTGGTACGGCTCTTGACCACCGACACCGCCTTGAGCAGGTTGCCGTGCGCCTCGAAGAAGCGGAACAGCACGATGGCATCGGACAGGTACGACAGGTCGAGGTCGCTGCGCACGTCGCCGATGATGCCGTGCTGCCCCAGCACCAGCAGCGTGATCACGCCCTGCTGGTTGAGGAAGCTCAGCAGCTCGTGCATCTGCAGCAGCAGGAACTTGGCGCCGGGCATGGCCTGCAGGTAGGCGTTCAGGCTGTCGATGACGATGGTGTTCGCGCCGCGCTCCTGCACCGCCAGGCGCACCATGTTCGAAAACTGGCCCGGCGACATCTCGGCCGGGTCGAGGTGGAGGATTTCGAGTTGCCCGCTGTCGATGAATTCCTCGAGCGGCAGGCCGAGCGAGGCACAGCGGCGCAACAGCGTGCCCTTGCCTTCGTCGAACAGGTAGTACGACGCCTTCTCGCCCCGACGCAGCGCCGCCACCACGGCGGACATGGCGGTAGTGGTCTTGCCCACGCCGGACGGGCCGATGAAGAGCGTGTTGCTGCCGCGTGCCAACCCGCCGCCCAGCAGCTCGTCGAGCGCCGGCGTGCCGGTCGAGGCATTCGATTTCTCGAAATTGCCTCGATGCTCGGACGCAATCAGCCGGGGAAACACCTCCATGCCGCCGGTGTCGAGCTGCACGTCGTGCTCGCCCCCGCGATAGCGCACGCCGCGCATCTTGACGATGCGCAGGTGCCGCCGCGCCGGCCCGTAGTCGCCGGTGGCCTGGTCGAGCCGGAGCACGCCGTGCGCGATGCTGTGCAACTGCAGGTCTCCCCCCTGGGCGCTCATGTCGTCCAGCATCAGCACCGTGCACTCGCGTGAAGCGAAGAAGTGCTTCAGCGCGAGGATCTGGCGCCGGTAGCGCAACGGGTCCTGCGCGAGCAGCCGCATCTCCGAGAGGCTGTCGAACACCAGCCGCGTGGGTGAGAGGCGTTCCACCGCGCTCATCACGCCGCGGGTGGTCTCGCCGAGCTCCACCTCGGAGGGATAGAGGATGGATTGCTCGGCCGACGGACTGAGCCCTTCTTCGTTGACCAGCTCGAACAGCTCGATGCCGTCGAGCGACCAGCCGTGCGACTGCGCGACGGTCCGGAGCTCCGACGCGGTTTCGGACAGCGTGACGTAGATGCCCTTCTCGCCGCGGGCATGCCCCTCCATCAGGAACTGCAGGCCCAAGGTCGTCTTCCCGGCGCCGGGCGTTCCCTCCACCAGATAGAGATGGCCGCGGGGCAGGCCGCCACCCAGCACATTGTCGAGACCGGCAATGCCGGTGGCTGCGCGCGATTGCGGGAACACCGGCGGCGTGAGGGAGGACTCGTGAGGCATGGAAGACAGCGGCGAAGCAGACGTAAAGCGATGTGTCCATTCTGCCGAGGCCTCACGGTCCTGGCTGTCCTGCGGCGTCCTACACGCGGGCCCGGCCTGGCGCGCTATACCCCTCCCATGCTCGAAAAACTTCCCGAGGTCATCGGCCACGCCCTGCAAGGGGTCCGTGCCGGTCTGAACGCGCTGGTCTACAACACGCTGGGGCTGCGCGAGGGCATGGCGTCGATTGCGCTGACGAGCCTCGCCTTCGCCGACCATGCCCCGCTGCCGGCGCGCTACACCGCCGACGGCGAAGGCCTGTCGCCACCGCTGCAATGGACCGGCCTGCCCACCGGCGCCGCCGCGCTCGTGCTGCTGGTCGAGGACGCGGATTCGCCCACGCCGCACCCCCTGGTGCATGCGATCGTGGTCGGGCTACCCGCCGAGGACGGTGCCCTGGCCGAAGGCGCGCTGCCGAGTGCAGACAACGAAGGCGCCGGACTGCATGTCGGGCGCAACTCCTACCTGCAAGCGGCGTGGCTGCCGCCCGACCCGCCGCCCGGGCACGGCGTGCACCGCTATGCCTTCCAGCTCTACGCCTTGCGCCGGGTGCCGGTGTTTTCGGACACCCCGGGCCGTGACGAGTTGATCGATGCCTTGCGTGAACACGCGATGGCCAGCGGCCTGCTGATCGGCACCTGCGAGCGGCCCGACGGCTCGATCCGCATCGAGGAAAGCGCGCCGGCCGGCCCGGTGATCGCCGGTTGAACGGCGCGCCTAGGGCGCCGGTTCGCCGACGATCGACAGCGGCAGCCGCGACACCTCGGCCAGCAGTTGGGCCAGGGCGTGCGCGGCAGCGTCCACCACCGCCTGCCCCTTGCCGGCGGTCGCCGCAGCGGCATTGCCGGCGGCGCCTTCGGCGTTGTAGTCCTCCATGGCCCAACCGAGCTTGGCGCTGCGGCCGTTGCCAAGGATCGGATAGTCGGCCGCCCGATCGCGCGACGCGGAGCCGAAATCGCGTGCCGCCTGCATCGCCACCTGGGCCGGGGCCAGCGCCAGCATCATCGAGGTCTCGATCTCGCCGGCGTGCACGCCGAAGCGATGCTCGTCGGCGCTGAACTGCGCACCCGCTTCGCCCAGCGGCAGGTTGAACCAGCTCACGCCGTAGACGATGAGCCCGTGCGCGGCGCGCAGCTCGCGCGCCACGATGTCCATGGCACCGACGTGCCCGCCGTGCGCATTGAAGAGCACCAGCTTGCGCACGCCGGCGCGCGCCACGCCGGCGCCGATGTCGTGCCACAGGCGGATGAGCGTCTCGGATGACAGCGTGAGCGTGCCGGGGAAGTTCGCATGCTCCGGGCTGAGGCCGATGTGCTGGCTGGGCAGGAAGAGCGCGGGCAGCTCGACCGGCAGCAGCGGCAGCGCGGCGGCCACGATGCCGTCCACCAGCACCGAATCCACACCGAGCGACAGGTGCGGCCCGTGCTGCTCGGTGGCGCCGAGCGGCAGCACCGCCACGGCGGTGGCCGGGTCGAGCGCCGCGAAGTCGCGGGTCGACAGCTGCGACCAGAAGCGGCGCGGCGCGACGGGAGCGGTGGAGGTTTCCGGAAGGGTCATGCGCGGGATCTTAGAACCTGCCCGTGCCCGCCGAGCCCGGGCCGTGGCAAAGCCCAGGCTGCGCTGGCCCAGGCCGATGCGCGCATTCCTGCATCCTGGGGCTGGCCTGGCAGTTTCTTCACGGGGCGGTGTCCTGAAGCACCGCCGGCCCCCCGGGTGGAGCCTGCCAGCGCAAGACGGGGCGGCGACGGGTTCTTAGGGCGAGCCCGCCGGGAACGACACGGGGTCGGGCACGCCTTCGGGCGGTGCCAGCATCGTGCCGCGGCAGCTCGGGGCGCCGCAGTGGCAGACATAGTCGCTGGCCGGCGAGCCGTCGTCGGCGGTCAGGCCATAGTCGATGAAGAGCTCATCGCCGGCCTCGACCGCCACCAGGGTCTGGAACTTGAGCACCAGTTCGCCGCGCTCGTCGTAGTCCTCCACCGCCTCGCAGTTCGGATCGCACGAGTGGTTGAGGTGCCGCGTCGCGTTGCCGCCCTTGGCGCCATCGATCGTCTCGTCGTTGGACAGCTTGAAGAGGTAGGTGAGCTGGTCGTTCCAGTCCTTGGCAGCGATCTGCGCGGGCGTGTAGCGGCGCCCTTCGTAGAGGCCGAGGAAGGCCTCGGCCGGCAGGTCGCGTGTCGCGAAGGCCCCGAGTCCGTGGATGCCGCTTTGCGCGACCCGGATGCAGGGGGTGGAAGACGGGGCGGACGAGGGCTTGTGCTTTTTCATCGGGGGCTTCTCGACGCCATTTTCGCGCGCATTCAGGGCCGCGCTGCGGGCGGGAGCGCGGCCTACTGCTTCGAGACCCGCCAGACGGCATTGCCCACATCGTCGGCCACCAGCAGCGCGCCGGCCTTGTCGAGCGCGACGCCGACCGGCCGGCCCTGCGCCTTGCCCTCGGCATTCAGGAAGCCGGTGAGAAAGTCCTTCGGCTGGCCGGTGGGCTGGCCGCCGATGAAGGGCACGAAGACGACCTTGTAGCCCGATTGCGGCTGGCGGTTCCAGGAGCCGTGCTCGCCGATGAAGACGCCGTTCGCATATTCCGGCGGCATGCCGCGCGGGCTCGAGAAGGTCATGCCCAGCGGCGCCACGTGGGTGCCGAGCGCGTAGTCCGGCGCGATGGCCTTGGCGACGCGGTCGGGCTGCTGCGGCTGCACCCGCGCATCGACATGGCCGCCGTAGTAGCTCCAGGGCCAGCCGTAGAAGGCGCCGTCCTTCACCGAGGTGAGGTAGTCGGGCACCAGGTCGCTGCCGATCTCGTCGCGCTCGTTCACCACCGTCCACAGCGCCTTGGTGTCGGGCTCCCAGCCCATGCCGTTGGGGTTGCGCAGGCCGCTCGCGAACAGGCGCTTCTGGCCGCTCTTGGCGTCGACTTCCCAGATGGCCGCGCGGCCTTCTTCGGCCTCCAGCCCGTTCTCGCCGATGTTGCTGTTGGAGCCGACCGTCACGTAGAGCTTGCTGCCGTCTTCGCTGGCGATGACGTTCTTGGTCCAGTGGTGGTTGATGCCGGCGGGCAGGTCGGTCACCTTCACCGGCGCGCCGGTCGCGGTCGTCTGGCCTTCGGTGTACGGCACCTTCACCAGGGCGTTGGCATTGGCGATGAACAGCTCGTTGCCCACCAGCGCCATGCCGAAGGGCGACTGCAGCCCCTGAAGGAAGACGCTCCGCGTCTCGGCCACACCGTCGCCATCGGTGTCGCGCAGCAAGGTGATGCGGTTGGCGCTGGGCACCTCGGCGCCGGCGCGCTTCATGACCTTGCCCTGCACGAAGTCCTTGATCATGCCGATCGGGCCCTTCTTGGCCTCGGGCGCGCCCGGCTCCTTGGGCGGCTTGTTGCTCTCGGCCACCAGCACGTCGCCGTTGGGCAGGGTGTAGACCCAGCGCGGATGGTCGAGCTGGCGCGCCAGGGCCGTGAGCTTGAAGCCGCTCGCCGGCGTCGGCCCGGCCGTGTCGGTCCAGCCGACCGCTTCGGAGATCTTCAGCGTCGGGATGAAGGTCTTGTTGGGAGCCGGCAGTTGCGGTGCGGGGCCGACGCCGGCCTCGAAAGGCAGGCGCGCGGTTTCGCCGCAGGCGGCGACGACGGCCGCGGCAACGGGAATCAGGCAGAGGCGGGTCCAGCGGTTCATTCGGGTCTCCTTGAGAATGCAGGGGCTGTCGGCGATGCTCGGGGCAGCGCCGGCTGCGGGCTGTCGGCTGTAGGCGCTTTCTGGCGTGGTCCGACCTCAAGCCGGGTGCGCCGCTACCATCGGCAGCATGACCGAAGACCTGTTCCGCGCCGACGCCTACCTGCAGGAATGCGCATCGCGCATCGTGCGCCTCGACGCGGCGGGCGTGGTGCTCGACCGCACGGTGTTCTACCCGCTGGGCGGCGGCCAGGCCGGCGATGCCGGCACGCTGCAGCTGGCCGATGGCCGCGCGCTGGCGATCATCGACACCCGCAAGGCCAAGGATGCCGAAGGCCAACCGACCGACGAAATCCTCCACCTGCCGGCGCCCGGGCAGGAGACGCTGCTCGCCACGCTGGCAGCGGGCGACGCCGTGACGGCGCGCATCGACTGGGAGCGCCGCCACCGGCTGATGCGCTTCCACACCGCCACGCACCTGCTCTGCCACCTGGTGGCGCAGCCGGTCAACGGCTGCTCGATCACGCCGGACTACGCGCGCCTCGACTTCCACATGACCGACCCGCTCGACAAGGACGCGCTTACCGCCGGCCTGGCCCGGCTCGTGGAATCGGCGCATCCGCTCGCCGTCGGCGCCATCACCGACGCCGAGCTCGATGCCAACCCCTCGCTGGTCAAGAGCATGAGCGTGCAGCCGCCGCGCGGCAACGGCACCGTGCGCACCATCCGCATCGGCGGCGCCGAGGGCGAGCAGATCGACTTCCAGCCCTGCGGCGGCACGCACGTGGCGAACACGGCGGAGATCGGCGCGGTGGTCGTGACCAAGATCGAGAAGAAGAGCGCCAACAGCCGGCGCGTGGTGCTGGGCTGGGCGGCCTGAGCGGCGCATCAGGAACCTTCCCACCGACTCCCGCTCCGACTGCCGGCATGCTTCGAACTTTCCTTTCCAGACTTTCCGTGGCCGCGCTCGCCCTGGCGGCCGTGCTGCCGGCCGCGGCGCAATTGCAGCCCAAGGCCTCGCCGGTCGTCACCACCTCGCACGTGCGGGCCGAACTGGTCGCGCATGCGCCGGACGGCGTGGCGCCGGGGGCGACGATCTGGGTCGGCCTGCAGATCACGCACCAGCCGGAATGGCACACCTACTGGAAGAACGCCGGTGACTCCGGCCTGCCCACCGAGCTGACCTGGACGCTGCCGGCCGGGCTCAGCGCCGGCGACATCGCCTGGCCGGTGCCCAAGAAAATCCCGATCGGCAACCTCGCCAACTACGGCTACGAGCACACGGTGCTGCTGCCGGTGCCGGTCACGGTGACGCCCGGCTTCAAGCCCGCCGCTGCCTTGGTGGGCGCGGGCGGCATCGACGTCCGGCTGAAGGCGTCCTGGCTGGTCTGCCGCAAGGAATGCATTCCCGAGGAGGGCCAGTTCGCGCTGACGTTGCCGGCGCAGGGTTCGACCGCGCTGCACAAGACGGACTTCGATGCCGCCTTCGCCGCGCAGCCGATGCCGCTCGCGCAGCCCGGCGCCATCGCGGTGGCCGACAAGGTGCTCAACGTGCGCATCGACGGCCTGCCGCCGGCGGCGCGCGGCAAGACACTCGAGTTCTTCCCCGAGACCGCCGAGGTGATCCACACCGCCGCCGTCGCGGGCAAGGACTGGACCCAGGCCTGGCAAGGCGACAGCTGGACGGCGACGATCCCGCTGGCCGAGCAGCGCAGCGCCAGCCCGCGCGCGATGCCGGTGGTGGTGGCGCTGGCCGAGGGGGACCGACGCGACGGCGCACCGATCGCCTGGCGCGCCGAGTCGCCCGTCACCGGCACCTGGCCGGCGACCGCCGCCGTGGCGCAGGTGTCGCCGGCATTGCAGGCCGCGCTGGACGCCAACACGGCGCCGCCGCTGCCGCAACCGGCGGGCAGCTTCGTGATGGCCCTGCTCGGCGCGCTGCTGGGCGGCCTGCTGCTCAATCTGATGCCCTGCGTGTTCCCGGTGCTGGCGATCAAGGTGCTGGGCTTCGCCAGCCACGCCGGCGACCGGCGCGGGCACCGCGCCGCCGGCCTGGCCTACACGGCCGGCGTGCTGGCCACCTTCCTCGCCCTCGGCGCGGCCATGCTGGCACTGCGCGCGGCCGGCGAACAGCTGGGCTGGGGCTTCCAGCTGCAGTCGCCGGCGGTGGTGGCGGTGCTGGCGGCGCTGTTCACGCTCATCGGGCTCAACCTGGCCGGCATGTTCGAGTTCGGCTTCCTGGTGCCGCGTTCGCTGTGCGCCGCGCAGGTGAAGCACCCGGTGGCGAACGACTTTCTCTCCGGCGTGCTGGCGGTGGTCATCGCCTCGCCGTGCACTGCACCGTTCATGGGCGCATCGCTCGGCTTCGCGATCGGGCTGCCGGCCGCCCAGGCGCTGATGCTGTTCGCCGCGCTGGGCTTCGGGCTGGCGCTGCCGTATCTCGTCGCCGGTTTCGTGCCGGCGGTCGCGCGCCTGCTGCCCAAGCCAGGCGCGTGGATGGAAACGCTGCGCCGCGTGCTCGCGTTCCCGATGTTCGCCACGGTCGCCTGGCTGGTCTGGGTGCTGGGCCAGCAAAGCGGCATCGACGGCGCCGGCGCGCTGCTCGGCCTGCTGGTCTGCCTGGCCGCGGTGGTGTGGGCGCTGACGCTGCGCGGCCGCACCCGGGTCGTCATTGCCGGCGCCCTGCTGGCCTGCACCGCGGCACTGGCCCTGGCCATCGGCGGCAACATCGTGCGACCGGTGGAGCCGGTGGTGGCGGCCAGCGGTGCGCGCTGGCAACCGTGGTCCGCGGCCCGCGTCGTCGAACTGCATGCGGCGGGACGCCCGGTCTTCGTCGACTTCACCGCCGCCTGGTGCGTGACCTGCCAGTACAACAAGAAGGCCACGCTGGCCGACAGCGATCTGCTGGCCGACTTCGACGCCCGCCAGGTCGCGCTGCTGCGCGCCGACTGGACGCGGCAGGACCCGGCCATCACCGCGGCGTTGAACGCGCTCGGCCGCAGTGGCGTGCCGGTGTACGTGCTGCAGGCGCCGGGCAAGGCGCCGGTGGTGCTGACCGAGATTCTGAGCAAGAGCGACCTGAAGGCGGCGCTTGCGGCCTTGTGAATTGCTGCGCAAGAAGGCGCCTGGCATGACCCCGGCCAGGCTACGGCTTGTCACATGGCCTTGAAAAAAACGGCCTAAGCTGCGGCCGTCATTGGTTTTTTCGGAGTTTGCAACCCATGCCATCCCTCTCATCGTCTGCCTCGCGCTCCGCCCGGGCCGCCCGCGATGCCGGCGCGGCCCTCAGCCGCGCTTCGCGCCGCGCCATGATGGCCGCCGCAGTCGCGCTGGGCAGCACGCTGCTGATGGGCGCGCCGGCGCATGCCGCGCCCGCCGTCGGCCAGCTGGCGCCCGATTTCGTCGCCGTCGACACGCACGGCCATCCCCATAAGCTGTCCGACTTCGCCGGCAAGTACGTCGTGCTCGAATGGACCAACCCCGGCTGCCCCTTCGTGCGGAAGCACTACGGCAGCGGCAACATGCCCGCCACGCAGAAGGCCGCCACGGCCAAGGGCGTGGTCTGGCTGGCCATCAACTCCACCGAGCGCGCCGCCAGCGACTATTTGCAGCCGGCCGCGCTCGACGGCTGGATGAAGGCGCAGTCGGCCGCCCCCACCGCAGTGCTGATGGACGAAGACGGCACCATCGGCCAGGCCTACGGTGCGCGCACCACGCCGCATATCTTCATCATCGATCCCAAGGGCACGCTGGTGTACGCGGGGGGCATCGACAGCATTCCCTCGGCCCGGCCCGACGACATCAAGAGCGCCACGAACTATGTGACCCAGGCGCTGGGCGAGGCCTTCGGCAGCCGGCCGATCAGCAGTGCGTCGACCCGGCCGTACGGCTGCTCGATCAAGTACAAGAGCTAGCGATCGTCACGGCCGGGACCCGAGCAGGCACTCCGTCACCTCGTCGGAGAACCACTTGAGCCGCCCCTCGACGATCACGCCATCGGAGCCATCCGGGTCGGGCTGTGCGCCGGGAAAGCCATGCGCGACCAGCGCCTCGGCACAGCCGACCCAGTCGCCGTCCTCCGTGGGTCGGTTGAGCGACGCCCACGACAGCGAGCCGCTGACGTCGTCGCCGAAGCCGTGCCGCTCGGTCCATGTGGCGCCGTGTGCGAGCAGGAAGCGCGCGAGCGCAGCATCGCCGCGGAACACCGCCTGGTTCAGCGCCGAGGCATCCCAGTCACCGCCGGTCGTGGTGATCGGCCAGCCGAGTTCGACCATGAGCTGCACGGCCGCGCCGCAGCCCGGCTGGGCAGCCAGTTCGGGCAGCAGACGCCGTTGCGCGGGCGACAGCGTGGAAAGCAACTGCGGATGTGCTTGCTGCAGGCGCCGGGCTTCAGGCCCGTCGCCACGCGCACACGCGGCGACGAACTGCTCGTCGGGTGGCAGTGGCGCATCGCTGCCGACCCGTTGCGCGAGCAGCCGGGCGACGTCCGTCAGGCCGAAGCGCAGCGCCAAGGTGTGGGCGTCGATGCCCTCGGGCGTTCGCGCCGATGCATCGGCGCCCGCGTCCAGCAGCGCCTCGATGTGAGCGGGCGAGCGCCGCCGCCGGATGGCCCACAGCAGCGGCCGTCCCCAATCGCCCGCGGGTCCGTCGGGCGCAGCTTCGTTCGGATCGCCGCCGCTGGCGAGCAGCAGCTGCAGCGACGCCAGCCGGTCGAGGTCGAGCACGCGGTAGAGCGCGTTCGTGCCGTCAACGCGGGCGCCGGCCTTCAGCAGCAGGCGCGTGCAGGCGGGCTCCTCGAGCGAGTGGTAGAGCGATTCGCCGTCGTTCGGGTCTGCGCCGGCCTCCAGCAGCAGCTGCGTGAGCCCCACATCGCGGTTCAAGCCCGCCGCGCCGTAGAGCGCGGACAGGCGAACTTCCTCGGACGGCGCAGCGAGCGATGCAGGCGGCCAGCGGCTGCCGATGGCCTGGTTCGGGTCGGCGTCGGCATCGAGCAGCAGGCTGGTGCAGGCGCGCAGACGATCCCGAAAGGCCGGCAGTTGCACCAGGCTGGAATGAACCACCGCATGGAGCGGCGGCAGCAGAAGCGGCCCTCCGGCGCGGTGGACCCAGCCCGGGTCGCGCGCGATCGCCTGGCGCAGCAGGTCGGCATCGCCGATGGCACAGGCGAGGTAGGGGTCGTCGCCCAGCAGTCCGGGGCTTTCAGCGAGCAGGCGCGCGGCCACCGCAGGCTTGGCCAGGTTGTTGCCGCCCGACACTTCGCCGGCATAGGCGGCGCGCAGCCACAGCAGCACCGCGCGGGCCGGGTCGTTCGCCTGCGCGATGCGGGCCAGGACGAAGCCTTGCAGATCGACCCACGACGGAAAGCCGTACTCGCGCGCCAGGCACGATTGCGCATCGTGCAGGCGCAGGCCGAGCCCTGCGATGGCCGCCACGTCCTTGCCCGCGGCAAGGGGCAGCGATTGCCGGAACCGGGTAAATGCAGCGGGATCGCCGCGTCGATAGCCGGCAAGCAACTCTTTCGCTTGCTTCTTGAGATGCCCGAGATCGGGCCGTGCGGGAATGCGTTTCACTGAACCTCCGTGCATGAAGCGCCGACGACCCGCAAATCCGGCTGCACAAAGGAGCTGGTGAAAGCGCCGCGCGTCGGCGCGGCAGCGTGTGAGAGCAAGTGGGTTCAACCCTTCCCGCGGGCCCGGGCGCGGCTTGCACCGCAGCGGGATGGTAGGTGCAACGCATCCACGTGGTCAATGCGCCAAGGGGGCTCGGCGCCAGGGCCGGCTGCGACAATCGGGCGATGCCCTTCGCCGCTTTGCAAAACGACACCTTCCTGCGCGCCTGCTGGCGCCAGGCGACCGATCACACTCCCGTCTGGCTGATGCGCCAGGCCGGGCGTTACCTGCCGGAGTACGTCGCGACGCGCGCCCAGGCCGGGAGCTTCATGGGGCTGGCCACCAACGTCGACTACGCGACCCAGGTCACGCTGCAGCCGCTGGAGCGCTTTCCGCTCGACGCGGCGATCCTGTTCTCCGACATCCTGACGGTGCCCGACGCGATGGGCCTCGGCCTGTCCTTCGAAGCCGGCGAAGGCCCGCGCTTCGCGCGGCCGGTGCGCGACGAGGCCGCCATCGCGGCGCTCGCGGTGCCCGATCTCGAGAAGCTGCGCTATGTGTTCGACGCCGTGACCTCGATCCGCCGCGCGCTCAACGGCCGGGTGCCGCTGATCGGCTTCTCGGGCAGCCCGTGGACGCTGGCCTGCTACATGGTCGAAGGCGCCGGGTCGAGCGACTACCGGCTGGTGAAGTCGCTGATGTACAGCCGCCCCGACCTGATGCACCGGTTGCTGGCGGTGAACGCGGATGCGGTGGCCGCCTACCTCAACGCCCAGATCGACGCCGGCGCCCAGGCGGTCATGCTGTTCGACAGCTGGGGCGGCGTGCTGGCCGACGGCGCCTTCCAGGAATTCAGCCTTGCCTACACGACGCGCGTCCTGGGCCAATTGAAGCGCGAGGGCGCCGACGGCACGCCGGTGCCGCGCATCGTGTTCACCAAGGGCGGCGGCCTGTGGCTCGAGGCCATGCGCACGCTGGACTGCGAAGTGCTCGGCCTGGACTGGACCGTCAACCTCGGCGCGGCACGCGCCCTGGTCGGCGAAGGCGAGGCCGGGAAGGCGCTGCAGGGCAACATCGACCCCAACGTCTTGTTCGCGCCGCCGGCGCAGATCGAGGCCGAAGTGGCGAAGGTGCTGCGGAGCTTCGGTCGGCCGCACACCGACGCGTCGCGGCCGGGTCCGACGCACATCTTCAACCTGGGGCACGGCATCAGCCAGTACACGCCACCGGACCATGTGGCGGTCTTGATCAAGGCGGTCCACGCCCAGTCGAGGCTGTTACGAGAATAAGCGCTCGCTTGCATTTTTTCACGCTTTCGGCGCATGTAAGACCAAAGGGTTGATTCCACGTTTGTCAAGCGAATCGACCTGTGGCGGTTGACTTATGCACAAAACGCGTGCTGCGGTGCGCAAAAATATCCGAGGGCGCCAGCCCGTCGCTCATAAAGCGATAGCGCCGCTAAGTCATTGATTCATAACGATTCGCCGCGATGCTTTTTTTGCGGGCACTCTAGTCGGAGCCTTGATTTTCAAGGGCTGGCGGCGTGTGGAGCATACATATCAACAAAGTTATCCACACAAACTCTGGACGGATTGCAAACCGTAAGCAAATCAACCACTTAAGGCATTTTGCTCAAAGTCGCATTAACTGAGAAAGATTCCCAGGCCGCCCCGGACGCCTGGCGAATCGACGTCGCATTGCAAACGCCGGCGCATGCAGCGCTCGACGATCTGCTGAGCTACACGGGACGCGCCCCGCTGACGCCCGGCACCTTGGTGCGGGTGCCGCTCGGCCGACGCGAGGTGCTGGGGGTGGTCTGGCAGGCCGAGCCGCGGGGTGCCGAACAGGACGGGATGCTGTCGCTCAAGCCGGTCGCCGCAACGCTGGACGACCTGCCGCCGCTGGGCGACGCCTGGCGCCAGCTGGTCGCTTTCGCCGCCCGCTACTACCAGCGGTCACTCGGCGAGGTGGCCCTGTCGGCGCTCCCGCCGCAACTGCGCGATCTCAGCGGCGTGCAGCTGGCGCGGCGGCTGAAGCGGCCGCGCGGCGCGGCGGCCGAAGCGGCGGAAACCGGGGGCACGGCTGCGGAAGCCACGGCCGAACAGGCCGAGGCGCTGCGCCGCATCGAGGCCGAGCCGGGCCCCTTCCTGCTTTTCGGCAGCACCGGCAGCGGCAAGACCGAGGTCTACCTGCAGGCCGTGGCCCGGCTGCTGGCGCAGGCACCGGAGGCGCAGGCCCTGGTCATGGTGCCGGAGATCAATCTGACGCCGCAGCTGGAAGCCCGCTTCCGGGCGCGCTTCGGCAGCGACGCCGTGGTGTCCCTCCACAGCGGCATGACGAACCCGCAGCGCCTGGCCAGCTGGCTGGCCGCCCACGCCGGCCACGCGCGCATCGTGCTGGGCACCCGGATGGCGGTGTTCGCGTCGATGCCGACGCTGCGGCTCATCGTGGTCGACGAGGAACACGACCCGAGCTACAAGCAGCAGGAAGGTGCGCGCTATTCGGCCCGCGACCTGGCCGTCTGGCGCGGCCACAACGAGGGCGCCAAGGTGATCCTCGGCTCCGCCACACCCTCGCTGGAAAGCTGGCACCAGAGCCGCCCGGCCGCCACCGACGACCCCGGCGGCCGCTACCTGCGGCTGGCGATGCCTTCGCGCGTCGGCGCCGGCGCCCTGCCCGCCGTGCGCCTGGTCGACATGGCGCTGCAGCCGCCCAAGACGGTGCTCTCCGGCGGCTTGCTCGAGGCCATCGGCCAGCGCATCGCGCGCGGGGAGCAGAGCATGGTCTTCCTGAACCGGCGCGGTTACGCCCCAGTGCTGGCCTGCGGCGACTGCGGGTGGAAGAGCGAATGCCCGCACTGCAGCGCCTACCGCGTCTTCCACAAGATCGACCGCACGCTGCGCTGCCACCACTGCGGCTTCACCGAACGCGTGCCGCGGGCCTGCCCGGCGTGCGGCAATCCGGACATTGCACCGGTCGGGCGCGGCACCGAGCAGCTCGAAGAACAGTTGGGCGCATTGCTGGCGGACGTGAAGCGGCCCGACGGCAGCGCGGTGCGCGTCGCGCGCATCGACGCCGACAGCACGCGCAAGCAGGGTGCGCTGGAGTCGCAGCTGGCGGCGGTGCACGCCGGCGATGTCGATGTGCTGGTCGGCACCCAGATGATCGCCAAGGGCCACGACTTCCGGCGGATCACGCTGGTCGCCGCGGTCAACCCGGACGGCGCGCTGTTCTCCAGCGACTTCCGCGCCCCGGAGCGGCTCTTCAGCCTGCTGATGCAATCGGCCGGCCGGGCGGGGCGCGATGCAGCCTACCTCGCGGCCCAGGGCTCGACCGCCGAGATGTGGATCCAGACCCACCACCGCGACCACCCGCTGTTTGCAGCGCTGCGGCGCCACGACTACCCGGCCTTCGCGCAGGGCGAGCTGGACGAGCGGCGCGCGGCAGGCATGCCGCCCTTCGCCTTTCAGGCGCTGGTGCGGGCCGATGCGCGAACGCAGGAGGCGGCGCAGGCCTTTCTGACGGCGGCGAGCGCGGCGGCGGACGGACTGCCCGACGCCGAGCGCGTCACGCGCTACCCCGCCGTGCCGCTCGCGATCCAGCGTGTGGCGAACGTCGAGCGGGCCCAGATGCTGGTCGAAAGCGGATCGCGCGCCGCCCTGCAGCGCTTGCTCGCGCAATGGCAGCCGCTGCTGCACGGCCTGCGTCGCACCCCCGAGGGGAAGGGCGTGATTCGCTGGCTGGTCGACGTCGACCCGCAGCAGATCTGAGGCTCTGAAGGGCGCGGCAGCGCGCCCGCCATTCAGCTCAGGTGCCGCAGCCGACGATCTTGAACTCGACGCGACGGTCCAGCGCGTCGACGGCGTCGTCGGAACCACTGCCGACGATGTTCTCGCGGAAGCCCTTGCCACTGGCGCGGGTGCGGCCGGCCAGCACCGCCGACTCGGTCACCAGCTTCTGGCGGATCACATTGGCGCGCTGCATCGACAGGGCGTCGTTCACCGGTTCGCTGCCGGTGCGGCTGGTGTGGCCGACGACATCGAGGCAAACCGCCGCCTCGGTGCTGCGGCTGGCGATCTGGTGCAGCCACATGCCGTAGGGACCGCTCACCTTCGGATCGGACCAGAACGCGGTCGCGCCCGGGTTGAACAGGAACTTCACGCCGAGCTGCTTGTTGCGGATGCCGTAGTCCACGATCTTGGCGAAAGCCTGCTCGGCTTCGACCGTGCGATCGAGCTTGACCGAACTCAGGTAGATACCGCTCAAGACCCGCAGCTGGTCGCCCGACGGCGTGGCGGACGCGGCGTTGTACTGTGCCAATGCCTCCTGGTAGCGCGAGGCGTTGTAGAGCGACGCGGCCTCGGTGATGACGGGCGCGATGGCCAGCCGCTCCAGGTAGTAGGCGTCGGCGCGCTGGCCGGCCGGTGTGGCGGTGGTGCGCACATAGCCTTCGACGACCCGATCCTGCGCCATCACAGGGCTGTCCTGGTCGTAGACGAGCGGGGTGTAGTCGATGCCCTGGTCGCGCGCCAGACCGGAAGACTGCGCTGCCACCATGCCGCTGCGCAGGTCGGTGAGCGCCAGCTGGATCTTCAGCGGCCCTGACGCGGCGCCGACAGGTCGGCGGGTGAGCGTGCCCGTCAGCAGGTGGGTGGCCTTGGCCAGGTTGTCCTTCTGGAACGGCAGGATCTCGACCGCCCCGTGCTTCGAGCCCATGCGCTCGGCGACGCGTCGCTGCAAGGTCTGCGTGGCGACGTTCTGCTGGCCCGTACCGGCCTGGATCATGGGATCAAGCACGACGCTGCGCTTTGCAAGGAAGCCGCCCATGCCACCGGTCTGGGCCATCAGGACGTCGGTCGCCTGGATCACTGCTTCGTCGAACGGCAGCGCTACGTCGCTGGGCACCGGCGGCGAAGCGCAGCCGGCCGCGGCCAAGGTGAGCAGCAGGGCTGCAGAGGACAGCGCCGTCTGGAACCGGCGCTTTGTCAGGTGGATCGTTGTCATCATCATCATCGGCACTCCCTTTTAAGAAAAGCTAGCTCCGCAGGCCGGAGCGGTTCGATCGAGGCCCGCTGAAGAACATCGGTGCATCGGCGGCGTGTCTCGGCCGTGCCCGTCGGGGCTGGCGGAGGCAGCTCGCGCGCTGCGGGGGCGGGGGGCGGCGCGGGCACGGGCGCGGTTGCGATCGGCCTCGCCGGTGCCCGGGGCGCCTTCGGTTCGGCGGGAGTCACCCGGGCTTCGGCCGGTGGCGCTGGCGGCGCTGGCAGCGCGGCGGGCTTGGTCGTTGCAGGTGGTGACAGCGGCACCACCGAAGCCGGCGCGGCCGGCTGCGGCACCGCGGCGCCCGGTCTGGCGTCCGCCTTCGGCGCCTCGGGTGTGGCGCGCGACGCAGGCAGCGGGACGGCCGCAGGGGCCGGCGTGGGCGGTGCCTCGCGTGGCGACGGCACCACCGCCGGCGTGGCCGGGGGACCGGAACGGCTGCGCATCGCATTGAATGCCCAGCCGCACAGCACGAGCACGGCGAGGAGCAGGGCGAGCAGGACGACATACCGGCGCCTTCGCTTGCGCGCCTCCCAGGGCCGTGCCACGGTGCCCAAGGACGGCGGCGCTGCCCATTCGGGTATGGGCGGCGGTGGCAGCACGGGCGCTGCAGCGTTCTCGATTGCGGCCGGCAGATCGGCCACGGGGTCGGCTCGGAGGGCGAGCGCTGGTTCCGCGCTTGGTGGCGGATCCAGCGAGGGCTCCTTGCGGAGCGGCGTCGCTTCGGGCAGCGACGCCACCTCAGGCGCCACGTCACGCGCTGGTGTCACCTCCACGTCGTCGTACGGCGCGAACTCGGTCTCGTCCCAGACTTCGGCTTCGGGCAAAGGAACGGCTGCAACCGGGGTGGCGGCCACAGCCACCGCGCTGCTGCTGTCGGCAACGAGTTCTTCGGGCGTCTCCGCGGCGTCGACGTCGAGTGGCACGGTGAAGGCAGCCGGTGCGGCTGCGGCCAGCGGCATCTCCGCACCGGCCGGACCGTTGAGCTGCGCCCAGAACGCGGCGGCGCTTTCGGGGCGATCGGCCGGCCTCAGCGCCAGCGCCGCACCGACCGCCGCGAGGAAGTGGCTGCTGTACCGGCCTCGCGCGATCTCGGACAGCGGCGGCAGGCGGTCGTCGATCCACCGCTCGACAGCGGGCAGGGGCGGCTGGCCGGCGATGGCGGCATAGACGACCCCGCCGAGCGCATAGACGTCGGTCCACGGCCCCTGCTTGAGGGTCGGCGCCTCGCCGTACTGCTCGATCGGCGCATAGCCCGGCTTGATCACGACGGTGGGCGCAGCGGCCGCCTGACCCACCACCCGGCGGGCGGCGCCGAAGTCCAGCAGCAACGGGCCGGCCGGGGTCAGCAGGATGTTGTCGGGTGCGATGTCGCGGTGATAACAGCGCGCGGCGTGCAGCGTGCTCAACGCATGCAGCAGCGGCCGCAGCCAGCCGAGCAGTTCCTGTTCGGTCGGCGCACGCCCGAGGTTCTGGAGCGCATGGGTCAGGGTCGGCCCTTCGTAGAAAGGCATGACCATGTATGCCGTGCCGTTGCCTTCCCAGAAGCGCAACACCTTGACCAGCGACGGATGGTCGAAACGCGCCAGCAGACGCGCCTCGTTGACGAAGCTGCGCAGACCGGTGCTGAAGGCATCGGCGTGCCGCTGCGACTTCACCATCACGGCGCGCGTGCTGGCGCGCGAGGCCATCACAGCGGGCAAATACTCCTTGATGGCCACATGGCGCTCGAGGGCAGCGTCGTAGGCAAGGTAGACGATGCCGAAGCCGCCCTCCCCGATCAGGCCGACGATCTCGTAGTCGAGGAGGCGGGTGCCTTCGGGCAGGACATGAAGGCTGCCTCGTGCCGGCTCGTCGTCAGGGCTCGGTGGCGAAGCGATCTGGAAATCGATCATGTCGCCCAGCACGGTGGGCGGATCGATCCACTGCGGCGCGGTGCCCGGCGGGCTGGGTGCGGGTGGCATGTGCTTCATGGCTCGCCCCGTCCGGCTGCAGACAGCGCCAGCACGCGCCCGGTGATGGCGGCTTGGCCGTGTTTCGATGGCGGGCACGCGTGCCCGCCGAGCGCCCGACACCTGTCGATGCGAACTTGCGTCGCTGTCATGAGACCCCCTGTTTTGCGGGCGACTCTAACAGTCACTGAATACCAAAGCACTCAAACTAGTTCACGCTTCCGGCGATTCCATGGCGCACGATGCCGAAGGACCGCATCCGATGAGACATTGCGTGAAGTCCGGCCGCCTCGACCGACAGCGGCCACGCCGAGCAAGGCTCAGGCGAGCCAGCGCACTGCCAGGGGAAAGCTCACGAAGGCGGCCACCGTGGTCCAGAGGATGATGCGGGCGATGCGCCCGTTGTCGGCCCCGAAGCGCTCGGCCAGCATCGACACGTTGCTGGCACTCGGCAGCGCGGCGACCAGCACGATGACGACCAGCGCCGCGGGATCGAGCGGCAGCCCGAGCGCGATGGCGCCGCGGCCCAGTGCGTAGATCAGCAGCGGGTGCACCAGCAGCTTCAGCCCCACCACCGGCAGCACGGTGCGAAGCGGGGCGCGCCGCAGCGGCCCCTGCGCCAGCAACAGAGGCCGCGCCAGCACCGCGCCGATCGTGAAGAGTGCGGCCGGCGAGGCGGCATCGGACAGCATGGCGATGGTGGCATCGACCGGGCCGGGCAGCCGGAACTGCGTGGCCGAGGCCAGCGCGCCCAGCAGCATCGACCAGGGCAACGGGTTGATGAAGATGCCGCGAAACGCCTGGCCCAGTGCATGGCGCGCGCCAGCCTCGCCCGCCGCATCGAGCCGCGACAGCGCGATGCAGAGCGACGAGGTGAGCACCATGTCCAGGATGATGCTGATCATGGCGGGGCCGGCCGCCTGGCTGCCCAGCAGCGTGGCCAGCAGCGGCACGCCCATGAAGCCGGTGTTGGGAAAGACCGCCACCAAGGCGCCGAAGGCCGCGTCGTTCCAGCTTAGGCCACCGCGGCGCGAGCCTGCGATGGTCACGGCCACCATCAAGAGGGCGCCGAGGCCCCACACCAGCGCCACGCTGCCGTCGAGTAGCTGCGCGATCGGCGTGCGGGCGCCAAAGCGATAGAGCATGCAGGGCAGCGCGAAGTAGAGGACGAAGACGTTGAGGCCGGGGATCGCGTCGACCGGCAGGAGGCGCCAGCGCGCGGCGGCATAGCCGGCCGCCACGAGCGCGAAGAAGGGAAAGGTGACGGCGAAGATCTGCAGCACGGCGGCGATTGTCGCCAAGGCGGGCCGGCCGGCCGGCTACAGCTGCAAGGCCAACAGCGACGCGGCGCGCTCCAGCGCCTTCTCGTGCCACGGCCGGGCGAGCCAGTCGTCGTAGCTCAGCCGCTTCGAATGTTTCAGGTCCTCCTCGAAGGCGCGGGTCTCCTGCGCGGCGAAGGCCGGGTCATAGATGTTGAGGTTGGCCTCGTCGTTGAGGCGGAAGGAGCGATTGTCGAAGTTGGTCGACCCAACCGACACCAGCAGCCCGTCGACGGTGAAGACCTTGCAATGGAACATGGTCGGCTGGTATTCGCTGATCTCGGCGCCGGCTTCGAGCAGCGGCCCCCAGCTGGCGCGCGAGGCATGCCGCACCGTCTTCGCATCGATCACCGGCCCGGGCGTGATGATGCGGACCCGCACCCCGCGCTTCATGGCCGCCACCAAGGCGTCGACCGTGAGCCGATCCGGCACGAAGTAGGCGCTCGACAGGTCGATGCTCTTGCTGGCCGCCGCGATGGACAGCAAGTACATCAGGTGCATGCTTTCGCTGCCGCCCGACGGCGAGCTGCTGAAGACCTGCGCGCGGCCACCGGCCT
Source organism: Variovorax sucrosi (assembly GCF_051216635.1). NCBI lineage: Bacteria > Pseudomonadati > Pseudomonadota > Betaproteobacteria > Burkholderiales > Comamonadaceae > Variovorax > Variovorax sucrosi. Next base: position 34,927 of record NZ_JBPJZU010000001.1, on the reverse strand, counting down.
CGCCGACCTGTGTACTGCCGTCGGCCACCGCGCGTGCGACCCCGGCGGTTGGATGCAGCGAAGGGAAGTAGCGCTCGCCGTGCAGCACCTCGCCCGAGGCCTTGATCCAGTTGTCCATGAAGACCGACTGCATCTGCGCGACCACCGGGCCTTCGACGCGGTAGTGCGAATCGCGCCAGTGCGACGGGTCCTGCGCGTTGCCGGTCCACTCGGGCGCGATGCCCACGCCACCGGTGAAGCCGATGCGGCCGTCGGCCACCAGCAGCTTGCGGTGGGTACGGTTGTTCATGCGCGAGATGTCGTACCAGCTCGGCTTGTGGAACTTGCGGATCTGCACGCCGGCGGCTTCCATCTCCTTCAGGAAGTCCTCGTCGATCTTGGCGCTGCCCACCCAATCGAGCAGCACGTGCACCTTGACGCCGGCGCGCGCGCGCTCGCTCAGCGCATCGGCGAACGCGCGGCCGATGTCGCCCGACCAGTAGATGTAGGTCTCGAAGGTGATGCTCTGCTGCGCGCCACGGATGGCGGCCAGCATGGGCGGAAAGATCCGGTCGCCGTTGTGCAGGGCCTCGAAACGGTTGCCATCGGTGATCGGCGGGCCGAGCAGCACGCCGAGCGACCGCTGGAACTGCGCATCGCTCAATGCGTATTCACGCGCCACCTGCTCGTCGACCTTCTTCTCACTGCCGCTGAAGTTCAGCATCAGCAGCGTGGCCGCGACGCTGAGCGCGGCGGTCAGAAGGATGGTGGCGAAACGGCTCTGTGGGCGCTTGTTCTTGGTCTGGCGCATGGGGGAGGGAAGGATCGTCGTGGGCAACGACGCTAGCACGCGCTGCGCACCGGCCGTTGTAGGCCGGGCCGGTATCATTGCGCGCTTGCTGTCCCACCTGCGCACCGTCGCGCGTCGCGCCTCGGTCGCCCGATCCCAATGTCTTCCGGTCTGAACATCGCCCAGCAGGACGCCGTGAATTACCTGCACGGCCCGTGCCTTGTGCTCGCAGGCGCGGGCTCGGGCAAGACGCGCGTGATCACGCACAAGATCGCGCGGCTGATCCAGGCCGGCATGGCGCCCAAGCGCATTGCGGCCATCACCTTCACCAACAAGGCCGCCGCCGAGATGCGCGAGCGCGCCAAGGGGCTGATCGGCCGCGACGCCAAGCACGTGGTGGTGTGCACCTTCCACGCGCTGGGCGTGCGCATGATGCGCGAAGACGGCGCGGTGCTCGGGCTGAAGCCGGCCTTCAGCATCCTCGACAGCGACGACGTGACGAAGATCCTGAAGGACGCGGGCGGCACCACCGACGCGGCCACCGCCCGCATCTGGCAGTGGACCATCAGCAAGTGGAAGAACATGGGCTTGAATGCCGCCCAGGCCGAAGCTGCCGCCGTCGACGACAACGAGCGCATCACGGCGCAGATCATGGGGCGCTACGAGGAGCGACTCACGGCCTACCAGAGCGTGGACTTCGACGACCTCATCGGCATGCCGCTCAAGCTGCTGCGCGAGCACGACGACGTGCGCGCCAAGTGGCAGGCCGCCCTCGGCCATGTGCTGGTCGACGAATACCAGGACACCAACGCCACGCAGTACGAGGTGCTCAAGGCGCTGGTCGGCACGCGCGGCCACTTCACGGCCGTGGGCGACGACGACCAGTCGATCTACGGCTGGCGCGGCGCCACGCTCGACAACCTGAAGAAGCTGCCGATCGACTACCCGACGCTGCAGGTCATCAAGCTGGAGCAGAACTACCGCTCGACAAGCGCCATCCTGCGCGCGGCCAACAACGTGATCGGCCCCAACCCGAAGCTGTACCCGAAGACGCTGTTCAGCGAACTCGGCGAAGGCGAGCCGGTGCGCATCGTCGATGCCGACAACGAAGCGCACGAGGCCGAGCGCGCGGTGGCGCGCATCCAGAGCTTGCGCCAGGACTCGCAGCACAAGGAGTTCCGCGACTTCGCGATCCTCTACCGCGCCAACCACATGGCGCGCGTGTTCGAGCAGGCGCTGCGCAAGGCGCAGATCCCGTACAAGGTGTCCGGCGGCCAGAGCTTCTTCGACCGCGCCGAGATCAAGGACCTGTGCGGCTGGTTTCGCCTGTGGACCAACAACGACGACGACCCGGCCTTCCTGCGCGCGGTGACCACGCCCAAGCGCGGCATCGGCCACACCACGCTCGCTGCGCTGGGCACCTTCGCGAGCCAGTACAAGCTGAGCCTGTTCGAGGCGCTCTTCAGTTCATCGCTGCCCAGCGTGATGCCCAAGCGCACGATCGAAGGCCTGCACGAGTTCGGCCGCTACATCAACGACCTGCAGTACCGCGCCAAGCAGACGGTCGGCGCGGAGAACGCACGCGCCTTCCTGGCCGAGTGGCTCAAGGAAATCGACTACGAGAAGCACCTGTACGACGGCGAGGACAGCGAGCAGGCCGCGGCCAGCCGCTGGACCAACGTGCTGGAGTTCTGCGACTGGATGGCCGCGCGTTGCGGCGGCGAGATCGACGACGCATCGGGCGCCAACGTCGAGAGCGAGCGCAAGAACCTGCTCGAAGTCGCGCAGACCATCTCGCTGCTGTCGACCATCAGCGAGCGCGAGCAGGACCAGAACGTGGTCACGCTTTCCACGCTGCATGCGTCGAAGGGCCTCGAGTGGCCGCACGTGATGCTCATCGGCGTGAACGAAGGCCTGCTGCCCTTCAAGCTCGACGACGACGACGGCCGCCAGCAGAAGATCAGCGACGACACGCTCACGCGCCTGCAGGAAGAGCGTCGCCTCATGTACGTGGGCATCACGCGCGCGCAGCGCAGCCTGGCCGTGAGCTGGACCAAGCGCCGCAAGAAGGGCCGCGAGATGATCGCCGCCCAGCCCAGCCGCTTCATCGCCGAGATGGCGCTGGACAAGAAGACCACCAAGGAAGACCCGCGCGAAAAGCTCAAGGCGTTGCGCGCCGAGTTCGCACGCAAGGTGCAGGACGGTGCTGCCGCCGCAGCCGCAGCCGCAGCCGCCGGAGCGGGCGACGCATGAAGGCGCGGCCGTGGGGGCGGGCGCTGCTGCTTTGTGGCCTGTTGCCGTTGTCGGTGCCGGCAGCGGAACCGGCCACGGCCTGCGCGGCCGCCGCCACCGAGTTGCCGGTCGAAGCGCTCTACGGTCGATGGGAAGCGCGTTTTGGCGATCTCCCGGCCACGGCCGAGGTGCAACTGGCAAAGCATCCGGAGTACGCCGGCGGCGTGCGTGGCACCATCGCCGGTGAAGGCCGAAGCGCCCAGCTCTCGGGCGACATCGACGATGCCGGTCTTCTGCTCCTCGATGAATCCCGGGACGGCCTCCGCATCAGTGCGGTGTGGGCCGGCGAACTGCAGCCGGCGTCGTGCGGCCGCGAATTCCGCGGCACCTGGCGCCATTCGAGCGACGACCGCACCCTCCCCTTCGTTCTTCGAAAGATCGGACCATGACCTTGCACCGCACCGCCCTCGCGGCCCTGCTCGCCACATTCGCAATGCTCGGCAGTGCCGCCCACGCGCAGCCCGCCGACAAGCCCGCCAGCCCGCTGGCCACGGCCGACCTGACCTGGCAGCAGTGCCAACAGTTCGCCGGCAACAACGAGGCCCGCCTGGCCTGCTTCGACCGCTGGGCCCAGCAGCAGACGCTCCCCTCGGCCGTCATGCCGAGTGCGCCACCGGTGCTGGCCAGCACCCCGCCGCCGGTTGACGCCGCGATGCCGGCCACCCGCGTGGTGGCCGTCACGACCGAACAAGGCTGCCGCGACCGGCAGTACTCGGCGCTGTCGCGCTTCTGGGAGCTGGAGAACGGCAGCGATTGCGGCACTTTCGGCTTCCGCGGCTACCGGCCGCTGTACGTGGCCGCCTCCGCCGCGACCCATGACCCCGCCACGCCGACGTCGCCGGCGGCGGGCCACACCGGCGAACCGACGGATTACCAGGCCAACGAGATGCGCATCGGCATGTCGGTGCGCACGAAGCTGGCCCAAGGTCTGCTGACCGGCAACGATCCGCAGCGCAAGGATTCGCTCTGGTTCGCGTATTCGCAGCAGTCCACCTGGCAACTCTTCAACGGCGCGCTGTCCCGCCCCTTCCGCACCACCGACCACGAGCCGGAAATGATGTATGTCTACCCGACCGACATCAAGCTGCCCGGCGGCTGGCGCTGGCGCTATGTGGGTCTGGGTGTCGTTCACCAGTCCAATGGGCAGTCGCTGCCGCTGTCGCGCAGCTGGAATCGCACCTACCTGATGGCCGGCGCCGAACTGGACGACCGTTTCCAGATCACCGGCCGTGTCTGGCAGCGCTGGAAGGAGTCCACCGAGGACGACGACAACCCCGACATTGCCAACTACATCGGCCGGGCCGAACTCACCGGCCGCTGGAACTTCAACCGGGACAACAGCTTCGGCGTGACGGTGCGCAACAACCTGCGCGACAGCGGCAAGGGCTCGATCCGGTTCGAATGGCTCAAGGCCATCGGCGACCCGGTCACGAGCAACCTGCGTTTCCACACGCAGCTCTTCCACGGCTACGGCGACACGCTGATCGACTACAACCGCAAGCGCACGGTACTGAGCATCGGCCTAAGCTTGGTGGACTTCTGAGGTTCTGAGCGCGCGACGGCGCGGAAGCGACCATGCGCTCGAACCGGCGGTGGCACTCGCCCGGAGCATCTTCGTGCTCTCGCCAGAACGACAACAGCATCTGCGCCGAGGCGGCGAAGTTCTTCGACATGCGCTTGACCGCGCGCCGTGCAAATGATGCGCGCCGCCCCGCGTGACGCGCCATCTGAACGACAACACGACCTACCGTTCCCATTGCGCCGCTGACAAGCACCGATTCGCCGCGTACCGATCCGCCGGTCATTAGGCAATGCGCCGCGGTCAGTGCCGGAATGCCCAGATAGGCGCCTGCCTCGAAGCCGATACCGAGAGGCAGTGCGACGGCGTGCTGCGCGGGAAGCGCAATGTATTCCGCAGCGGAGCCGAAAGGCCGCTGCACTTGTCCGTTCCAAATCCGAACACGTTCGCCGATGCCGACACTCCAACGCCGACGGCGTCTATGACTCCGGAACCGTCGCTGTGCGGGACCATGCGCGGGAACGCCATGATTGCATCTGCGGTCCGGCCGCTCCGGGTCTTCACGTCTGACGGATTCACGCCGGAGAACGATAGCCGGACCCGCACCTCACCCGGCCCAGGCGATGGCCTTGCCATAGCGCCGAACACTATGACCTCGGACGCCGGTCCGAAGCGTTCGTACCAAGCGGCACGCATTGTCTGATTGATCGTTTGTGTCATGGCTCGATCAGAACGCCACTTGATCCGCGCCCTTCAGCGCAAGGAGTTCTCGCGCCTCATCCGGCGTCGCGATCTCCAGTCCCAGCCCTGCGGCAATGCTGCACACCCGCCGCACCTGCTCGGCGCGTATTTTCCTTCCTGATGTTCGGTATGTAATGTCGCTGCCGGAAAGACGCAATCGGGATGGCCATCGACAGGACCGAATCGCCAGCCACGATCAGGTGATCCAGCACCCGCACGTCGACCAGCGCCGCCGCAGACTTCAGTGTCTGCGTCAGATGTTCGTCGGCCCGCGAAGGCTCTGCCGATCCACTAGGATGGTTGTGCACCAGCAGCAGAGCGCTGGAATTCCGGCTCAGCGCGTCCTTGACCACCTCCCGCGGATACACCGACGTCTGGCTCACCGTGCCCCGGAACATCTCCACGTAGTCGAGCACCCGGTGCTGTGCGTCCAGGTGCACTACCGCGAAGATCTCATGCGGCAGGTTCCCCAGGCGTGCCCCCAGGAAGTCCTTGACCACCGCCGGCGACGTCAGCACGTCGGTCCCACGCACCCGGCCGGCCAGCACCCGCTGCGCGGCCTGCAGCACCTCGTCGGCATCGGCAGGACGGTACTCGCCCGCGACATCACGAACGAGCAGCGAAGAGGCAGCAGAGGAAACGGCAACGAAGGAATCGAGGGAAGAGAACAGATCGTGCGACATGGCGAACTCCAGTGATCGGGCGGGATTGCCCGAGACCGGAACCGGCACGCCGCAGCGCAGCTGTCACAGGTTCGAAGACGGCCGGCAGGACGCCAGCGTGCGCAGCACGCGCAGACCTTGACCGCGAGAACGGTGTGCAAGGATGAAGGGAACAGCAAGCCCACGCTCACCATGCACCACACCCTCATGGGCAAGCGCAGCGCGCAGGCGTCAGGGATCAAAGCCGGATGGACGCGACTCGGCAGAGGCGCGGGGCAACGCCCGCGAGCCCGACGGCGCCGAGGCGCCGGGACGCCGGGACGCCGGGACGCCGGGACGCGACAATGCGTCAAGACCATGTCTCCACAGCGGCGATTCTCCGCGGATCGGCGGAACCATCGTCGGGTTCAGGCCAACAACCGAAAGCGATGCAATGAATGACCCTCGCAAGCTCTTCGTGGACGAGCGATTGACGGGAATGTGCATTTTCTGCGGAGGTAGGCCAACCACGCGTGACCATTGCCCTTCGAAGGTCTTGCTTGATGAACCGTTTCCGCCGAATCTGCCGGTAGTCAACGCTTGCGAGAGCTGTAATCAATCGTTCTCCAAGGATGAGCAATACCTGGCTTGCTTCCTTGAATGTGTCATCTGTGGTTCCACCGATCCTTCATCGCTGCGCCGCGCGAATATTGCAAGGATCCTTCGAAGCACGCCGCAGCTCGCCAGTCAGATCCAAGCATCAATGGTCGTCGATCTGACCGGGGGAAAGACATGGCATGCAGACATGAACCGCATAAGGAATGTCGTGGTCAAGCTCGCGCGTGGTCACCTCGACTACGAGTTAACTATTCAGGAGCTTGGCGAACCTGATGTGGCCGTGTTCACGCCTTTGGCAAGGATGGGCCAAGATCAGCGCGACGTCTTCGAGTGCCCGGAACCCGGCCCAGCAGCTCTCTGGCCGGAACTTGGGTCGAGAGCATTCATGCGCATGCTGCCTCACGGGAACACGATCGCCGACGGCTGGCTGGATGTCCAGGACGGTCGCTATCGATACCTCGTCGGACAGACGCAGGGAAACTTTGTGCACATCGTCCTGAGCGAGTATTTGGCCTGCCGGGTCGCCTGGGAGTGATGGGCACAATGTGCAGGACAGCATCTGCCCGGCCATCCCCTACGAATTTGCATGGACACCCTCACGCCGGAAGGCAGGTCCCGCCTTATGAGCAGGATCCGCAGCACTGACACCAAGCCCGAACTTGCGGTCAGGTCGCTACTTCATCGCCTCGGATACCGCTTCCGGCTACACCGCAAGGATCTTCCAGGCCGCCCGGATGTGGTTCTGCCCAAGCATCGAAAGATCATCTTGGTTCATGGCTGCTTCTGGCATGGGCATGGATGCAAGCTGGCGCCGGGGTCTAAATCAAACCTAGGCTACTGGTCCCCAAAAATCGAAGGGAACCGTGTCCGGGATGCACGCAACAGGCAGGCGCTGTCGGATCTAGGCTGGGCGGTTCTTGAGCTATGGGAATGCGAGGTCCGCGACACGCAGGCCACGGAACGACGGATTCGCTCATTCATGGCAGCCCGGGTAGCGCCCGCATGACCCGCCCGCTCGGGGCCCCCCGATACGGCGCGTTCACCACTGTGGTGTAAAATGGTGAACGCTATCCACCCGCGGGAAAAAGCTATGCGCGCTCAGCCAAAACGTCCCGACAGAGGCACGCACGAGCGTACCGTGCGCGCATCAATCAGTTTCTCTGAGCAGCAGTACCAGGTCCTAGAAAAGATCGCAGCCGAGCACAAGGTCTCCCTGGCTTGGGTTGTCCGAGATGCGATCGATGGGTACTTGAAGTCGAAGTGGCCACTTCTCCCGCAAGGCGCCGACGCCGAAGATGCCTAGCAGAGAAGCAAGAAAACGTGAGCAACACATTTGAAAAAAATGGCGATGAAATCCGAGTCCTCTCCCTTTTTTCAGGATGCGGCGGGATGGATTTCGGCGTCGAATCGGCTGGTGGCCACGTTATCTTTTCTAACGATGTGCTTACCGACGCGTGCAAGACCCTAGAAAAGTACTTTCCCGGCGCTGACATCCGCAATGAGGATATCGCCGGCATTGCGACGTTTCCAGATGCTGATGTCGTCGTGGGCGGTTACCCATGCCAGTCCTTTTCAATGGCAGGCAACCGGGATCCTGAGAAGGATGCGCGGACGAATCTGTACAAGCAGTTTTTGCGTGTCATCAGCATTGTTCGACCAAAGTACTTCGTTGCGGAGAACGTGTCTGGCCTCAAGCAATTGAACAGCGGCACGTTCTTAAAGGAGCAGGTCGATGCATATGGGGAAGAGGGCTACAACGTTAGTTGCCATGTACTTAATGCCAAAGACTATGGCGTACCGCAATCCCGCAAGCGACTGTTCATCGTCGGCGTTCGGAAAGATTTAAACCAAGTATTCGATTTTCCTTCGCCAACGCACGGTAAAGCCACTAAGTTGTCTGGGCCGCTTAAGCCGTATGCTTCGCACGGCGAAGCGATCAAGAACCTGCCGCTTTGGCCGGAAGGCGAGTTCTACGAGAGGCCGCATGATCCCGAGGGCCACTTCTCCTGGTACTTCATGTCGCGGAACCGAAAGGCCAAGTGGGCCGATCCTGCGTTCACCGTCGTGGCCAACTGGCGGCACATCACGCTGCATCCGGCTAGCCCGGTTATGACGCTGACGTGGTCGAACCTAGCTGACGGATGGAAGCAACGGTGGGATTTCTCCGACCAATACGAGCATCTTGAAGCGGACCCGGGTCGGCAGAAGCTGGAAAAGGCGCGCAGGCTTTCCTGGCGCGAGTGCGCTCGCATCCAAACCTTCGGAAGCAAGTTCGTGCCCGTGGGCGACACTGCATCCAAGTTCACGCAGATAGGCAATGCGGTCCCGCCAAAGCTGGCTAAGGCGATCTTTGCTCACCTGTTTTCTGGCGCCGGGTTGCTGAGCGCTGGCACACGGTCTTCCTAGCCAAAGAAGGACTAGCACATGTCCCTACCCTGCGGGTCTGCTCAAGGAAGCCGGTGATGGGCACCAGCACCTGCTCTTCCTTGGTCAGTGCGGTACTTTCTGCGGCAGAGGCTTCTAGGAACGAGGCGCAACTGCGGCACGAGCTTGAGAACGCACTCGAGCAAGCCTGCCTTGCTATGTCCATTCCCTGGACACCATTCCAGCTAGAGCGAGCACTTAAGACGGCAGGGAAGCCGACCAAATTTGCGGACGTGGCCCACGGCGCTGTGATCATTGAGTATGAGCCGCCCAAGTCGTTCAGCGGCCGCGCCGGGAGTAAGGCGAACCATGCGCGGCAGCAAGCTGAAGAGTACGCAGAATTGATCTCTGCGGAAGAAGGCCGGTCGTTGCTGGAATATGTGCTTGTCGCCTGGGACGGAGCGCACATCACTTTCGGCAGGTTCGACGGGGCTGCCGCCATCTGGGAAGAGGTTGTGGCGTTCAACACGCTCTCGGCGGACCGATTGCTTTCGGCCCTGAAGAACGACGGCCGGCCGCTCGTGCATCCGCAACTTTTACAGGCTCTGGTAGGGCCGGACTCAGCGTACGGAGCCGCACTGATTCCGGAACTTTATGCCAGCATTTGCAAAGCCGATGCTTCACCGTCCACCTCGAAAACGAAGATGCTGTTCGCCGAGTGGCGCAGGCTGTTCAGCCAAGTGGTGGGATTCCAGCCCGCGCAGATGAAAAAGCTGCTCACCCGGCAAGAGATTTCTCATGACCAGCCGTACCAAGAAAATCCTGCAGCCTACCTTTTTGCGCTGAATACATATATCGCCATCATTGCCAAGGTTGTGGCGGCTTGTGCGCTGCCGCGCGCCAGCCAGAACGTATTGGAGTCGGGCGTTCCTGTCGCAGAGCGGCTGCGCGCTATCGAAACCGGCGAGCTTTTTGAGCATGCGGGTATCCTGAACATGCTTAGCGGAGATTTTTTCTCCTGGTATTTGGATGATGGGGACTGGCTACGCTACCAGCCTCATCTCGACGCACTCCTCGGAAAGCTCGCCGGCGTAGATTTCACGGTGTCGAAGAAGCACGCGGATACGACGCGCGACCTGTTCAAGGGCATCTACGAACGGTTCATTCCTAGAGAAGTCCGGCATGCGCTTGGCGAGTTTTACACACCGGACTGGCTGGCAGAACACGGAATGGACTTGCTGGAATGGGAGCCATCCGACGCGCTGACCGATCCGACATGCGGGTCAGGGACCTTCCTACTTGAAGCAATTCGGCGCCGCCGCAAAGCCAGCAACGGCGCGACCGCCCAGTCCCTGCTCGCAGGGCTGCACGGGATCGATCTGAATCCTCTCGCCGTTCTCGCGGCCAAGGGGTCGCTTGCTGTCTTCTTGTCGCCGCACCTGGATCCGGCAAAACCCATCCGGCTACCGGTCTATTTGGCGGACGCCATCAATCCAGCTGCCGTCGACTTCTTTTCCAACTACAGCCACATCCTGCACACGGAGGTCGGGCCTAGGGAGTTCTCCGTTCCAGAACGGATGATCGCGCACCCGGAATTTTTCCGGATCTTTTCGAAGATCCGGACGTTGATCGATGCCGACTATCCGGCAGCGAAAATCTGCGGCTCCATCCATCCCGATCTTCAGGGCATGGGCCTCGACCAGTCTGATATCTCGATCGTCGGTGTGACAGTCGCCAACTTGGTGGAACTGCACGATCAAGGCTGGAACGGCATTTGGTGTTCAATCTTGGCCGACCGCTTCGCCGCGGGGGCAATTCCTCCCGCTTCGCATGTCTGCGGAAACCCGCCTTGGGTCAAATGGAGCAATCTTCCCAAAGACTACGCGCACTCGATCCAGGAGCATTGCCGAGGCCTTGGCGTTTTCAGCACCGACAAGTGGGTTGGCGGTATCGAATCGGACATCTCGACCGTGATCACCTATCAGGCGGTAAAGCACTATCTCGCGCGGGACGGCCGCCTTGGCTTCTTTCTTCCCGGGTCCGTATTTACCACTGAGTCCAGCGCAGGTTTCCGGAAGTTCTCGATTGATAACGGACGATTGGCATGCAAGGTGCTGCTGGTGGAAGACTACCAAGACATCCGGCCTTTTGATGGCGTCAGCAACCACCCGACCTTTCTGATGATCCAGAGGGATGCCATGAGCACTTTCCCCGTTCCATATCGCTCTTGGGCGGTAGGTGAGGGCGCGGCGAATCAACGGACGTATGCTTCGGCGGAACAATTCCGGCTCATCACCCAGTGTGTCGAGGGGATAGCAGTGCCTGTGCCCGGCGGCGATGGCACGCGGCCATGGCCGGTCGGATCAGTGCAGGAACAGGCCGTTTTCGCGAAGGTTTTTGCTGCGGGAGCGAAGCCAGAATACAAGGCGCGCAAAGGGATAACCACCGACCGCAATGGCATCTTCTGGGTCCACGCAACAGGCCAGTGCGGGTCAGGCATGGTAACCGTGCAGAACGCGGCGGACATTGGAAAGACCAAAGGCATTCCACAAGTCACGGGGAACGTCGAGTCCGAGCATCTGTTCCCGCTACTCCGCGGACGAGGCGTTGCTCCGTTCAATGCGGTCCCTGAACCGGAACTTCGCATTCTTGTGCCCCAGCGGGGCATGCACGGCGATCCTGACTTGCCAGCAGCCTTTCCCAACACTTTCAAGTTCCTCAACCGATTCAAGGGCCATCTCGAACAGCGCTCCAGCCTGAAGAGATTCCAGAAGGGACAGGCGTTCTATTCGCTGTGGAGCACGGGGCCCTACACATTCGCGCCGTTCAAGGTGTTGTGGAGGGAAATGGGCAACACCTTCGCTGCAGCGTATATCGGGAGCGCTGCGATCGACTATGCGGGAGAAAAGGCCGTGATTCCAGATCATAAGCTCTACTTTATCCCGGTCGACTCAGAGCTCGAAGCAGCTTATTTGACGGGGTTTTTGAACGCGCCTACGATTTCTAAAGCCGTCTCTGCGTATGCGGCACAACTCAGCCTAGGGGCCAGTGTGGCGGAGTACCTCAATATTCCCAAGTTCGACGAAACGGATGCACGGATGGCTGCCATTGGGACCATCGCGCGTGACCTGACAGCTCAGGCAGGAAGCGCTGGGCCTTCTGACCTTGCGCGGTTGGACTTCCCGAGTCCGCGACCTTTTAGGAATTTGAGCCTCGTCGTTATGCAACGATTGCTTGCCTAAGCGACCGCTGCGGTACGTGCCTCGTCAACATAGGCGAAATCCGGCATTTCGCTGAGAACTGCGAGTTGCTCGGCAAGGCCTAGAATCCGAAGGCGGTCCACAATGATCACTTCAGCTAGATCGCTTTTCTTTGCCCAATCCCCGTCAGCACGCCGGAAATCGAGTGGCATGAAGTAATAGTTTGCCCAGGGATGCATGACGGGCAGCCTCTGGCTGTGCTTAGCTGGATGCGCTTCCAGTTGCTTGTGTTCCCAATCATCCCGCGAACAACCGCACTGGGCCATCGCTATGGGCATTCCTGATCGAAGGTCGCTCATAGGATGCCAAGCGACGATGTCCATTCCCCCGTCACCGGTGTCGGCTGGACTGAAGTCAGCTTCTACGAAATTGGCGGTACAGCGCAAGTCAGCCGCCAGTGCCGTCAGTTTTTGGAACAGTGTGCCATCGTAAGGCGCGGGTCTGCCTGGCCCAGCCCAAGTTGCCCGCACCTCGGATCCGGGGGGCAGCAGCTTGGAAAAGACAGCAAACGAAATCTCCTCAAAAATACGCGCGATGCCGTTCCGGCGACTCTTCTCGAGGGTCCGCATTGATGAGGCCAGAAGCAGCGCGAGATAGAGCCGTTGTTGCGACGAGTCGTCAAATGCGACTGCAATGGTGTCCTGGTCGTCAGATACTTCGAATGGATATGCAGCTCCGAATGCAGAGCTGCGGATCTGCACGTAATTCAAAATATCTCGCCAGCGCGCTGCCGGCTCAAATCCTCGGCCCATGTCCTTGGCTCTCTGGGCAACTCCGGACAGATCTCCGGACGTGAAGCATCTATCCGGATGGACAAGGGCCCGAATCTCAGCGAAATCGGCCCAAAACATCCCTTCCGACCCTTGGGGCGGCTGGTCCAGCGACATGAACATTACGGCTCCAGTTTCGATTCGATTGCCGATCGGACCAGGCGCGATTGCTCCGCGAGTTTCTTCGCCATTTCCAGATGGGTACTAGTTACGGCGTTCGAGCTGGGCACCATCCGCCATACCGTATTGACGCGGTCGATTGCTGCTTGCATAGCATTTTCCAGCGCCTGCTGCGGGCCGTCGCTGTACAAATAGGCCTCAGAGAGCTGATTCGTCTCTAGGAGTACCTTGACGGCCTCAGGATTCTGGACAACTGCAGCCAGTTCTGAAAGGTTGCGAGATTCTCCCAAGACAGTTCGGCCCAGTTGATCTTTCGAGAAAAACCAGCCAAATGCCCGTTTTAGATTCTCCGCCTGTAATCCTGGCATTTTCACATCACTTTTGCCCTCAAGGCCCAGCCATTCACAGATGCTCGAATAATTCAACGCCGTGGTTAAGTAGGAAAATTCAACATCTTTTGCACTAAGAGGTAAACCAAAAAAGTTTTGGGTGCTCTCGGCGTGTATGTATAAATTTAGGGCCGTGAGCAACTGCGCAACATAGTCGCTCCTGCTACCAATCTCATTTGCAAGCGATTTAAGCTGGCTAGCCTGGGAATCTTGTGAATAGAAGGTCTCTTTCAATTCCGCGAGGTAGCGTGCCTTGGAAAGGGCGTCCCACTCCTGGATACCGGTTATGTGCCTATAACCCAAGTAACGTAGAACGTCCTTTCTGGCTTCGTACACAAGGCATGGCAGCTCAGTTGGAAAAGCTTTGATGGCCGCATCAGCCCGGATTTGGCCGACCGATGTTTTACGGCGAGGCGGCGGAGGTATTTCGCCGTTCAGCAGCTTAACTGCTGCGAGGCGCCGATTTCCCTCAACGACGGTGTAGGGGGCATTCCCATCCTTTGAAACAACAAGCAGTGGCTCACCGGCGAAATAACCTTTCTGCCCTATTGAGAGCATCAAATTCTGAGCCCCCTCCTTATCCAACATCTCTTCGACAACGCTTTCCACGTTGCTGGCATCATTTAAGCGGTAGAACCGTGGATTCTCAGGATCGAATTGAAGATCGGCAGTTGGGATTTGGCGCACAGTTTGAAGTTGCGGCGGCGGCACCTTCGGCGATCTTGATTTTTTTGCGGTTGCCATATCTTTCCTTAAGCTTTCCTGAATTGGCCTGCCTGCATGAGATGGGTCTGCTTTTGCGGAGCCGCGAAGAGCTGTCATCTGAGCCATTGGTGTGGATTATTGCCTGCCGCGCAGATCTGAGGCGACCGACGGCACTGCGGACAGCGCAAGGGGCAGCTGCATCAGCGCCACTTGCCCGAAGAGGGGTGGGCAAGGATAGCGCGCCGCCCGGCTCCATGGCTTCCCGAATGCACAGCTCATAGCCCCGCGGCATGACCCAAGCGGTTCGGGTGGCTTGCCAGCGGTTCGAGGAAAAGCGCTCTTGAGTACGCTGGAAACGCCGGCTCATGCCTTGCTGGGTTTGCCTGAGCCGTTCTGGGAAGCATCCTCTGCTGCTCTGCCCGCCTGAGGAACCTCTATGCACTTCCATCAATCCTTGCCCAAGACAAATCCGTCAAAGGCGCCGCCCGCCTTCTATCGGCTACGTGACGTGATACGCATCACCGCGCTCAGCCGCTCGACGGTTTACCGGCGCATTGCAGAGGGGCGTTTCCCTGCACCGATCCATCTAGGCGGACGGGCGTCCGCCTGGCCAAGCGAGGCGCTTCAGGCATGGATAAATGATCCCAACGCCTATCGAGCTGCTATGCCGCAACCCTGAACCCATTCTCGTTGCCGACGCTTGCGGCGGTAGCACTACCGGCTGGCCAAGACTGCATCGGCATGGTGCCAGAACGCATGTCGTTCGCGGACGCTACAACTTTGCCAGCAGCCAAATCGTCCAACAGATCAGCCCACAGCTGAATCATCCGGCAGCGCTGGTCGAGATGGGTGGTGCGGTCATAACTGCCCCCAGCTCCTCATCGGACACGTGGGCCAAATGTCGCTCAATGATCTCGCGGTCCCATCCCAGTAGTTCGCGGATCAACGTGCGCGCAGTGGCCCTGAAACCATGTCCCGTGATCTGCTCCTTGGTGTCGTAGCCGAGTGTGCGCAGCGCGCTGTTGACCGTGTTGTCGCTCATGTAACGCGTCTTCTCAGAACGCTTTGCCATGCTTCTGAAGATTGGCCCTGTGGGACCGGTCAGCGGAAAGATGTCCCGCAGGATGGCGACAGCCTGCGTCGGCAACGGCACGAGATGCGCCGGCGTTCGCATGTCGCGCTTCTTCCACTCCCGCAGCTTCATCTTCTCGGGCGGGCAGCGCCACAGCGCCTGCTCGAGGTCGATGTCTTCCCAATGGGCCAGCCGCAGCTGGCCAGGCCGCTGGAACAGGAGCGGTGAGAGCTGGAGCGCCGCGCGGGTAATGACGTTGTCGTTGTAGGCACGCATGTCACGAAGCAATTGCCCGAGCTTCTGCGGATCTGTGATGGCCGCATAGTGGCGCGCACGCGGCGGCGGCAAACCACCAGTGCGGCTGCTCACGAAGTTTTTGCCCGGCTCCAGAGTGCCCACGTCGACGGCGTACTGGAACACATGCTGCACCGCTTCCCGCACTCGCTGGGCCGTCTCCAGATTTCCGCGCTCCTTGATGCGGTGCAAGCAGCGCACGACCTCCGTCGGTGCAATGGTGTCCATGGCCAGGGCACCGACCCAAGGGAAGATGTGCAGCTCCAGGTGGCGCATCACCTTCTCGGCGTAGCTGGCCGACCACTCGCGATCCTTCTGCGCCTGAGCGTGCCAAGCACGGGCGGTCAACTCGAACGTGTTGAGGCGAGCCACACGGCCGCGTTCCTCTTCCACGCGGCGTGCCTCCCTTGGGTCGACGCCGTCGGCGCGCTTCTCGGCCTCGGCACGGGCCTTCTTGCGAGCGGCCGCAAGCGTCACCACGCGGGGTAGTGCCCGAGGCTCAGCTTGGCTTCCTTGCCGAGCTGCTTGTAGCGATAGACCCACACTTTGCCGGTCGGTCGCACGCGAAGGTAGAGACCCTCCCCGTCCGCCAGCAAATATTCCTTGTCACGCGGCCCTGCCGCCTTGATCTGAAGCTGGTTGAGTTGCCCCATGGTGTACCCAAAATCGACTGCGGTTGAAAAGCAGTCTGAGGTACACCGTGGGGTACCCGCAAGAACGGGACGTTATGGGATTTAGAGACACCGCTTGAGCCGCCTTTTTGAGGCTAAGTCCTTGATTTACAAGGGCTTTTGAGCTGACTTGGGATCTACTGAGAAAGAAAGATGGTGGCCTGGGGCGGAATCGAACCACCGACACGCGGATTTTCAATCCGCTGCTCTACCAACTGAGCTACCGGGCCATGGTGTGCAGCCTGCGATTATACAGCGCTTCGGCGACCTCTCGACAGATCGACGCCCAACTGCTTCAGTTTTCTGTAGAGGTGGGTGCGCTCCAGGCCGGTCTTCTCGGCCACCCGGGTCATGGAACCGTTTTCCATGGCAAGGTGGAACTCGAAGTACGCCTTCTCGAAACCATCGCGCGCATCGCGCAGCGGCCGGTCGAGGTCGAAGCTCTGGCGCGACTGCGGGCCGGTCTCGACCACGGCCGACACGAGGGCTGCCGGGGAGGCCAGCGATGCGTCGCCGACGGTGGTGACCACCGGCGCCAAGCCGTTGGTGGCAGGCACGACGCTGGCCGCGGCCCGGCGTGCACTCTCGCGCGCCAGGCCCTGCTCCACTGCCTTGAGCAGCTTCTGCATGGTGATGGGCTTTTCGAGAAAGGCGAAGGCGCCGATGCGGGTCGCGTCGACCGCCGTGTCGATGGTTGCATGGCCGCTCATCATGACGACGGGCATGCTCAGCAAGCCGGCGGTGGCCCATTCCTTCAACAGCGTGACGCCGTCGGTGTCGGGCATCCAGATGTCGAGCAGCACGAGGTCGGGCCGCGCGCGCTGCCGGGCGGCGCGCGCTTCGGCCGCGTTCTCGGCGAGTTCCACGTGGTGGCCTTCGTCATTGAGAATCTCGAAGAGCAGGTCCCGAATGCCCAGCTCGTCGTCGACCACGAGGATGTTTGCCATGAGTCTTTAATGCTGCTGCGTTGTGCGGGGTGAGACGTGTCCGTCGGACGGACCATCCTCGCGCGGCGCAGGGCTCAAGCGGTGGATGGCTTCGAATCGTCGGTGTGAGCGACCGCTCCCTGCGGTTCGCCGGCCAGCGCGAATGATAACGAGACTTGCGCCCCAGCCACAGCCCCGTCGGCGGTCCGATTGGAAAGCTCGATGCGCGCACCGTGCTCGTCGGCGATTTTCTTGACCACCGCGAGGCCGAGGCCGGTGCCCTTGCTCTTGGTGGTGACGTAGGGTTCGAACGCCCGCTTGAGGATGTTCTCGGCAAAGCCGGGGCCGCTGTCCTGCACCGTGAGGCGCACGCGCCGGCCCGAATCGCCCAGCCGGGTGCGGATCACGACCTCGCCGGCGCGGCCCTGGCCGGCGGCGGCCTCCGCCGCGTCCTGCGCGTTCTGGAGCAGGTTGTGGATCACCTGACGGATCTGCTGGGCGTCGCCGCGAATCGGCGGGCAGCGCGGGTCGAGCTCGCAGTGCAGCGCGTTGGGCGCGCTCTCGTGGCCGTACAGATGGAGCACGTCGGTCACCAGGGCGTTCAGGTCGACTGGCTTCAGGTCGGCCGCCGGCAGGCGCGCGTAGTCGCGGAATTCGTTGACCAGCCGTTTCATCGCATCGACCTGGTCGACGATGGTCTTGACCGACTTGGTGAGGATGGCCTGCTCCGGCGGCGGCACCTTGCCGGAGAGCTTCATCTCCAGGCGCTCGGCCGACAGCTGGATCGGCGTGAGCGGGTTCTTGATCTCGTGCGCCAGCCGCCGAGCGACCTCGCCCCAGGCCTGGGCCCGCTGGGCCGACACGATCTCGGAGATGTCGTCGAACACCAGCAGCCGCGCGGCGCCGGGCAGCTCGGCACCGCGGGCGACGATGCTGATCGCATCCTGCGACATGCCGCCGTTGCCGGCATGGAGCTCGAAGGCGTGCTGCCAATGATCGAGCCCGTGCTGCGCACGTTCGACTTCGAAGTCGTCGAACTGCTGCTGCACGCTCTGCGCGAAGGTGGCCAGCCCGGGCACGTCGGCGAAGGGCTGGCCTTCGTATGCCGCCAACGGTGCCCGCAGCACACGGGTCGCACCGGGGTTGGTCGACAGCACCCGTCCCGCCTCGTCGAGCACGATCACGCCCGAGGTCAGGTTGTCGAGAATGGTCTGCAGGTTGCCGCGCGCGGCGTCGAGCTCGCCCACGGTCTTTTCGACCGCGGCGCGGGCGTCGGCCAGTTGCTGCGTCATGACGGCGAACGAGCGCGTCAGGCCGCCCAGTTCGTCCTTGCCTTGCAGGGCCGCGGTCGGGCGCAGATCGCCGGCCGCCACCTGGCGCACACCGTCGGCCAGCACGAGCAGCGGCCGTGCCAGCCCGTTGCCGAACAGCACGGCGAGCAGCACCGCGCCGAACACCGCCAGGAACAGGCACAGCGTGAGGGTGCCGATGTACATGCGGCGCAGGCCGTCGCGCGCCAGCGAGCGCTCCTGGTACTCGCGGTTGGCCTCCTGCACCGCCAGCGCGTTGGCCACCACGGCCGGCGGCAGCGGCTGCACCACCTGCAGGAAGCGGGGCTCGGTGTTGAACTCGAAGCCGGGCCGCTGCACCAGGGCCAGCGCCCGCACCGAGGCCGGCGGCGATGTGCCCTGCGCCCCGGGCGTCTCGTCCAGCCCTTCGATGTGCGCGACCGAGCGCTCGGCGCGCGCCTGCCGGAACTGCTGCGGCGTCGGCCGCTCCGGATTGAGCTGAAAGCGCGAGGCGCCGGCGCCCGCGATGAGTTGGCCGGTGCCGGTCCAGAGCACGACGTCGCTGGCACCCAGCTGGTCGCGGACGCGTTCCAGCACCAGGCCGGCGCTGGTGTCCGGCACGTCGGCCAGCTGGTTGCTGGCGCCGCGCGCCTTGGTCATCAGGTCGGCCGAGAGCGAGTCGAGCGTGGCACGGCCGAGGTTCAGGCCGGCGTCGAGCGCGCCCTCGACCTTGACGTCGAACCAGCTCTCGATCGAGCGCGACACGAACTGGTAGGACACGAAATAGACCAGCACGCCCGGCACCACGCCCACCAGGGCGAAGATCGCCGCCAGCTTGATCAGAAGCCGACTGCCGAACTTGCCCTGTCGCAAGCGCCGCACCAGGCGAAAGACCACCCAGCCGAGCACCAGCAGCAACAGCACCGCCACCACCACGTTGATGCCGAAGAGTCGCGCGTAGTTCTCCTCGTACAGCATGCGGTTGTTGGTGGCCAGGGCCAGCAGGAACATCAGCACCAGGCCGACGGCGGTGACCAGCGCGGCGATCACGCCGACGGCCCATCGCACGGCGCGGGCGCGCCGTGCCACGGTCGAGGCCGGGCTGTTGCGCGTCTCGGTGCTCACCGGCTCTTCTCCACCGGCAGCCGGGCGCTGCGCTCGGCGGCAATGTCCCAGTCGGACTGGCCGACCATGCCGATCTGGAACGGGCGCGGCAGCTGCGTGGTGTCGAGCCGGAAGCGGAAGACGACCGGATGCAGCCCGTCGTCGCCGATCTCCGCCAGGTCGCCCAGGCGCAGCCGGCCGATGCGCTTGACCGCGTCGAGGGCCTCGTCGAGGCTGTCGAAATTCTGGTTCAGCGAGACGCCGAAGCCGGCGTTGCCGGTGATGGGGACCGGTGCCACGTTGAGCCGCCAGCGCCGGGTGAGCGGCTGGTAGGCCAGGCGCATGTAGCGCGACACCTGGGCCATCTTGCGGTCGGTCCAGTACCAGCGTTCGCGGTAGAGCTCGGCCTCGGCCACGAAATGAAGCGCGATGCCCTTGTCGAGCACGTCTTCGACCAGGGGCGGGAGTTCGAACTGGACGGTGGCGCTCAGGTAGACCCCGTCGTCGCCGTTCTCCAGGTGCATCTGGGCGACGGACGCGCCGCGCGACTGGGCCGCGGCGGGCCCGGTCGCGCCGAGCCACAACGCCAGAAGGAGCAGCAGCAGTGCGATCGGATTCGACAGAAGGCCGACGCTCCGCCCGCCCCGGCGCTGGTCAGCGCCGGGTTTTTTCGAGCAGTGCGTAGAAGAACCCGTCGTGGTCACCCAGGTCATTGTCCGGGACGCCACGGGCATTGCCGCCGCTTTGGGGCAGCAAATGGCCGGGCGACGGCTTGAATCGGGCATCGGTGTTGTGCGCAAGAAACGCCTCGATCTGGTGCAAACCTTCTTCGCGGAAGACCGAGCAGGTGCAATAGAGCAGCCGCCCGCCGGGTTGGAGCAAGGGCCAGAGCGCCGCCAGCAGCATCGCCTGTTGAAGCGCCAGCTGCCCGGTGTCGCTCTCGCGCCGCAGCCACCGCACGTCCGGGTGGCGCCGGACGATACCGGATGCGGTGCAGGGCGCGTCGAGCAGGATGGCGTCGAAGGGCTTCCCGTCCCACCAGTCGCCTGGGCGACCGGCATCGGCCACGACGACCCGGGCTTCCAGGCCGAGGCGAGCGAGGGTCTCGCCGATGCGGCGGCTGCGCTGGGCATCGACCTCGAGCGCGGTCACTTCGATCGCCCGGTCGCCGGCATGCTCCAGCAGGTGTGCTGTCTTGCCGCCCGGGGCGGCGCAGGCGTCCAGCACCCGGAGCGGCCGGTCGGGCGACGGCGCGGCGAGGCCGGCGAGCAGCAGCGGTGCGGCGAGCTGGGCCGCGGCATCCTGCACCGACACCTCGCCTTCGACGAAGCCCGGGAGCAGTTGCACCGGCCGCGCCTGGTGCAGCTGCACGCCGTCGGCGCCGACCGCATGGCCGTCGAGCCCGACCGCCCGGAGGGCGACCAGGTAGTTCTCGACCGAGGTTCTGCGTCGGTTCACTCGCAGCGTCATCGGCGCCTGCAGGTTGTCGGCAGTGAGTACCCGCTGCCATTCGCGCGGATGGTCACGCCGCAGGCGTTCGATCCACCAGCGTGGATGGTTCCACTGCGCGACCGGCTCTTTCTCGGTGATGGCGACCAGTTCATCGCGCTCGCGCAGGAACCGGCGCAGGCAGGCGTTGATGAAGCTGGCCTGCGCCCGCGTGACCGGGCTGCGCTTGGCCGCCTCGACGGCCTGATCGACCAGCGTGAAGGGTTCGTACGGCGAGGACTCGGCCTCCCACGAAAGCGCCAGCGCCGTGCACAGCAGCGCGTCGGCCGGCGGTGGCGGGGTGCGCTTGGCCAGGTGGCGGCGCAGCGCCTCGGCACGGCCCAGGCGCCGCAGCACCTGGAAGCCGAGCGCCTGCACACCCGGCCGCATGGCGGGCTCGATGGCCTCGAACGCCACGCTGCCCGAGGTGCCGGCACGGATCGCGGCCAGCGCCTGGGCGGTGAGCTGCAGCTGCCGCCAGAGCGGCGGCGAGAGGGAAGGGTCGGAGAGGTCTGACAAGCGGTGGATGGTAACAACGGCGCCCAGGGGGGGCGCGGGGTGGAAAAAGTCGGCGTCAGTCGAGCGCGGCGGCGCGCTTGAGTTGCATCACCCATGCCACCAGGAGCGCAGGAAACTGCCGGACCGCGGCGTTGTACTGCCGCACGGCCTGATTGAACTGCCCGCGCGCGATCTCGGCCGCGGCCGAAGGCTCGGGCCAGGCGATCGCGGTGGCCGCGAAGGCCGGCGGCGGATCGGCGGCGACACCGCCCAGCGGCACCGGCCGCGAGAGGGTTCCGTCGGGCTCGAAGCTGACGACCTCGTCCGGGTAGAGCCGCTGCCAGGCGGCCAGCATCACATGCAGGGCGGTGCCCAGCGCCGCCATGCGCTCGGGGTCGAGCGGGCGCTGACGCGCCGCGCCGAGCAACGTGGTCAGTTGGAGCGCGGTGGCGCGCAACTGCGCCGTCGCCTCCGGGCCGGTCGCGGCCTCATCGGCCGCCTGCGCGCGCGCCTGGACGAAGTCCAGTTGACGCGACAAGGCGGCATCGAGCGTGGCGTAGGCCTGCAAGGCCGACGAGCGCAAGCGCACCAGCCGGTTGTAGGCCCCCACGAACCAGAAAAGAAGCAGGGCCGCGGCGATCCACCACGGCAGCTCGGGCGGCAGACGATCCATCATGGGGTGTCCGCCGGCAACACCCCGCGGCACCGTGCACGGGCCGGCGGGGGCAGAGGCAAGAAAACGCCCCCGATCCGCGGACGGACAGGGGGCGTCTGAGGGCCGGTCATGGCCTGCGAGTCAGCAGCGGCCGCTTACTCGGTCGCAGCGCCTTCGCTGGCATCGACCGTGGTCGCGTCGTCCGAGCCGTTGCCGGCCAGTTCCGCCGCTTCGGACTCGGCGATGGCGCGGCGCTCGGCCTCGTCCATCTGGTCCTTCGCGCGACGTGCCTGGTGGTACGCCATACCGGTGCCGGCCGGGATCAGACGGCCCACGATGACGTTTTCCTTCAGGCCGCGCAGCTCGTCGCGCTTGCCCATGATCGCGGCTTCGGTCAGCACGCGCGTCGTTTCCTGGAACGATGCGGCCGAGATGAACGAATCGGTCGAGAGCGATGCCTTCGTGATACCGAGCAGCAGGTTGGTGAACGTCGCGGGGATCTTGTCAGCGGCGCGCAGGGCGTCGTTGGTGTTGAGCATTTCGCTGCGTTCGACCTGTTCGCCGGAGATGTAGTTCGTGTCACCGATGTTGTCGACCACGACGCGACGCAGCATCTGGCGAACGATCACCTCGATGTGCTTGTCGTTGATCTTCACACCCTGCAGGCGGTACACGTCCTGCACTTCGTCCACGATGTAGCGCGCCAGTTCTTCCGAACCCAGCAGGCGCAGGATGTCCTGCGGATCGGCCGGACCGTCGACCACGGACTCGCCCTTGTTCACCACCTGGCCTTCGTGCACCAGGATGTTCTTTTCCTTCGGCACGAGCTCTTCGTAGATGCCGCCTTCCGGATCGGTGATCTGCAGACGCAGCTTGCCCTTGGTTTCCTTGCCGAACGACACGGTACCCGTCATCTCGGCCAGCATGCCCTTGTCCTTCGGCGAGCGGGCTTCGAACAGCTCGGCCACACGCGGCAGACCGCCGGTGATGTCGCGCGTCTTCTGGCCTTCGACCGGAATGCGGGCCAGCACTTCGCCGGGGCCCACGTCCTGGCCATCGCGGATCTGCACCAGCGAGCCGATCGGGAAGCCGATCGTCACCGAGTGGTCGGTGCCGGGGATCTTCACCTCGGCGCCGGAGGCGTCGATCAGCTTCACTTGCGGACGCACGACCTTGGCAGCGCCGCGGCGCTTCGGGTCGATCACAACCAGCGTCGACAGGCCGGTGACTTCGTCCACCTGCTTGGCGACCGTGAGGCCTTCCTCGACGTTCTCGAACTGCGTCTTGCCGGCGAATTCCGTGATGATGGGGCGCGTCAGCGGGTCCCAGTTGGCGAGGATGAAGCCCGCCTTGACCTGCTGATCGGCCTTCACTGCCAGGATGGCGCCGTACGGCACCTTGTGGCGTTCGCGCTCGCGACCATGCTCGTCGTGGATGACGATTTCGCCCGAACGCGAAATCACCACCAGCTCGCTCTTGCTGTTGGTCACGTAGCGCATCGTCGCGTTGAAGCCGATCGAACCGTTCGACTTGGCTTCCACGCTGGAGGCGATCGCCGCACGCGACGCCGCACCACCGATGTGGAAGGTCCGCATCGTCAGCTGCGTGCCGGGCTCACCGATCGATTGCGCGGCGATCACACCCACGGCTTCGCCGATGTTGATCAGGCCGCCGCGACCCAGGTCGCGGCCGTAGCAGGTGGCGCAGATGCCGAAGCGCGTTTCGCACGTCAGCGCGGTACGGACCTTGACCTCGTCGACGCCTTGCGCCTCGAGCACTTCGATGTTGTCTTCGTCGAACATCTCGCCGGCGTTGAGCAGCACGGCTTGGGTTTCTGGGTGCAACACATCGTCCGCCGCGGAACGGCCGAGGATACGGTCGCGCAGCGATTCGATGACTTCACCGCCTTCGACGATGGCGCGCATCACGTAGCCGCCGTGCGTGCCGCAGTCCTGCTCGATCACGACCAAGTCCTGCGTCACGTCGACCAGACGACGCGTCAGGTAACCCGAGTTCGCGGTCTTCAGCGCGGTGTCGGCCAGACCCTTACGGGCACCGTGGGTGGAGATGAAGTACTCCAGCACGTTCAGGCCTTCGCGGAAGTTCGCGGTGATGGGCGTCTCGATGATCGAGCCGTCGGGCTTGGCCATCAGGCCCCGCATGCCGGCGACCTGACGGATCTGCGCGGCGGAACCGCGTGCACCCGAGTCGGCCATCATGTAGATGGAGTTGAAGGACTCCTGCTCGACGTCCTTGCCGTGGCGATCGATGACGCGCTCCTTGGAGAGCTTGGCCATCATGACCTTCGACACTTCGTCGCCGGCCTTGCCCCAGATGTCGACCACCTTGTTGTAGCGCTCGCCAGAGGTCACGAGACCGGAGACGTACTGCTGTTCGATCTCCTTCACTTCCTTGGCGGAGCGCTCGATGATGCCGTGCTTCTCGGCCGGCACCAGCATGTCGTCGATGGCGATCGAGATACCGGCCTTCGTCGCCAGACGGAAACCGTTCTGCAGCAGCTTGTCGGCGAACACCACGGTCTCTTTCAGACCGCACTTGCGGAACGAGACGTTGATGAGCTTGGAGATTTCCTTCTTCTTCAGCGCCTTGTTGATGTTCGAGAACGGCAGGCCCTTCGGCAGGATCTCGGACAGCAGCGCACGGCCCACGGTCGTGTCCACCAGCGCGGTCGACGGCGTGAATTCGCCGGTTTCCTTGTCTTTGGTGTACTCCGTGATGCGCACGGCGACCTTGGCGGTCAGCTCGACTTCGTTGGCGTCGAGTGCGCGCTGGACTTCACCGATGTCGGAGAAGATCAGGCCCTCGCCCTTGCCGTTGATGCGGTCGCGGGTCGTGTAGTACAGACCCAGCACCACGTCTTGCGACGGCACGATCGACGGTTCGCCCGACGCCGGGAACAGCACGTTGTTGGAGGCCAGCATCAGCGTGCGGGCTTCCATCTGCGCTTCCACCGACAGCGGCACGTGGACAGCCATCTGGTCGCCGTCGAAGTCGGCGTTGAAGGCCGCGCAAACGAGCGGGTGCAGCTGGATCGCCTTGCCTTCGATCAGGATGGGTTCGAAGGCCTGAATGCCCAGACGGTGCAGCGTCGGAGCGCGGTTCAGCATGACCGGGTGCTCCTTGATGACCTCTTCCAGGATGTCCCAGACCACCGGCGTGCCGGATTCGACTTCCTTCTTGGCAGCCTTGATCGTCGTCGCGATGCCCATGGCTTCGAGGCGCGAGAAGATGAAGGGCTTGAACAGCTCGAGCGCCATCAGCTTGGGCAGGCCGCACTGGTGCAGCTTGAGCGTCGGGCCCACCACGATGACCGAACGGCCCGAGTAGTCGACGCGCTTGCCCAGCAAGTTCTGACGGAAACGACCGCCCTTGCCCTTGATCATGTCGGCCAGCGACTTCAGCGCGCGCTTGTTGGCGCCCGTCATGGCCTTGCCGCGACGGCCGTTGTCCAGCAAGCTGTCCACGGCTTCTTGCAACATCCGCTTTTCGTTGCGCGCAATGATCTCGGGAGCCTTCAGCTCCAGCAGACGGCGCAGACGCGAATTGCGGTTGATGACGCGGCGATACAGGTCGTTCAGGTCGGAGGTCGCGAAGCGGCCGCCGTCCAGCGGTACCAGCGGACGCAGGTCCGGCGGCAGCACGGGCAGCACTTCGAGCACCATCCACTGGGGCTTGATGCCCGACTTGCGGAAGGCTTCCAGGACCTTGAGGCGCTTGGAGTTCTTCTTGACCTTGACTTCGGAGCCGGTCAGGTCGCCGCGCAGGCGTTCGATCTCGCTGTCGAGCTCGATGCCTTCCAGCAGGTCCTTGATGCCTTCGGCGCCCATCTTGGCGACGAACTCGTCGCCGAATTCCTTGCGCTTCGTGTCGTAGTCGTCCTCGGACATGATGCTGAACTTCTTCAGCGGGGTCATGCCGGGGTCGGTCACCACGTAGGCTTCGAAGTACAGCACGCGTTCGATGTCGCGCAGCGTCATGTCGAGCACCAGGCCCAGACGCGACGGCAGCGACTTCAGGAACCAGATGTGGGCGCAGGGCGCGGCCAGGTCGATGTGACCCATGCGCTCGCGACGCACCTTGGTCTGCGTGACTTCAACGCCGCACTTCTCGCAGATGACGCCGCGGTGCTTGAGGCGCTTGTACTTGCCGCACAGGCATTCGTAGTCCTTGATGGGCCCGAAGATCTTGGCGCAGAACAGGCCGTCACGTTCGGGCTTGAAGGTGCGGTAGTTGATCGTCTCGGGCTTCTTCACCTCGCCGAAAGACCACGAACGGATCTTCTCGGGCGAAGCCATGCGGATGCTGATGGCATCGAAATGCTCATCGGGCGTGAATTGCTTGAACAGGTCGAGTAATGACTTCATGGGACTCTTTCCTTGTCTTGCTTATGAACGTTCGAGTTCGATGTCCAGGCCCAGGGAACGGATTTCCTTGACCAGCACATTGAACGATTCCGGCATGCCGGCTTCGATGGAGTGTTCGCCCTTGACGATGCTCTCGTACACCTTGGTACGGCCTTGCACGTCGTCGGACTTCACCGTCAGCATTTCCTGCAGGACGTAAGCGGCGCCGTAGGCTTCGAGCGCCCACACTTCCATTTCCCCGAAACGCTGGCCACCGAACTGGGCCTTGCCGCCCAGCGGTTGCTGCGTGACCAGCGAGTACGGGCCGGTCGAGCGGGCGTGCATCTTGTCGTCCACCAAGTGGTGCAGCTTCAAGAAGTGCATGTAGCCCACGGTGACCGGGCGCTCGAACTGATCGCCGGTGCGGCCGTCGTACAAATAGGCCTGCGTGCGCGTGTCGGTCAGGCCCTTGAGCTTGGCGATCTCTTCCGGATAGGCGAGCTGCAGCATGCCGCGGATCTCTTCTTCCGTGGCGCCATCGAACACCGGGGTCGCGAAGGTCACGCCGTTCGACAGGTTGCTGGCCATCTCGACCACTTCGCCGTCGCTCAGCTTGCTCAAGTCTTCCTTGCGGCCCGAGCCGTTGTAGAGCTTGTCGAGGAAGGCGCGGAGTTCCGCGATCTTCGCTTCGGCCTGCAGCAGGTCGCCGATGCGCTGGCCGATGCCCTTGCCGGCCCAGCCCAGATGCACTTCGAGCACCTGGCCCACGTTCATCCGCGAAGGCACGCCCAGCGGGTTCAGGCAGATGTCGCACGGCGTGCCGTCGGCCATGTGGGGCATGTCTTCGACCGGAACGATCTTCGACACCACACCCTTGTTGCCGTGGCGGCCGGCCATCTTGTCGCCGGGTTGCAGGCGGCGCTTGACGGCCAGGTAGACCTTGACCATCTTGAGCACGCCCGCAGGCAGCTCGTCGCCCTGCGTGAGCTTCTTGCGCTTCTCTTCGAACGCGAGGTCGAAGCTGTGGCGCGTCTGCTCGAGCGAGTTCTTGATCGACTCGAGCTGCGAAGCGACTTCGTCGTCCGCCGGACGGATGTCGAACCAGTGGAACTTCTCGATCGACGACAGGTAGGCCTTGTCGAGCTTGGTGCCCTTGGCCAGCTTGTTCGGGCCGCCGTTGGCAGCCTTGCCGGTCAGGAGCTTCTCGATCCGGTCGAAAGCGTCCGCTTCGACGATGCGCAGCTGGTCGTTCAGGTCGAGTCGGAAGCGCTTGAGCTCGTCGTCGATGATCTGCTGGGCACGCTTGTCGCGCGTGATGCCTTCGCGGGTGAACACCTGCACGTCGATCACGGTCCCTTGCGAGCCCTGGTCGACACGCAGCGAGGTGTCCTTCACGTCGGAAGCCTTCTCGCCGAAGATGGCGCGAAGCAGCTTCTCTTCAGGCGTCAGCGTGGTCTCGCCCTTCGGCGTGACCTTGCCCACCAGCGTGTCGCCTGGCTGCACTTCGGCGCCGACATAGATGATGCCGGACTCGTCGAGGCGGTTGAGCTGCTGCTCGGCCAGGTTCGGGATGTCACGCGTGATTTCTTCGGCACCCAGCTTCGTATCGCGGGCCATCACCACCAGTTCCTCGATGTGGATCGAGGTGTAGCGGTCTTCGGCGACGACGCGTTCGGAGATCAGGATCGAGTCTTCGAAGTTGTAGCCGTTCCATGGCATGAAGCCGATCAGCATGTTCTGGCCGAGGGCCAGTTCGCCGAGGTCGGTGGAGGCACCGTCGGCCACCACGTCGCCCTTGGCGATCTTGTCGCCGCGCTTGACGATCGGGCGCTGGTGGATGTTGGTGTTCTGGTTCGAACGCTGATACTTGATCAGGTTGTAGATGTCCACACCGACTTCACCGGCCGCTGCTTCGGCGTCGTTGACGCGCACCACGACACGGGTCGCATCGACGTAGTCGACGATACCGCCGCGGGTCGCGGTCACCACGGTGCCCGAGTCGACCGCGGAAACGCGCTCGATGCCGGTGCCGACGAAGGGCTTCTCGGGGCGCAGCACCGGCACGGCCTGACGCTGCATGTTGGCGCCCATCAGCGCGCGGTTCGCATCGTCGTGCTCCAGGAAGGGCACGAGCGAGGCCGCCACCGACACGATCTGTGCGGGCGACACGTCCATGTACTGGACGCGCTCGGCACCCACCAGGATCGACTCGCCGGCTTCACGGGCGGAAACCAGATCGCCGGTCAGCTTGCCGTCCTTGTCCAGGGCCGCATTGGCCTGGGCGATGACGTACTTGCCTTCTTCGATGGCCGACAGGTAGTCGATGTCCATCGTGACCTTGCCGTCCACCACGCGACGGTACGGCGTCTCGATGAAGCCGTATTCGTTCAGACGGGCGTACAGGGCCAGCGAGTTGATCAGGCCGATATTCGGGCCTTCGGGCGTTTCGATCGGGCAGACGCGGCCGTAATGGGTCACGTGCACGTCGCGCACCTCGAAGCCGGCACGTTCGCGTGTCAAACCGCCCGGGCCAAGGGCCGACACGCGGCGCTTGTGGGTGATTTCGGACAGCGGGTTGGTCTGGTCCATGAACTGCGACAGCTGCGAGGCGCCGAAGAACTCCTTCAGCGCGGCCGAGATCGGCTTGCTGTTGATCAGGTCGTGCGGCATCAGCGGCTCTTGCTCCGCTTGGCCCAGACGTTCCTTCACGGCCTTCTCGATGCGGGCGAGGCCGGTGCGGTACTGGTTCTCGGCCAGTTCGCCGACGCAACGCACGCGGCGGTTGCCCAGGTGGTCGATGTCGTCGACTTCGCCGTTGCCGTTGCGCAGGTCGACCAGGATCTTGACGACATGCAGGATGTCTTCGTTGGTCAGCACCATCGGGCCGGTCGACTCGTCGCGGCCGACCTTGGCGTTGAACTTCATGCGGCCGACGCGCGACAGGTCGTAGGTGTCCGGGTTGTAGAACAGGCGCTGGAACAGGGCCTGCACGGCGTCTTCCGTCGGCGGCTCGCCGGGACGCATCATGCGGTAGATGGCCACGCGCGCGGCGAACTCATCGACCGTTTCGTCGATGCGCAGCGTCTGCGAGATGTACGCGCCCTGGTCCAGTTCGTTCGTGTAGATGACCTGGATGTCCTGCACGCCGGCGGTGCGCAGCTTCTTCAGCAGCGCTTCGGTCAGTTCGTCGTTGGCCTTGGCCAGGATTTCGCCGGAATCCGCGTCGACGATGTTGCGGGCGACCACGCGGCCGACCAGGAAGTCTTCCGGCACGCTGATGTGCGTGGTGTTCGATTGTTCGAGTTCGCGGGTGTGACGCGCGGTGACGCGCTTGTCCTTGGCGACCACGACCTTGCCGGCCTTGTCGGTGATGTCGAAGCGCGCGACTTCGCCGCGCAGACGCTCGGAGACGAACTCCATCTGCGCGCCGCTGTCCATCAGGCGGAAGTTGTCGTTCACGAAGAAGTTCGCGAGGATCGATTCCGGGTTCAGGCCGATGGCCTTGAGCAGGATCGTGACCGGCATCTTGCGGCGACGGTCGACACGGAAGTACAGCATGTCCTTCGGGTCGAACTCGAAGTCGAGCCACGAACCGCGGTAGGGGATCACGCGGGCCGAGAACAAGAGCTTGCCCGAGCTGTGCGTCTTGCCCTTGTCGTGTTCGAAGAACACGCCCGGCGAACGGTGCAGCTGCGACACGATGACGCGCTCGGTGCCGTTGATGATGAAGGAGCCCTTTTCGGTCATGAGCGGCACTTCGCCCATGTAGACCTCTTGTTCCTTCACTTCCTTGACCACCTTCGACTGCGACGTCGACGACTCGCGGTCATAGATGATGAGCTGGACCTTGGCGCGCACGGCCGAGGCGAAGGTCAGGCCCCGCGTCTGGCACTCGCGCACATCGAAGGCCGGCTTCGCCAGGTTGTACTCGAGGAACTTCATCTCCACGAAACC
Source organism: Variovorax sucrosi (assembly GCF_051216635.1). Classification (NCBI taxonomy): domain Bacteria; kingdom Pseudomonadati; phylum Pseudomonadota; class Betaproteobacteria; order Burkholderiales; family Comamonadaceae; genus Variovorax; species Variovorax sucrosi. The sequence continues at coordinate 4,424 of NZ_JBPJZU010000001.1, read as the reverse complement.
GTTGTGCGAGACGATCGGGAACGCGGCGTCGAACGCGGCCTGCAGGCCTTCGACCGTGCGCTTCTGCGGCGCGATGCCCGCTTGCAGGAACGCGGTGTACGCGTCTTTTTGCATCTGCAGCAGGTAAGGGATTTCAACGACGCTGTCGCGGCTACCGAAATTCTTTCGGATGCGCTTGCGTTCGGTGTAACTGTACGTGGACGTTTGGGCCATGAGAGCTCCGGGGCTTGAGATCTTGCGCGACTTGTCAACAGCGCTTTCGCGCCACTGCTTGGCGGCTGGCCACTACCAGCCGTTGGCGGACAGTGATGCGTTGCACATCACCCGAACCAAGGGGTCTTCTGCAGTCGGGGTCAGAAGACACTCAAAAGCCGCGTCGCGACGTCGGCTTGTGGGTGCGCTCTGAAAGCGGCAAAGGCTGGAGGGCTCTTTCGAGCACCTCCAGCCCTTCAGGGAGACTGAATTACTTCAGTTCCACCTTGGCGCCGGCATCTTCCAGCTTCTTCTTGGCGGCTTCAGCGTCAGCCTTCGACAGGCCTTCCTTGACGGCCTTGGGAGCGGCTTCCACCAGGTCCTTGGCTTCCTTGAGGCCCAGGCCGGTGATTTCGCGCACGGCCTTGATCGCCGACACCTTGTTCGCGCCAGCATCCATCAGCATGACGTTGAACTCGGTCTGCTCTTCGGCCACAGCGGCGGCAGCGCCACCGCCAGCACCGGCGGGTGCCGACATTGCAGCGGCGCTCACGCCGAACTTCTCTTCGATGGCCTTGACCAGGTCGTTGAGTTCCAGGACCGTCATGCTGTCCAGCGCGGTCAAAAATGCGTCTTTATCGAATGCCATTTTGGTTTCCTAACAATTGGGTTGAATTTCTCGAACGCAAGGCTTATGCAGCTTGCGCTTCGGCCGGAGCCTCGGCCGGTGCTTCGCCACCACCACGCTTCTCGGCCAGCGCCGCGAGAACGCGGGCGGTGCGGGAAATGGGGGATTGCATCAAGCCCAGCAATTGCGCCAGCAGCACTTCCTTCGAAGGGATGTTGGCCAGTTGCTTCACGCCATTGACGTCCAGGGCCTTGCCACCGAATGCACCGCCGCGAATCACCAACTTGTCGTTGGTCTTCGCGAAATCGGCCACCACTTTCGCGGCGGCCACGGCGTCTTCGGAGAAGCCATAGATCAGCGGACCGGTCATCTGGTCGCCGACGATCTCAAATGCGCTTCCGGCGACAGCACGGCGTGCCAGCGTGTTCTTCAACACGCTGAGCGTCACGCCCTGGCTGCGCGCGGTATTGCGCAATTTGGTCATGTCAGCCACCGAGATGCCCCGGTATTCCGCCATCACGAGCGTTTGAGCTTTTGCGGCGAGGCTGGTCACATCACTGATGACCGCTTCTTTCTCACTGCGATTCAGACTCAAGGTCTACTCCTTTTAATGCGCCTTCTGGCTTGGCTTTCGCCTGAGCCTCGAGACGCGCTTCATGCAGCGACCAACTGTTTCGGAACCAAATTCCTTGCAGCGGGATCGCCATCTGCGCTGGGGAACCCCGAGAGGTTCGATTAAGTGCAGCGAACTGCACGCCAGCGGTCTTGGATGGCCCGTTGTGCTCGCCCGAAGACGATGCCGCACCGGCCCACCACATCGCCACGCCCCGAAAGGCGCGGCAAATTCTTCACATCAGCTCTGTGCGATCGACTGGGTGTCGACGCGAACGCCCAGACCCATCGTCGAGGACACCGCCACCTTGCGCAGGAACACACCCTTGCTGGTCGCCGGCTTGGCCTTGACCAGAGCGTCGATCAGCGCCACCAGGTTGCCCTGCAGCTTGTCGGTGTCGAACGAACGACGGCCGATCGTGCCGTGGATGATCCCGGCCTTGTCGACACGGAACTGCACCTGGCCGGCCTTGGCGTTCTTCACGGCCGTGGCGACGTCCGGCGTCACGGTGCCGACCTTCGGGTTGGGCATCAGGCCGCGCGGGCCGAGGATCTGGCCCAGCGTACCGACGATGCGCATCGCATCCGGTGCAGCGATCACGACGTCGAAGGGCATGTCACCCGCCTTGACCATCGCGGCCAGGTCATCCATGCCGACGATGTCGGCGCCGGCAGCCTTGGCTTCTTCCGCCTTGGCGCCCTGGGCGAACACGGCGACGCGCTTGGTCTTGCCGGTGCCGTTGGGCAACACGACGGCGCCACGCACGACCTGGTCCGACTTCTTCGCGTCGATGCCCAGTTGCACGGCCACGTCGATGGATTCATCGAACTTGGCGGTGGCGGCTTCCTTCACGAGGCCGATCGCATCGACCAGCGCGTACAGCTTGTTGCTGTCGACCTTGCCGACCGAGGCTTTTTGCTTCTTGGTGATCTTGGACATTTACACACCCTCCACAGTCACGCCCATCGAACGGGCAGAGCCGGCGATGGTACGAACGGCGGCATCCAGGTCGGCTGCCGTCAAATCCTTCATCTTGGCCTTGGCGATCTCTTCGAGCTGAGCGCGCGTGATCTTGCCGACCTTGACGGTGTGCGGCGTTGCCGAACCCTTGTCCAGCTTGATGGCCTTCTTGATCAAGGTGACCGCGGGCGGCGTCTTGATGATGAAGGTGAAGCTCTTGTCCGCGAACGCGGTGATGACCACCGGCAGCGGCAGACCGGGCTCGACGCCCTGGGTCTGGGCGTTGAACGCCTTGCAGAACTCCATGATGTTCAAACCACGCTGGCCCAGCGCGGGACCGATCGGTGGTGACGGGTTGGCCTTACCAGCTGGCACTTGCAGCTTGATGAAGCCGACGATTTTTTTCGCCATGCTTTGCTCCTTGCGGGTGATATCGCCATGGCACTGGGCCGCGGCTCCCCGGGGTTGACGACTCTTCTTCTGAAGTCCCTTGCCGAGTCGGGTGGCAAGGGAACGGGGGTGGACGGCGCCGAAGCCGGCGCCCTCCGCTTGTCAATCAGGTCTTCTCGACTTCCGCGAAGCCCAGTTCGACCGGTGTGGCGCGTCCGAAGATCATCACGGACACGCGCACCTTGTTCTTTTCGTAGTTCACTTCTTCCACGGTGCCGTTGAAGTCGGTGAACGGGCCTTCCTTGACGCGCACGAATTCACCGACGGTGAACTCGACCTTGTGGCGTGGCTTCTCGGTGCCCTGCTGCATCTGGCTGACGATGTCCTCGACCTCTTTCTGCGAGATCGGCGCCGGACGGTTCTTTGCGCCACCGACAAAACCCGTCACCTTGTTGGTGTGCTTTACCAGGTGCCAGCTCTCGTCGTCCATGATCATCTCGACCAGAACGTAGCCCGGGAAGAAGCGGCGCTCGGTGGTGCGCTTCTGGCCGTTCTTGATCTCGACGACTTCCTCGGTCGGCACCATGATGCGGCCGAACTTGTCTTGCATGGCCGCGCGGTTGATGCGCTCGGTGATGTTGCGCTCGACCGCCTTTTCCATGCCCGAATAGGCATGCACGACGTACCAGCGAAAATCCGGGTTCGTCGGGGGCGGCAGCAGCGACGTGCTTTCCGGCGTGGTTTCGACAGCGTCAGTCATTTATTTTCTCCAGCCCAGAATGAGGTCGAAGAACACCCACTCGAGGGTCTTGTCGGTCGCCCACAGGAAAATGGACATGATTGCCACGAAGGCGAACACGTACGCGGTCATCTGGATGGCCTCTTTGCGCGTGGGCCAGACGACCTTCTTCACTTCGCGCCAGGCGTCCCGGCCGAAGGCCCACAGCTGACGACCGCTTTCGGCACTCGCGAAGGCACCTACGGCTGCTGCCAAGCCGACCAGCAACGCTGCCCATTGGACCAGCGCCCCTTGGCGCGACAGCAGGTAGAAGGCCACGACCGCGCCGACGGCCAGCACCACCGCCGCAGCCAGCTTGGCTTTGTCGGCGCCGGTGTTCACGGTTTCGATTTGAGAGGTGGCCATGGTCGGCTGGTTTCCTGCGGCCTCGCGGCCTTCGATTCAATGTCTCTTCAGACGGCGAAGCCCATCGGGTCACGATGGGCTTTTGAAGCCTGCCATCGGGTCAACGATGGGCTTTTTTCAGGAGTGCCACCGAAGTGGCAGGGGCAGTAGGAATCGAACCTACAACCTTCGGTTTTGGAGACCGACGCTCTGCCAATTGAGCTATACCCCTGTGCAATTCCTTAGATGTCGAGGATCTTGGCCACGACGCCCGAACCCACGGTACGGCCGCCTTCGCGGATGGCGAAGCGCAGGCCTTCTTCCATCGCGATCGGGTTGATCAGCTTGACGGTGATGCTGACGTTGTCGCCAGGCATGACCATTTCCTTGTCCGCAGGCAACTCGATCGCGCCGGTCACGTCCGTCGTGCGGAAGTAGAACTGCGGACGGTAGTTGTTGAAGAACGGCGTGTGACGGCCGCCTTCGTCCTTGCTCAGCACATAGACTTCAGCGGTGAA